>CAYYHU010000029.1:0-21808 GCA_964471865.1 uncultured Ilumatobacteraceae bacterium | reverse complement strand
AGTCGAAGTCATGGGCCCAGTAGTCACAGAGTTGTTGGAGGGATGCGAGTTCGCATCCGTAGTCCCAGCCGGTCTCGGGAATCTGATCAGGCCACCGGGTGCGCTCGAGGCGGTCTCGCAGATCGGCGATCACCGCCGGGTCCACATCCATACGGAAGGTGTCGACATGAGCATCCATCGCCGAAGTCTCCCATGAGCGCCACAGCCTCTTTGGCGTCAGGCGGGGCTCGGGACGTACCGGGGGAGAGGGGATCCGGCGACCGATGTGCGCACCATGTCGCGACGTTCACGTGCATAGTCGTTGATCGCGAGGTGTTGGGTGGCGACGTTGTCCCAGATCGCCACCATCCCTGGGCGCCATCGCAGGCGACAGGTGAGGTTGGGATGGGTGGCATGGTTCACGAGGCGCGCGAGCAGGTTCGGGTCCGAGGTGCCGTCGGGTCGCAGGATCTCGGTGGTGTACACCGGATTCACGTACAGCGCCGCCCGACCGCTGCGGGGATGGGCGACCACCACGGGATGCTCCTGGCTGGCATGAGCCTCGGGGGAGGGGGCGATCGTCATCGAGGACTTGGACGCGACCCGCTCGAGGTATCCGCCCGTTCCGTATGCGACCCCGGCGGAATGGCGTGCCGTCATCGTGAGGAGCTGCTCTTGCAGATGGTTGGGCAGGGTGTCGTAGGCGAGGTGTTGATTCGCCCAGATCGTGTCCCCACCCACGTCTGGTACCTCGACAGCCGCAAGCACCGTGTACGCCGGTGGTGCGGCTAGATACGACAGATCGGTATGCCATGCGTTGGCGAAATTCAGCTCGTCATCAGGTTCCTTCACCACCCGAATGACGAAGGGGCGTCCCGGTATCGGATCGATGAATGGGGTGATCGACCGTCCTCCGAGATCATCGGTGAGGGCTTCGAGTGCGTCGAGATCGAGGAACTGATCGATCAACGCCACCACATGGTGACGCTCCAACAACTCGAGGACGGTCTCGATGCTCGAGGGGCTCGACACGTCGAGCCCGGACACGACGGCGCCGAGACTTCCCGAGAGTCGATCGACCTCGAACGCCGACGTCACCGGCGGTAGTCCGCCCTCGAGGGCCCAGCTTCGTCATCGACGTCCACAGGGGGACTCACTTGATTTTGGGGGCCTTCATCTTGGGTGCCTTGACCTTGATGGCTTTCATCTTGGGTGCCTTCACTTTGGGACCCTTGATTCCCTTGGACGTGATGGTCGGCCCGGTGATCTTGGGCTTGGTGAAGGCCTTGCTGGCGGCCTTACCAGCGGCCGCCTTCTTGTCGCTGCCGCCTTCGCCCCCATCGGCGTCCTCGACCTCATCGATCATCTCGCTGTCCTCGAGGTCGTCGGATGCCGCAACCGCAGCGGTCCCACCACCAGCACCGGCAGCGAACTGGGTGACGTCACCACCTTCGACTCCGGCTTCAGCGAGCGCCTCGGCTTGGGCGTCGAGTTTCTTGCGTCGCTTCGGGGTGATCTCTTTCCACACCGGATCACCGTCGAACCATTCGCGTAGTTTGCCGCGTCCTACCACCGTCAAAGCCATGGAGTCACCCTAGTTGGTAGCGGACCGGTAGTCGTTTGAGGCCGCTGACGAAGGTGGAGCGGGTCCACTCCGGAGTGCCGTCCAGTTCGATATGGCGAAGGCGAGGGATCAGGGCGGTGAACATCGCTTTGAGTTCCATCCGGGCGAGCATCGCTCCCAGGCAGTAATGGATTCCGAAGCCGAACGCGAGATGTTTGTTCGGGGAACGCGAGACATCGAAACGGAACGGATCAGTGAACACCCGATCGTCGAAATTCGCCGACCAATACGACAACAAGACGTCTTCGCCGGCATGCACCGTGGTCCCGGCGATCTCATGATCCTGGGTCGCGGTCCGCATGAAGTGCTTCACCGGTGATGTCCACCGGATCATTTCGTCCACCGCCGTCGCGAGGAGTGACGGTTCCCGTCGTAGGCGATCGAGCTCTTCAGGATGTTCGAGCAGAGCCAGCAGACCTCCTGACATCGCATTGGAGGTCGTGTCATGACCGGCGGTGGCCACGATGATGTAGTAGCCCAACTGTTCGCGGTGACCGATGGGACGATCATCGATGATGCCGTTCGCGATCACCGAGGCGAGATCGTCTGCGGGTTCGGCCTGACGGGTCGCGGTCAACGCGTCGAAGTAGGTGACGAACTCGGCCACGGTTTGTTTCAGGCTGGCGAGACGGTCCTCGTCGCGTGCGTACTCAGGGTCTTCGGCACCGAAGAGTTCCTGGGTCAACTGCAACATGCGCGGATAGTCGGATTCGGGAAGGCCGAGGATCGTGAGGATCACATAGAGCGGAAACTGCATCGCGATATCGGCTGCGAAGTCGCATCGACCACCCGCGGCGATCATCTGGTCGAGGGAACGTCGAGCGAGATCATCGAGATGCGACTGAAGCCGGGCGAGGTTCTTGGGCAGGAACCACTCAGCGGTCAACTGGCGATGCAGACGGTGTGCGGGATCGTCCATCTGCACCAGTGACGTCACGAGATGGCCTTGGAGTTTGCGGTTCTCGTCGGCTTGTTTGGTGCCCAGGATCGCCCGGGGAGCGTTCAGCATGGTGGCGTGACGAACCTCGATGTCATGAACGTCACCATGTCGGGAGATCACATAGAACGGGTTGAAATCCGGGTGTTCGACCCGATGAACAGGGTCGTCGCGTCGTAATCGGGCCGCCGCGGCGTGGAAGACCGCAGGCTCGGTATAGGTGGCTCCGGACAAGATCGCCCGGCCGGCTTCCTCGAGGGATGGTTCGGACTGAGGATCCATGGCCGCACAGTACCTACCCGGGGGAACCTGACCGGTTGGCCGTGGCCACCAGCGACGACGCTACACAGCCATGGGACGCGCCTCGCCGGCGACGTGAGTCAGCGCCCGTCGATCCCGAGACGTGATCGTTGCAGATGGGGATCGACCCGGGCGACGGTGACACGATGGGGCGTGGGCGAATCCGAGCGGGCCACCGATGTCCCGAGACGAGGCTCCGAGTGGTGGTCGGGACTCGCCCTGATGACAGTCAGGAGCGCCCGAGAAAGGTGATCGACATGAATGGTGACGACAGGACGGGCGCCAGCGGTGGCGCCGTGCGCCATGTGGTGATGTTCCGTTGGCGTGACGGGGTCACCGACGCCGACGTCGAAGCGTTGCGTAGGGCCTTGTCGGCGCTTCCTGCCGCGGTGGGAACGATCGTCGCCTACGACTTCGGTGCGGATCTCGGTATCAACGAGGGCAACGCCGATTTCGTGGTGGTGGCCGACTTTGCGAGTCGTGAGGACTATCTCGTCTACCGAGATCATCCCGAACATCGCCGAGTGATCGCCGAGTTGATCCTGCCGGTGGTCACCGATCGGGTTGCTGTCCAAGTCGCGTTGTGACCCTGCTGCTCGATAGAGCCCGTCGATCGTCGATGTCGGACGGCTCAGGGTCGTGGGCGTGGCGCCGGCGCGGAGGTATCGCACCCGTCACGACGTGACGTCTCGAGCCAGGCGGACTCCGGTCATCGGCCATCGGGCGCTCGGCGGGAAGAAATTGCGATAGCTGACCCGGGCATGACCGGGAGGGGTCAGACAGCTGCTGCCGCGCAGCACCATCTGACCGGACATGAACTTGCCGTTGTATTCCCCCACGGCTCCTGGCGCCGGACGGAATCCGGGGTAGGGGAGATAAGCGCTGGCGGTCCACTGCCAGACGCGTCCGAAGGCTTCGGCCAGTTCCGATGTCGACCCGCCACCGGGCGTGGCGGGTCGGGGCAGGAGGCGGTTCGGATCGAAACGAGACTCTGCGTCCTTGGGATCGTCAGGACAGATTCTCTGAGAGGTCACGGCCTGCTCCCATTCGGCCTCGGTGGCCAGTCGAGCACCCTTCCATCGGGCGAACGCTTCGGCCTCGTAGAAGCTCACGTGGCTGACCGGGCGGTGCGGATCCAGCTCCGTGCGACCGCCGAGGGTGCCTTCGACCCAGGAACCGTCCGGCTTGGACCAGTACAGCGGAGCGCGCCATCCGGCAGTGCGGCAGTGGTTCCATCCGTCGCTCAGCCACAGCGAACTTCGCTCGTAGCCCCCATCAGCGATGAACTCGCACCAGTCGCCGTTGGTGACGAGTCGCGTTGCGATCTCGAAGGGTTCGAGCCAGACCCGGTGGCGGGGGCCTTCGTTGTCGAAGGCGAATCCGTTCCCGTCGTGTCCGATCTCGACGACCCCACCCGGGATGGTGATCCAACCGGGATCGAGAAGCGGTGATGGCGCGTCGGCCATGACCGGTCGGTATGCCGGATGGTCGGGATGTCGCGACAGCACGTGGGCGATGTCCATGAGTAGGAGTTCTTGATGCTGCTGTTCATGGTGCAGTCCCAGGGTCACGAGTTCGGCGGTGGGAGCGTCGCACCCGGGTGCCAACAGCTCGACCATCGCCGAGTCGACATGGTCTCGGTACTGCGCGATCCGTTCGATTCCGGGCCGGGTGATCGCCCCGCGCTCGGCGCGCGGATACGGCGACCCGACCCCTTCGTAGTAGCTGTTGAACAGATGCTCGAACCCGGGGTCGAACTCGATGTACCCGGGGTGGTGAGGCCGGAGAACGAAGGTTTCGAAGAACCAGGTCGTGTGGGCGCGATGCCATTTGGTCGGACTGACATCCGGCATCGATTGAGCGGTCTGGTCCTCGGCACTCAACTCCGCGCACAACGCGTCGGTAAGGCCTCGGACCTCGAGATACCTTGCGAGCTCGGCATGGGGTTGGCGACGAGCGCCCACCGAGTCCCCATCGGGATCCGGTGATGTCAGGTCCTGTCGAGTCGGGGTCGCGGTCACATGTCTCACCTCCCCGCTTCCTGACCGTAGTCGGTGGGTCGCGACCCGAGGTCGACGCCATGATCGAATCCGGTCACGCCCCGATGTCCCGTCACCGCTAACGTCCCGCCATCGCGGAGGTGGACGATGGCGAACGGTGACGCATCAGCAGCAGAACGGGTGGCGGTCAGCGCCACGGTTACGGCTTCGGCACGAACGGTGTTCGAGATGGTCTGTGATCCCGAGATGCACGTACGCATCGACGGATCCGGCATGCTCGTCGCAGCACCGGACTCGCGTCCCTGCACCGCAGTGGGTGACTCCTTCATCATGGACATGGACCGCACGCCGCTGGGTGACATTCCCATCGGGCGCTACACGGTGCGCAACACCGTGACGGCCTTCGAGGGGGACCGACTCTTTGCGTGGAGTGTGGGAGCTGTCGACGGCCCGCCGTTGGGGCATGTGTACGCGTATGCGATCCGACCTGTAGACGAGGGTCACTGTGAGGTCGAACTGTCCTGTGACTGGTCCGACTTCGATCCTGAGATGAAGGCGCGTGTCACGAGGTGGCCGGTCGTTCCCGTCGCGATGTTGGCCGCCACTCTGGAACGCTTGCGCGACCTCGCCGAGGCGTGATCAGGCTCCGCCGGCGACCACGATGTTCTGGCCGGTCACCCAGGACCCGGCCGGGGATGCCAACCAGACGGCGGCGGCGGCGATGTCACTGGGCGTGCCGAGGCGTCCGGCCGGAAGACGTTTGGCCGTGGCTTCGAGTTGCTCATCAGTGACATGACCCACCCGCTTGGTCGCTTCGGTGGGCACGGTCCCCGGCGAGATCACGTTCGAGCGGATGCCCTTGGGGCCCAGTTCGGTCGCGAGTGTGACCGCGAGAGAGTTCATTCCCGCTTTGGCTGCGCCGTACGCGGCAAAAGTGACCGCCGGTTTGAGCGCGGCGATCGAGGAGATACCAATCAGAGTGGACCCGGGTTCCATCACCTCGGCACAGGCCTTTGCGGCGACGAAATGCGGGCGGAGGTTCAATGCGAGCTGTTGATCCCAATGCCATTCAGGGAACTCGGTGAAAGCAAACGTTCCCGGATACTCCGAGGTGCCGGCGTTGGACACCCAGGTGTCGAGGCGACCGAACGTCGTCATCGCGGTCTCCACCAAGGCCGGCACGGTCTCGGGAGCGGTGATGTCGGCGGGAAGGAGCGCGACCGAGCGACCGCGTTCGCGGATTCGTTCGGCGACCTCCTCGAGTTCGTGTTCGCGTCGGGCGGTGATCACCAGATCAGCGCCAGCATCGGCGAAGCCCAAGGCGATACCCCGACCGATGCCGCGGCCGGCTCCGGTGACCACGGCTACGAGACCGTCCATACGAAACAGTGACATGAGGTTCGCGTCGGCGGGATCGACGGGAACCGTGGGACGAGACGGGTTCTGGGTCATGGCAGACTCCTTTGGATGACGACATGGAACCCCGACCGTCCGACGACCCCGCAGGACCCCCCGTTGGACGGAGTGCTCGGTTGGAGGTTCCCCGGCGGTCACTACCGCATTGCCCCCTGGGAGAACTTCCTCCTGACCGACTGTACGACGGCGGACCAGCTCCCCGACGACCTGGCGCATCCGATCGCACTGTTCCATGCCCCGATCCTGGGCGCGGGCATCTCGATCGAGACGTTGTTCGCGAAGTGTGGAGCGACCGGTCCGGGGTCGGTGGGTCTGGATGGGTACGACTGGGAATACCCCCGAGCCTTGCGTGTCGATGTCGACTACCGAGTCGAGGGATCGATCGTTGCCTGGGAGCGTCGCGTCGATGTCGAGGGGCAGCCCTATGACGCCATGGCGTTTCGTATCGAACTCACCGACCCCGACAGCGGTGCTCTCGTGGCTCGAGTCACCAACTCGTGGCGGTTTCGACGCGGGCCGGACGCGACCCGGGCTCGACGCGTCGAACCCCAGACTCTCGAGGATTCCGGGTCCGGAGCCGCACTTCGAGAGTTCGTGGTCGAGTCGGTGGATCCCCAACGGATGAAGACGATGGCGGCGATCCTGCGTGATCCGTACCGGGTTCACTGGGATCGAGCCGCGACCGAGGCGATGGGGCTGGGAGGCCGGGTGATCAACCAGGGGCCACTCAATCTCAGTTACGTCGTCAACGCGCTGCACGCCCACTGCGGTGTCGGGACGATTCGGCGTCTGACGGTCGCGTTCCATCGTCCCGTCTTCGACGGCGACCGAGTCGTCGCCGGTGGACGTCAGATGAACGCGGGCCCCGAGGGCGACACGTGGAACGTGTGGTTACGACGCGACGCACCCCGAGAGAACGAATGCATGGTGTCGGGAACCGCCGTCATCGGCAAGCCCGAATCCGACTGACGATGTCACCCACATCTGGCCTCGCAAACAGGACGGTTCACGCCGTGGCGTGACGGGCGGCGAGGTAGCCAAAGACCATCGCCGGTCCCAGGGTCCCACCGGGTCCGCCATAGGTCATCCCAAAAGGGGAGCCCATCACGTTGCCCGCGGCATAAAGGCCCTCGATGGGTGCGCCGTCGAGGTCGAGGACCTGACCGTTCACATCCACTCGAGGTCCACCCTTGGTGCCCAGACATCCCGAATGGATCTCGTAGGCGTAGTAGGGGCCCCGCTCGAGGGGTCCGAGGGTGGCATCGCGACGCCCCTTGCGATACGGATCGCCCCACCAGCAGTCGAAAGCCGAGTCGCCTCGGCCGAAGTCGGGATCGGAGCCCCCCGCACAGTTCTCGTTCCAACGAGCGACCGTGCGTTCGAGTTCGGCTCCGTCGATATCGAGTTTCTCCGCGAGTTCGCCGAGCGAGTCGCCTCGGGTGAGCCAGTCGGGAACGGCACCCCGTCCACCGCCGGCAGCCACGCGGAACCCGTAGGTGTCGACGTAGTTCTGATCGAAGATGAGCCAACAGGGCAGATTCGCGTACTCGAAGCGCGAGACGTCCTCGACGTGGAATGCCGCGCCGAACGCGTTGTAGTTGGCGGCCTCGTTGGTGAAGCGGCGTCCGCGGCGGTTGACCATGATCGAATGGGGCAGCGTCCGCTGCCCATTGATCAGAGCTCGACCCATGGGATTGGACGCCGATTCAGGCACGAGACCCACGGGAATCCACCAGGCCTCGCGCATGTTCGACAGGCTCGCGCCCACCTTCTGGGCCATACGCAGCCCATCGCCGGTGTTGGTCTCCATCGACACCGGATGCGTCATCGGGCCGCGCAGGAACGCACGCACCATGTCGGCGTTCCATTCGAAACCGCCTGAGGCCAGGATCACCCCCCGGGTCGCCTCGACGGTGACCGAACCCTGACCGGTGTCGACGATGACACCGCGCACCGCGCCATCGCGCACCACCAGATCCGTGGCGGCACACCCCGTGAAGGGTTCGATGCCTCGGTCGAGACAGGCCCGCAGTAATCGTCCCGCCAGAGCCTGACCGGCGCCGCGTTCATCGCGCTGGCTGCGCCGCTCGAGTTCTTCCTTCGACGGAGGTTGGGGGACCGCTTTGCCGAGCGGGGTCTCGCTCATCGTGATGCGGGGATCGGCGAAATACGGCGACGGTGTGACTCGATGCTGCCAGTCGCCGAGATCGGCGAAGGGAAAGATCGGACATTCCAAGGTGCGGCCGCCGCCAGGACTACCGCCGGGGAATTCGGGGTGGTAGTCGGGCATGCCGTCGACGGCATAGAACTGCACCGGGGTCTTGGCTTCGAGTAACTCGACCATCTCCGGACCCGCATCGACATAGGCCTCGACGAGGTCCTGGTCCAGCAGGCCTCGGGACAGCGACATGATGTAGGTGATGGACTTCTCGCGGCTGTCTGCGACTCCGACGTCGCGCATATGCGGATTGTTGGGAATCCACACCTGACCACCCGACCATGCCGTGGTGCCGCCCACGACGTCGGCTTTTTCGAATACGGCGACATTGGCTCCGTATTCGGCAGCCACGATGGCGGCGGTGAAACCCGCCGCACCGGTTCCCAACACCACGACGTCGACCGAGGTCGGGATCGTACGGGTGGATGTCGTCATGGTGGTCTCCTCATCAGTCCTGCGCCTCAGATCAGACTCGGGGAGTATCCCCGGGCGGTCGTTGCGGTCATCCGTACCGGCATGCCTAAATACAACAAGCGTTGTATATTGAGTGTAGATGGTGATCGGGTAGCGCTCAAGGGGCGTGTGCCCGACGTCGGTGTCCGAAGCCCCGGGTCGATCAGCCGTCGGCGACCCGCCGCGGGCAGCCGTCGTAGGAAGCTGGACGTCAGGTACGCGAAGGTGGGGTATGGCTCGAATCGTCGACCGTGAACAGCGACGAGCCGCCGTGGTGGAAGCGGCGCGGGAACTCCTGGTGACCCGGGGACGCGGCGCGCTCACGGTCCGCAATGTCGCCGAAGCGGTCGGGTTCTCGACCACGGTGGTCTCGCACTATTTCGCGGACATGGCTGAGCTTCTCCACGCCACCTACACCGCCGCGGCCCGTCGGTCCCGCCGTCGGGTGGACGCAGCCGAGTCGCGGTCGCCCGGAGATCTTCTCGCTGTCATAGAGGCCGTTTTGCCCCTCGATGCCGAGCGCCGCGAGGACTGGAGCGTGTGGTTGGCCTTCTGGTCCGAAGCCCTGGCCGACGACGGCTTCGCACAGGCCCAACGGGACCGAGTGCGCGCCACTACCGATCGGTATCGGGCGCGGCTCGAGGCCCACAGCGTCCAGGGCGGCCGGCTGGCTTGCTCGCCTGACGAGGCCGCGCGTCGCCTCACCGCCATCGTCCAAGGGGTGGCGACCCAAGCGATGTTCGACCCCGAGGAGTGGCCCGCTGATCGACAACTCGAAGCGGTGCGCGGAGAACTGATCCTCTTGGGTGTGGTCTCGTCGGATGGATCCTGACTGACGTCATCATCCGTTCGGTGGCAGTGCTCGTCGAGCGGCATCGGTGAGGGCTCCCAGCACCTCGGAGGGATCTCCCTTCACATGAACGGATTTGGCTCGCGATGTCGTACCCGTGAGGACCGTGACCTGAGAACGCCGTCGGCGGGTGATCGAGGCGAGAAACGATCGAAGTTCTTCATTGGCGCGACCCTCCACCGGGGGCGCGGCGATGCGGATCCGCAACCTGTTGCCTGAGACGTCCGCGAGAGCACTGCGCCGAGCGGACGGAACCACGGTGGTCTCGACGATGATGCCGTCCTCGAGGACGCGCACCCACGCAGGTGGCGGTGCCGATATCGGCCCTGGTGGCTGTTCGACAGGAATCTTGGCACCGTAGTGCGGACCCCCGATCGCCACACGGCGGCGGATCATCGAGCCCGGGCGGTCACCTCGGTGGCTTTGACCGAGACCCAGACCGTCGAGCCGGGAACGAGGTCGAGAGCGTCGACCGCTCCCGGGGTGATGTCGACCCCGACGGGAAGGGGGTCGCCCATGGTCACTCGAACCACCCCGCCTCGGGATTCGATCGCCGCTACGGTGCTCGACCATACGTTGCGCGGACTTCCTTGGGGGCGTTCGGCATACAGAGCCACTGCGGTGGGAGGGATCGTGACCAGGACGTCACCATCGATCGTGGTGTTCGAGGTGTGGATCATCTGGCGGTGTGCGTCGAGGTCGATCACGCCACCATGAGCCCGACCTCGAAAGAGGTTCACCCCCGACAGCGATGCGACATAAGGGGTGGCGGGTTGGCGGCGAATCGACTCGGGAGTCCCTCGCTGCACGATGCGGCCGTTTTCGATCACGTCGATTCGGTCGGCCATGGAGAATGCATCGGTCGGGTCATGAGTGATGAGAATCCGGGGTCCGGTCACGGTCGCGAGATGCTCGGTGAGAAAGCGACGGGTGCTCGCGCGCGCCTCGACGTCGAGCGCGGCCAGAGGTTCGTCGAGGAGCACCAGATCGGGCTGTGATGCGAGCGTGCGAGCGAGAGCGACCCGCTGGGCCTGGCCTCCTGACAGTTCGCGAGTGCGCCGCTCGGCGAGATCGGCGAGACCGAGTCGTGTGAGCCAACTCGTTGCATGCTGGCGGGCACTGCCCCGGCTGTGGCCGAGTTGGCGCAATCCGAATGCGACGTTGTCGAGCGCGTTCAGGTTCGTGAACAGGTGATAGCCCTGGAACACCACGCCCACGTGCCGTCGATGAGCCGGGACGAACCGTCCGGTCGTGGGATCGTCGAGAGTCGTGCCGCCGAGAGTGATGAACCCGTCATCGAGGGCCACGAGTCCCGCCAGCGCGTCGACACAGGTCGACTTCCCTGCTCCGTTGGGTCCGAGGAGGGCGACCGTGGTGCCCACTGGTACCTCGAGGCGGGCGTCCAGGGTGAACGACTCTCCTCGGCGCACCACGAGGTGAGCGGCGAGTCCGGCGGTCGTCATCGCCGTGACCACCAGTGATCGCGCAGCGCGACGAGAACGGTGAGAGAAATGACCACGAGGATCAGGCTGATCGCGAGCGCCGTGTCGCGATCCGATTCCAACGCGACGAAGACCGCGAGGGGAAGTGTCTGAGTGCGACCCTGAAGGTTGCCGGCAAAGGTCACCGTCGCGCCAAATTCGCCCAGGGACCGGGCCCAGGCCAGCACAGTTCCCGCCACCAACGAGGGCGCAATGCTCGGAAGCGTCACCCGCCACAACACGCGTGTCGGTCCTGCTCCCAACGTGGCTGCTGCCCGTTCGGGTCCCTGGTCGACACTCAGAAGTGCACCTTCGACGGTGAGAACCAGAAACGGCATCGCCACGAAGACGTTGGCGACGATGACACCCCAGGTCGAGTACGGCAGCAGAAAGCCCGTCGCGTCATACAGAGGCCCCCCGACGATGCCGCGTCGTCCGAGCGCAAAGAGCAGCGCGGCGCCACCCACCACGGGGGGAAGCACCATGGGCAGGGTGACGATGGCCCGAAGAACCGAGCGTCCTGGAACCTCGAGCCGAGCCAAGACGTAGGCGAGGGGAACACCGAGAACCGTCGCGATCGCGGCTGCCCCCAGCGAGGTGGTCACGGACAACACGAGGGCCTCACGCACGACCGGTGACGAGATCAAGGTGGCGAGATCGCTCCAGGGAACGCGAGCGCCGAGTCCCACCAGGGGCAACACGACGACTCCGGTGGCGATCACGGCGAAGGGAACCACCACCCAGGCAATGTCGCGGCGAGGCGCTCGGCGTGTGGTCATGGAGCCTCGAAGCCGAAGTCGCTCAGCAGGGATCGACCCGGGGCTGAGGTCACGAACTCGACGAAGGCCCGAGCATTCGCCGGATGGTCGCTGCCGGCGAGAACGGCGATCGGGTAGTTCGCACCCGGCGCGATCTCAAGGGTCACAGCGATCGCCTCGATGGCGTCGCCCGCAGACCGAACATCGGTCGAATAGACGATTCCGGCGTCGAGTTCATCGGCGGTGATCTTGGTGAGCAGCGCTCGAACATCGGGTTCCTCGGTGTCGAGAGATACCGAAACCCCAGCTGACTCGAGTGCCTGGTGTGCCAACTCTCCACATGGAACGCGCCGGGCGCACAGGCCGATGAGCAGGTCATCTCGAGCGAAGTCGGCGAGATCGGTGACACCGCCCGGATTCCCTCGAGGCACGGCGATGGACAGCCCATTGCGAGCGAACAGTGTTGCGGTCCCCTCGACGAGTCCGGCCTCGATGACGGAGTCCATGATCGTCTCGCTCGCCGAGGCGAAGACGTCAGCGGGGGCACCCTCGAGAAGCTGTTCGCGAAGGGTCGAACTCCCGGCGATGTTGAGCCTCACCTCGAGGTCGGGGTGGCGTTCTTCGAGAGCTGCGCTCAGCGCCGCGAAGGCATCGGTCAACGACGCTGCGGCGAAGACCGTCACCGTTCCCGTCACGGCGTCGGAGGAGTCAGACGATGTCGATGACTCTGGCGCGGTGCTGCACGCCGTGACGAGCGTCAGGAGGCTGGAAACGATCGCGGCGACGGCACATCCTCCGGGGTGACGGCGAGCTCGGAGAGGGCGCTGCCGCAAGGGATCGACCTCGAGGGCACACCGGCGTCGAGGCGCACTCGTAGGTCGTGAGCCGCACGTCTCGAACACGCGCCGAGAGTAGTTACTTTGTAACTATGTGGCAAGGTGGCCATGTGGCAAGGTGATGGGGTGTGCAGGTCTCAGGTCCCCCGCGATCGTCGGGCTCGGGTGGCGAGCCCAAGGAGACCGAGTTGGTGATGACGACCGGACCGCGCGCATCGGCGACCGAAGCGTTATCGCTCACCGAGCACGTGGTGTTGGGACTCGTGGTCGAAGCCACCACTCACGGATTCGCGATCTCCAAGGAGTTGCGCAGCGGAACCGATCTCGGTCGGATTCTGACCGTGAGTCGTCCGTTGGTCTATCGGGCTCTCGATCGCCTAGGCGACCTCGGTCTCATCGAGATCGCGACGCGTGAAGCTGGCTCGGCAGGACCGCAGCGCACGGCGTATCGGTCTACGGCGCTCGGACGACAGGTGACGTCGTCGTGGCTCGACACGCCTGTGGATCACATTCGGGACCTCCGTCAGGGATTTTTGATCAAGATGCGTTTGCTCGACCGTCGAGGTCGGGACGCTACGACCTTGGTGATGGCCCAAATGGCCGCGCTCGGGGCGACGCTGAGCCGTCTCGAAGGGTCCGTTGAGTCACGTGTCGGAGGCGGTACCAATGACGTCGTGGACCGTTGGCGGCGACACAACGCCCGGAGTGTTCGAGCGTTCCTGATGGATCTCGTCGAGGAGATGACCTGAGAATCGTTCGGATGTCGAACGGGATCAGGGGCCGGTTGCGATCGGCCGGTTCGGATCGCTCGACCAATCGCTCCAGGACCCTGGATACAACAAAACTTCGCCGAAGGGTGCGAGTCCACACGCGTCGATGACGAGAAGGTGATGGCATGCACTCACGCCGGAACCGCAGTAGACGATCGGGTGATCAGCGCCATCGATCAAGGCGAGTCGCCCGGCGAGTTCATCCGGGGAGCGATGGGTGCCATCGGGGCTCAGATGATCGCCCTGGAACAGATTGATCGCTCCCGGGATATGGCCAGCCCGAGGATCGAGCGGCTCATGGTCGCCCCGGAAACGCTCGGGGGAGCGGGCATCGATGATGAGACGTCCCTCGCCGAGAGCGCTCTCGACGGCGTCGGCATCCACTGTTGCCGGCCAGGCGGGCGGCACCTCATGGGTCGTGGGCGTCCGGGTTGGGACCTCATCGGTGAGGGCTCGGCCACTTCGCGTCCAGGCCGGTAACCCGCCGTCGAGAACAGCGACGCGTTCGTGGCCGATCGCCCGCAGCATCCACCACAGTCGGGCTGCAAAGACGCCTCCGACGTCGTCATAGGCGACGACCTCGGTGTCGGGGCCGATTCCGCACCGTTCGAGAACGGCGGCGACATGAGAGGTCGTCGGCAGGGGGTGTCGCCCCGCTCCCCGGCCGGCCAGATCATCGTGGAGATCGACGTGGACCGCGCCCGGAATATGAGAGACCTCGTAGGCCCGGCGTCCGGAGGTTGGATCGGTGAGCGAGTACCGGACGTCACAGACCGCAAGATCCGGGCATGAGTCCATGAGCCGGGCGAGGGCTTCGACGTCGATCAGAGACACGCGGTCACGGTAGCCCGGTGCATGCTGTGACCCTTGGCGCTCAGGGACAGAACCTGCAACCGGTGAGGACTGACGGGGGGCCCGACACACCCGTAGGAGACGCCGATCGTTCGATCGGCTAAGCCTAACTGTCCACCGTCTAAAGTAGAAGAATGGTCATCTTGTCTCCGCGTGTAAGCCAGCGGTCCACAATCTGGCGATATCGGCCCCTTCTGTCGCTCGTCGCCGGTTTGTGGGCGGCGGCGTGCCTGCTCTGGGTAGGCGCCACTGACGTGCGGGCATCCTCTTCGACCACGGTGAGTGGAACTGCGACGGCAACCTCGACCGCCGGCACGTCGATCGTTGCCGGAGACGTTTTTCACTGGTCGGTGACTTTCGATCTCGACGCGCCATCAACGCGCTCGGATCCCTCGTTCGGGAACACGTTCAACGATTCGATCCAGACGTTGTCGTTGACGCGGGACGCATCCAACGTCGGAACCTGGGATCCGGGCGTTGCGACGTGGCCGATCGCTCCGGCGCACAATGTCTTTGCCAACGCGAACAGCGATGCGGTGACGATCCAGTTGCGTCCCACCGGGGCTCAGGCCATCAATGGCCTGGCTGTCCTCGACGCATCGATTTCCCTCGACTGGGACTCAGCCGATCTCGACGCTGTATGGGTGGCCGGTTCGACGGACCTGCGCACTTGGTTTGGCGGAGATCCGGATTTCGCGGTTGCAAACACGTACTTCGAACTACGCGTAACCGGATTTTTTTCTGCGGCATCCTTCACTGCGGCGATCGATGCACCTCCCGCGACCACACCCTCGATTCCCCCACCTCCACCTCCACCCCCGACGACCACCACGACCACCACGACCACCACAACGACGACGACCACGACCACGGTTCCGGTGACCGTCGAGGCTCCCGTGGTCACGATGACCGAGGATGGCGCCACCGTCGCGGGCGATGGCTACGAGATGCGCATCCAGCAGCGCGCAGCAACCGCGGTGAACTTCGAGGCGGGAGGCCTGTTGCCAGGCTCGGATGTCGAGGCGTGGTTGTACTCCGACCCTGTGTACCTGGGACGCCGGACCGTGGGAGCGGACGGTTCGATCAACACGACGTTCGAGATGCCCGCTGAGACCCAGGGTTCTCACACTCTTCGGATCGAGGCGACGTCGGCCAACGGCGCACTTCAATCGATCGATATCCCGCTCGACCTCGAATCGCTCGATCCCGCAGCGACGTCAGACGAACTCCCTACGACAGGTGTCGGCCACGACACCCTGGCGGTCACGGCGATCGCTCTGGCACTTGCGGGAGGCCTTGTGACAGGCCGACGCCGCCGCGGGGTCTGATCCTCGGCCGCGTCGCTGAGAGGCGAGAGGCGGAGCGCTCCAGTTGTCGTCTCGGATGGGGCCCGACAACCCACTGGCCGAGACCACGCTGAAACGGTACGGCGCTTGCCGCTGATTCCCCGCGGTCCTGGATGCGAAGAAGTGGAGTCCGAACCTCCCCATTCTCGATCGGGACGATGACTGCTGTTCGTTCGGTGACGCACCGGGTGGATCGCGAGCGGTCCGGATGGCGGCCCGGCCCATGGTCCCGCGACGTCGGGACCATGGAGTCTGGGCGCCGGTGGTGTCATACGAGTGACGTGGAAGAAATGGCCACCGAGGAGACCTGGTATGCCTTGCCCCCCGAGGACGTCCTCGAGGCGGTGGGCTCGAGTCCGCGAGGGCTCGACGAGTCCGAGGCCCGCAAGCGACTGCAACGCTATGGCCCCAACCTGCTCGCTGAGAGTGCCGCACCGGGACTGTGGCGAGTCGTGGTCCGCCAGTTCGCCAGTCCCTTGATCTACATCCTGTTGGCGGCAGTGGTCGTCACGTTGGTGTTGGGTCATGTCCTCGATGCGGGTGTCATCGCGGCCGTGCTGGCTCTCAATGCCGCCGTCGGGTCGTTTCAGGAGCGCCGAGCCGAGTCCGCAGTCCGGGCACTCATGGCTCTGGTGGTTCCGCGGGCCCGGGTCGTGCGCAACGGACACGAATGTGAGATCGACGGACGGGATCTCGTCGTCGGCGACATCGTGCTGCTCGAATCCGGAGCCTCGGTCCCTGCGGACCTTCGTCTGCTCGTGGCGAATGGTCTGCGCGTCGACGAGTCGACGTTGACAGGCGAATCCGTCCCCGTCGACAAGCAGACCGCCCCCGTTCCCATCGAGACGCTGTTGGCGGATCGACGATCGATGACGTTCACCGGGACCACCGTGGGTAGTGGCCGAGGGCGGGGCGTGGTCGTCGCGACGGGGGAGCAGTCTCAACTCGGCTCGATCGCACAACTCGTGCGGGCCGGTGGAGTTGAACGGACTCCGCTTCAGGACCGCATGGATCGCTTCGCCCGGCAGATCGGAATCGGCGTCGGAATCGCGTGTGTGGTGGCGTTCATCTCCGGGGTTGCACTCGGAGGCTCGGCGAACGACATGTTCCTCACAGCCGTGGCTCTGGCCGTCGCGGCGATCCCTGAAGGTCTTCCGGTTGCCTTCACGGTCACGATGGCATTGGGCGTCCATCGCATGGCCCGACGCCATGCCGTCATCCGGCGGCTTCCCGCAGTGGAGACCCTCGGCAGCACCACGGTGATCGGATCGGACAAGACCGGAACGCTGACTCAGAACCGCATGACGGTGACCCGGATCTGGACGCCGAGCGCCGCCTTCGTCCGTGACGGTGACGCTCCCGACGCCGGGTTTCGCTCACAGGATGCGGTCGTCGAGGGAGACGAGACCGGACTGTCCCTGCTCCGTGAGGCCCTGACTGCCGCGGTGCTGACCAATGAGGCCCATGTCCTCCACTCGATGGACGGATGGGCGAGCGTGGGTGACCCCACCGAAGTGGCCTTGCTGTTCGCGGCGATCGGCGCAGGCATCGAACCGAGTGACCTCGTCGAAGCGCATCCGGTGTTGGCCGAGATTCCCTTCGAGTCCCATCGTCGGTACTCGGCGACCGTGTGTGAGGACCCTCAGGATTCTCGCCATGTGATGTGGGTCAAGGGGGCGCCTGAGGCGGTGGTCGCCATGTGCTCAGCGATGCATACCCGTGCCGGTCAGGCACCGATCGATCGCGACTCGATCCTCACCGAGGCGCGAGACATGGCCGCCCAAGGTTTGCGAGTCCTGGCAACGGCTCGCCGATCCCTCGATCATCGGGTGCAGCGAGGGTCTGAACTCGCGCCCCCGGACGCTTTGGTTCTCACCGGACTACACGGAATGATCGATCCGCCTCGTCTTGGAGTTCGAGAGGCCATCGACGCCTGCGAACAGGCCGGGATCACCGTGATGATGATCACTGGTGATCATCAGGTCACCGCCCGAGCGATCGCCACAGAACTCGGACTCGGAGCCAACCATGTCGAGGTCCTCACTGGAGCCGATCTCGCCGAGATCGACGATGACGAACTCAGCGAACGACTGACGGCGTGTCGGGTGTTCGCACGAGTTGCGCCTGAGGACAAGCTCCGGATCGTGACCGTCTTGCGGGATCGCGGCGAGGTGGTGGCGGTGACCGGCGACGGGGTGAACGACGCACCAGCTCTGCGCGCTGCCGACATCGGTATCGCGATGGGGGCGAGCGGTACCGATGTGGCCCGGGAAGCCTCAGACATGGTCCTCACCGATGATGACTTCGTGAGCATCATCGCAGCGGTCGAGGAAGGGCGCGTCACCTTCGACAACGTCCGTAAGGTGACGTTCTTTCTGGTCTCCACCGCCGTGGCTACGATCCTGGCGATCGTGGGGAGTGTCTGGGCCCAGTGGCCTCTGGTCATGGGGCCGATCCAGTTGTTGTGGCTCAACCTGGTCACCAACGGCGTTCAGGATGTCGCCCTGGCGTTCGAGCCCGGTGAACCCGACGCACTACGGCGTCGGCCCCGGCCCCGGCGCGAGGGCGTGTTGTCGCGAACCTTGTGGCAGCGCGCCGTTCTCGCCGGAGCAGTCATGGCAACCGGAACGCTCATGATGTTCCGTTGGGAACTCGATCGCTCGGGATCGGTCCCTCAGGCTCAGAGCGTGGCTCTCACCACCATGGTGGTGGCGATGGCATTCCACGCCGGCAACTCGAGAGCAGAGCGGACATCGGTCGTTCGAGTGTCGCCGGTGTCCAACCGATTCTTGCTGATCGCCTCGGTCGCGGCGCTGGGAGTTCACGCGCTCGCCTTGATGTGGCCGCCTACCCAGTACCTGCTGAGTGTCGAGCCACTCGACATGGCGGCCTGGATCCGACTCGTTCCCGTTGCAGCTCTCGTACTCGTGGCGGTGGAGTGCGACAAGGCGCTACGCCGTCGTCGGTCACGGTTGAGCACGCACGACTGCTCCGGTGGCCCCTCGACGACGCTGTCGAAGGACCACCGGAGGCGGTCGAGATGATCGGATGTCTCAGTCGAGGTCGAACCGGTCGAGGTTCATCACCTTGTCCCAGGCGGCGACGAAGTCCTTGACGAACTTCTCCTGAGCGTCATCGCTCGCATACACCTCGGCGAGAGCTCGCAGGACCGAGTTCGATCCGAAGACGAGATCCACCCGGGTACCGGTGAAGCGCACCTCACCGGTATGGCGGTCCCGACCCTCGAAGAGGTTCTCCTCCGGGGAAGTCGCTGTCCACGTTGTCGCCATGTCCAACAGATTCACGAAGAAATCGTTGGTCAACTGTCCCGGCCGATCCGTGAAGACACCGTGCATCGCATCGTCATGGTTCGCGCCGAGCACCCGGAGCCCACCCACGAGCACGGTCATCTCGGGAGCGCTCAGGGTCAACCGGCTCGCCCGCTCGACGAGCAGATGCTCACCGGGGGCTGTGATCCCCGCAGCGACGTAGTTGCGGAACCCGTCGAACGTCGGCTCGAGCACTCCGAAGGACTCAGCATCGGTCATAGCGTCGGTGGCATCGGTCCGTCCCGGAACGAAGGGCACCGTGATCTCATGGCCGGCACGGCGTGCAGCCTCCTCGACGCCGGCCGCCCCGGCGAGCACGATGAGATCGGCCATCGAGATCTTCATGGGACCGGCGGCGTTGAACTCGGAGCGGATCTGGTCGAGAACCGACACCACCCGAGCGAGCCGGGCGGGTTGGTTCACCTCCCAGTCCTTTTGGGGGGCGAGACGCACCCGGGCACCATTGGCGCCCCCGCGCTTGTCGGTGCCGCGGAACGTAGCGGCTGATGCCCAGGCCGTCGAGACCAGATCGGAGATGCTGAGCCCCGACGCGAGCACCTGGGTCTTGAGGTTCGCGATCTCGGTCTCACCCACGAGCGGGTGATCGACGGCGGGCACCGGATCCTGCCAGATCTGAGGTTCGGGCACTTCGGGACCCAGCAACCGGGTATGGGGACCCATATCGCGGTGCGTCAACTTGTACCAGGCCTTGGCGTAGGCGTCGGCGAATTCCTGAGGGTTCTCGTAGAAGTGGCGCGAGATCTTCTCGTAGGCCGGGTCGACACGCAGAGCCAGGTCGGTGGTGAGCATCATCGGAGCATGCCGGCGAGTCGGGTCGTGGGCATCGGGAACCGTGTCTCGCGCCTCAGGAGTCGAGGGGGTCCATTGCCAGGCTCCGGCGGGGCTCTTGGTGAGCTCCCATTCGTACTTGAAGAGGTTCTCGAAATAGTTGTTGTCCCAGATGATCGGGTTCGTTGTCCAAGCGCCCTCGGGACCACCGGTGATCGTGTTCACCCCATTGCCCGAACCGACCCGGTTGTGCCATCCGAGGCCCTGTTCGCTCAAGGGGGCGCTTTCGGGTTCGGGGCCGACGTTCGAGGCGTCCACGGCGCCATGCGACTTACCGAAGGTGTGGCCTCCGGCGACGAGGGCCACGGTTTCATAGTCGTTCATCGCCATGCGGGCGAAGGTCTCGCGGATATCTCGGGCGGCTTTGAGGGGATCGGGTTCGCCATTGGGGCCCTCGGGGTTCACATAGATGAGACCCATCTGGACCGCGGCGAGAGGATTCTCGAGGTTGCGGTCTCCGTGGTAGCGCTCGTCGCCGAGCCAGGTCGTCTCGGTGCCCCAATAGGTCTCATCGGGTTCCCAGACGTCGGCACGGCCACCGCCAAAGCCGAACATGGGCAGCCCCATCGATTCCATGGCGACGTTGCCGGCAAATATCATGAGGTCCGCCCAAGAGATCGTCGCTCCGTACTTCTGCTTGATCGGCCACAGCAATCGGCGGGCCTTGTCCAAATTGGCGTTGTCGGGCCAGGAGTTCAGGGGGGCGAAACGTTGCATCCCGGCACCGCCCCCGCCGCGGCCATCCGAGATGCGGTAGGTGCCGGCTGCATGCCAGGCCATGCGCACGAACAGCCCGCCGTAATGGCCGTAGTCCGCAGGCCACCATTCCTGAGAGTCCGTCATCAGGGCCTCGAGGTCGCCTCGCAGTTCGTCGAGGTCGAGGGTGGCGAACGCATCGGCATAGTCGAAGTCATCATCCATGGGGTTCCCGGCGGGGGGATTGGGATGAAGACGAGAAAGGTCGAGTTGGTGGGGCCACCAGTCCCGGTTCGTGGGTCCATGGCCGGCTCCGGTCACCGGGCAGGTCGAGGTTTCGCTCATGGTCGGTTCCTTTCGTGAGGGGTGGATGAAAGATCGGGGATCGGGGTGGGTTGCAGGATCGTCGGGCGGGTGCGACGTTCAGGCGCCCGTGTCGTCAGCCAGACAGGTCGGGCAGGTGCCCCAATAGATGACCTCGGCCTCTTCGATCCGGTACCCGTGGTCCTCGGATGCGCTCAGACACGGCCGATACCCCACGGCACAGTCCACATCGGCCACCCGGCCACATGAACGACACACCACATGGTGGTGGTTGTCGCCGGTGCGGGCTTCGTAGCGGGCGGGGGAGTGGCTCGGTTGGATCCGCCGCAGGATGCCGTGTTCGCTCAACGTGGTGACGCTGTCATAGACAGCCTGGCGAGACACCGTGCCGAGGCGTTCATGAACGCTGGTGTGGATCTCCTCGGCGGTCGCATGGGGGTGCGAGCGCACCAAGTCGATCACCGCAACGCGTGGAGCCGTCACGTTCAGACCGTGGTTCCGGAGGATCTGGGCGGGGGAAGTCGTGTCCATCGACCGTTCCAACCGTGATCAATTTGGATCTATTCCAAAAAATGAAGAAATCAGAAAAACTTGTGCTCATTGCCTTCTCGGGTCGGGATACTGCCGAACGCAGTGGTGGGCCACCCGATCGTCGAGTCAGCTCTTGGCATCACTGTGGCGAACCTCGCCACACCATGGTTCACATGGTCACTCATAGCGATCGCCGAGTCATCATGAACATGTGCTGTGACGCACTCGTCGGCGCGCTAGCCAGTCGAAAGTCCCGACG
>CAYYHU010000028.1:0-24017 GCA_964471865.1 uncultured Ilumatobacteraceae bacterium | reverse complement strand
CAGACTTCGTACACCGGGCCGCGAGGAACCCAACAAGAAGATCCGGGAGGCCCCGTCGATTGGATTGCCCTCGACGACCACCGTTGCCGACAGATCACCTCGTTCAGCCGGCGGAATGATGCGAACGGCATCATCGGTCTGGACTCCACACGCGCTCAGCGACATCACAACTGCGACGACCGTCGCCGTGACGCGCCCGCGGCGCCGTGACGCCTTCACCGGGGTCATTCGAGGCCTCGTTCGGCTGGTAGTTCGATGACGAAACGGGCTCCGGGTTCACCGCCGAGCCGGTCGGTCACCTCGACTCGGCCGCCATGAAGGCGTACGTGTTCGCGAACCAAGGACAAACCGAGACCGGCGCCTTCGGAACTGCCGCGGCGGCCCGCGGTCATACCGCGGGCGAAGCGTTCGAAGACGAGTTCGCGATCATCCGGGGGTACGCCCGGACCATGATCCTCGACCGCGATCATCACCGAGACCGAGTTGTCGACATCGGAGGTCTCCGACATCTCGGTGATCTCCCCGATCTGGACGGTGACATCGCCTCCACCATGAATCCTGGCGTTGTCGATCAGGTTCGCGATCACTCGGGCGAGGCGACGCTTATCGCCCCGGATCATCAGGGTGGCCGCTTCGGGATCGGTCTGAACCGGGGTCTCGGGAAGACTCGAGACCGCGACGGCCTGGCGGACGAATTCGGCGACGGGGAGTCGTTCGAGGTGGAGACGCACCGCCCCGGCGTCGAAACGTGAGATCTCGAGAAGGTCCTCGACGAGTCCCTGGAACCGTTCCACGTCCGCGCTCAAGAGATCCAGTGCGGTTCGGGCTCGTTCGGGCATCTCGTCACGGCGTCCCTGCAGGACCTGAACCGAGGCCGACAACGTCATCAACGGGGACCGCAGCTCATGGCTGACGTCGCTCGCGAACCGAGCATCGCGTTCCACCCGCTGCTGCAACGCGGTCGCCATATCGTTGAACGCATTCGCCAACTGGCCCAGGTCGGGATCGTCGCTCGCCTCGATGCGAGTATCGAGGCGTCCCGATGCGATCGTGCGCGCTGCCTGGGCTGCGCCGACGAGGGGTCGCACGGCTCGGCGCGCGGCGATGCTGCCGAGCAACAACCCGAAACCGGTGGTGATCGCGCCGGCGAACAACAGCGACAACGTGACACTGCCCAGAGTCGACGACACCTCTTCGAGACTCACGAATTCGAAATAGGCGGCTCCGACCTCGGGGAGGGGGATCCCGATCACCAAGGTCGCTTCATCGGCGACCGAGGCCACCATGCGCCCGGGAAGCGACCGCTCCAACACGGTGGTCGCCAGGTCCGCCGGCAGCTGCTCCGAGCCGAATTGGGCATCGCCAGCGGTCCAGGCTTCCCGGTACCACACGAGGGGACGCGCCGCTCCCAGACGATCGATGAGGGGCTGAACACTGGGGGGATTCGACCGGAGATCCGACACCAGCCGCCGAGCGTTCGCATACGCCTGGCTGACCCCGGCGCGGTCGCGTTGGTCGACCAGATTGGATCGCGTGAATCCGTACGTCGTCACTGCGAGCAGAGCCGCGAGGACGAACGTCCCGATGCCGAAGGTCCACAGAATGCGAGCTCGCAGGCTGAGGCGGCGTCGCCGCGCCCGGCGAGGGGCGGGATCATCGACGGGGACAGAGCCCACAGCGGGCGACGCCGTGGCGGTCACGCCTGGAGCCGATATCCCAGACCGCGCACCGTGACGACGTGGCGGGGGTTGGCCGGATCGGCCTCGACCTTGGTGCGCAGTCGTCGAACGTGGACGTCCACGAGGCGTCCGTCACCGAAATAGTCGTAGCCCCAGACCTTGTCGAGCAGCATTTCTCGGCTGAACACCCGTCCCGGATTCTCCGCGAGTTCACACAACAACCGGAACTCGGTCTTGGTGAGATGGACCTCGGTTCCCGCCCGTGTCACTTTGCCTTCGTCGGGGATGATCTCGAGGTCTCCAAAGACCAGCCGCGGATGGGAGGGGTTGGCCGGGCGAACCCGTCGCAACAAGGCGCGGATCCGAGCCGAGAGTTCCTTGGGGGCGAAGGGTTTCGTCAGGTAGTCGTCGGCGCCCGCTTCGAGTCCGGCCACGACATCGTGAGTGTCGGAACGCGCCGTGACCATGACCACGGGAACATCGCTGGTACGTCTCAGCGTTCGGCACAACTCGAACCCGTCGATCCCCGGCAACATGATGTCGATCAGGACGACATCGGCGGGTTGGCGCGAGAACCGGATCACCGCTTCTTCGCCGCTCGCGGCCTCGTCGACGGTCCAACCTTCGTCTTCGAGGGCGAGTTTGACCGCGGCTCGGATGCGTTCATCGTCTTCGACGGTCAGGATCCGCGTGCCCACGGTTCTCCATGATGCCTCACAGCGAGGACCCCGCAACGCCATCGAGCATCGCGGCCATCGGGTCGAACAGCGCCGGGGTACATACGAGGATCTGTTCCGGGCGCGCCGGACCACCACGGAAATCCCCGCTGCGACATCCCGCCTCGGTGGCGATCAGCTCTCCCGCGGCCACATCCCAGGTGTTGAGATGTTCTTCGAAGTAGACGTCGACGCGTCCGGATGCGACGAGGCACAGATCCAATGCCGCTGAACCCAGTCGTCGCATATCGCGCACCTGGGGGAGCAGCAGGGCCATGCGAGCCGCCTGAGCTCGACGCGTCTCGGCGGCATAGGAAAAGCCGGTCGCAACGAGCGCCCGAGCCAGATTGGTGGTGGGTGCCGGTTGGATGGTCTCGCCATTGCAGGTGGCCCCGCCACCACGATGGGCCGAGAACACCTCGTTCCAACCCGGAACGGCAACCGCTCCGGCGAGAACCCCTGAGGAGTCTCGGACCGCGACCGACACCGACCAGGTGCTCAGGTCGTAGACGAAGTTGGTGGTGCCGTCGATCGGATCCACGATCCATTCGAGCCCGGTGCTCGATGGGCGCGCGGCGCCTTCCTCGCCGATCAGGCCGTCCTCGGGGCGCAACCGGGCCAGTTCGTGGGCCAGATGCTCTTCACAGGCGTGGTCCCAGCGGGTGACGAGATCGGTGGGTGAACTCTTGGTCTGGGTCTCGAGGTCCAAGCGGCGACGACCGGTGGCTGCGAGTTCTGCGGTGCCAGTGGCCAACTGTTCAGCGAGGCGTCGCAGTCCGACCAGGTCGGGGGTCGTCATCGGTCCTGGATTTCGCGCCATTCGCCGAGGGCTCGTAACACGAGCACCGCAACGACTGCTGTACCCGCGGCCGCGACGACGGCCCCCACGAGAACTCCGAGCCCCAAAGCCAGACCGCAGGAACCCGAACATTGCAGGTTCACGAGCGCATAGCCGATCAACGCGCCCGCCAGGCCGCCGGCCAGGATCGCGACGAACGCCGCAAGACGGGCGCCCGGAGAGGGCAGCGCCGACAACGGGCGGGAGTCGTGGTCCTCGATGCCAGGCACACTGTCATCGTAGGCCTCCAGGGCGCCGACGCGACCGGTCCTGTAGGGTGCGCGCCCGTGCGAGAGGACGCCTCGGTGACGGTGATCGTGCCGACCTACGACGAGGCCGAGAACATCGTGGAACTTCTCCACGGGGTTCGTCGAGCGCTTCCCGGGTGTCGAATCCTCGTGGTCGACGACGCGAGCCCCGACGGCACCGCCGCTCTCGCCGAGGAGTTCGCCTCGCGAGACGGCGCCGTCGAGGTGCTTCGGCGGCCTGGTAAGGCTGGTCTTGGTGCGGCGTATCGGGCGGGCTTCGCCCACGCGATGAACACGGGAGCGTCGATCTGTGTGCAGATGGACGCTGATCTGTCCCATGATCCTGGTGATCTCGTCGCTCTGGTCGCTGCGGTGGTGCACGGGGCCGACGCAGCGATCGGAAGTCGCTATGTGCCCGGAGGCCGGATCCTGGACTGGCCGACCTCGCGCCGATGGCTGTCTCGTTGGGGGAACCGGTTCGCAGCTGGAGCCCTCGGTCTCGCCGTCAACGATGCCACCTCGGGGTATCGGGCCTATCGGTCCGGGATGCTCGAGATCATGGACGTCGGCACGGTCACCGCTGATGGGTACGGCTTCCAGGTCGAGATGACACACCGGGTCGTACGCGCCGATGGTCGCGTCGTCGAGATACCCATCACGTTTCGAGATCGCCGTCATGGGGTGTCGAAACTCTCGTATCACATCATCGGCGAGGCTTTCGGGGTGGTGGTCTCGCTCGCGTGGTCGGATCGAGGGTTGCGCCGCCGGCGTCGACGGTTGTCGCCCTCGACGGGTGATCCGGGTATGCCGGCGCCATGACCGCAAGCGGGCCGCGGCGCATTCTCCATGTCGACATGGACGCTTTTTTCGCCGCGGTCGAAGCGCTGCGGCGTCCCGAATTACGGGGTCGGCCCATTGCCGTGGGGGGATCGGCCGAGCGAGGGGTCGTCGCCGCGGCCTCTTATGAGGCGCGGCGCTACGGAGTGCGATCCGCGATGTCGTCGAGTCAGGCCCGACGGTTGTGTCCCGGTTTGATTTTCGTATCGGCTGACCATCGCCATTACGGCGAGGTCAGTGCGCGGATCCACGAGTTGTTCTACGAGGTGACACCCGTGGTGGAACCCCTCGCCCTCGACGAGGCGTTTTTGGATGTGACCGGATACGCGCCGGCCCGAGACAACGCGAAACAGGTCGCCACTGCGTTGCGCATGAGGATCCGTGAGGTGACCGGACTCGATGCAAGCGTCGGTATCGCGACGAACAAACTGCTCGCGAAGATGGCCTCGGAGGAAGCCAAACCTCGAGCCACCGCGCAGGGAGTGACACCGGGTCATGGAGTGTTCGAAATCGAGCCGGGCACCGAGAGAGAGTTCCTGGCGCCCCGACCGGTCCGAGACCTCTGGGGGGTAGGACCCCGAACGGCGGAGCGCTTGTCGACACGAGGATGGGCCACGATCGGAGACCTGGCGACGAGTCGCGAGGCCGATGTCGTGTCATTGGTGGGTGCCACCGCTGGTCGTCACTTGTGGAGACTCGCTCAAGGTCTCGACGAGCGGGCGGTCGAGTCGGACCGGCGGGCGAAATCGATCGGTCACGAAGAGACCTTCGAACGAGACCTTCTCGATGATGAGGCCGTGTGGGCCGAACTCGTCCGATTGGCCGATCTCGTGGCGCGACGTCTGCGGTCCCAGGGGGTGGCGGCGCGGACGGTGACTCTCAAGATCCGAACCCGTGACTTCGCCACCCGCACTCGCTCGGTCACCCCACCGACTCCGGTGACCACGGCCTCGGGAGTTCTCGACTGCCTCGCACCTCTACGCGCCGATATCCGTCCCGATGAGGGGATTCGGCTTCTCGGCGTCAGCGGATCCCATTTCGTCGAACCGGCTCTGCAGTTGACGTTCGCGGGACTCGACTCGAGCCCCGGTGCGGATTCGGATCCTTCGGGCGTTTCGCCGCCGGCGCGTCGACCCGATCAGGCCGACGATCTTGCCGCGTCGGATGTCGCCGACCGGATTCGAGAGCGCTTCGGTCCCCACGCGATACGCCCGGGTCGTACGATTCGGCCACCTGAGCGCTGAGCGGCGCCCCGGACGATCCCTCGAACCGGGGGTTCCAGCGCTGGTGTCGGAGCTGTGGTTCTCGCTCTGAATCCGAGATGTGACGCTCATGGCAGTCTCCCGCGTTGTGTCCGGAGACGGTCTCTGCGAAACTTGGGTACCCGAGGATCACAGGAGTCGGAATGCCGCTCTCGGAAGACGAACAGCGCATCCTGCGCCAGATCGAAGAGCAACTCGAAAACGACCCGAAGTTCGCCCAAGCGGTGTCGCCCTCGGGTCTGTATCGCCATTCCGCGCGCACGGTGTGGTGGGCGGTTCTGGGAGTGGTGGCCGGGTTGGCGCTGTTGCTCGTGCTGTTGCAGGTGCATTTTGCGCTCGCCTTTGGTGGCTTCATCGTGATGTTGATCTGTGCCGCCGTGATCGAGCGCCAACTGCGTGCGATGGGGCGAGCGGGAATCCAAGACGTGGCCGCCACCCTGCGCAACACCCGTCAACGGGTGCAGGGCCGCAGCGAACGTTCCTGAACGGACGCAGAACCGTGGTGTCGCCCTGGCGTGCGGCACCATCGTGCGCGGCGCCGTGCACTCCTCATCGTCGGCTTCGCCAGCGTGACGGCGCTCGATGACCGAGTCCGCAGGTTTCGACACTTCCGACATCTCCCGACCTCGACCGGTCGGCAGTCGCGAGGGGCACGCAAGCGAGCCCGTGCGCTCGGTGGCCACCGAAGTGACGCCGCTCGGTGAAGAAGTCTTCTTGGCCGTGGACGTGGGTGGCACCAAACTCGCAGTCGGAGTGGTGGATCGGCGTGGTCGAGTCGTGGTGCGCGACCGGGTTCCGACCCCTCAGCGCAATGTATGGGTGGCGCTCACCCGTTTGATCGACCGGGTTCGAGCCACCGCCTCAGGAGCTCGGTTCCTGGCGTGTGGGGTCGGATGTGGGGGCCCGATGACGCCCGGTGGCGGTCGGGTGTCGCCGTTGCACATTCCCGAATGGCGCGAGTTCCCTTTACGCGATCGCCTCGCCGAGGTGACCGGACTTCCCACCTTTGTCGACAACGACGCCAAGGCTCTCGCTCTCGGTGAGGGTTGGACCGGTGCTGCGGTGGGACTCGAGGACTATCTCGCCATGGTGGTCTCCACCGGAGTGGGAGGTGGAATCGTCTCGGGAGGTCGACTTCTCGATGGTCGCCTCGGCAACGCCGGACATATCGGCCATGTCGTCGTGGTTCCCGATGGTCGGGCGTGTCACTGCGGAGGGCGTGGATGCCTCGAGGCCTACGCCAGCGGACGGGCGATCGCCCAGATGACAGGCCGACCGCCCGAGGCGGCACCGTCGCCAGCGGTGGTGGAACAGACCGGAATGCTGGTGGGGCGAGCGATCGCCACGGTGATGACCACGGTGGATCTGACCCGAGCCTTCGTTGGGGGTTCGGTCGCTCATGGCTTCGCCCGACCGTTCTTCGTGGCTGCCCACAACGAACTCGAACGCTGCACCGGGCTGTCGTTTCTGAAGGGTGCGACGGTGGAACCGGTCGGCAACGGGGCTCTGGGCCCGTTGATCGGAGCGGCGGCCGTGGCCCGAATCCGCCTGATGGACGGCCCCGCTAGCATCGGAGCATGACTCCCAGTTACGGACCTGAGGCGGAGGCCTACCGCGAGAAGGTGCAGGCCTTCCTGGCCGAAAAGCTGCCCGCCGATTGGCAGGGGATCGGCACTCTCGACGGCGACGAACTGACCGATTTCGTCACCGAGTGGCGCCGGGTGCTGCACGCGGCGGGGTACCTGGCGCCGGGCTGGCCCGTCGAATACGGGGGCGCCGGTCTCAGCGCGCTCGAGCAGGTCATCATCGGCGAAGAGTTCGCCCGAGCTGGTGTGCCCACCGGTGGCCCCAATGACGTGTTCGGCATCCAGATGCTGGGCAACACGTTGTTGCAGTGGGGGACCGAGGAACAAAAGCGCCGCTATCTCCCGCGCATCCTGTCCGGAGAGGACGTGTGGTGTCAGGGCTACAGCGAACCCGATGCCGGTAGCGACCTGGGCAATCTGGGCCTGCGGGCGAGCCTGGATGGCGACCAGTGGGTGCTCAATGGTCAAAAGATCTGGACCTCGGCGGGACATCTCGCCGATCACATCTTCACCTTGGCCCGAACCGATCCCGATGCGCCCAAGCACAAAGGCATCTCGTTCCTGCTCGTCGATATGCGTCAGCCCGGTATCGAGGTCCGCCCGATTCGGATGATCTCGGGCGATTCCGAATTCAACGAGGTGTTCTACACCGACGCCACCACCCCCAAGGACGAAGTCGTCGGAGGTGTGAACAACGGATGGGCCGTGGCGATGACCTTGTTGGGATTCGAACGCGGTGAGGCCGCGGCGACGTTGCCGATCCGGTTCCAGGCCGAGATCGACCGGTTGTTGCTGCTCGCAAAACAACGGGGGGTGGCTGACGATCCGCGGATCCGTCAACGTCTCGCCTGGTGCTACAGCCAGGTCCAAGTGATGCGGTATCTGGGTATGCGGACCTTGACTCGGTTCTTGGCGGGTCATCATCCAGGTCCCGACGGAGCGATCTCAAAGTTGTTCTGGAGCGAATACCACCGCGTCGTGACCGAGCTCGGTGTCGACATTCTCGGCGCCGAGGCTCTCGCGCCGACGGGACGTCGTCCCTCCTCGTCGTTTCAGACCGACGACGCTGGGGCACCCAACACCACGGGTTCCTGGGTCGGGGTGTTCCTCAATGCCCGGGCAGGAACGATCTACGCCGGTTCCTCCCAGATCCAGCGCAACATCATCGGAGAAATGGTTCTGGGTCTTCCCAAGGAGCCGGTGGCCAAATCGTGAGATGGCTCACCGTGATGCGCATCGGCATGGCGGTCCTTGGCCGTCCAGGCCTGTGGCCTACGGCATGGGCTCAGGCGCGTCGTCTGGCGCCGGCGGGCTGGTGGCGACGGGCGCCATTTCTGCCCGTGCCGACCTCGAGGTATCTCGATATGCGACTCGTGACGCAATACGGGTCACCAGATCGCCCCGTCGAGCCCCGAGATGTGGTTCACTACTTGACATGGTGTCGTTCCTGGGAGCGAGCGTTGCGATGAGGCCGCGGCGACGCCGACGGTGCCGGGACTGAACGGGACGTCCTGTGATGCGCAGCGCTCTGGTCTTGAACGCGACCTACGAGCCCCTGAGCATCGTCAACGTGCGTCGAGCTGCATGTCTGGTCCTCGCCGACAAAGCCGACATCATCGAAGACGACGGTACGGAAATGCGAGCGGCAACTCTGGCGATTCCGAATCCGTTGGTGGTTCGCCTGCGCTACGTCGTCAAGGTGCCGTATCGGCGTCGAGCGGCGCTGTCTCGTCGAGCGATCTTTGCCCGCGACGACCATCGATGTCAGTACTGCGGCGATGTGGCGGACTCGATCGATCACGTCGTTCCTCGATCCCGGGGCGGGCGTCACGAATGGGACAACGTGGCAGCGGCGTGCCGACCCTGCAACCTCCACAAACGGGACCGCACCCCCGAAGAAGCGGGTATGCCGTTGCTGAGCGCACCTCGAGCCCCCAAGGGGCTGGGCTGGGTGTCGTTGACCGTTCAACGGGTTCCCGAGGCCTGGAAGCCCTATCTCGCTGTCGCGGGTTGAGCCCGGGTCCTCGCCCGGTGGCGGAATCGGTCGTGGACCTGTCCACGCTCCCCGAGCGTCGGAGCCAGCCATGGAGGTGATCATCGATCGGGTCCGAGGGAACGCGGCGTCGTTTCACGCTCGCGAACTCCCCACCGAACCCGGACGGTATCTGTGGTGGTTCGACGTGGAGTCGCCTGCACTGGTCCTGGGATCGACCCAGTCCGATGCTGTCGTGGATCACAACCGCTGTGGCGAGCTCGGTATCGACATCGTGCGGCGCCGTTCCGGAGGTGGAGCGGTCATGTTGTGGCCCGGGGAGGTTCTGTGGCTCGATGTGGTCATCACCCGCGACGACCCTCGCTGGGACGACGATGTTGGTCGGGCGATGTGGTGGGTCGGGGATGCGTGGGTCGCTGCGATCACCGAGATCGCAGGTGAGATCTCCGGACTCGATGTGTATCGAGGGCCACTGATCGAACGTGATCGAGGTCGACTCGTGTGCTTTGCCGGTCTGGGACCCGGCGAAGTGGTGCTCGGTGATCACAAGTTGGTGGGTATCAGTCAGCGTCGAAGTCGAGGCGTGGCGCGATTCCAATGCGCGATGTATCTCGCCTGGCAGCCTGATCGTCTCCTCGAGGTTCTGGCGCCGGGCCATCCCTTTGGGGGCCATCTCGGTGATGTCGCCGACTGGAATCACCTGGCGACTCCCGACGCCATCGTGGATCTTCGCCATGCTCTCGACGATCACCTCACGCGATGAGGTGGCGAAGTGCCGCGGCGATCCCGGGGTGAACGGCGGCCGGTGCCAGAATCGCGCTGGGCTTGGGACCATGATCGAGGTCGCAGGGACAAGAACCGTCATCGAGTTGGGGGCTCGGGATGACGTGATGGTCAGGCCCTGTGCTAGACGATCGCCGTGACACATCAGGATCGTTCGTCCATCGACGAGAGTCGACTCCCGTCATGAGGCGCGACCAGGGCCGTGATACGAGCCGCCGACGGCGCTTCTCGAGTGTTGTGGCCGGACTCGTCCTCGTCGCTGCGGGAGCAGGTTGCACGTCGAGCTCGGATGACGCCGGCGATGACGCAGCTGATTCCCGTGACAGTGTCGTGACATCAGTGGCCGAGGATGATGCGCCCGGGGAGACCGGCTCCGACACCACCGTTGCGGCGGTCGAATCCGAGGTGGAGACGACGTCACCATCCGATGACGCACCCGCCGTCCCGGAATCGACGGGAGGCTCCCGTCAGGATCCCGCTCCGGTGGGTTCGGGATTCGTCTTCGGGTTGTCGACCTACGGGGATGCCGATGACAGCCTGTGGGAGGTCACGGTGATGGGCGCCGGTGCTGACATCACCGACGCGGTGATGGCCGAGAACATGTTCAACGATCCGCCTGAGGATGGAAACGTCTTTTTTGGGGTCCCGGTGCGCATCGTGCTCGTCGGCGCCAACAAGGAACCCCTGGCTCCATGGCTCAACATCTCGTGGGAGGTGTTTGGACCTGCGGGTCTCAAGCTCTACGACAGTTTCAACACGTCGTGTGGGGTCGTGCCCGGAGCTCTCGACGACACCGTCGAGCTGTACGTCGGTGGTGCGGTCGAAGGCCTCATGTGTTTCTCGCTTCCCCGTGACGAGGTCGATGGGGGACCGTTGTTGACCACGGAGCCTGGCGACGACCGGATCTACCTCGCCACCACCGGCGACGGGATCGGCCCCGAGGTGTCGGCATACAGCGGCGATGTCTTTGCGCCTGACGGATCGGGCGAAACCGCAAGCCGGTCCAACCCCGTACCGGTGGGCGAAGCGTATGCAGTGACCTTGAGCACCTTCGGTGACGCGGATGCCAGCGTCTGGGAGGCGACGGTCACGGGCCCCGGTCGCGATATCACCGAAGCCGTGATGGCGGAGAACATGTTCAACGATCCACCGGCCACGGGGAACGTGTTCTACGGAGTGCCCTTCGCGCTGACCCTGATCCAGGCGGACAAGGAACCCCTCGCCCCCTGGTTGAACGTGACATGGGACCTGTTCGGTCCTCAAGGGCTGCGGATCCACTCACCGAGTTCGAGTGGGTGCGGGGTGATTCCTGAGGCCTTTGACGACATGACCGAAATCTTCGTGGGTGGAACGTTGACGGGCCTGTTGTGCTTCTCGATCCCCGCCGCCGATGTCGACGCCGGACCCATGGTGTCGACGGATCAGGACGGTCAGCGCTTCTACTTCGCCACTCGCTGAGGGCTACTTCGGCCCCCGGTGAGCGGGGGGTAAACCTCTACGAGATCGCCCAAGCGCACCCGACGACTCACCGTACGGACGGATCGAGACGTCGGGGCGCTCCGATCCGGACCGGCACCCCCGGGGAAAACAGCACATGTGGTTCGCCCTCTGGCATCGGTAGGCCGGCCGCGATCACGACGCCAGTGTCGATCTCACTCACCGTGGCGCGGTGCAGGACCCACGGGGGATGGTCCACCGGAGCCCAGATCGGGCGTCCGCGAAGCGGCCGCGCCACCAGGCCCCATCGAGCGGTCAAGAAGCGCGTGAGTTCGTCATCGGGAGCCAGATCTCCGATCCGGACCGACAGCGAGGCTGTCGCCCCCTCGGCGCGCGGCCAGCGGCGATCGACATGGGAGAGAACTCGATCGCCAACACGCACATGGCGGACGTCGCCCACGCAGTACGGGATGCGGTAACCCACCCGAGCGACGACAGCGGGAAGCCACCGGTCGATATCGAGCGACAGGAACCAGACACCTCGGCGATCACCGGCGCGCACATAGGTGCGCACGTTGACTTCGGGAAACGAGCCGACATGGGGCATCGGCGCCCATCGAGGAATCCCGAGACCCTGCATCTGGAACGGAATGAGCCCCACCCATGCCGATCCGTCGAAGGTATCGACCTCGATCCCGCCAGGGAGAAGTCTCTGAACGGCTGTGGGTTCCATGCGCCAGTGGCAGAACACGACGTCGCTCCATCGCTGGACCATGACGCATCTCGTCACCGCTCCCATCGGAGCCTGAGTCGTCGCCGGGGCGTCAGGTGACCATCGTGCCGGGTCGCTCTCAGGCGGACTCATCGGGCTCTCGCGGGCATGGCTCGTCTGCAGGTCGGACGTTCGAGGGCTGCCGCTTCGCCGTGATCCGTCGAATCCTGCCGAGGAAGCCACGCCGTCACACGCTCACGGTACCGCTGTCCTCGTCTGCACAGTCATGACGATCCCGACAACGCACTGGACCGCGACCCCGTCGAGAGTGGTCACGAACCGTGGGGGAGAGCTCCCGCTGTCGATCTGACGGCTCACCCTCGATGCTGGGGTCGAAGGCCCATACGCCACGGCGCCCATGAGCGCAGAGTCACTCATCGCTCAGTCGCATCGTCGCTCAGAGCGGGTGAAACCGCCCATCTGCGGGGAGTCGTGGCGCGAAGTGGGGGGAAATGGTTGACATTGGGGGCCTGTGGGGGGCAAAGTGGGGCGTCGTGGGGCGTCGAAGACGCGCCCCGCGCCCCGACGGGGGTGGTCGTTCCCCGGCGGTTCGAGGTGGTCACGGTGGCCCCTCGACGGCGATCACCAGGACGAGAGCAGCGGAGAACGAGAGCGATAACGGCAGTGGATGGCACCTACTTCGTCGGGGCGCATGAGCGCCAACTCGACCCCAAGGGTCGATTGGCGTTGCCGGCTGCGTTCCGTCGACGTCTCGAGCCCGTCTGCTACTTGACTCTGGGTCAGGACCAATGTGTCGACGTTCTCACGGCAGCCGATTTCGAAGCTGATGCCATCGAGATGTTGGCAAGAGTGCGCCGCGGTGAGATGAGCCGGGACGAGATGCGGGCCAAGGCGGCGCGCACCGTCGAGGTGCGTGTGGATGGCCAAGGCCGCATCAACGTGGACGAGAAGTTGCGGGACTACGCCGGACTGGAGCTCGACGCTGCCGTCGTCGTGGCTGGCGCCTACGACCGTCTGGAGATCTGGCGCCCTGATCGGTTCGAGCACATGAGCTCCGAGGGCACGAGCGCAATGGCGGGTGGATCATGACGATGTCGGACTTCGAACACCGCACCGTGATGCGCGAGGAGATCACCGAGGTCATGCGCCATGTGCCCCCCGGGACGGTGGTCGACGCCACCCTTGGGGGAGGGGGCCACAGTGAGGCGATCCTCGACGAGCGTGAGGACCTCGATGTCCTGGGTATCGATCGAGATCCGCGGGCGCTGTCGGCTGCTCGTGAACGTCTGGCGCGTTTTGGATCCCGTGTGCGGCTCCACCGGGGGCGCTTCGAGTCCCTGCGCGATGCCCTCGATGACAACGAGATCGAACACGTGTCGGGAGCGGTGTTCGATCTCGGGGTGTCCTCACCCCAGTTCGACGAGGCCGAGCGCGGATTCTCGTATCGTCATGACGCCCCCTTGGACATGCGGATGGACCCCGACGACGTCTGGTCGGCCGCCGATGTCGTCAATGGCTACGACGAGTCTCGACTGGCGGGAATTCTTCGAGATCACGCCGATGAACGGTGGGCTCGCCGCATCGCCAAAGCGATCGTCGCTGCGCGTCCCATCGAGACCACCGCCCAGCTCGCTGCCGTGGTCGTCAGCGCCATTCCGGCGCCCGCTCGACGTCGGGGCGGTCATCCGGCCAAGCGGACGTTCCAAGCGATCCGTATCGAAGTCAATCGGGAACTCGAACAACTACCCGGGGCTCTCGATGACGCCATTGCGGTGTTGGCTCCCGGTGGGCGCATTGCGGTCCTGTCGTACCATTCCGGTGAGGACCGGCTCGTCAAGGAGCGCTTCCGAGCCGGGGTCACGGGCGGCTGTGGTTGTCCCGACGACCTTCCGTGCGTCTGCGGAGCGGTGCGCACGCTGAGGTTGGTACGAGCCCCGTCGCGGCCGAGTTCCGACGAAATCGCTGCGAACCCGCGTGCAGCGTCGGCTCGGTTGCGGGTTGCGGAGCGTCTCGGCGATACCGGTACCGAGGGTTGGCGCTGACATGGCCCGATCGGCGTCGAATCCGGCAGTACGTCATCGCGCTCTTGCGGTCGAATCACCGGCCCCTCGCCTCGAGGTCGTCGCCGGACGCCGTCGCTTCTTCGGTGTCGCTCTGGTCTCATTGGCCACCGTCATCGCCACGATGATGGCGGTCACGGTGTTCCACACGCGTCTCGCCGAACGCCAACTGCAACTCGATGTGTTGGATCGTCAGGTCGCCACCGAACGAGAGCGGTATGACGTGTTGCGGCGCGAACGAGCCGAACTCGCAGCGCCCGAGCGGCTGTCGCAACGAGCGTGGGCCCTGGGTCTGATTCCCGGGTTGAAGACCGAATACCTCGACGTCCCTGCTGAGGTCCGTGCCGAAGTGGCCGCGGCGACATCAGGACTCGACCGGGTGGCCGCAGATCCGCTGGACAGCCCTCTCGACGCCTATCGCCAGGTGAAGGAGACCCTGTGGGTCGGTCCGTGAAGCGGCCTTCGCCAGGTCGGTCGGGTTCGTCTCGCATGAAACCGACACGTCATGAGGGTCGGCTCCGCCGGCGCCTCATCGGCATGGCCTTGGCGGTCGCCCTCGTCATGGGCGGGGTGTTGACCCGGGTCGTGCTGCTCCAAACGGTCCAAGCCGACGCTTACCGGGAGGCATCGATCGGTCAGCGGTTGCGCACCGAGACGCTGCGGGCTGAACGCGGCACCCTGTTCGATCGCAATGGCGTCGAGTTGGCCCTGTCGGTGCCGAGTCAGACCATTGCCGCGGATCCTCGTTATGTTCGCGACCCGCGGGGCACCGCTGGAGTTCTCGGCGGTCTCTTGGGGCTGGGGCCCGAACGCATCGCCGATCTCGCACAACGACTCGACTCACCGACGTCACGGTTCGCCTATGTGGTGCGGCAGGTGACTCCCGAACTCGCAGAGACCGTTCTCGCTTTGGATCTCCCGGGGATCTTCAGTTACGTCGAACCCAAACGGGTCTCCACCGGTGGTGATCTGGCTCGGGGAGTCCTGGGACGCACCGATCCCGACGGAGTCGGGATTTCAGGTCTCGAGTTGCTGTTCGACGATGAATTGACCGGTGTCGACGGCACCGTTCAGCGGGAACTCGATGGTGACGGGCGTTCCATCCCCACGGGGCGTCGCACCGTGCAAGCTCCCGAACCCGGAGACGATCTGGTTCTCACCCTCGACCGCTCCATCCAGTTCCAGGTCGAGCGGGCACTTCTCGATCGGGTCGATCGTCTCGGCGCCCGTCGAGGTACTGCGATCGTCATGGATTCCCAGACCGGAGAGCTCCTGGCTGTGGGCAGCGTCGAGCGCAGCGATGGTCAGCCCGCTCGTGTGACGGCTGCGAACTTCACTGCCGTCGCGGCCTTCGAACCCGGATCGGTGGCCAAGGTCATCACCACGGCGGCTGGGCTCAACGATGGCGCGGTCACCCCCGACACGACCTTCGAGGTGCCGGGCGTCATCGAGGTCGACGACTTCCGGATCACCGATGCGTACCCGCATGGAACCGAACCGATGACCGTGCGCGACATCCTGGTGCGGTCCTCCAACATCGGCACGATCAAGATCTCGGAGGCTTTGGGGTCGCGTCGTCAAGTCGACTACCTGCGAGCTTTCGGATTCGGGGAACAAACCCATCTCGGTCTTCCGGGGGAGTCCAACGGCATCCTGAAATCCTCTGAGGACCTTCGTGGCACCGAGCGGATGACGATCTCGTATGGGTACGGCTTCGCCGCTACCTCGCTGCAACTGGTCTCGGCGGTGAATGTGATCGCCAACAATGGAACCTACGTCGCGCCACGGCTCGTGCAATCCATCGTCGACGATCAGGGCCACTTGTCGGCGGTTCCGCCGTCACCCACCCGTGACGTGCTCCGCCCTGAGGTAGCCGCGACGATGACGGACATGATGACCGATGTCGTGTGCTCCGGTACCGCCACCCTTGCGCAACTCCCCGGGGTGAGCGTGGCTGGTAAGACCGGAACCGGGTACAAGGTGCGCGATAACGGCACCTATGTCGATGAGTTCGGTCGCCGGGCCTACTTTGCGTCCTTCGTAGGGTTCCTTCCCGCCCAGGACCCCCAGGTGACGATTCTCGTATCGATCGACGAACCCGATCCCAGTACCCGTGACCGATTCGGCGGGACAGCTGCGGCACCAGTGTTCGCAGACATCGCCCAGGTCGTCCTGCACGAACTACAGATCGAGCCTCCCGCCGACGACCGCGGATGCGTCGAGTCGTGATCGAACCCCTCACATTGCGAGAACTCGTGGCATCGGCCCAGACCGCATCCGGGTCGATGTCGTGGGATCTGAGTGGCGTCGTGGGATCCGGTCCCTCGATCGTCTCTGTCGATCACGACACATCCACGGTCCGAGCAGGTTCGGTGTTTTGTTGCATCGTCGGTCAACGCGTCGATGGCCATGAACTCGCGGCCGAGGCGGTGGCACGTGGAGCGGTGGCGGTCGTGGCGCAACGTCGAGTCGACGTCGATGTCCCCGTCGTGGTCGTTCCCGACACCCGCCTGGCGGTGGCGCACCTCAGTGCCGCTGCACACGGGTGGCCCTCGCGGGATCTGCATCTCATCGGTGTCACCGGGACCAATGGCAAGACCTCGACCTCAGGTCTTCTTGCCGGCATCCTCGATACCTGTGGACATCCCACGGCGGTTCGAGGAACGCTCGACGGAGGTCACACCACGCCGGAGGCCCCGGCGCTTCACCGCTGGCTGGCCCAGGCCCGGGCTTTGGGCCGCACCCATGCCGTGATGGAGGTGTCGAGCCATGCTCTGGTGCTCGAACGAGTCGCAGGTATCGAGTTCGAGGTCGGTGTCTTCACGAATCTCGGACGTGACCACCTCGACTTCCACGGCACCACCGAGCGCTACTTCGCGGCCAAGGCGCGCCTGTTCGAGCCAGGCCGTTGTCGCCTCGGAGTGGTCAATCGTGATGACGTCCATGGGCGCCTTCTCCTCGATGCCACGTCCGGACCCATGGTGGCGTTCGGGCGCGATGACATCCACGACGTCGAGGTGACCGCTTTCGACCATCGATACCGGTGGCGCGGCCACCAGGTCCGGGTGCCCCTGGGTGGTGACTTCCATGTCATGAACTCGCTGGCGGCGGCGACCACAGCCGTGGAGTTGGGTCTCGACAGCGCGGCGGTTGCTGATGCTTTGTCGCATGCGACCCCTCTGCCGGGACGCTTCGAGGTTCTCGAGATTCCCGGTCGGCCCCGGGTGGTCATCGACTATGCCCACACTCCCGATGGCCTCGCCGAGGTGTTGACCTCGGCACGACATCTCGCGACCGCCCGTGACGGCCGAGTCGTGGTCGTCTTCGGGTGTGGGGGCGAACGCGATCGCGACAAGCGACCCGAAATGGGCGAGATCGCGGTCTGTGGTGCCGATGAGGTGGTGGTCACCTCTGACAATCCCCGCTGCGAGGATCCCACTGCGATCATCGCGGAGATCGTGGCGGGTGTTCCCGACGAGTTCGCGAACCGACTCGTCGCCACCATCCCGGATCGGGCCCAAGCCATAGCGGCGGCGCTCGAGCGGGCGACTCCGAACGATCTCGTCATCATCGCGGGCAAGGGCCACGAAACCGGTCAGGACATCGCTGGGCGTGTCGTGGATTTCGACGATCGGCGCGTCGCGGTCGAGATCCTCACGGGGGTGCGTTCATGATCGCGGTGATGATCGGTGCCGCGACCGCGATGATCGTGTCGCTCGTGGGTACTCGCTTTCTCATCGTGTTCTTCCAGGGACGCGGTGCGGGCCAACCGATTCTGGGTCAAGAGGATCACGGTCCGACTCACCATTCACCCAAGGCCGGGACCCCGACGATGGGCGGTCTCGCCATCGTGGCTGCCGCCTTCATCGGATGGATGATCGCACATCTGCGCCGCGGCCTGGTGTTTTCGGATCAGGCGATCATCTTGTGGTGCACCGTGCTGGTCATGGCGGGAATGGGCTTGATCGATGACGTCTTGAAGGTGCGGCGTCGTCACAACCGAGGGTTGTTCTGGAAGAAGAAGAGCCTCGTCAGTTTCCTGCTCAGCCTCGGCTTTGGAGCCTGGCTGCTCCTGGGTACCGGGGTCAGCCAGAACCTGTCGCTCACCCGAGCCGAGCTTCCGGGCTGGGAACTGCCGTCCCCGGTATGGGTGGTGTGGGCCGGACTGATCATCTGGGCGACCACCAATGCTGTCAACGTCACCGATGGGCTCGATGGTCTCGCGGGTGGATCCGCGCTTCTCGGATTCTCGGCGTTCACGCTGATCGCGTATTGGGCCTTTCGAAATCCCGATGTGTACGGAGCGGTCGTACATCCGCTCGATCTCGCCGTGGTGGCGGCGAGCTTTGCGGGAGCCTGCGGAGGATTCCTGTGGTGGAACGCCGCACCCGCACGGATCTTCATGGGTGATGTCGGAGCCCTCGGGATCGGATCGGCGCTCGCGCTGTTGGCCTTGACCACCAACACTCACATGTTGTTGATCCTCATCTGCGGTCTCAACGTGATGGAAGCCGGATCGGTGGCGATCCAGATGGGCGTGTTCAAGGCCTCGGGCCGACGTCGCCGGCTGTTTCGGATGTCACCGGTGCACCATCACTTCGAACTCGTCGGATGGCCCGAGACCACCGTCATCATCCGGTTCTGGATCATCTCGGGAATCTGCGTCGCGACAGCGATCGCCGTGTTCATCGGAGACTTCACCCGTCAGGTGAGCGGGTGACGACGGCGTTGGTCTACGGAGTGGGCGTGGCGGGTCGGGCCACGGCCCGAGCACTCGTATCTCGGGGTTTCGAGGTCATCGTCGCGGATGACTCCGATACCGCCGTGGTGACCGAACTCGTCGACACTCTCGGATGCCGAGGTGTCCTGGGTCCCGACGGATCCGACATCGACCAACTCGTGGCTGACAGCGACCTCGTCGTACCGGCGCCGGGCGTCCCTGAGACCCATCGGATCATCGAGTGCGCGCGTCGACGAGATGTCGAGATCGTGTCCGAGATCGAATTGGCGTATCGCTTCGAACAAACCCGACCCGGTGGACCTCGGGCGATGCTGGCGGTGACGGGCACCGATGGCAAGACCACCACCACAGAACTCGCGACCGCCATGATCAATGCATCCGGACGTCGGGCCCTCGCCGTGGGCAACACCGAACGCCCTCTCATCGATGCCCTCGACGAAGACGTCGATGCATTCGTGGTCGAATGTTCGAGTTTTCGCCTCGCCTTCACCCGAGAGTTCCGTGCCGACGCCTCGGTCTGGTTGAACCTGGCGCCTGATCACCAGAACTGGCACACCTCGATGGACTCCTACATCGCAGCCAAAGCTCGTATGTGGGCGGCGGTACAGACCGATGACGTCGCGATCGGCGTGGTGTCGGATCCGATCGTTGCGAGCCATCTGGACCAGGTGCCGTGTCGTCGAGTGCGGGTGGGGCAGCGCGGTTCCGACCTGCACTATCGGGTCGACTCGATCGATGGCACCGACATGTTGATCACCCCGCAGGGGCCGGTGCTGGCGGTGGAGGCGATGTGGCGTTCCTTGCCTCATGACCGCACCAACGCTCTGTGTGCTGCAGCGCTGGTTCTCGAAACCGGACTGGCGGATCCTGGGGCGGTGGCCGCTGCGGTCTCATCGTTCACCGGTCCGCCTCATCGCATCGAGTTCATCGCGACCATCGACGCCGTGGCCTGGTACGACGACTCCAAGGCCACGACCCCTCATGCCGCTCTTGCCGCCATCACCGCATTCGACTCGATGGTGTTGATCGCCGGAGGCCGCAACAAGGGTCTCGACCTTTCGGTGCTCGCGGCGGGATTCGCCCATCTTCGAGCAGTGGTGGCTGTGGGTGAAGCCACCCCCGAGGTGGCTCAGGTCTTCGAGGGCCACTGCCACGTTGCGCGGGCCGCCGACATGAGCGAGGCGGTCGCGATCGCTTCCCGACTCGCGCACCCTGGTGACGCCGTGGTGTTGTCACCGGCGTGCGCGTCCTTTGATGCGTACCGGAACTACGGCGAACGGGGCGATGACTTCGCTCGTCATGTACGAGCCCTTCAAGCCGTTGCCGCGCCGAAACAAGGAGAACCGAGATGACGAGCACCATCAGCGCTGGTTCACCGCGACGTCGCGCCGGTCTCGACGCCCGTCGTTCCGAGGCGCTGCGCCGCACGCGAGAGGTGCGAGAGTCTCGTACTGCCGCGTCGGGGGAGTCGTCTCGGTCCGCCAGTCGCGGGCGACGGGCCCGGGGCGTGGTCCATGACCGGCGCGCGGGGTCCGCATCGACGGCTTTGACCCGCACCTCGACGACGCCGAGGACATCCGCGAGTCGACGCGCCGAGGTCCTGGCGCGTGCCGCGCGTCATCAGGCGCCCACTCTGTTACGTCCGGCGGCCGCCACGTTGTGGCCCTGGCGGTCCCGTCCCGACGCCGAGGTGGTCCTGCGGCGATCCCAACGCCCACCCAGCCTGCCCTTTTATCTCATCGTCGTGGTCGTGGTGGCCCTCACCACCATTGGTCTCGTCATGGTGTTGTCGGCCTCGTCGATCACGTCGTTCCACGATGGTGAATCTCCCTGGGGCATGTTCTTGAAGCAAGCCCTGTGGGCGGGTCTGGGAACCTTGGCCGCTCTCGCGGCCTACCGGATCCCGTACAACTGGTGGCGGCAATGGACCGGAACGCTGCTCGTGTTGACGATCGGCATGATGCTGTTGCCCTTCGTGCCGGGATTGGGGCGAAGCGTGAACGGCGCTCGGGCTTGGGTGGATCTCGGTTCGATGCTGTTTCAGCCCGCTGAGGTGTTCAAACTCGCCATCTTGTTGCGATGCGCAGATCTGCTCGCGCGCCAACTCGAACGAGATCCCGAAACTCGACCGTCGTTCAAGCAGAGTTTCATCCTGCTCGGAGTAGCCGGAGTGTTGTCGGTGGCCCAAGGTGACCTCGGTGCCGCAGTGGTCTTCGCGGCGATGATCGTGGCGGTGGCCTTCGTCGCCGGTGTTCGTCTTGGCCCGCTGTTCGGGCTCGGTCTCGGGGGCGGCCTCGCGTTGTTGTTGTTTCTCGCCGCGAGTCCTCGCCGCGGAATGCGGTGGTTGGCGTTCTTGGATCTCGAAGGCACCCGGGCCGATTCGGGATATCAGGTGTGGCAGTCGGTGCTCTCGATCGCCAACGGCGGTCCCACCGGTGTGGGCGTGGGCGCCGGCACCGGGAAATGGGGATATGTGCCCTTGGCGCACAGCGACTTCATCTTTGCGATCATCGCCGAGGAACTCGGCTTGATCGGTGTGATCGCGGTGCTCGGAGGGTTCGTGGCACTCACCGGGGCTGCGGTTCAGGTGGCTCTGGCGGCTCGAGACCGGTTCGGGATGCTTCTCGCCGGTGGCATCGCGGCCTGGTTCGGAGTCCAGGCCCTCATCAACGTGGGCGGGGTCACTGGAGTGTTGCCGGTGACCGGTTTGACTCTGCCGTTGATCTCCTACGGTGGTAGTTCGTTGTTGGCTTCGCTCGCAGCAGCCGGATTGCTGGCGAACGTCGCTCGCAACACCCGATGACACGCCTCCGTTCTCGAGCCACCACCGATATGACCACCCCATCGGCCTTCGCAGTCGTGACAGGAGGGGGAACCGCCGGACACGTGTTGCCGGCGCTCGCCCTCCTCGACGGACTCGTCGCGCGAGGACACGACCGTTCATCGCTGCAGTATGTGGGGGCGCAACGGGGGGTCGAGACCGATCTGGTGCCCCCCAGTGGAGTCCCTGCGACGTTTCTCGACGTGATCGGATTGCAGCGCCGACTCACTCGCGCCAATCTCGGGTTCGGACCTCGACTGATACGGGCGGTGCGCGCCGCTGGCCGGCTTCTCGATGAACGTCGGCCCCGAGTCGTGGTGTCGGTGGGCGGCTACGCCAGCCTGCCTGCTGTTCTCGCCGCTCGCCGTCGCCACATACCCGTGGTGGTCGTGTCCTATGACCGGCGACCAGGACGATCGAGTCAGATCTCGGCCCGTATCGCGACCGCATGTGCCGTGGCGTTCGAGGATTCTCCGTTGCCGCGTGCCCGTCACACCGGAGCCCCCGTGCGCCGTGAGATCCTGGCGGTGAACCGGGGAACCGACCGCGACGAGGCGCGACGCCGACGGGGATGGCGTTCGGATGCCTTCGTCGTGGCGGTGGTGGGAGGTTCTCAAGGGTCGGGAGCGCTCAACCAGGCCGCGCTCGCCCTCGTCGAACGGTTCGGAGGTGACGCGTCGATGGTGCTGCACCATGTGGCGGGAGCGCGTTTCCTCGACGAGATGACCACACGGCACCCCCACCCTGAGGCCATGCTGTACAGCGTGGTCGGTTTCGACGAAGACATGGCATCGCTGTACGCCGGATGTGATCTGATCGTGGCCCGGGGCGGAGCCAGCACGGTCATCGAGGTCGCGGTGACCGGGACCCCCGCGGTGCTCGTGCCCTGGTCGGGTGCCGCTGAAGCCCATCAACACGCAAACGTGGCCTGGCTTGCGGATCAGCAAGCAGCAGTCATGCTCGAGGATCATGAACTCGACGCACTCGGCGATGTCATAGCGGCGCGGCAGAAGAACCGATCCGAACTCGTGGCCATGGGGGAGCGGGCTTACGCGGCGGGGGAGATTCATCGTCGCGGGGACGTGGTGTCTCTCATCGAGGAGGTCGCGCAGCGGTGAGTCTCCCCGAGATCGACGGAACCGCGACGCCCGTCGTGCGGCCCGATGCACCTGTGAACCTCTCGACGCCAGGGCGGTACCACGTGATCGGCGTGGGCGGGCCCGGAATGAGCGCGATCGCAATCGTGCTGTCCGAAATGGGCCACACGGTGTCGGGAAGTGACCTCAGAGATCTCCCCGTCCTCGACCGGCTGCGGGCTGCGGGGGTCGCAGTGGAACTCGGTCATCGTCGTGAGGTCGTCCACGGGGTCGACGCCGTCACTGCGTCGAGCGCGATTCCCGAACGAAATATCGAATGGGATGAGGCTCATCGAGTCGGGGTGCCAGCATTGCGGCGAGCCGGAATGCTGGCGTCGATCTGCGCTCGGGCGCGCTCGATCGGGGTCGCAGGGACCCATGGCAAGACCACGACGACCTCGATGCTCGCGTTCGTGCTGAGTGAAGCTGCGTTCTCACCGGGTTTCATCGTGGGCGGAGACGTCACTGATATGGGAACCGGTGCCCACTGGTCCGGTGGGGACCTCTTCGTGGTCGAGGTGGACGAAAGCGACGGCACACATCTCGAATTGCCCCTCGAGTCCAGCATCGTGACCAACGTCGACGTCGATCATCTCGATCATTTCGGCACCGTGGACGCAATCGAGAAGTCCTTCGCCCAGTATCTGGACCAGGTGCCAGGCATCGCGGTGGTCTGTGTCGACGATCCGGTTCTCGTTCGTGAAGCGCATCGACGCCATGCGGCGGGTCGAGGGGTGGTGGGCTACGGGCTGACAGCTCCCCGAGACCACGAACCCGAATCAGGGGCGCTGGATCAGCCCTCGACGGCTCAGGCCTTCACGCGGGTGTGGGCGGGCCCGGTGAGCGCGAGTCACGGGGTGCAGACCTTTGACGTCTGGCGTCGAGACACCGAGGGGATCACGGTCGGACTCGGGCGCATCTCGTTACCGCTACGAGGTCGTCACAATGTCGCCAATGCTCTCGCCGTCATCTCGATGGCTCTCGAGTACGGGGTGCGATTCGAAGAGATCGCCCAAGCCCTGGGCCGTTTCGGAGGCGTGGCCCGCCGCATCGTCGCTCCGGGGCTCGCCGGGGGCGACTGGGCCGTGGCGGTTCCCGCCAGGATCGGCGGAGCGAGCCGAGGGCAGGACGGAGGCCCCGGAGAGAG
>CAYYHU010000027.1:21548-25307 GCA_964471865.1 uncultured Ilumatobacteraceae bacterium | reverse complement strand
TGATGCGGACCCGGTCGACGATCTCGACGAGACGGGCGTGGTCGTACACCCAGTATCCGTCCTCGGCGGTTTGCCCAGGTCCATACACCGGTGGAACCGATACGGTGAGAGTGCGCCCGGCACGATCGAGCACCGATGAGAGTTCGGTGACGAACGCAATCCAAGCTGGACGTGTGGTCCCCCAGGTGGAGCGGTCATCGGCGAACGCGAACTGTTCGTAATCGAGATCGACGCCATCCCATCCACCATGTTCGGCCAAAGCCGCGATGGCCTCGACGTGGCGGCGTCGCTGATCAGGATCTCCCAGGATCGCGGCCATGCCGCCGGCATCGAGACCGTCCACGATGGAAGGGACGACGAGCGACCCACCCGCGCGCGCTCGATCGATCAACGACCCCGCAGCCTCGGCGACCACGGGATCGAAGGGTTCGAAGTCGTCGACCCCGCGTGCGAACAACCAGAACGGCGAGACCTCACGCACCCGGGGCGCGACCTGATCGATCTCGGCCAGGGTGCGGTCCCAGGCCCATGAGGGAGCCCACGCGTCCACCGCCATCGGGGCCAGCAGGGACGCAGCCGCGGTGTCGAGAGTGGTTTCGGGGTCGTCAGAACGTGTCGCTCCGACCCCGATACCGATGACTCCAGCAATCGCTGCGGTTCCGGTGACCGCGACGGTGACGACGCGACGACGGTGGTCGCGAACGGGTCGGCGATGCTCGGCGAACCATAGCGAGATCTGGTCCAGATCGATCTCGGCGAGACTGGCGGCCAGGATCCGTCCCGGAGCGGGGGGAACCTCGACGACATTGGGCACTCCGATGACCAGACAGCCCGCCGCGGTTGCCGAAGCTGCTCCGGTCGGGGAATCCTCGATTGCCACACACCGGCGAGGGTCGACGCCGAGCCGCTGAGCGGCGACGAGATAGGGCTCGGGGTGAGGCTTGCCATGAGAGACCTCGTCGCCGGTGACGGTCAGATCGAACGAGTTCTCCGGCAACGCATCGATGACGGCTTCGGCGAACCGCCGCCAGGACATTGTCACGAGGGCGCATCGCATGCCCGTGCGCCGCATCTCGGCGAGAAGTTCCCGAGCCCCAGGTCGCCACGGGATCTCGGTGTGAATCTTCGCCACGACCCCATCGAGGAGCTCCTCGACGATCTCCGTCGGGGTCAGATCGAGACCCGCGTGTTCGGCGATGTAGGCGCCGGCATCGAGGAGATCGGCGCCGACGAGGGCGCGAGCATGATCCTCGTTCCAGGTTCCACCGTGGCGCTCGGCGATCTCGAACTCGGTCGCGATCCAATAGGGCTCGGTATCGACGAGGGTTCCGTCCATGTCCCACAGGACGGCATCGGGTCGGTCATGCGCCCGCCGGCGCCGCCCGATCACGTCAGTAACAACGAGTCGAGCGCGAGCTCGGCCTTTGTGGGGTGGTCATGATTCGGGTTGTCGTGATCCTCGACGAGCCGACTGAGAAACGTCACCGCCACCTCGCCCCGCTCCACGGCGCCACCGTCTGTTTCAGCCGGAAGCTGAACCTCGTCACCCCACGACATCCGCACGTAGTAGGAGCCTTCGTGACCTTGTTTGGGATCGAGGGTCACGGCGTCCATGACTCGCGGCGGGATCGTTCCGACCTCGGCGCGCCGCCATCCCACGATCTCGTCGACGTCGAGGTTGGGGACGTTGAGGTTCACGACGACGGGTTCGGCCGGGGGATCAGCGATGAGACCACCGACGAAGGCCTCGGCCACCGCGGCGGCGGTGTCCCACTTCTGCCCGACCAGCATCTCGTCCCAGCCCTGACCTTCGACGCCGAAACCCGTCACGGCCTGGCTCACCGCGACGCCGGAGATTCCACCGTTACGCCCCGTGAGGGCAGCTCCGATCGTCCCGGAGTGATACACCGACCGGCCGACATTGGCTCCCGGGTTGATACCCGACACGATCAGATCGAAGGGTTCACCAAAGGCTCCGAGCCGGGCGAACATCACACACAGGGCCGGTGGCCCACTCACAGCCCAGGCGGTATCGATGCCCTCGACATGAGCCCGGTGAACCTCGGGTTGGATCAGATGCAACGCCCCAAAGGCGGCACTGGCCCCAGAGAACTCCCGATCGGGCGCAACGATCACCACTTCACCGTGATGTCGCATCGCCCGGGCGAGGACATGGAGTCCCACCGAGTCGATACCGTCGTCATTGGTCACCAAAATGCGCACGTCCCATTCCTAGCCGGTTCCGATGGCTGGAACATGGCGCGTGGGTGGCACGGTGGTGTCGACACGGTGTCGACCCGCCGACACGGCATCTGATCGAGGAGCCTTCGCATGATCATCACGTTCCACGCTCACGGTGGGGTCGGTCTCGCTCACCCCGAGGATCTCAAGCGGTTCCATCTCGCCGGTGTTCGCCCTCGCGCCGAGGACGTCGACGAGTTGAAGCAGCGGGGTATCGAGCTCGACGACGACGCGACTCATGCCTGGGTGGATCCGGCTGTCCTGCTCGAGATGGCCCAGGGCCACCAGGACCTTCCTGAGGTGTGGAGCACCGACTTCGAAGGCATGGTCGCCTACGCCACCTCCAAGGGTTGGACCGATGCGCGCGGATGGTTGCGCGGCCATACGGAGTGGACGTCCTGAGCGGACGGGGCGAGCAGCGTTCGACAGCTGACGCCGGGCCGTTCACGGTGGGCTCACCTCAGCGGTCACGGACCCCGAGCCGACGATGTGATCTTCGCCCCGGTGAGCAGCGCCGATAACCTCATGATGGACCCAGCCCTGGGTCGCGCCCCTCTAGCTCAATGGTAGAGCAGCGGACTTTTAATCCGTTGGTTCAGGGTTCGAGACCCTGGGGGGGCACCACGAGGTTCGACACGCTGTCATTGCGGCTCGCACCATGGACGTCACTCCATGACGCGAAGGGCATCAGGGACATTCATCCGCAGAAGTCGCCGGGTCACCAACAGCGGAGCGGAGGCCAAGGCGACGATTCCCACCCCCACGGCGATGGCGACCGTGGCCGGCTGAATCGCAAGCACGAAGGACAGATCGGGCACCGTGTCCGCGACGACTTCGGTGATCATCCACTGTGTCAACATCACGCCGAGGCCGAGTCCGACCGCAGTCGCGGCGAATCCCACGAGGACTCCTTCGAGGGCGAGTTCCATGAGGACTCGGCGCACTGGGAGGCCGAACGCGATGAGCGTGGCGTGCTCACGAGTTCGTTCGTCGACCGAAATACTGGCGGAGTTGAACGCCACCAACAGAGACAGCGCCAGGACCGCTGCAGCAGCAAGGAACAAGAACCCGAGGAACTGATCCAAGGCATCCTCGAAGACCTCGGTGAACATGCTGATCGGTTGGGCCGAGGCCACGCCGGGCTGATCGAACAGAGCCCGTTGGGCTTGGATGATCGACGTCCCCGCTGAGGGCAGGACCTCGATCAGGTTGGTCAGGGGAACGGGTCCGAACAACTCCCGATCCGCTGTATCGAGAAAGGCGATGTTGCGCAGTGGGATGCGATGAGTTCCGATGACCGTGACAGATGTCTGCACCGACCGGAACGATCCGTCACTGCCCATGGTCGGGTGTTCGAGCACGACGTCGTCACCGATCTCGAGGTTGAGGTCCTCGAGGGCTTTGGTGGCCAGGACCACCCCCGGTCGGGTCTTCGAGTCGTGACGATCATCGATTCGTGGGGCCCAGCCGCCGGCGTCGGCATCCAGATCGAGAACTGTCACGAGCGCATCGAGATGG
>CAYYHU010000027.1:12104-21448 GCA_964471865.1 uncultured Ilumatobacteraceae bacterium | reverse complement strand
CCAGCCGCCGGCGTCGGCATCCAGATCGAGAACTGTCACGAGCGCATCGAGATGGTCGGGGGATTCGGGGGCGATGACGATGGGTAACTCGAGACGTGGATGGGCGACGTCGATTTCTGCGAGCGCTCGGATGGAGTCGATGATCGGGTCGTCGACGGGCGTCACCGTGGTGAGTTGAACGGTGATCGGATCGGTATCGACAACGGTCAGTTCGTCCTCCCCGCGTTCGATCGTCGCGACGAAGGTGTCGAGAAGACCCAAGATGGCGACCAGGGAGGCCACTGCGGCCCCCACTCCGAGCGCGGTGAGCAGACTTCGTCGAGGAGCTCTCAGCGTGTTGCGCACTGGAAGCCGGGCCAGGGTCCGGCCGCGCGCCGAGGGTCGTCCCAGTCGTGGTGTGCCGCCTCGGGTGCGGTGGAGGGGATGAAGAGACTCGACGGGCTGCAATCGAAGAATGCGACGAGCTGCCAGAACACTCGCGACGAAGGGAACGGCGAAGCCGATCACCGCGGCCTGAGCGAAGACGCCGGTCTGGAACGGTGTCAACCAGACCGGCATCGGCAACACCTCGAGGAACAATGACCGCATCCCTTGAGCCATGAGGACTCCCACGCCGATTCCGGCTATCGCGCCGATCAGGGCGATCTGGGCCGCCATGATCAGCGGTCGACGAAGGATCCGGCTCCAGGTCAACCCGAGCGCCATCTGTACACCGATCTCGCGACGTTGAGCATCCATCACTCGACCGACGAGATTGAACGCGGCGAGTGCCGCGGCCCCGAGAATCAGAGCGCTCAGGACCCGCCACACCCGTTGGTCACCTTCGATGTCGTCATAGAGAAGGCGATACGAAGGGAGTTCGTCGACCGATGTGACCGTGATGCCGAGTCCGGACTGTGACGCCGCGACCCGAAGACCGTCAGCCACTTCGGCCGGGTCGGCATCGGGGACGAGATCGACGACGAGACCGTTCACCTTGCGGGTGATCCCCGACAACGACTCGATCACCTGAGGGGAGCCGTAGACGACGGCGTACCCACCGGGTGTGAAGAAACCCAGTGACCGCTCGTCACTGACGATGAGATCTTGGGGAGCGACACCGGACCCGACGACTCGGGCCGTCGATCCCCCCGCCAGAGTGAGCAGTGCTGGTAGGTCGATGGCACGGGCATCGAGGAACTTCTCTTCGAGCACGACCTCGGGAACCTCGGACTCCCTCGGTGAGCGACCCGCTCCGATCTCGACGACATCGACTCGGGCATCGGGCGTCGTGGCGATCTCGGTCCTCGAATCGTCCGGATCGACGAAGACTGACGTCACGAGTCGACCCGGAACCAGGACTGCACCCTCGGAGTTGATGATCTCGAGCTGGGTCGGAACCGTCAGAGTCTCACGAGCCGCAGTCACAAGCGAGCTCCACTCGTCGAGAAGCTCCAGGAGCCGTCCAGAATCCACCGTGGTGTCGCCGTCGACGCGGAGTTCGAGATCATGGACCCGCAACCGTTCGAAACTGGCGTCATTGGAGACTCGCCTCCACGTAGCGGTCGAGCCCAGAGCCGCGAAGACTCCAGTGCCGATGGCGATGACGACCGCGATCGCCATGACCGAGAGCCAGTGGCGACGTAGATCTCGGGCCGCCCATCGCCAGGTGCGCACGCTCACCACCGAAGTTCAGAGATCGGCACCCGGCCCTCGGGTGGCGGCCCATCGTGCACGATGCGACCCCCAGCCAGTTCCACGACCCGATCGGCCATCCGGGCGATCTCCCGGTTGTGGGTGACGACGAGAACACAACGGTCCTGGTGCACCTGTTCAGCGAGGAGTCCAAGGATGCCGGCGCCGGTTCCGACGTCGAGTTCCCCGGTGGGCTCATCCGCGAGGAGGACCGGATTCCCGGTGGCCAGAGCGCGAGCGATCGCCACCCGTTGCTGTTCTCCTCCTGACAGTTGATGAGGGAAATGGTGACGACGCCCAGCGAGATCGACAGCAGTCAATGCCGTGTCGGCGATGTCGTCGGCATCCTCGCGTCCGGCGATCTCGGCTCCGAAGGTGACGTTCTCGAGGGCGGTGAGGCCCGGCAACAGATTGAACGTCTGGAAGACGAAACTGACCGATCGTCGTCGAAACGCAGCGCGCTCCCGTCGTGACATCGACGTCAGGTCGGTCCCATCGACTCGCACCGTTCCCGAACTCGGGGTGTCGAGGCCTCCGATCAGATTCAACAGTGTCGTCTTGCCGCTGCCCGAGGGTCCCAGGATCACCACGAATGATGCGTCCGTGACATCGAGGTCGACCCCGGCGAGAGCCGTCACTTCGGAGTCGCCGATCCGGTAGGACTTGGTGGCTCCTCTCACCTCGATTCGCGCCGGCACCAGCCACAGCGCACCGGCTGTGGCGCACTGCCACCAGGCACCTCAGCCCCTTGGATCCCGGGTCTCGGGACCTTCCGAGGCCGACGAGACGACCGGGCGAGAACGGACCATCGTTGACACCGAGGCTCGGGGTCGCGACGCTGACGCCCGTGTTTCGCCTCGCATGTCTTGCCGACCGCGCCGTTCTTCTCGACGGTGACGGGTATCACGATCTCGCCACGGTGACCGATGACGAGACTCTCGCCGACCCCATGGTGGCGATTTCCCGGCATCGCGAGCTGCATGGGGTCGCGGCGAGGCTTCACGACCGGCCCCAGGACGGAACCCGTGACGGTGTCGAGTTCGGGATGTGTGTGCCGCGTCCGTCGCAGGTGTTCGCAATCGGCCTCAACTATCTGAGCCATGCGGCGGAGTCGAACCTCGAGTTACCCACCGCACCGTTGGCCTTCACCAAGTTTGCGAGCTGTCTGCAGTCCCCGACGGGCGACATCGTGTTGTCCGGAGATCGTGTGGACTGGGAGGTCGAACTGGTGGCCGTGATCGGTACCCGAGCGCGTCACGTCACCGTCGAGGATGCCTGGGATCATGTGGCGGGGCTGACCGTGGGCCAAGACGTCTCGGATCGCACCGTCCAGATGCAAGGCCGTCCGCCCCAGTTCAGTCTCGGCAAGAGCTTTGCGACGTTCGGTCCGATCGGACCCGCAGTCGTCTCTCCCGACGCGTTCCCGGACCCCGACGACATCGGACTGTGGTGTGAGGTGTCGGGTGAACGAATGCAGACCGGGCGCAGCGGAGATCTCATCTTTTCCGTCCCGGTCCTGATCGCGTACTTGTCCTCCATCTGCACCCTCGAACCCGGTGATCTGATCTTCACCGGAACCCCCTCAGGTGTCGGGATGGGTCGGGGACGCTTTCTCGTTCCCGGTGATGTGGTGGTCAGTGGAGCCGAAGGGATCGGCGAGATGACCAACCGTTGTGTTGCGGGGGTGGGGCCCCTCGAGGTCTCCACGGATGCGACGATGGAGCCATGACCGAGTCGAGCACCGCCCAGGTCCGGATCGAGACCGATGGAGACATCGCGACGATCACCTTGCAGCGTCCCGAGAAGCGCAACGCCCTCTCCGCGGCGATGATGACCGAGTTGACCGCGGCATTCGAGACCGTCGGGTCCTCGCGAGCGCTCGGGGTGGTCCTTGCCGCTGAGGGACCCGTGTTCTCCGCGGGCCACAACTTCGCCGATATGGCGGGAGCGTCACTGGCGGAGTCCCGTCGGCTGTTTCGGTTGTGCACCGAGATGATGGACACGATCCAGTCCATCCCTCAGCCCGTGTGTGCGCGAGTCCACGCACTCGCCACGGCCGCGGGATGCCAGTTGGTTGCCACCTGCGACCTCGCGATCGCAGGGACCTCAGCCCAGTTTGCGCTCCCCGGGGGTCGTGGTGGGTTGTTCTGTCACACCCCGCTCGTCGCGGTGAGCCGCAACCTGGGGCGAAAGCGGGCCCTCGAGCTCGCGTTCACGGGCGATCCGATCGATGCGGCGACGGCTGCGGACTGGGGCCTGGTCAATCGGGTGGTGGCCGATGCCGAACTCGATGAGGCCGTAGCCGAGCTGATGCGTCGAGTGACCCGAGGCTCTGCGATGTCCAAGGGCCTGGGCAAACAGACCTTCTACACCCAGATCGGCCTGGACCAGCACGCCGCGTATGACCATGCCGTCGAGGTGATGTCGGCTGCCGCAGTGACCGCCGATGCCCAGGAGGGGATCGCTGCGTTTCTCGACAAACGCCATCCTCGTTTCCATGAACACCCGTGAAGGGTCCCATCGGTGCTCGGTAGCCTGCGAATGACCCCACGAGGGATCACACGTCATGAGTGTCGTGTGAGGAACTGACCTGGGGATCTGGACGCGAAGGAGAGGCCCATGACGGATTCGGCGGATCAGCGGTGGCTCCTCGAGGTGCCGGGTATGACCTGTGCCCATTGTGAATCGGCAGTGCGTGAGGAACTCGGCGCTCTCGGCGGGGTGGCGGGTGTGGAGGTGGATCTCGAGGCCAAGACGGTGGTGGTCATCGGTCGGGATCTCGAATCGGCGGCTTTGCATGGCGCGATCGATGAAGCGGGCTTCGAGGTGACCTCCGCGTCGGTGACTTCACTTCCGGGTTGAACGAGTCGACGATGGCTGCATCCCGACGAATCGCACTCGATGTCACCGGGATGACCTGTGCTGCCTGTGCGGCGCGAATCGAAAAGAAACTCAATCGTCTCGACGGTGTCGAGGCCAGCGTCAACTATGCACTGGGCACCGCTGAAGTTCTCGTCGACACCGATCAAGCCAGCGCGGCCGTCGCAGCGTCGGTTTCCGAAGCCGATGGGCCTCCCGCAACGGTCGGAGCGGGGGGTGATCCAGTCCTCGACACGATTCTGAGCACGGTGCAGGCCATGGGGTACTCGGCCTCGATTCCCCACCGCGTCGGAACCGAATCGGGTGTGGTCGAGACGGCAGCGTCAGAAGAATCTGCGGCACGCGATGCCCAGCGGGACCGCCTGATCATCTCTGCGGTGCTCGGAGTTCCCGTGATGGTCTTGTCGATGGTGCCTGCGCTGCAGTTCGATCGGTGGCAGTGGCTGACCGCAATGCTCGCCGCGCCTGTTGCCATCTGGGGGGCGTGGCCGTTCCACCGTGCCGCTGCGCTCAACGCGCGACATCGGGCGACCACGATGGACACTCTCATCTCGGTGGGAGTACTCGCAGCCTTCGGCTGGAGTATGTGGGCGCTGTTCCTCGGCGATGCCGGCCGCGAGGGCATGACCATGACGCTCGATCTGTGGCCATCAGGCCACGGCGCTCATGGCGGTGGCGACGAGTTGTATCTCGAGGTCGCAGTGGCCGTCACGGTGTTCTTGTTGCTGGGTCGTCATCTCGAGGCCCGAGCGAAGCGGCGTGCCGGAGCGGCGGTGGCGGCCTTGGCCGAGTTGGGCGTTCGCGAAGCGGTGGTTCGCCGTGACGGTGTCGAGGTGGTCGTTGCGGCTGGTGACCTCGCGGTGGGTGACGAGATCGTGGTGCGACCCGGAGAACGCGTCGCCACCGATGGGATCGTGATCGACGGAGCGAGCGCGATCGATGCATCGATGGTGACCGGGGAAAGTGTTCCCGTCGAGGTGGGTGAAGGGGCGACCGTCACCGGTGGCACCGTCAACGTGGGGGGTCGACTCGTGATCCGGGCGACCCGTGTCGGTTCCGAGACGACGCTCGCCCAGATCGGTCGGCTCGTGGTGCAAGCCCAGGCGGGCAAGGCCCAGATCCAGCGCCTCGCCGATCGAGTCAGCGCCGTCTTCGTCCCCGTGGTCCTGGTGTTGGCGGCCGCCACCCTGGGGGCGTGGGCGGTGATCGGAGACGATCTCGATCGGGCCTTCACCGCCGCGGTCTCGGTGTTGATCATCGCATGTCCCTGCGCGCTCGGACTTGCGACTCCCACGGCTCTGCTCGTGGGGACCGGGCGCGGAGCTCAACTCGGCATCGTGATCAAAGGACCCGAGGTTCTCGAGTCCACGCGACGTGTCGATACCGTCGTGCTCGACAAGACCGGAACCGTCACGACGGGCGCCATGGCGGTCCTCGACTGCCTCGTCGATCCCCAGGACCGAGGCCCCGGTGGCGAGGACCTCATCTGGAGACGGATCGGCGCGCTCGAAGCCGCGAGCGAGCATCCCATTGCTCGGGCGATAGCCGATCACGCCACCGACCATCGTCGGGGGGTCGAGGTCGAGAAGTTCTCGGCGTGGACGGGCCTCGGTGCGACGGGGGTGGTGGATGGAATCGAGGTTCTCGCCGGGCGCGATCGTTGGTGCGTCGAACGAGGACTCACGATGTCATCACATCTGCGCGAGGCCAGCGACCGGGAAGCGGCTCAGGGCCGGACCACGGTCGCTGTGGGGTGGGAGGGGCGGGTGCGCGCCATCATCGTTCTCGCCGATACGCCCAAGGCTTCGAGTTCAGCTGCGGTGGCCCTGTTTCGCCGCCTCGGTCTCACACCGGTTCTTCTCACCGGTGATCGCCACAGCACGGCGATGGCGATCGCTCGCGACGTCGGAATCCTCGCCTCATCAGGATCCGATAGTTCGGCACCGGCAGGTGACGTCATCGCCGAGGTGATGCCCGAAGACAAAGTCGAGGTGGTGCGGAGCCTCCAAGACGGTGGCCGAGTCGTGGCCATGGTCGGAGACGGTGTCAATGATGCCGCGGCTCTCGCCCAAGCCGATCTCGGTATTGCGATGGGAACTGGAACCGACGCCGCCATCGAGGCCAGCGACCTCACGGTGGTCGGTGGCGACCTACTCGTCGCCGCCGACGCCATTCGCCTGGCGCGTCGCACCTTCACCATCATCCGCTCGAATCTGTTCTGGGCTTTTGCATACAACGTCGCCGCGCTGCCACTCGCCGCGGCGGGTCGGCTCAATCCGGTGATCGCAGGAGCGGCGATGGCGGCATCGAGTCTGTTCGTCGTGACCAACAGTCTCAGGCTGCGTCGATTCTCGGCCTCGCCGTCACCTCGCGAAGTCGTTCCACCGCGTTCGAGCGGCGTGCTCGAACCGCTCGATCACTGATCCCGAGGCCCGCGGCGAGTTCGTTCACCGATCGTCCGGACCCGAGGGCGTCGAGAAGTTCGAGATCCTCAGCGCCGAGTCCCGCTCTTCGAGCTCGCCCGAGAAGCTCTGCGAGTTCACGCCGGGGATCGTCGAGCCACCGACCCACGGGATCGACCGCGCCGCGCACGGCATCCGGTGCCCGTGACAGATCGTCGAGACCACCCGTGGCGATTTCACGCTGGGCAGCAACCTTGCGGCGGGGCCGGTGAAATGCCTCGTACTCGGCGTCTCGCAACAGGTTCGCGGCGATTCGTCGGGGACGACGATCTACGGGGAAGCGTCGGGTGAGCAACCAGACGCAGCCCACGAGTTCATGCAGGACGCTGTCCATGCTGTTACCGAACATTCGCGATCGGCGTCGTGCGATCGCGACGACACCGGGAAGGACTCGTTGCAGAACCACTCGGGTCGCGAGGTCGTCGTCGCGCGCAAGTTCGACCACCTTGGCAAGGGTCGCATCGGTGGTGTCGTCGTGGCGGTCACCGCCGTAACCGCACTGCGTCAGAACGTCGGTGATGGTGAGGGGAGACCCGGGCAGATTCCAGGACCGCACTCGGGGATCGAGAGTCCGATCTCGTTCGAGTCGCTCCCATTCCCGAAACAACCCCTGAGCGAACGTGGATGGAACCGACCAGGGTCGCGGTCGTCGATGGGGTGTTGACGGAACCGAGGACGAGGTCGGATCCGGCGGGAGCGGGGCTTGGGATCTGGAGGTGTTCACAGGTGTCGGTATCGGCGGTGTGGTCATCGCCCGATGGTTTCGGGCCGTTTCATCACCACTGCCCGTCTGGTGATGGCACCATCGCCTCATCTCGTCATCGATCTGACGAGGTTCGATCTCGTCTGATCCTCCTCGTGCGATACCCGTCTCGATGTCACGGATCGGATCTGAGTCCCGAGCGAGGATCGCTCATCACGACCTCAGACCCTCACCTGGTGCCTGTCGAGCGCATCCCAGCGGGATCCCGCCGGCCACTCTGATCGAGCGATCACCGATTCATCACCGGCTCCGAGCCCGTGTCGGGCGCCAGCGGGGTGGAGTCGTCGCTGCCGTCTGACCGGTGATCACGTCCACATCCGTGTCGTGGAGTCCTGCTCGTGGCGCCGCCCCTCTTCGTTCGTGATTCGTTGGCGGGGCCGATGGTGTCGGGTCACCCCTCGCCAGCGGGATCATCTCGTCTCCGATCTCGTCGCGGCTCTCGACGTGATCAGCGGCTCGGACTGTCGCGTCGGCACCGGCGATGAGTCCGTCTGGATCGACCGACGGCGTACACCGGTGACGACACCGCTGCTCGACAGCGGACTGCGCCATGGCTCGATCATCGAGACCGATGGCGAAAGCGAGTCCACCGAGACCTATGGCGTCGACCCTGTCGTGAGGGTGACCGTTCTCGATGGTGCCGACACCGCCCGACGTGTCGACCTGGTCTCGGGACGCCATGTACTCGGCTCGGCCCCGGACGTCTCGGTGCGCGTCGAGGACGAACGAATCGCTCCGCGCCATTTTCTTGTCGACATCGGCCCGGGGCCGGGATTCGAGGTGTCGATCATCCGACTCGCACCGGGGCGCGTCACGACCGATGTCGTCGTCGGGGACACCGCGCCATGGTCGTCAGGTGAGCGGTTGGATGTGGGAGGGGTCGGTCTGTGCTGGGAGCTCACCGACCGAGCGTCGCTCCGTGCGAGTATCCCGACGTCTTGGGGTTCTCGCAGAGATGAGGACCCATGGCGGATCACCGTCGAGCGGCGAGGCCGTCTCGGTATGGGGTCCGGGCCACCCGTGGACGGCTCCGAGACGCCTGCGGATCGAACCAGGGATCCCTCAGGACCCTCACCCGTTCCGGCCCTCATCGGTTTTGGAACCAGTGGAATGCTGGCCGTCGTCACGGGCTCGATGACGATGCTGATCGTCGGCGGGGTCGGAGCTCTCGGCTCAGGAGCGTGGTGGGCCTCGGGCCGGTGGCGAACGCGTCGCCGCGATCGTCGTCGCGAGAACCAGGCTCGAGAACGCCGTGATCACGAGGTCGCGACTCTCCGACAACAGGACACTCCGCTGGAGATCCTCATGGGAATTCTCGACGCCACGACCACCCCGTGGGAGCGGCGCGCCCGTCACCATCACGACGCCTATCGGGTCGTTCTGGGCCGGGGCTTGTGGAACCATCCTCGTCTCGGCGCCATCGATGACGTCCCGGTGACGGTGGATCTCGAACCGGGCCGACCCTTCGGGCTGGGGGGACCGGGGGCGCTTGCGATGTTGCGTTCGGTCCTGGCTCAACTCGTGGTTCATCTCGGCTCTGTCGAGCTGGGTCTCGAGATCTCCTC
>CAYYHU010000027.1:0-12004 GCA_964471865.1 uncultured Ilumatobacteraceae bacterium | reverse complement strand
CGATCCCTGAACTCGTGAGCCACGAGCTCTCCGAGGAGGAATTCATCGTGCTGATCGATGAGCGCCCCGATGACGCTCTGGCCGCGTGGTGTCCCCTCGTCGTACGCAGCCCCAGCTCTCATCGAGCTCGACTCGTCGAGGTTGGCACCGCTGAGGTTCTGGCGGACATGGCGAGCTTCGGCATCTCGAACGCGACGACCGAGGAGGTGTTCCGGGTGATTGCAGGATGCTGCGACCCTGTGGTTCGCAGCACTGTCGCTCAGACGCCTCCTGACGATCGGTGGTGGCCGCTTCACCACGGAGCCGACAGCGTTGAGGCCTTACGCAGCCACACCGTACGGGAGCGGTGGCAGCGCTCATCGGGGCGAGCCCGGGCCCTCATCGGTGTGGAGGACTCCGGAGTCGTGGAGATCGATCTCGCTCGCGATGGACCCCACGGTTTGATCGCGGGCACCACCGGTTCGGGAAAGAGCGAACTCTTGCGCCTCATCGTGGTGGGACTCGCCTGGTGGTGCAGTCCCGATGAAGTCCAGTTCGTGCTGGTCGATTTCAAGGGTGGAGCGGCCTTTGATCGACTCGTCGACCTTCCCCATGTCGTGGCGACCGTGACCGATCTCGATGACGGATTGGCCCGCCGCATGCTGACAGGTCTCGATGCGGAAGTGACGCGTCGTGAGCGACTTCTGCGGCGCGCCGGGTGTGAGGATCTCGACGCTTACCGCCTCGAGAGCAGGCAGCCATCTCTGGCTCGCCTCGTGGTCGTGGTGGATGAGTTCGCAACACTCGCCAGCGACCATCCCGAGGCTCTGGGTTCTTTGGTGTCGTTGGCGCAGCGCGGACGCAGCCTGGGTATTCATCTGATCCTCGCCACTCAACGCCCAGCGGGCGTGGTGCGCGAGGACGTGCGGGCCAACACCGATCTGCGACTGTGCCTTCGGGTCCAGGACCGAGCCGATGCTCTCGATGTCGTGGGGGATCCCCGCCCGGCCACCTTCGAACGACGATTCGGGCAGGGGGTGTTGCGCTGTGGGTCGACAGACGCCCGACCGATCGATCTCGCCTCGTTGAGAGGTGGATGGAATCCGGGTCCGCAGTCCTTGATCGTGGAGCCCTGGGGTCATGTGACGACGTCAGAACCCTCTCCATCCGAGGGCCCCGACCTCATCGAGGTTGTCGTCGATGCTCTGGCTCGCGCCGATTCGGGTCCACCCCGCCACGCCCCGTTTCTCGGTCCGCTTCCGGAGGTGCTCACCGGGCCCGAGATCGAACCGGGTGCCTGCGGACTGCTCGATGATCCTGCGCGTCAGGCTCGTCGGATGTTGCGCTGGGAGCCTGATGGCCATCTCGTCGTCGTGGGAGCCATGGGAAGTGGTCTACGCACGACCCTGGTCCAGGCAGTCGCAGCACTCGATCTCGGTGCAGATGCCATCATCGTCATCGGTGGTGACCCGGGGCGTTGGGCGCCGTATCGGGTGATGCATTCTGATGACGCCGGGTCGATCATCTCCGGCCTGACGCCACCGGTGGCTGGGACCGCTGGAGCACGTCGGGTTCTCGTCATCGAGGATCTCGGGATGCTTCGACCGGTGGTCGAGAGCGGGGCCGTGGCGTCGCACTGGACACGTTTGATAGACACCGGACCATCCCATGGTGTCGTCGTTGCGGTGGGGGTCCGCCGCAGCAGCGCGGTTTCGGCGGGAATCCTCGCTCGAGCAAGCTCTCGATGGCTTCTTCACCCCAGCGACCCCCTCGACGCCGCAATGTTGGGGGTCACATGGCCGTATCCAGCCGGAACCAGGATCGTTCCCGGACGGCTCGTCGATGTGGGCTCCGGCCTCGAGGGTCAGATTCTCGCCCCGGGGAATCAGGCGTCGAGAGTTCCGTCGACGATATGAACGGTTCGATCGGCGAACTGGGTCATTCGCTCATCATGGGTGATGATCACCGCGGCGGTTCCACGTCCCTTCACCTCGTCGCGGATCAACCCCATGACCTGCTCGCCCAGATGCGTATCCAGAGCCGATGTCGGTTCGTCGAAGAGGACCAGGCTCGGTTCGTTCATCAAGGCTCGCCCGATCGCCACGCGTTGACGTTCGCCTCCTGAGAGCTGTGAGGGCAGGTTGCCGGCCCGGTGATCGAGCCCGAGCTCGCCCAGAAGCTGGTCGGCACGCGCTCGGGACGCTTTGCCACGACGGCCTCGCAACTCGTCCACGAGCAGCAGGTTCTCGCGAGCGGTGAGGAACGGCACCAGGTTGACCGACTGGAAGACGAATCCCACAGTGGATCGACGCAGTTCGGTCAGTTCCTTCGCACTCGCATCACTTATGTCGCGGCCGCCCACCGATACATGTCCCGAAGTCGCATGCAACAAGCCTCCGGCGATCGACAACAACGTGGTCTTCCCCGATCCCGACGGACCGACCAACGCGACCATTTCGGTGGGAGCCACGGTCAGGTTCGCCCGCGCCAGAGCGGTCACGGCTGTTGCACCATCGCCGTAGACCTTGGTCACCTCCTGCATCACGAGCGGGGCGGGGGGCGAGGTCATGATCCTCCTCCGATGGCTTGGGCCGGGTCGATACGGGCCACTCGTCGCAGGGAGGCGAGAGATCCCAGGACTGCACAGACGACGAGCACGATGTAGGTGGACAGGACGCGACCGGGCTCGACGGTCAAGGGAAGTTGAGCCGGAGCCGTCGCAGCCCCCAGCAGCGTGACCCCCGCTCCCAGCGCGAAGGCGGCAGAGGCGACCACGACCGCCTGGACGATCACCCCGGCGAAGAGTTGGCGGGTCGAAGCGCCCACCGCCTTGAGCATCCCGTAGAGGGGGATGCGCTCGAGGGTCAGCAAAGCGAAGTACAGCGCCACGATGAGCACCACCACCGCAAAGGTGACGCCGAGGATCTGGTTGAACGTCGAGTTCTGTTCACGGGTTCCCGGCAAGGAGAACTCGGCCTCGGACTTGGTCAGTGACGAGGTCGCTCCGGTACCCGTTCCCAACTCGGCCGTCGCTGTATCGATACGTGTCGCCAGGTCCGAGTCGTTCAGTTGGGAATCGCCGACGACGACGAGGACCTGTACGACGTCATCGGCGACGCGCGCGTCGGGACGGTTGGCGTTTTGGACGTCGCGCCAGGTCCCGGGTTCGACCCAGAGTGCACCCTGAAGCAGGTAGTTCGTATCGCTCACGAAACCGATCACCTGCACCGGGATGCGCGCAGCGCCGAGTTCGAGGACATCGCCGACATCGACGCCGAAGGCCTCGAGGCGATCGTCGGCCCAGGCCTCGCCCGGAGCCGGAGGCGCAGGGACGCCGCGAGGTGCCAGTTCGTATCCGATGACCGCGGCATCGGCGAGTTCTTCCTCACCGGGAACCGCGGCCCCCACGAGCGCGATTCCCAGTCCGCCAACCGACTCGACTCCCTCGACACCTTCGACCATCTCCCGAGTCGCGGGCGTGATGCGGCTACGCAGGAAGGAGTCCCTCGAGGTGTCGGAGTACACGAACACATCGGCCCGCTGAGCTCGAATCGCTCCCGTGGAACCGAGGAACAGCCCGTCGAGGAGACCGGCGAGGAACAACAACAACGCCGCGAGGACCGCCAGGGTGGCCGTCGCCATCGTGAAGCGCCCGGGTCGCCGCCGTAGCTCGCGCCAGGCCAGCCTCATCGCAACACCCCAGCAGTCGAGGTCGCTTCGATCGGATCGATACGCAGTACTCGACGCACCGCCGCCCAGGAGGCGACGAGCGACAAGATCACCGTCACCACCCCGATTCCAAGAACCTGGGACCAGACGAAACGAACGCCGATGGTGGACGCAGTCGGGGCGATGAGAGCCAAGAGAAGCGCACCGATCACGATGCCGGCGCTCACCACCACGAGGGTTTGGCCGAGCAAGGCGCGAACCAGGGTTCCTCGGCGAGCTCCGATGGCGCGCAGCAGGGTCAGCGCCGAGGCCTTCTGCACGGTGATGATCAACACGAACAGCCCGATCACGAGCAAGGCGGTCAACAACAACAGCCCGATGACAGTGTTGAGGGACTGACTCACCGCTGAAACCCCGGGAGACGCATCCACGGCTTCATCTCGGGTGAGGGCCTCGAGCCCGGTGATCGAGTCGATCGCTGCGATCACTGTCTCGGGGGATGTTTGTGGGGCCGGTTCCACTGCGAGAACCGTCGGGTAGACCTCGACAGCATCGGGATTGCGAATGCGCCGTGCCTCGACGTAGGTGTCCCAGGAGACGAACAGGGTCGGAGCGACGGAGTAGTTGAGATCGTCACCGAGCCCGACGATGAGAATCTCGAGACCATCGGGTTCGACGCGCACCACGTCACCGATATCGAAGCCTTCATCACGGTTGCGTTCACTGGCGACCGCTTCCCCGGGGGCGCCCGGGAGACGGCCGTCGCTGACGGTGAGGGGGGCTCCCAAACCGGCACCGGACCCGTCGATTTCGAATCCGAAGATCACTGCGTCGGTGAGGCGCTCCTCGGGATCCTCGTCGAGTCGTGAGACCGGGGTGGACACCGTGAACGTTCCCTCCCCGACGCGACCCACGCGACCCACCTCGGCCAGTGAACTCACTGCCTCGTATTGCGCCGGAGTCACCTGGGACCCCTCGAGGTTCTGACGGGCTTGGGTGCCATAGACGAGGATCGGAGAATCCTGATTGCGCAGCGCTCCGATGAATTGGGTGATCAGACCATCGCGGAGTCCCTGTTGGAACAGCACGAGAAAGACCAGCAGTCCAACCGCAAGGATCAGACCGCCGAAACGAAACTTGGCTCGGCGGATTTCGGTGAGGGCGAGAAACATAGGGGCTCGACTTCCATCGTGACCGATCCCGGTGGATCACGCCATCTCGTGAGGGTTGGTAGCGGTGTGACCTGGGCTGCTTCGCATCGAGTTGGGGATTCGTGGCGATCCATCACCAGGGTTCGATCGATACCACGGCCTTGGTGGCGGCAGGATGATCGCCATCACGGCGCCGTTGCGGCCTTGCCCCGGTCTCGTCGCCATCGTGTTGGCGCGTATGAGAATATTCGCCATATGCGTTCCACCCTGGCTTCAGGAACACCCGTCGAGTTGTCCATCGATGGTGCCCATGATCGGGATCTCGGGCTGGTGATCGCCCCGGACATCTTCGGCCTGCGGCCGCTCTATGAGGATCTCGTGGCGCGGTTGGCTCAGGACTGGCAGATGCCGGTGGCAGCCGTCGAGCCATTTCCGGGACGCGATCTCGGACCGGAGGTCGAAGGGCGCTTTGCCGCGGTTCCCGAACTCGACGATGACCGGGTGATCAGCGATCTCGAGGCCGCTGCCGATCGACTCGAGACCGATACCGCAGTGCTCATCGGATTCTGCATGGGCGGGATGTACTGCTTCAAAGCCGCCTCATCGGATCGCTTCGCCCGGATCGGCAGTTTCTACGGAATGATCCGGCTTCCCGAGACCTGGCGAGGACCGGGACATCGCGAGCCTTTGGATCTACTCGCGTCTGGTCATCCCGATCGAGTGCTCGCCATCATCGGGGATCGCGATCCCTACACGCCTGCGGGGGACGTTGCCGCTCTTGGTGAACACGGCGTTCACGTCGTTCGTTACCCCGAGGCCGAACACGGCTTCGCTCACGATCCGAGCCGACCCGCCCATCGGGCAGATGACGCCGCCGATGCCTTTGCGCGAGTTCGGGCATGGGTCGCTGACGATCTCCGTCACGGCGACTGATCGTCACCCCGTGCGGTCGTCACATGTCGTGCTGACTGCGGGCGATGTCATAACGCTGCCGGCCCGGGGTGCAGAGATGATTCGGGCTCAACTGGCGAACTTAGCTGGCGCGCAGTTCGAGCCGCTCGCGCATCAGAATCCGGTATCGCCGGTCATGCTGTTCGAGCCATCCCAGTCGGATGAAGCTGGCGATCGCTTTGTTGACCCGTTCCCGAGACGCCCCGACCATGCCGGCGAGTTCTTCCTGGGTCACCGGGAGCATGAACTCATCCGCCCCATCAGACAATTCGAGGAGTCGCTTCGCAGTGCGCCCGGTGACATCCAAGAACACCGAGTCGGCAAGGGCCTCGTCCATGGCTCGTAGCCGCCGCGCCAGCAAACGCACAACGCCCCACAAGAGGTCGGGCCGTTGTTCGAACACCGTTCGCACCGGGCCGTAGGGGATCGTCAGCACCGTCGAGTTTTCGAGGGCGCGGGCGTTTGCGGAGCGTTCTCCACCATCGAGAAGTCCCATCTCCCCGAACAGGTCTCCGGCCTCCATCAACGCCACGACGCTTTCGCGGGCGTCCACAGGGCGGTGATCCAAAGCGATGGCGATTCGACCCTTCACCACGATGTAGAGGGCATCGGGTTCGTCGCCTTCTCGAAACAGCACATCGCCTCGGATCATTTCCCGAATGGCGCTTGCAGCGAGGACCCGGTCGAGTTCCTCGGCGGTGGCAGCGGCGAACAGATCCGTACGCGAAAGGATCTCGTCATGGGCCATGACCTTTACGGTACTACCCTGCCCGGTCGTGTCCCACTTGGAACCCACGACATCAGAACCGTTGTCGGCTCGGGGTGAGAACGTGTGGACGATCGTGGTCGCGGCGGGTCGCGGCCAGCGATTCGGGGCGGCGAAGCAATTCGCAGATCTCGGCGGAGCCCGGGTCGTGGACCTGGCGGTGGCGGCGGCTCGCGAGCGCAGTACCGGCGTGATCACCGTGCTGCCCGCCGATGCCGAGCCCGAAGCCGGTTCGGTGCCTGGGGGAGCGAGTCGATCCGAGTCGGTTCGCGCCGGGCTGGCCGCAGTACCTCTCGACGCCACCATCGTGTGTGTCCATGACGGAGCCCGCCCGTTCGCGTCTGCCGAGTTGTACGACGTCGTCATCTCGGCGGTGGCTGCGGGGGCGGACGCGGCGATTCCCGGTGTCCCCGTGACCGACACGATCAAGATGGTGTCGATGGCGGAGACGACCGACGTCGTGACTCGACACGTCGTCGACACCCCCGAGCGCGATGCCCTCGTCGCAGTCCAGACCCCGCAGGCCTTTCGTGCTGACATCTTGCGTCGGGCGCATGCCAGTGCTTCTGAAGCCACCGATGACGCCGCACTCGTGGAAGCTCTCGGCGGTACCGTCGTGGTCGTGGCGGGGGAGACGACGAATCGCAAGATCACTCATCCCGAGGATCTCGACTGGGCTCGGAGAGTTCTCGCTGGTCACTCGATCGATGAGAACCCCATGGTGCCGTCGAGGGTCGAGACCCGAGTCGGCCAAGGGGTCGACGTTCACCGCTTCAGCGAGGACCCGTCTCGGGTGCTGGTCCTCGGAGGTTCCACCTTTCCGGGCGAGCGCGGTCTCGAGGGACATTCCGATGCCGATGTCATCTCTCATGCGGTGGCCGAGGCACTGCTCGGAGCGGCAGGACTCGGGGATCTGGGCGAGTTGTTCCCCGATACCGACGATCGCTTTGCCGGGGCGGATTCCATCGTGTTGCTGACCGAGGTCGTGTCCCGGGTGCGCGCCGAGGGATGGCAGATCGGCAACGTCGACGCAGCAGTCATGTGCGAAGCCCCCAAGTTGTCGCCCCGTCGGAGCGAGATCCGACAGCGCCTCACCGAGGTCGTGGGGGCTCCGGTCAACGTTCGAGGCCGGCGAGCCGAAGGGCTCGGGGCGATCGGACGACGCGAGGGCATCGCCTGTTGGGCGGTGGCTGTGATCACCCGTCAAGGGGAGGAGAACTGATGGCCGGTCGTTCACCAGGGCGCAAGTCCACGCCAGGGCGTGCGACGTCCTCGGGTCGCTCGACTCGGGGTTCTCGCGGGGCGGCGAAGCGTCCGCCGATTCGCGACGGTGGGGCGGCGCGCACCGGACGTATCCGCGGCGATGGTCCTCATCCCGCGGCACGTCCGACCAAAGGGCTTGGCGGGGAGCAAGTCGAAGGACGCCAAGCCGTTCGCGAGTTGTTGATCGCCGGAACCCGCAAGGTGCGCGAGGTCTGGGTGGCCTCGGATCTCGATGAACGTGACGTCATCGCCGACATCATCGATTTGGCTCATTCCCAACGGGTTCCCGTCATGGAGGTCAATCGACGCAAACTCGAATCCGAGGCTCGTAGCGAGGCACCCCAGGGAGTACTCGCGAAGGCCGCCCCCGTGCCTGAAGCCGATGTGGCTCGCCTCATCGCTCGTCGCCCGGGGACAGCGCCCTTCCTCGTGGCTGTCGATGGTGTCACGGATCCGGGCAACCTCGGGGCGTTGCTGCGGTGCTGTGACGGCGCCGGGGTCGGCGGGGTGATCCTGCCGCGCCATCGAGCGGTTCATCTGACCCCGACCGTGGCCAAGGCCGCAGCGGGCGCGATCGAACATGTTCCGATCGCCATCGTGGGGGGTCTTCCCACCGCCATCACCCAGATGCGTGAGGCTGGAATCTGGGTGGTGGGTCTCGATGATGCCGCCGAACGCACGCTGTTCGATCTCGGTGATCTCGCCACCGAGGGCATCTGTCTGGTGCTCGGAGCCGAGGGCGCAGGCTTGTCTCGCTTGGTACGTGAACGATGTGATCTCGTGGTGTCGATTCCGATGCGGGGCCGACTGTCCTCGCTCAACGTGTCGGCGGCAGCTGCGCTCGCCACCTACGAAGTTGCACGACACCGCGTCGCGGGTCGCTCCTGATCGGAGAATCATGATGTCTGAGCCTCGCATCCCTCTCGTTCCCGTCGACGACCCTCGGATGGCCGATGCGGCTGCAAAGGGACTGACGGGACCCGATGGCCAGTTGCTCAACATCTTCGGCGCGTTGGCGAACCATCCGGATCTGTTGCGCCGGTGGCTCGTGTTCGCCAGCCACACCTTGGCGAAATCGACGCTTCCAGCTCGCGAGCGCGAGTTGGCGATTCTGCGAACGGGTTGGTTGTGCCGCTCCCGCTACGAGTGGGGTCAACACGTCCTCATCGCTCGTGACGCCGGCGTCACCGACACCGAGATCGAGGCTGTCAAGGCCGGGAGTGCCCATGACGGGTGGTCGTCCGTCGACGCCACACTGTTGCGCGCCGTCGAGGAGTTGCATCACGATTCGGGCATCGGTGATGAGACCTGGAACTCACTCGCTGACCAGTGGAGTGTCGAACAGTGTCTGGATCTCGTGGCGGTGGTCGGGAACTATCACTTGGTGGCGATGTTCTTGAACACGTTGAGGGTGCCTCTCGATGCCGGCGTCCCCGACGAATCAGCGTTGAACTGACGAGACGAGGGGCCGCCGCCAGGTTTCGTTCTGGATCGGGTTCGCGGTGGCGTCACTGACGGTTGTCGGCGGTGTTCAACTCGGCGAGGAACTCGACCACTGCGGTTCCGAACGCGTCATTGCGATCCCCAGCCACCATATGTCCGGCACCCCCGACGTCCACGCAACGTGCATGGGGCACCATTTTCAAGAACTCCTGGGCCCCGCTTTCGGACAAAAGATCACTGCGCCGACCGCGCACCAGCAGCGCCGGAACCTGAAGTGATCGAGCCGCATCCTCGAGGACATCGGTGCGATGCTGGCGAGTCCGAGCCTCGTCATCGGTTGGTCGAATCGACATGAACGCCGGATCCCAATGCCAGTACCAGCGACCGTCCTCGCGCTGGCGCACGTTCTTGTGCAGACCGGATAGGTCCGAGGGTCGCGGTCGGTGCGGGTTGTAGGCGTGAACAGCATCGGCGACCTCGTCGAGACTCGCAAAGCCCGAGGTCATGTGCTCACTCATGAAGTCGAGAATGCGGTCCGCTCCGGCCGGTTCGATATGGGGCGCGACGTCGACGAGGACGAGTGCTCGACCGCAGGGATCGGTGCGGGTTGCGCCCATGGCAGCCAACGCCGAGGTGCCTCCCAGGGAAGCACCGATGAGTACCGGTCGCCCTAGATGGAGCGCGACCGAGATCGTGTCGCGACAGAAATCGTCGAGAAGATAACCACCCGTGGGCGACCAGTCACTGTCACCGTGACCACGCAGATCTATCGACACCGCATACCAACCAGCCTGGGCGAGAACTGCGGCGGTGTGATGCCAGGAGTGTCGAGTCTGGCCACCTCCGTGAGCAAGTAGACAGGGTGGGTTCGTCGGGTCCCCTACCGCATCGGCTGCGAGCCGTAGCCCGTCGGCTCCGGGAAGGTCGATCCGTGTCGTACTCACCACGCTGTTGACCGTAACCGGTCACATCTCGTCGAGACGTCGGCGAACGAGCCGTTCCGGTGGCAGGTGTCGACGCGATTGGTCGGTGGCAAATCGATCACGTGTAGTGCATTGGAACCCGCGTTCGCGGCGACTCTGCGACCTCGCACGAGGGCCTCGACCACGGTCTGGGTCGCGGGTGATCTTCACCGAGGCTGAGGTGTTCATCACCCCTACATTCGTCCCCGCTCTAATGGTCTGAACGACGATGCTGACCGGTGCGGCGTCAGGGCTCGCGAAACAACTCGTCGAGGCGATCATCGGGCGTGGACACGATGCGCTCGCACCACTCGTGAAACTGCTGCAGCCCGCCCTCGTTACGACCGAAACGCATCGCTGGAACCATGCCCGTCGAGAGCGCCCGTTGCTGGTCGAACGAGGTCGGGAGATCCTCGCCGTTGACGACATTCCCGAGGAACTCGAAGAGAGTTTCCGCTGAAGCCCGTTGAGTCTCATCGGGCTCGCGTTCGAGGAAGTAAGTCTGCACCGTGACGGATCGGTCCACGGTCTCACCAGGGAGGATCTGGGAGATCAAGACACCTCGACCACCCGAGTAGAAGCTGTTGATCGACACGTTCGGGTAGATGATCCACTCTCCGAGCATCATCGCTTCATTGGTCCAGGTGTCCTCGGGGTCATCTTGTCGCGCAAAGAGATCGACATGACCGGTTCCCACCGGTCCGCCCCGTTTGCCCGGGCGGGCCAAGCGCTGATGTGGACCCCAGTGGTATTAGAACGCGTGAGGGCTCACATCGGGACCGAAGGTGTTTCGGTGCAGAACGGGCAGGTGGTAGAAGTCGAGGTGGGCGTCGAAGGCAAGCTTCCAGTTCGCTCCTTCGAAGGATGCGCGTCGCAGCACGGTCCAGTTCTTCAGACCGAACTCTTCCAGGAGCGCACCGAACCTGCCGAGAAAGGTGTCGAGGAACTGATCGATGTCCGCTGTCGAGGTCGGATCCAGAATTGCCCACACCAGACCGGCCCGTTCGGCCACCGGGAAGGGCCGCAATCCGAGCGCGTCGGTGTCGACCTCGCCGAATTCCTTCCGGCACGGAACACCGACCAAAGCGCCTTGATCATCGAAGACCCACCCGTGGTACGGGCACTTGAGACGGGCCGAGGACCCCGAGCCCGAGGTCAGGATGGCTCCACGGTGGGTGCAGGCGTTCAAGAAGGCACGTGCAACACCATCTCGACCGCGCACGACGAGGACAGGAATCCCGACGATGTCGACCGACATGTGGTCACCCGGTTGCGGAATTTCTTGAGATCCGGCGACCACGATCGGTAGCCGCTCAAAGATCGCTCGCTTCTCGCGCTCGAAGTATTCGGGATCGCAGTAACGCTGAGCCGGGACCTCGACCACACTGTCGGCAACCGGGACCGTGTTGGCCCGGCTGTGGGCAATCAGGTCACGGGCGACTCGTAGGAGTTCGTCACGGGCGATCACACCGTTGGTGACATTGTCGAGAGTTGTCACGTCGAGAACCTAGCCCGTCGGGTCGTGATGTCAGGCCTGACGTCCTCGTCGACGGCAGCAGCCTGTGGGGGAAGTTGCGAGGTCGCGCGGGGCTGACCAATCAGAGGGGCCTGGGGCGTACTCAGGATCTCGGCTTTGGACGGACGCTGAGACGATGTCGATCGAACCAGAGGTGGGGTGGGGTCGCCGCTAGCCTTCGTGATATCGCCGGGTTAGCTCAGTTGGCAGAGCACTTGACTTGTAATCATGTGGTCGCGGGTTCGATTCCCGCACCCGGCTCCATGTGATGTCTCGGGACATCCCGGACGACCGAACCCTCATT
>CAYYHU010000026.1:0-27422 GCA_964471865.1 uncultured Ilumatobacteraceae bacterium | reverse complement strand
AACCAGCCCGACTTCCTGGGTCAGAAGCGACCCGGACTGCTCTTCATCAGCCTCGTTTACTTCATCATCGCCTACACCATGTCCAAGTCGTCTCAGAACCTCGAAGCCCGCCTGCGAGCGGGTCAGGCTCGATGAGTCCTGGACCATGGCGACCATCCACCCGTACCGACCACTAGACACCATCACGGAGCGACCGTCATGAGCATCGCCGATCAGGCCCTGACCGAGGAGTTGGCGTCCCGCCGGGACATGATCGTGTGTCGCGGCGTCAAGAAGTGGTTCGGCGACTTCCAGGCGTTGCGCGGTGTCGATCTGACTGTCAAAGAGCGCGAAGTGATGGTGGTGCTCGGACCATCGGGTTCGGGAAAGTCGACGTTGATCCGCTGCATCAACCGGCTCGAGAACCACCAAGAAGGCGACATCATCGTCGACGGGGTGGAGTTGACCAACGACCTACGCAATATCGAAAAGATCCGATCCGAAGTCGGCATGGTGTTTCAGCAGTTCAACCTGTTTCCCCATCTCACGGTGCTCGACAACATCACCCTCGCTCCGGTCTGGGTGCGAAAGCGGCCCAAGGCCGAAGCCGAAACCCGGGCGATGGAGTTGCTCGAGCGAGTCGGGATCCCCGAGCAGGCCTCGAAATTCCCAGGACAGCTGTCGGGCGGCCAGCAGCAGCGTGTGGCGATTGCGCGCGCCTTGGCGATGGAACCTCAGGTCATGCTCTTTGACGAACCCACCTCGGCGCTCGACCCCGAGATGATCAAAGAGGTCCTCGACGTGATGAAGGAACTCGCCGAGTCCGGAATGACGATGATCGTGGTCACCCATGAGATGGGCTTTGCCCGCGAGGTAGCGGATCGCTTGGTGTTCATGGAGTCCGGTGACGTCGTCGAAGTCGGATCGCCCGAGCACTTCTTCACCAATCCGCGCGAGGAGCGCACGAAGCTATTCCTCTCCCAGATCCTCTGAGTCCTCAGCTCGACTTCGGCTCAGTCGCTCACATCGCGCACGTCTACGGATCTGGCACCATTGCCCTGGATGATCCCGGGTTGGGGAGCGGGCCTGCGTGACGACTGGTTGGAGCGCACATGCAGCGATGGCGTTACGCCACGGTCTCGACCCGATGAGATTGGCACAATCAGGGTCGGGGAGCGTCTGAGGAGGACACGATGACCATGACCGAAACGACCACCCTCGATGTCGATGTGGCCGTATTGGGAACCGGCGCTGCCGGTCTCGCAGCGGCCATCGCCGCATCCGATCGCGGAGCCCGGGTCGGACTCTTCGAAAAAAGCGATCTGATCGGGGGCACCACCGCCATGAGTGGGGGCATCGTGTGGATGCCCAACAACCATCACCAACAAGCAGCCGGTATCGAGGATTCACGTCAAGCGGCCCTCGCGTACCTCGAGAGCCTGTCGTTGGGACAGATCGACTCGGATATGGCCGCCGCCTTCGTCGACCACGGACCCCAAGCCATCCAGTGGCTCGAGGACAACACTCCGTGTGCCTTCCATATCGTCGAGGGATACCCCGACTATCACCCTGAGCATCCCGGCGGGCTCCCCGCCGGTGGTCGATCACTCGACAATGCCTTGTTCCCCTTCCCCGAACTCGGCGACTGGGCGGCACGGATCCGAAATCTCCGGGGCGCCCATCCGGTGAAATTGACCGATACCCCCTTGGGGGGCGCCACGGCGATGCCGGCTCCCGACGTTCTGGCTCAGCGCATCGCCGATGGCCTGCACGGTATGGGACTGGGCTTGACCGGAGCGCTCGTCAAAGGCTGTCTCGACCGTGGCATCGAGCCGGTGGTCGAGGCGCGAGCCACCCGGTTGATGGTCGAGGATCGACGGGTCACCGGTGTGCGCTTCGAGACTGCAAGCGGTGTCCTCGAGGTTCGCGCCTCGGCTGTGATCGTCGCGACCGGGGGGTTCGAGTGGAACGAGGAACTCGTGCGGACCTTCCTTCGCGGGCCGATGTCGGCCCCCGCGGGTACTCCCACGAATACCGGCGACGGGCTCCTCATGGCGCTCGATGCGGGGGCCCGGCTCGGCAATATGCGCAACGCCTGGTGGGTTCCCGTGGTTCGGGTCCCGGGTGAAGAGGCCTGGGGAGCTCCCACGTCGAGGCTCATCCTGCTCGAGCGCACCCGGCCCGGCAGCTTGATGGTCAACGGGCAGGGACGGCGCTTCACCAATGAGGCTCAGAACTACAACGCGATGGGCGGAGCATTCCATGCGTTCGATCCGGCGGCCTTCACCTATCCGAATCTGCCGTGCTGGCTGATCTTCGATCATGCCCACAAGATGCGCTACGACGTTGCGGGCTGTCCGGCAGGGGAGACTGTTCCCGACTGGATGCATACCGGAGCCACACCTCAGGAACTGGCGGCGTCGATCGGTGTCGATCCCGAGGTTCTGACCGCCACAGTGGCGCGTTTCAACGAATACGCAGCCCAAGGTGAGGATCCGGACTTCGGGCGCGGCGTCAGCGCGTACGACACCTTCAACGGTGATCGGTCGCTTCCGGGAGTCGAAGCGACCCTGGGTGCCCTCGACAACTGGCCGCTCTATGCGGTGAGGATCGAATCGGGTTCACTGGGAACCAATGGCGGTCCCAAGACCGATACCCGCGGCCGGGTCGTGGCTCGTGACGGTGGCATCATCGCCGGTCTGTACGCGGCTGGAAACGTGATGGCAGCCCCCACCGGAATGGTCTACGGAGGTGCGGGAGGGACTCTCGGACCCGCCTTGACCTTTGGGTGGTTGGCCGGTCGCGATGCTGCTGAGTTCGTCTCGGCCGGCGCAGCCACCGCTCGGACCTGACTCGGTCGGTTTGATGCCGAGAGAGCCGCTGACTAGCGTCTCGTCGACTCGTCTCCAGGAGGAATCGTGAACGTCGTCGCCGCGCCCCTGACCCTCGCTGACACCCTGCCCCGGTTCCGGTGGCGGACCGCAACCCTCGTCGTCGCCGGCGCGCTCGCGACCGCGGCGGCCGCCCAGGTGCGGATTCCGCTCGGATTCACCCCGGTACCCGTCACCGGTTCCACCTTCGCAGTGGTGGTGATCGCGGCCTCGTTGGGTCTGCGACGGGCGATTGCCTCCCAGGGCCTCTACCTGGCGATGGCCGCTGTCGGCCTCCCGGTGTTCGCGAACTGGAATGGTGGCTGGGACGCCGTCACCGGGGCCACGGGTGGATATGTCGTGGGGTATCTCCTCGCCGCGGCCATCGTGGGCCATCTCGCCGAGCGCGGCCAGGACCGCAGCTATGCGGCATCGGTATCGGCGATGGTGCTCGGCCATGTGGCGATCTACACCACCGGAGTGGCGTGGCTCGCCCACTCGCTGTCGATTCCGGTCTATTCCGATGCCGGAACCGACGCCGTGAGCCTCGGTCTCGCTCCGTTCCTCATCGGCGACCTCGTCAAAGTGCTCGTGGCCGCAGCCATCACCCCGGCACTGTGGGCCGCCATCGAGCGTCGCACCCGTCCCTGAACCAGTACATCTCGGCCTCGGTGATCCCCGGCTTCGCGCCCGGGCGCCCCACATCGGCCGATTGGGTCGTCGGCGGTCACCGATGGTGGTCTCAGTTGCGAGTGCCGGTGAGTTCGTAACTCGTCATCGACAACGATCCGTACGCGCTGCCCTCCACGAGGACTCGGGCGGGGGTCGCGGCGGCATCGGCGAGGCCAGCCAGATAAGCCAGCGGCAAGAAGTGGTCGGGGCTGGGAACAGCCAGATCCCAAGATGCATGCCGGCGGAGTTCGTCGAGATCTCCTGGACGCCTGGTCATCAGTCCGCGAGCTGCGTGGTCGAAGGCTCGGTTCCATCCCGTGGCGCCATCTGGACGTGACCAGTCGATTCGCCCGAGGTTGTGTACGACGTTGCCACTCGCAATGATCACCACACCCTGGGAGCGGAGAGGATCGAGTGCCCGACCCATGGCGATGTGATCGGCCAACGGGCGGGTGGCGTCCAGCGAAAGTTGGATCACGGGCACGTCGGCATCGGGAAAGACATGAGCGAGGACCGACCAGGTCCCGTGGTCGAGTCCCCATTGGGCCGTGTCACGAACCACCGCGGTGGGTGCGAGTGCAGTGGCCACCTCGTCGGCGACCTCGGGGGCACCTGAGGCCGGGTACTGGAAGCGACGCAGCGCATCGGGAAAGCCCGAGAAGTCGTGGATCGTGCGCGGACGCGCCATCGCGGTGACGGCCGTGGCCTTGATGTACCAATGGGCCGAGATCACCACCACCGCCCGTGGCCGTTCGAGTCGGCGACCCCAGTTGCGCCAGGCCCGAGTGAAGCGGTTGGACTCCAAGGTGTTCATCGGCGATCCGTGTCCCAGGAACGCAGCAGGCATGGTGGGCACGATCCCACCCTAGGGGCTGGGCCCGAGGACCTCGGGGTGCCGGGCTCGAGGCCTGTGGTGTCACCGGTGCGGCCTCTTTAGCGTCGCTCGATGGCTGGGAACCGAAGCGACGTCGATGAGGAGGATGTCCATTGCGGTCACGACGACGAATGATCGGGCTCATGAGTGCAGTTCTCGTTGCGACGCTTATCGGGATGCCCCGACTTGCACCTGTGGATGCTCAAGTCGACGATGAGGAACTTGCGAGGATCAGCGAGGTGCTCACCGCCGCCGGGGCCACCGACGTTCCCCTGGTGGTACGCAACCACCTGGGTGAACTCGCCATCTGGGCGCGTGACGTCGATGCCTGGCCACCCGGATCGGTCGAGGTGCCGGCTGGTCCCACGCAGTGGATGGAGCGTCTGCAGTGGTGGCGAGACGTGGCCCCCGAGTGGAGAGACGCCGCCCAGGGGTTCGCCCAGGAGCGCAGCATGTGTCGTCAGCAGTACACCGGGCCCACGGTGTCGGCGTCGGGACCCGAATGTGTCCGCCAGTTGGCGGCACGGCTTCAGGTTCGCCATGCCGAACGACTGCTCGAGACCTGGCGTGAGCGCATCGGAGATGCCGAGGACTTCACCGAACCGGCTCGGTCCCGGGTTCTCGATGCTCTCGGCGGGGTGTACGAGCGGGCGATGGATCGCCTGAGACTCCTCGAACGTGACCGGGATCCAGTGTTCGATGGGGACCCGCTCCTCGACCGGGATCGGATCCGCGATCGTCTTGGAGCCCTCGAAGGACTCGGACAGCCACCATCGGTGCCGAGCAGCGTTCCGGGATCGACGACGTCCTCGCCGGGCACCTCGGGTCCAGCGACATCGGGGCCAGCCACGTCGGGACCAGCCACGTCGGGTCCGCCGATCTCCCAGGCGTTCACGTCAGATCCAGTCACGCCAGGTCCGGTCACGTCAGGTCCTGCTACGTCAGGTCCAGTCACATCGGGACCGGAGGACCGAGACGAGGTCGATGACGATCGATCAGCGCGAGTCGAGGAGGTAGGGCCATGATGCGTGCCCGTCGCTTCATCAGTGGGCTGTTCATCGTTGCGGTCCTCACCGGATGTGGAAACGATGCGAGTGATGACACGATCACCACCACGACGTCTCCTGTCACGACCGTGACTCCCACGAACTCTGTGGAGTCGACGACCATCGCGCCTGATGGCGCCGAGGAGGCTCCCGAGGCAATCGGTGTCGTCTTGGCGGCGGTGTTGCTCGCAGCGGGTGATGTCGAATCGGGAGTCGCCGGCGGAGTCGTCGCTCCCGCCGAGGTCGATCAGGCCGCCGTGGCCATCGAGACGGGGACCCTGGACACCTGGATCGCGCGAGCCGTGGAGGAACTCGGTTCCTGAGGCGAGCGCTGGAGTTCGTATCCGACCCGTCACCCCGTGGCACAGTGGGCGAGGACAACGGGAGGAACCATGACCCAGATCGACAGGTCGGCCTTTGGCCACGACACCACCACCGCTGAGGTCATCGACGGTCTCGACCTCACGGGGCGGCGGGTTCTCGTCACCGGCGCCTCGGGGGGGCTCGGATACGAGACGGCGCGCACCCTGGCGGGAGCCGGTGCCGAGGTGATCATCACGGCTCGGGCTACCGACAAAGTCGATGATGCCGTGGCTCGTCTGCGTGCTGCGACCGGCTCTGAGCAGATTCGAGGAGGGGTCCTCGAGTTGGATTCCTTGGCGAGCGTGAGACGCTTCGCTGCTGAGGTCGTGGACTCGACTCCGGTTCTCGATGTGGTGATCACCAACGCCGGGGTCATGGCCTGCCCTCAGGGAGTCACCCAGGACGGATTCGAAACCCAGTTCGGCACCAATCACCTCGGCCACTTCTTGTTGACCCTGTTGATCGCGCCATCGCTGCTCGCAAGCGGCAACGCTCGCATCGTGGCATTGAGTTCCCGGGCCCATCATCGCTCGCCGGTCGTCTTCGAGGATCCGAACTACCGCGAACGTCCCTATGACAAGTGGATTGCGTACGGGCAGTCCAAGACGGCGAACATCCTCTTCGCCGTCGAAGCCGATCGTCGTCTCGCTGAGCGCGGGGTGCGCGCCAATGCCGTTCACCCTGGCGTGATCATGACGGATCTGGGACGTCACCTCACCGAGGAAGACTTCGCCGCGGTCAACCAGCGCGACCCTGCTGAACTGGTGTTCAAATCGGTCGAGGCCGGGGCGGCGACGAGCGTGTACACCGCCACCGCCCCCGAGCTTGACGGCGTCGGAGGCGTGTATCTCGAGGACTGTGGCATCGCTCCCATCGAGGAGACCTCGACGGTGATCGGAGTTCGACCCTTCGCGCTCGATCCCGAGGCGGCCCAGCGTCTGTGGACGTTGTCAGAGGAACTCGTCGGAGAGCGTTCGAGTTTCTGATCGTTCAGTTGCGCCCGACCCGGTGATCTCACCGGGTCGGGTTCAGAACGGTCGAATTTTCAACCAGGCCTGGCGGACCTTGCCCTTGGCCATGAACTGCCCACGCTTCTTGGCTGCTGTGGCCACGGTGCTCATCGTCGACTTGACCATTCCTGGTTCTTCTTTTTCGCTCAGCGTCGGCTTGACGTGATGCTTCTCGCGGTGCTCTGCCGCCGCGGCATGGAGTTCAGTGGCGGTGGTTTCGTCGAAACCGGCCACCATCAACGCCTTCGGCGTCGAGACGGCGACACCGTCGATATCGCGAAAACCGGCAGCTTTGAGCTTTTCGGCCATCGCCTCATCGACCATGGGAAGGGTGGTGAGATCGTCGCGGGGCATGGAACCTCCTCGGGTCGTTGTGGTTCGTCCACTGACCGCAGCCAGCAGGGCCAACCTAGTCGTGATCGCCCCGGTGTGCAGGCCGCCTCGAGCGTCGACAGGGGCGAGACGCCGAGCCATCGTCATCGACCCACGGTCGATCGAGCCACTCCCGCCCAGACGGAGGTATACGCTGCGGCGCCGTGGCGAGCGATGACCGGGGTCTCGAGGGGGCCACAGTCCGTGTGGCCGTGGTCGAACGAAACGGCCGTATCGAATCCGAACATCACGGTCTGGCGGTCACGTTGAACCCCGATGGGTCTGTGGCGCGGTCCTGGGGAGATCCGAACATCCCGATCTACGCACGCTCCGCTTTCAAGCCGATCCAAGCTCAGGCCCTGATCGAACTCGGACTCGAGGTCACCGATGAGCAACTGGCGCTGGTGTGTGCCAGCCATGACGGGTCCCCTCGACACCTCGAGGTTGTCACCTCACTGTTGGCCGCCGCCGGTCTGGACCACAGCGATCTCAGAACCCCTGAAGATCTCCCCCTGGATCGTCACGCGGCTGAGGCGTTGCTGGCTCAGGGAGGATCCCGCTCTCGGCTGGCGATGAACTGCTCGGGGAAGCATGCGGGAATGCTGGCGACCTGTGTCCAGTGCGATTGGCCGACGCAGAACTATCTGAACGTCGATCACCCGGTGCAGCGCCACATCCTCGACGCCATCGCCACTCGATGCGGTGGCCATATCGATCATGTCGGGGTCGACGGATGTGGAGCTCCTGCTCCTATGGTCCCGTTGCTCGGGCTCGTGACAGCAGTGGCTCAGATTGCATCGGATCGAGGTCAGGTTCATGCGGCGATGACCTCCTTTCCCGATCTGGTCGCTGGCCCCCAACGAGCCGCGACGATCCTCATGGGCGCGGTGGGGGAATTGATCGCGAAGGATGGAGCCGAAGGCGTGTTCGTCGCCGCAGTTCCCGGCGGCCCGGCCGTGGGCGTCAAGATCGCCGATGGCGCGACGCGAGCGAGTGCTCTCGTAGCGGTGGCACTGCTGCGAGATCTCACTGTGCCGATACCAGAGGATCTCGACGAGCTCGTGTCCCCACCGGTTCTGGGCGCAGGACAGCGTGTAGGTCGAGTTCGAGTCGTGATCTGACGCGTTCGCCGGGTCCAGTGTCCTGAGGTTCGGGGGTCTCATGGTGCTGGACGTCTCGGACGCAACGAACCTGCATTGTGGTGATGGAGCCCAGGACCGTCACCGCGGGGGATGTTCGCCTCGTGATCCGTGAGGCTCGACTCACCGATGTCGACCGACTGGCCCGGCTCTATCAGCGTCTCGATCGTCGCGACGTCCATCGACGCTTCTTCACCGGTGGCCAACCCGATCTCCGAGTCATCGCGACCTGGGTGGATCAGAACCGCCACGGGGGCGTGGTGCTGATCGTCATCGCGGGAGAGGACTCAGACCCCGACGCGGTCATCGCCGAAGTCGGTGTGGCCCGCAGTGGCGACGACACCGGTGAACTCGCAATCGCCGTCGATCCCCAGTGGCGCGGCTGGCTCGGACCATTTCTGGTGGACCTCGTGCTCGCTGCTGCGGCCAGGGTAGGGATCATCCGCGTGGTCGTGGACACCTTGGCGACGAACACCGCCATGCGTTCCATCATCGAGGCTCGAGGTGGGGTCGTCGAACTCGGCGATGATCCCACGACTCTTCGTCTCGTCGTGGCGACGGATCGTTCGATTCCATCCTGGCCGCCCGGTACGGATGGTGGGCGAGTCCTCGTCGAAGGTGGGCTGCGGTCATGGGGTGATGCCATGGCGGCAGTGCGTTCCGGCATCACGGTGATGGTGTGTGGGGGCCCCGGTCGCCATCCCCATCAGGACTGTCCCGTTCTTCGTGGTCAGCCATGTCCACTTGCGCACGGTGCCGATGCGATCATCGTCGCCACCGACCCCGACGCGGCCGAAACGGCCGAGTTGATCAGTCGGCATCGGGACGCGAAGCGGTGGGTGCTCGCACCTGGATCTGGTGTCGAGGACTTTCTCGCCGGTCTCGCTCAGCGACGGGACTCGACTGCCGCGGCGACGTAGGCGACGAGATCCCGGTAGGTGGCGACCTGGGGATAGTCGGCTTCGGGGATCGTGAGTGCGCAGCGCTCGTCGATGGCGGCGAGCAGATGTAAGAAGTCGAACGAATCGAGCCGGGCGGTGTCACGCAGCGGATCCTCGGGGCCGAGATCGGTGGGATCGAGTTCGGGAGCGATGTCGCGTAGAGCGTCGTCGACGAGTCGTCGGGCGTCATCAGGGGTCATGGGATCCTCGCGGTGGTCGAGTCGAGGTCGAGATGATCGAGATGGTGAACGAAACGCTCGAGGAAGCGAGCGGCGTCGAGGCCGTCGAGGGCTCGGTGATCGCCTGCCACGGTCACGTCGATGACGGGGGCGCTGGTGATCTCGCCGGCGCGCACCATGGCTGCGTCGTGGATTCGACCCAGTCCGATGAGTGCGACCTGAGGAGGGTGAATCACTCCCGACACCATGTCGGCACCGAGATCACCCATCGCGGTCACGGTCAGCGAGGCCGGTGCGACATCGCGGCTGCGGAGCCGCCCGCGTCGAACTCGTTCCACAGCCGCATCCAGTGATCGCATCATGTCGGCCGGTGTTGCTGTCTCGGCATGGGGCACCGTGACGACGGTGAGTCCCCGATTGCGCCGCGCCACGACGATCCCCAGATCGACGACGGGGTGAGTTCGGTGACGCTCGGCTTCCCACCAGCCGTTCACCACGTCGACGTCGCGTGCGGCTTGGGCGGTCGCCCACAACAACACCGCCACCGCGAGGAGTCGATCACCAGGACGACGGGCATCGTTGAAGCGGGCGATCTCGGTGACCATGGCAGTGAGATCCACCCGGCGCGTGACGTGGAAATGGGGGATATCGCGCCAGGACCTGGTCATGAGGGCCGCGAGATGGCCTCGTTCGCTTGGAGTCTCCTCGGGCGCGCCCGGTTGCGACGAGCCCATCCGCGGTGCGGAGGCGATCTCGGCGAGCACCATGGACGCCGTCACGGGCTGATCCGAGGAGACGAAGTCGAGGGGATTGCGGCCGGCTCCGATGGCCAGGCGGCGCGCTCGAGGGGTGATCGCCGCCCGGGAACCTGTTGGCCCCGAACTGTCGGCGCGATGAATCGGGCGATGTCGCGCCGCGTCGTGGTGGCGCCCTCCAGGGCTCGTGTCCTTCTTGACGATGTCGTCGCGGGTGACGCGTCCGCCCGGTCCGGACCCTCGAACTCGGGTTGCGTCAACCCCTTGGTCCTGGGCCAAGCGCCGAAGAACCGGTGAACTCATTCGAGACGCCGGATGAGTCTCGTTGGCTGGTGGTCGTGGTGGGGGATGCCCATCGGTGGCCTCCGAGGTCGAAGCGGGTGTCTCGGCCGCAGCGATACGAGCGATCGGGGTGCCGACGGGAACCCTCGCTCCTTCCTCGACCAACAGTTCGTCCACGATTCCCTCGTGGAAGACCTCGACATCGATGTCGGATTTGTCGGTTCCCACCACCGCCACGATGTCGCCTCGCGACAGATGGTCGCCCGGCGCGACCAACCATCGCGTGAGCACACCGGCGTCCATGTCCGCGCCCAGAATCGGCATTCGAAACTCGGTCATGGGCCCAGGCGAGCGGCGAGAACGCCGCGGGCGGCATCGAGAACTCGCTCCCGGGACGGACGCGATGCGATCTCGAGATGAGCGGGATAGGGGGTCGGGACTTCGAGTCCGCATACCCGGGCCACCGGGGCATCGAGTTCGTACAGTGACCGTTCCGCGATGCGGGCGAGGATCTCGGCCGAGATACCCCCCGAACGCCATCCTTCATCGATCACGACGACCCGATGGGTTCGTCGTATCGAGTCTGCGATCGCAGCATCGTCGAGGGGTCGCAGACTGCGCAGATCGAGAACCTCCGCACCCACACCGTCCTCGGCGAGGGAGTCCGCGCAGTCGAGAGCCAGGGGCACCATCGACCCATAGGTGATCATCGTGAGATCGTCACCATGGCGACGCAGGATCGCTCGCTCGGGATGAGGACCGGGGTTCTCGGGATGAACGAGACCCTCGGTGGGATAGAGAGCGGTGGGTTCGAACACGATCACCGGATCGGGATCGGCGAGGGCGGCGGGGAGCATCCAGCGAAAGTCCTGGGCAGTTCCCGGTACCCAGACTTTCAGTCCGACGATATGGGCGAACCATCCTTCGAGCGCATGGGAGTGTTGGGCCGCGAGTTGGCGTCCACCTCCGGTCGCGATGCGGATCACGAGAGGGACTGCGATCTGCCCTCCTGACATGTGTCGCACAGTCGCTGCGTTGTTGACGACCTGGTCGAGGGCCAGCAACGAGAAGTTGACCGTCATGATCTCCACGATCGGATGGAGACCGCCCATGGCGGCGCCGATCCCGGCACCGACGAAACCGGCTTCGGACAGGGGGGTGTCACGGATGCGGTCGGGACCGAACTCGGAGAGAAGATCAGCCGACACCGCGAAGCACCCACCGTAAGCACCGACGTCTTCACCCATGAGGATGACGGTCGGGTCCTCGCTCAACGCCATCCGCAGGGCTTCGGTCGCGGCCTCCCGACACGTCATCTCGATCCCGCCCTCGGGTTCGGGTGAGACAGCATCGCCCGCGACTGTGGGTCCCGAAGTCACCGACGCGGCTCCGCGGGTTCGGCGAGAACATGGCGCAACAGGTTCTCGACGGGTTCGAGAGGAGAGGACTCGGCGCGTTCCACCGCCGCCTCGATCGCAGCGTCCACCCGATCCCACAGCATCGCCGTCTGCTCCTCGTCGAGTCGACCCATATCGCTCAGAGCGTTACCGAGAAGGGTCAGTGGATCCCGGCCTCGCCACTGTTCGACCTCGGCTCGATCGCGGTAGCGCTCCGGGTCATACATCGAATGGGCGCGGAATCGATACGTGCGGCATTCGAGAAAGACCGGTCCGCGTCCGTGGCGCACCTGGTCGATCGCTCGGCGAGCGCTCTCATGGACCTCGACGACGTCCATACCGTCCACGCTCCACGCCACGAGGCCATACGACGCTGCTCGTAGAGCCAGGTCCGTGGCGGCATGGGAATGTTCCAGGACCGTGCCCATGGCGTAGAGGTTGTTCTCACAGACGAAGAGCACCGGAAGGTTCCAGAGCGCTGCGAGATTGATGGCCTCATGGAACGCGCCTTCGGCCATGGCCCCATCGCCGAAGAAACACACCGTCACCCGGTCTCGATGCAGCATCCGATCCGCCAGAGCCAACCCGACCGCCAAGGGAATGCCTCCCGCGACGATCGCGTTGCCGCCATAGAGGCCGTGTTCGACGGAGAACAGGTGCATCGAACCCCCTCGACCTCCGCTACAGCCGTCCACGCGTCCGAACATCTCGGCCATCACCTGCCACGGAGGCACCCCGGCGAGAAGGGCATGAGCGTGTTCGCGGTAGGTGGCCACGATCTGATCGTTCGGATCAAGAGCGGCGATGACACCGGTGGCCACCGCCTCCTCGCCCACGTACAGATGAAGGAAGCCGTGGATTCGGCCCTGTTGGTAGAGCTCGGCGCAGCGCTCCTCGAACCGTCGGATGAACACCATTGCTTCGTACATCTCGACGAGATCACGCCGGGTCGAATCCGAGGGGGTCGAATCCGAGCGCTCGGCGCGGATGGCGAGAGCGGATTCGAGGGATGGCGGCTCGGGGCCGTTCATGATCCGGTCCGTGAGCTCGAGGCTGCGAGTTCGGACTCGCGCAGGGTTCGCCGCAGGATCTTGCCACTCGTCGTGGTCGGGAGTTCCTCCACGACGCGGATACGACGGGGCGCCACCGCGGCACCGAGATGGCGCCGGGCATGGGCCCGCACCGCGACCGACAACGCCTCGGGGTCGGTCGCGGGATCGCGCGCCACGACACACGCGTGGACCACCTCACCGACATCGGGGTCCGGAACTCCATAGACCCCGGCGGCGAGGACATCGGGATGAGCTTCGAGAACGGCTTCGACCTCGAAGGGTCCGATCAGATGTCCCGCCGAGGTGATGACATCGTCACTGCGCCCCACGAACCAGACGAAACCATCGCGATCGCGCCGCACCAGATCCCCGGTCACATACCAATCGGACTCGAAACACTTCTCATAGCGTTCGTGAGCTCCGAGATAATCGATGAACATCGACGGCCAACCCGAGCGAATGGCCAACATCCCCACCATGTCGGGTTCATCGACCTCGATGGGTTGCCCCGTGGCGGTCCTTTGCAGGACCCCGGTGTCGTCACAGGCCCACACGGCAATGGTGATGTCGCGAAGCGGGCGCCCGATCGCTCCAGGACGGGGGGTCGTGGCATGGTCCGTGGCGATCATGATGGAACCGGTCTCGGTCTGCCACCAGGTGTCTCGGATCGCCACGCCCAGCACCCGTTCGCCCCAGGTGACCGAGGAGGCGTCGAGCGGCTCCCCGACGCTGGCAGCCAGGCGTAGCGCAGAGAGGTCGAGGGTCGGGTCCGCCACGTCGCGGGAGCGTCGCATCATCCGGATCGCTGTCGGTGCGGTGTACCACACGGCGATGTGTTCCTCGCTCAGGATGCGCCACCACCGGGTCGGGTCGAACTCGGCTTCGTCGACGATCGTGACCGCACCGACCGCCAAGGGAGCGATGATCCCGTAACTCGTTCCCGTCACCCATCCGGGATCAGCCGTGCACCAGTACCGCTCACCGGGCGCGAGCCCGAACACCTCGATCGCCGAATCCCGATGAGCGGTCACGGCTCCGTGCACGTGCACTGCCCCTTTGGGAGTGCCCGTGGTCCCCGAGGTGAAGTGGATCACAGCCGGATCCTCCCGATTGACCGGCATCGCTCCAGTTTCGGGATCCGCCCCGGCGAGAAGGTGGGGCAGGGACATGGTGTCAGGGGGTTCCTCACCACCGATCGCGTCGGTGAGCATCACCTGAATCGGTTGTCGGAGCCGATCGCGAATCGGTTGTATTCGACTGCGGTAGAGATCCACGGTCGTGATCACCGCGTCGATCTCCCCGAGATCGAGACGTTGGAGCACGGGTTCGGGGCCGAAGGCTGCGAACACGGGACACGCCACCATGCCCGCTCGCAGAATCCCGAGCACACTCCCATGAAGACTCACCCCGCGACCCGACATCACCATGACTCGGTCACCGGGGTCCAAGCCGACACCGTGAAGGACCGATGCGACGCGGGCACTGTCATGAGTGAGCTCCCCGAAGGTTCTCTCACTCACCTCGCCATCAGGCGCCAGGCTGCGCAGTGCCAGTGTCCCCCCGAGGCCAGCACGTACGTGGGTGTCGAGCACCCGATCGACCAGGTTGTGATGCCGGGCTCGTTCCACCAGGACGAGTCGAGTCCTGCGATCACGTCCGGACCAGCGCCCCTGGACGTCAGTGGATCGGGTCGCCAGTCCCGGGTGGCGGCGGTGACGAGTTCTCTAGCGCGATGGCCCTTCGAGGACATCGACACGGAGACGAGTGAGTTTCCACGCCGAGATCAACCATTCGCCATCCTCGCGGCGATATCGCTCGTGATAGTGGCCGTGGCCGATGAACCGGGTGGCTCGAGCGGGGATCTGGACGTCATCGGTCATCGCCCAGATACCTCGGGCCTCGTCGGGGCCGTCGAAGTCGATGATGGGCATGTGCCCGTGATGGATGGTGGTGGCATCGCTCAGATGGGTGCGCACGTAGTCGATGAAGCCGTCGCGCCCCGCGAAGCTGTATTCGCCCTCGCGAGCGGAATCGAAATCGACATCGGCTGTGAACACGGTCGCGAGACGATCCCACTGCTTGGTATCGAGAAAGTAGAAATACCGCGCCTTGGTCGTGGCGATGGCCTGGATATCGGCCAGGCGCCTCATCGTGTCGTCCATGATCCGTCCCCTCGTTGCGCCGATCACGTGACCCGAGCGGGACCCTCCGGGAATCATGTACTCGGACCGTTGCGACCATACTGCTCGCGTCGACCACGTCTCGGTTCGACAAGGTGAGCGAGCATCGCCGATGTGGAGGTCCTCGGGGCCTTCAGATGGCAATCTGGAGCGGTGACCGGTGATCCTGGAGCACCACGGGGACGCTCATCGGGTTCGTCGTGGGTGGCCTCGACCGTCACGGGGGGTCGTCGTCGCCGGGTGCTCCTGGCTGTGGGCGTATCCGGGGTCGTGTTTTTCGCGCATCTTGCCGGGACCCACGCCACTGCGTGGCACTTCTTCCATGACGCTGCCCGGTTACTGCTGGGAGACGACGGAATCGGCGGTGCCACGGGTCTGTCGCTGTATCGGGATCATCCCGAGTTCCAGTTCGGTCCTCCGGGAATCCTGGTGGCTGTGCCCCTCAGTGGGTTCGGGCTCGAAGTCGGATCCGTCATGGCCATGGTGCTCAGCGCCGTGCTCGGAGTGATCGTGGTGCGCCTGGTGATCGACCTCATCGACTCGCTGCGACCGATCGACGGAGACGGGACCAGTGAGCGTGCGACCCTGGTCGCGGTGGTACTCATCGTGATCACCTGGGGCGACGTGGCGGCCCGGACCGCCCATATCGATGACGCACTGGCGCTGGCATCGTTGATCGCCGCCATGGTCGCGATCGCCGCTCGTCAGCCCACCGGCACCATCATCTGGTTGGCTCTCGCGGCGGCCGCCAAACCCTGGGCGATCATGCTGGCGCCCCTCGCGGCCGTGCATGCCACCACCTGGTGGTCACGTGCGTGGCGTGTCGGCGCGGTCGGCGCCCTCGCCTTGGCCGTGTGGGCGCCGTTTCTGATCGCAGAGCCCTCCACATGGGACACCCGGGGGTTCGGAATCGACAATGACCCCACCTCGGTGCTTCGAGCGCTGGGATTCGATGACGCGCTCACCCCGTCATGGGTGCGTCCGGTGCAGCTCGGCGGCGGCCTCGTGCTCGCTGCGGTCCTCGTCATGGCAGGTCGTTGGCCTGCGGTGCTGTTGGCGGTTCTGTCTTGGCGGCTCGTCGTCGAACCCGGAGCTCACCGCTACTACACGATCGGTGTCGTGCTCGGAGCGCTCGTCGTCGAACTCTCCAGGCGGCCGAAGCGAGTACCTATCGCGAGCATCGCGGTCGCGGTCAGTCTCGAGGTGACGGCTCTTCCCGGGATCGACCCGGATCTGGGTCGCTGGTGGCGTACGTTCGCCGTGATCGCCGCGTTGGGAGCGGCTCTCACGACCCGTGTCGGCCCGGCGAGTCAGGCCCGAGACGAGGATGAAGCGATGCCCGCCGTCAGGGAAGAACGCGCTGGGCGACGGCGGCGATCGACTGCGACCACACGTGATCGGGGTTCGTGAGGCTGAACAGCCCTCCCGATGCGTTCATGACCATGTCCTCGCTCAGGGGCAGCACTCCCGCCACCTCAGCGGCATACGCATTGGTGACATCGGTGGCGACCGCTTGGCGATCGGCGTTCGAGGGCACCTTGTTGACCATCAACAACAACTCGGGAACCTCGAGGCGGCGAGCGATGTCCACGGTGACGGCAGTGCCCTGATAGTCCTGCTTGTCGGGACGCAGGATCAGGATCAACGTGTCAGAGATCGTGATCGACAACAACGTCTCTTCGTTGAGGCCTGGGTGGGTGTCGATGACGAGAACATCGAGCGATAGCCCCTTCACCAGCGCTCGAAAGCCCTCATTGAGCATTTCGACGTCGTATCCCTGGCGCAGGACCTTGGCGATATCGGCGGCTTTCATGCTCGACGGCACGAGGAACAATTGGCCGCCCGGGGCGACAGCGGCGCCCGAGGACATCACCCGATCGGTGACGTCGTGGGCGGCCTGGGTGATGGGAACGCCGTCGTAGAGATAATCGTTGAGGGTGTGACCGGGGATGTCTTGATCGAATCCGAACAGCACATGGATTCCCGGAGATTGGACATCGGTATCGACGACGCCCACACGCTTACCAGCCACCGCGAGTTGCGCAGCGATGTTGGCACTCGAGTTGCTTTTGCCGGTCCCACCACGAAAGGAGTGGATCGAAATGATCTTGGTCACGACATCGGTCCCTGGGCTCGCAGGATCGGTGCGAGTGCACCGTTCAACGCTTCACTCTTACCACATCGTTCACGGCTGGCGGGCAGGCGCACTTCCACTTCTAGGTTCGGGCGCGAGACGGTTCGATTAGGGTCGAAGCAGGCGACTCGTGGAGGTCACGACATGGAGCCGCTCTCGGAACGGGAACGACGAAGCGATACCGGTGAGCGCATCACTCTCCACGATGTAGTCGACGGGTGTTGGAGCCAGTTCGTGGGGCCCATGCGGCGACTCCACGATGATGTCTTTCCGGACCATCGTTTCGCTGGTGAGCAGATCGAACGCGATGCGCGCCGAGCGTCGACGAGGCGTGGCATTGCGGTGCATCAATGGATGCTGTGCGTGGACGGGGACCCCGCCGGGTACAGCCTGATGGACTCGAATCTGGTGCGGCGGACGGCACCGATCCATTTCTTGGCGGTCGATTCCGACGTTCGCCATCTCACCATCGAGGGCACGAGGTTGGGAACCTGGTTCCTTCACGATGCCTTGCGCCGACTCGACGCCGATGTCGGCCCCGACAATCTCGGAGCGCTTGCGGAGACCCCGGACTACAAACTCAAGCCGTTCCTGACCACCGGTTGGGAGGCCTTGCCCATCGACTATGCCGAACCGGTGCATGGGTGGGAGTGGCCCGACAAGGGTCTCGAGATGCGGCCGTTGGTGTTGTTGTGGCTGCCACCACGTCACGCGTCGCGTCGACTCACCCCCCATGAGGTCGTGTCACCGGCGGTGGCGACCTTCGCGCTCGACATGTATCGCCTCGATCACGACCATGCCCTCGTGCGAGACACGATCGATCCTGTCGATCTTGCGATGGTTCCCGCCGATCGGTGGGACTGAAGCGACGCCGGCAGGCTGCGAGAAAGCTGACGTCGTCAGGACAGGCGCTTGCGGCGCTTGAGGCGATACGACAACTGGGTGTCCTCCCAGGTCGCGACGACCCGACGGCTGAGAGCGAGTCCCGTGAACGCCGCAGCGACACCCAGGGCGGGGGCGATCCAGCGCAGATCGAGAGCCCAGGACAACGTGATCGGGATCGCCACGACGAGGTACGCGACCGCAACCGGAGCGAGTTCGATGAGGAACGAAGACCGGGCCCGGCGTTCGTCGGGCAACGTGGCCATGGCGTTCTGACGGGCGCTCATGTCGACGCTCCACAGCGGGAGTCGCCATGCGAGGAGACCGATGACCGCCACGACGATTGCTCCGGTCGCTCCCGCGACGACGAACGCAACAGTGGCGAGCACCCCGCTGACGGGAAGTGGTTGGAGGGCTCGGGCGATGCCCAAGCGGCGCAGGACCTTCTCGGTGAACAACGACTGGATCACCCAGCACGACACGAAGGCCGCCAAGGTCACGCTCGCGTACAGGACCTGAAGGTCGGCGGCGTCCTGATATCGATCGACAGCGATGTCGAAGAACGCGAATTCGACCGTCGCTCCAGCCCCCATGACCGCGAGCGTCGTGATGCCCATCCATCGAAATGCGGGAAGGTCCCCGAGAAAGGACGCCGTGGAGCGCAGCGAGGTGAGCAGAGATTCGGCCCGTCCGTGCCCCGAGGACGTTCCGGCGTCGATGAGGCGACGAGGCACGAACATCGCCACGGCCCCACATCCCACGACGGGGATGACGAGCAGCCACTGCAAGGAGATGTCGAGCGGATCAAACACAAACGGTGAAACGGTCGCCGCGAGGAGTCCGGTGACCTGACCGACGTAGAGCCATCGCGTCAACGCCGGATAGACCGATGTCGATTGACCCGCGGTGAAGACGTCTCCAGCCAAGGCCCAGATGATCAACGGGGCCAGGAAGTTCATCTGGTCGGCCAACAGCCAGGCCAGTGCCGAAGGAACGGCCTCGTCGATAGAGGTCGCGTAGAGCACCACGACGAGCGCGAAGACGGCTCCGTATCCACCGGCCAGAACTTTCAACACGCTCAGTCGGGCAAAGCGGTCGACGTACTTCGTCTGGAGGCCTGCGACCAGGAGCAGTCCCAGACCTCCCATCGGCCAGACGATGGCCAACGCGCCCGGCCCGCTCCCGCTGAGCAATTGGGACGCGGCTACGGCATCGGTGAGGATTCCCGACAACGCCAAGGCGAAGAACGCGAACGACAGAGCCCGGCGCCAACGGGTGCGGTTGCGGGAGCGTTGCGATGTGTCGGCGCCCGCGTCGCGTGGCGTCTCGTTACCTTCTATTGGTCTGACGTCGGAGCCGTTGGACCCGGTGTCGGCCCCCGTGGTGGTGCCGGCGTCCTCGACAGCGGCGCTCGGACGGCGCCGAGGACGCACGAGATCGCCGAGGAGGGCGTCGAGTTCATCGGGCTCTTGGCTTCCGCGTGGTGATGGGGTCGGTAGCGATCCGGCACCGTCAAGGTTCGGGTTGGACCGCCTCATGGTCCCGAGGAGATCATCGAGGGGATCGGGGTCGCGAGATGGTGCCACCCTCGACTCGGTGTCATCGTCGGACGCGTGGGCACCGGGTGGCCCGCCGGCTCCGAGGTTCGTGGGTGGTGCGGCCTCGACATCGGGGCCGTCGACTCGTCGTGGACGTCGAGCCAGGAGGTCGTCGAGTGGATCCGATCCGGTGGGCGACGAGTTGTCGTCGGAGTCAGCCATCGCCGGGGGCGGAGTCCTCGGCGGCCTTCACCTTGGCTCGCAATGCTGAAGCTTTCGCGGTCAGATCGAGGAAGAAATCGGTGTCGGTGATCTCCGAGACCGCCTGTTGGCGTTTGGCCTCGTCGATCTCCACCTTGAGCACGGCCACCTGTTGGACCAGGGTGCGTTCACGGGTTCCGACCTTGTCGGTCATGACTCGGAACGAATCGGCCAACTCGGTCATCTCGTCACTGAAACGTGCTCGTGCCGCCGAGGTGAGATCCACGTCGTAGTCGCCGTCGGCGACTCGCGACGTGGCGGCCGAGAGTCGGGCGAGGCGGCGGGTGAGCCATCCCGAGAGGAACACCACGAGACCCAACAAGACGGCATAGGAGATCCCGAAAACCGGATAGAGGACTCGCAGGACCCGGCTGCGCACGTCGTCGACATAGGCCAAGGGGTAGTCGACACCGAGGGCCCCCACCACCTGGCCTTCCGCATCGGTGATCGGGGTGTACACCGAGATCCAGGAATCGAGGGCATCGGAGTAGGCGGGCTGTTCGGTGGTCTCGACGAAACCGGCCTCGAAGTACTCGAGGGTTGCGGTATCGATGAAGTCGAGAACGTTCTGTTGGAACCGGAACCCGTCGGGGGGATCGACACCGATCTCGGGGTAGCCGAGCGCACCCCAGGAGCCCACGGCCCGCACGACCCCGTCAGGAGCCGGTGCATACGTGTACGGCGAGGATTCCGGGTTCGTGCGACGGATCGCTGCGAGCTCGGCAACATGGTCCCAGTACCGGGGGTCGGTGGGATACTCACTCACGGCAGTCGCCACGGTTCCCGCCAGCACCCCGGCGTTGGCCGGATAGGTCGCTCCGATCTCGGGGACGAGTTCGAGGTTCTTGAGGTCCACGAACGCGTCGACGTCGATGGTGAGGGATCCCCCCGTCGAGATACCACGCAGGGTGTCGCGAACTCGATCGGTGGCCGTCGAGGTGGAGAACTGCAAGATGGCCACGGCCACGACCACGAACACGACGGTGAAGCCGGCTCCGAATGCCAACAGCAGTTTCCACCGCATCCCGAGTCGGCGTCGGGGCGCAGATGGCGTCGTCGTGATCTCAGGTGGTGCACTCAGTGGTGCTTCGAGAGTGGCGACCCCGGACACGACGGTGAGATTAACCGCGTGACGAGGGGGGCTCAGGACGTGAGCCGCCACCCTCCCGGCCCCCGGCGTCATCGGATGTGAGGAGTTGATCGAGTAGCCCGCTCCCACGGCGGCGACGCTGGGCGCCGGCCACCCGATAGCGGACTTCACCCGTCGACGGGGCGGTCGAACCAGTGGCGATCACCGAGCCATCGGCGATCAGTGCATCGAGCGCATCCGACAGGTGCTCGGCGTCGATCTGGGGGCCAGACGTCGACTCGAGGATGTCACGCGAACTCTCCCCATGACGAACCAGCCACGCGTACACGATGCGCTGATCGCGAGGCCGCTCGAGCATTCCGGCCACCCCGTCGGAAATTGCGAGGCGATGCAGGCTGCGCACCACCGTGGCCTCGAGGGCTCGGGCGGTGTACGCCGCGGGGGCCGCACCGTCGGTACGAACCTCTCCGATCTGGTTGCCAGGTCGGACCAGCGCGATCCGTCGTTCGACGGTGGCGCTGGTGTCGACGAGTTCGACGAGACCATCGGCGACGAGCATCACTCGGTCGAGGGGGGCCCCGGCCGCCACGATCACCTCGCCTTCGCCGTAGCGCTCGGTGACGAGCCGCGCACTCAAGGCACTGATCGCAGCATCGTCCAACGCGGCGAGTCCGGGGACCCGTCGCAGGTCGACGGGTGCGAGTTCAGTCCCCGTTTCCAGGCTCCACCACCGGGCGAAAGCCCCATTGGCCGCGATGAGATCGCCGCGATGGCCTCGCTCGATGATGCGGCCGGCCTCCATCACGACGACCTGGTCGCGTCCGCGAATGATGTCGCGTCGGGCTGTGGTGGCGATGACGACACGCCCGGCCAGCCCGGTTCGCATGGCCTGCCACCAGGCGAGCGCCACGTCATGGTCGAGCCCCGAGGTGGGGTCCTCGATCACGACCACGGGAGCGGATCCGGCCAGGACCGCAGCCCCGGCGAGACGGGCTCGCGTCTCGATGCTCAACGGGTGGTTCCGGGTGTCGATCTCGGTGTCGAGCCCCTTGTCGAGCGTGGCGAGGGCATCGTCGAGGCCCATTAAAGCCACGACCCTGTCGAGCCCGAGGGATCCATCGTCATCTCGATCGGCGCCCGACGTCGGCAGGATCTGGTCGCGCCAGGTGCCGGTCACGGGCATCGGTGTCGCCGGCACCACCCCGACCATCCGTTGGAGATCCTGGGTCGACCACCGGGCGATATCGGCTGTGGCGATGTGTACCGTGGCGACAGGGACGGCGTCGAGTCCGGCGAGGACTCCCGTCAGGGTGCTCGCCCCTGATCCTGGTGGACCTACCACGATGGTCCACGCCGACGCATCGGCGCGCAGTGAACACTGCGAGAGCGGTACCGCAGGTCCTGGCGGAGCGACGCTCAAGTCGGTGACGCTCACGGTCGCCTCGGCGGGGTCGGAGATCGTAGGTGCTGGGAGGCAGATCTCGGGTTCGGGACGCCGCTTGGGCGTTGTCAGGAGAACACCGAGTCGCCGTTGGTACGGGGAGGCCTCGGCGAGATCGGCGAGGATTCCTGGAAGCCGGGCGAGAGCGTCAGCCACGCGCCCGACATAGAGCACCGAAGCAGTGGCCGCTGCAATGCCGATATCGCTTCGTGCCAGACCGATCGCGGCCACGACGACGACGAGTCCCAACTGTCCGACACCGAACGCCGCGACCTCTTGATTGAGGCTGTTGAGTTCGACTCGTCGGGCTCGACCACTCAGGAGCTCAGCGAGTTGTGCGAATCGGGTGCGGACCGCACCCTGATCGTGCCGTGCCCAGACCGAGCGTCGGTGCGATACGGCCAGATCGGTGAGATCGGTCAGATCGGTGCCCCGGTCGAGGCGATCTCGTGCCTGTGCCGACCACCGCGGCGACCGGCGCCGGCGGATCGCTTCGAGCAGGACCACCGTCACCGTGATCACGAGCCCGGTGCCGAGATCCGCCCACCACAACAGCGTCACCGACAACACGAGACTGGCCACCGCCGGGATTCCGGTGACCAAGACGCTTCTCCACGCCGCCTCGACGCGATCCACATACGCGGTGCACCGACTGACCATGCTGGGCCGGCCGAGGAACCCTGAGTCCACTGCCGCGGTGTCGTGAACCTGAGCGAAGACTCGCTGACGCAGGCGTTGACCGCTCGCCTGGGTGACGTCGAGGGCGAGGCGCACCGTCACCTGCCGCAGCACGATGGCGACAGCGATGGCGGCAGCAAACCATGTCACTTCGGTTCTCAATGTCCGATCCGCGGCGGTATCGCGCCGTTCGATCAGAGTCTTCTCGAGCGCGATGGTGGTGACCAGGCGGTCGAATACTCCGAGACGAGCGACCGCTCCGCTGCTCGAGAGAAATGGATCGACGAGTTCTTCGAGTTCCGAGCGGTCGATGGAACCATCAGAGGTGATCGTCGCCAGCACCTCGCGCTCCACCCCGGTGGCATCGTCGAGTTGTCGTCGCACGTTCAAGTCGAGATCGGCATCGAGGGTGAACCGGTCGAGATGCTCGAACAAGGCGTCGAGAAGCGGCCCCGACCCCTGAGCCAGAGCGGAGAGAACGCCCAGGTCCATTCCCCGGTCGATCTGGCGGAGGGGGAGATCGCTGTCGCTGTCTTGGAGATCGCCCAGAAGCCGACCGTTGAGGACCACGAGTTCACGGCGTCTCGTCAGATACTCCTCGATCGCTTGTTGTGAATTCGATCCCGACAACGCCGTGTCGAGCAGGCGACCCACGAACAGCGGCAGAGCTGCGAGCAGGACGAACAACGCGATCGCCGTGGCGAGGGCGACTCCCAGACGCCGCCGCGACCCGATCGAAGCTCGCCATCCGGCGACCAGCAGCTCCCCAATCGTCGCCTCGTCGGCGCCTGAAGGTGAGGCCATCTCCGATCGCGTGGATTCTGGAGCTGATGTCGACGCATCGGCAGGGCGATTCGACATCACCTCCGTAGTGTCGCACGTACCCCCCCGTCGAGGTGGAGGTCCCTGGGCTAATCCGAGGATTTTCGCCTTTCATGGCCCACGTCACGTTTCGATGTCGGCCGTGTGCGTCTAAGGTCCGAGGATGATCGACGACACGGCCATGATCGAGGCCCTCTCGAGTGACGTCGAACGTCTTCTCGATCGCCATCTGGGGATGAGTCGAGAATGGTTCCCTCATGAGTTCGTCCCGTACGAACGGGGCCGTGAGCACCGCGAAGGCGACTGGTCGCCCGCTGACAGTGACCTCGGTGGCGCCACGATCGATGACAATGTCCGCAGTGCGTTGATCGTGAATCTGCTCACCGAGGACAACCTCCCTTACTACTTCCGTACGGTGGAACGAACGTTCGGTGATCAGGGTGCCTGGGGTGAATGGGTTCGGCGGTGGACCGCTGAGGAAGGTCGCCACGCCATGGCGATCTACGGCTATCTCATGACGACGCGGGCCGTCGATCCGCGCGCTCTCGAGCGTGATCGGATGGCCCAGGTCTCGGCTGGGATCACCCCGCAACCGCCGTCACTGTGTGATGCGTTGGCGTATCTGACATTGCAGGAACTAGCGACCCGGATTGCGCATCGGGCCACCGGCATCATGATCGGTGATCCCGTCGGACAACAGGTGATGTCGAGGGTGGCCTCGGATGAGAACCTGCATCATCTCTTCTATCGGGATCTCGCGACCGCGGCGTTCGCGGTCGCCCCTGACGACATGATGGGCGCCGTGGAACGCCAGGTCGCCGGTTTCGCGATGCCCGGAGTGGGAATTCCCGATTTTCCCGCCCACGCTCGGCGGATCGCACGCTCCGGTATCTACGACCTGGTGGTCCATCACGAACAGATCCTCGTTCCCGTGGTGTTGAACCACTGGGCGGTCGAACGGGTCGAGGGACTCGGACCGCAGGGTCGTGAAGCGCGTGACGCCCTGTTGCAGCGCCTCGAGCGCAGCGCCAAGGTGGCTCGGCGTCTGCGAGATCGAACCGCGGCCTTCGACGAAGCGGTCTGACCCGGCGCGAGGTTCGTCCTCGCCAACATGGCAGCGACTGCGGATCGTGCCCAGTTTCTGAGCGGTCGGGCAGGAAACCCCGATCCGGATAACAGGGGCCGAGACTCGTCTTAGGTTCCCGTGGATGAGACACCGGCGTCGCTTCATCGGGCTCTGTCAGCTGGGCAGGTCGCATGCGCTGTCGGCGCTATCCCGTTGCCTCCCATCGCCCAGGACCATGGTTGTCACCGCCATGGCGCAGCGACGTGACCGCTCGACAGTACGGTCAGGGCTCGCAGACGGTCCGTATTTCGGGTGAACCGAGAACGATGACTCGCTGAGGACGAAGTCGAGTGAGTTCGGCATCGACTCGAGCAGGGATGCAGTCATCTCGCGTCAACAGCACCGGACCTGCTCCTGTCGCTGGTGCGCCGGATGCGCTTCGCACGTTGCTCCCCGGCACCAAGAAGGCAACCTCGGTCGGGGCGGTGACGGTGAGGCGTGATATCTCAACGGACGTGTCGAACCGGTCGGCCCCAGCAGCACGGCTGACCGTGGCGGAGGGCACGGCCTGGGCCAGGTTCGTCAAGACCTCCCCTGACACTGCTGCGGCTCCACCGACGACGATCACGCGTCGAGGCCGGAGTCGAACGAGTTCGTCACGAGTCACGCCAGGAACATCGTCTCGCCGGGTCAACAGCACCGGAGACCCGGTGCCTCCCGCTACCGAGGCCGCGGCGAGTGCATCTGCGCCACCCTGTCCGGTGGTGACGTAGACGGTGTCCGCTCCATCGGGAGCGGTCAGCCGTGAGAGCAGCGCTGCGGTCTCGTAGCGGTTGGCGCCACCGACCCTCTCGATCGCGGCGCCCAACGGGGTCAACGCGTCGGTCACGGAGGTCGAGATCGCCGCCGTCCCGCCGATGACCACGATGCGCGATGGCGCAAGCCGGCGTAACTCGGTCATCGTCGCTTCTGGCAGCCTGTCTGTCTCGCTCAGAAGTAGTGGCCCGGTGACGAAGCCTGCGGACGTCCCCACAGTCAGCCCGTCGACGCCCGACGACCCGTTCGCGACGTACACCACGTCAGCACCCGCACCGAAGAACTCCTCGGAGAGAGACACTGCCGTCTCGGCGGGCGACGATGTCACGATCCGCTCCGGGGCGGCCGTCGTGATGGCCGGAGGCGGAGGCGGAGGCGGGGGAACCGACGGGGCTGTGCACGGCGGTCCCAAGCGGCCGTGGCAATCGAGGCGTAACACCAGAATGTCGCTGCCTCCCGCCGCGGCGACGTTCATGGTCGCGGTCGGCGACGGATCGATATCACCACCGGGAAATCGGCCCGTGAGATAGATGTTGCCGAGTGCGTCGACGGCTACGGCCTGTCCGACCGAGCGAGCCGCGTCACCGATCGTGCGGATCCACTCGAGGGTTCCGTCAGCGCTGCGTTTCACGATCGCAAACCGCTGGCCACTCGTGTTGGGAGCGTCGTAGAAGCCCGTGGTGAGATCGCCGCCATCTGGCGTGATCGTGATGGCCCGGGGTTCGGAGTTCCGCAACGTGCCGATCACGCTCGGATTGGTGGCCGATGCGTCAAAGCTCAGGTCGGATGCGAATCGGGCAAGCAGCATGTCGGCGGGAAGAGCCAGCGTGCTGATGGATGTGTACGGAGTGGAGGCCGCGACGGTTCCCGGCCCTCTAATGGTTGCCGCGACCCGTATCGAGGTGTCGGTCGAGGCCATGGCCTCGGGCTCATCCGAACCGGGACCTCCGATTCGTTGGAACCATGGCCCCGAGCTGGCCGGCGTGCCGTTGTCGTCGAGCGACATCACAACGACGTCGGTGCCGCCCTGTCCGCTGTCGACCGGGATCGAGGCGGTGACCCAAGTCCCAGCCACGGTGGCCTGCCCATCGATCCTGGCGAGCGCCACGACATTCGCGCAAGGTGCCTCGCCACGCAACTGGCACCGCCTACGGTGATGGTTGCGAGGTGGTGTGTACCACCCGAGCAATCACGTGAAGAGAAGCGGCATGGGAATCATCTGGGGTCTGATCGTTGCTGCGATCGGAGTGCTGCTCATCGTGTGGAGCCGGCAGCGTTCCGAGTTCGTCGTGTACCGATTGCTAGTCGCTCGATCGCGCATCCTCTGGGGTGAGCGAGTCCACGGATTCTTCCAGGTCGCCGGAGCGATGCTCACCGTGTTCGGCGTCGTTATGGCGATCACTTCGTAGTCACCCGAATGCCGGTCTTGCCCACGGCTGGTATCAGCGATCGCGCGGGCGTACGACCTCTGGGCGCCCGGCGTGCAGACGAATATGCACGCGCCACGAACCGAGATAAGTGCCGGTGAGCGCATGCGATCTGGTCGCCGATCACGTGCTGCGACTGGGCAAATCGTGAGCGTG
>CAYYHU010000025.1:0-30796 GCA_964471865.1 uncultured Ilumatobacteraceae bacterium | reverse complement strand
TGATGGTCTCGTATTCGATGGGGGTCAATCGGCCGAGGCGGGCTTGGCGTCGGCGTCGGTGGTAGGTGCGTTCGATCCAGGTGATGATCTCGATACGCAGGTCGTCTCGGGTCGCCCAGTTGCGGCGGTCGAGGACGTTGTTCTGCAGGAGCGCGAAGAACGATTCCATAGCGGCGTTGTCGCCGGCTGAGCCGACCTGACCCATCGATCCGACCATGCCGTGACGGGAGAGTGCCCGATGAACTTTCCGAGCGCGAAAGTGCGACCCGCGGTCCGAATGCAGGATGCAGCCAGCAACATTTCCTCGCCTCGCGGCGGCCATCTCGATCGCAGCGACGACAAGACGGGCCTTCATGCGTTCGTCGATTGCCCAGCCGACGATCCGGTTCGAGAACACGTCCTTGATCGCACACACGTAGAGCTTCCCCTCGCGTGTGCGATGCTCCGTCAAGTCCGACAACCACAGCTGGTTCGGCGCGTTGGCGGTGAAGTCCCGTTTCACCAGGTCGTCGTGGGACGCAGCGCCCGGCTTGGCACCCTTGCCCCTCTTGGTCTTGCCGAACACCGACCACCAGCGCATATCCCGGCAGATTCGCCACACCGTCCGGTCCGACACCTCCGGGAACTCCCGGCGGACTTCATCGGCGAGGAACCGATACCCGAACTCGGGGTCGTCACGATGCGCGTCGAAGATCGCGTTCGTCAGATACGCCTCGTCGAGTTGGCCGTCGGTGAACGGCGACTCGAGCCATCGATAGAACGGTTGGCGAGCCAGACCGAGTACCCGACACGACACCGTGACGGGAATTCCGTCAGCGGCGAGCTCACGCACGAGCGGGTACATCATCCTTTTGGGAGGTTCGCCTGCCCGAGATACGCAGCAGCGCGGCGCAACACCTCGTTTTCCTGCTCCAGCAGCCGGACCCGACGCTTCAACTCACGGTTCTCCGCCGACTCCACCGTGGTCGACCCGAGGCGTTCGCCATCATCGACAGCAGCCTGGCGGAGCCATTTCGTCAGCGTCATCGGATGAATCCCGAAATCATGGGCGATTTCCTCCAGCGTCGTCCCCTCGGGACGCCGACGGGCGACCTTCACGACATCGTCGCGGAACTCCTGTGGATAGGGCTTGGGCATGGTGTCATCCTCTCAGGCCGCCCTCGCGGACAAGCCAGCTCAGATGTCACCTCAACCCGCGGCAGACCCTCCCGATTCGGATGCTGATGCGCTTCGCGCTCTGGGAACTCGCGGTGTCGTGAGCCCAATGCTGGCCGAGTCTTTGGCCCGGGCCGTCGGATTTCGCAACGTCCTGGTGCACCAGTACGCCACGCTCGACGTCGCAATCGTGATGAATGCTCTCGAGCGGCTCGACGAGTTCGACGAGTTCGTCGCGGCCGTCGGCTCCTGGCTCAGGAACGCGTGACAGCCGTGCGGCGGTGAGGACCAGGTCCGTCACCTCGAGGCTGATCTGAGGGCGACGAGCCCTCGTAGAGTGCGCGTGTGGACACCAACGACGCCAGCCGAGAGCGTCACTTCCCGGCTATCGAGAAGCGGACCGGTCAACCGATGTCGTATTGGCATGAGGTGATGTCGGGCCTCGCCGGGGCCAAGTACGACGAGCAGATGGCGGTACTCCAGATCGAGTACGGGTTCACTCGATCTCATGCCAACGCGTTGGTGATGTATACGAAAGGATCCACGACGACGCGGCGCTTCGACAGCGTGGCGCACTACATCGAGCAGTTGCCCGAGTCCCAGCGCTCCACGGTGGCGTGTGTGTTTGGTGTCATCGCCGCCGAGTTCCCCGATCTCGAAGCCGTCATCGCCTGGAACCAACCAATGGTGCGCGCCGGTTCCCGTTACGTGTTCGGTCTGAGCGCAGCGACACATCATCTCCTGTTAGCGCCCTGGGACCCCGGGGCCCTGGATCATGTCGCCGACCGGCTGAATGGTCTTCACCGCAATGTGAAGACCATTCGCGTTCCCAATGATTGGGATGTCGACACCGAGCTCATCCGCACCCTGATCGCGGTACAGATCTCGCCACAGCCCTGACGGCCACCTGGCGCTTGTGGGGGCTCAGTCAGTTCGAGGTCGACGAGGGTCCGATGTCGTCAGCGCATCGCGCCCGAGTGTCGTGTCTTCGTCTCGGCCTCAGGAGGGACCAGAACCGCTGGCGCTCCTTCTCCCTCGCGGGTGTTGGAAGTCTTCACACGTCCACGTGATTCCCCGTGGAGTCCACCGGACGCACGGTGATGTCTGACGGTCGGCCCATCTCGCGGGTCCATGCGGCGAACTCGAGCAGGATGCCGTCGGGATCGCGGAAGTAGAACGATCGTACGAAGACTCCGGGGTGGAACTCCCGGGCGATCTGATACTCGCTGTCATCGTGATCGAGGATCATCGACACTTCGACGCCGGCGTCGATGAGGCGTTGGCGGTAGGTCTCGAAATGTTCGAGTGGGACGTCGAAGGCCAGATGGTTGAGCGACCCGTGTGCCGTGGTGATGTCGACACGGTCGGGCAACCCGGGGGCGTTGGAGACACCGGGTGTCGACGGAGGAGAACCTGGGAACCAAAAGAAGGCCAGACAGTCGTCGTTGCCGATGTCGAAAAAGAAGTGTTGAGCCCCTCCGGGCATATCGATGGTCTTCACCAGGGGCATGCCGAGCAGGTCGCGGTAGAAGCGGACCGTTCGAGCCATATCCGATGACACCAGCGCAATGTGGTTGACGCCACGGATTTCGAAACGTTCATTGGTGGACATGAATCCTCCCGGCCCGGTCAGGGGTCAGTCGTTGGCGAAGCGTCGTGGGTCGAACCCGTCGGGGGCGTCGACTTCGACGATGGGGTCGTTGCGGTCGTCGAATTCGAGACGCAGCGCTCGCGACATCACGGCATGCATGAAATACAGACAGGTGATGTAGGTGAACTCGAGGATCTCCTCATCCGAGAGTCGTTGTCGAAGCGCCTCCATGACCTCCTCGGGTACGCGTCCGTGTTGGTCGACGAGGTAGTCGGTGTAGGCGAGGAGGGCTCTTTCGGTGGCATCGAAACACTCCGCCACCTCCCAGGCATGAATCGCCGCGATCTTGGTCTCGGACATGCCCAGGCCTCGACAACTCTTGCAGTGCTGGGAGTAGACGAACTGACTCCCGGTGAGCCATCCGGCGCGGGTCTGCCCGAGTTCGCGTAGCAAAGGATCGAGGCGCCGCTTTGGGCTTCGGTACAAAGCGAAGCCCCGAACGCTGTGGTCGAAAATATCGGGAGACAGCGCAAACACCGTCCACCAGTCACCAGGTGTACCGGTATCGGTTCCGGGTTGAGACACAGGATCTCGGTCGCCAAAAAGGAAGTTGTAAAGAGGCAGAACCCGTTTCGGGTCGGCCTCGGCGCGGGGAACCTGACGAAGGCGGGCCATGCCAGACGCTACCGCGCTGCGACCGAGGGCTGATCCGTGCGGGATACCGGGTCGCATGAGTCGGGGTGGCGTGGCGAAGCAGCCAGAACGGTTACTGTGCCTTCGACAAAATATAGAAATAACTCGCGTGGCAAGGACACACTCATGAACCTTCGTACCCCCTTTCGACTGATGTTGGTCCCTCCACTCGCCGTGATGGGCCTGGCTTGTGGCGATGATTCGGATTCCTCGGATTCCAGTGACGCTCGACCGGCCGCGTCGGCGGCCATCATCGACCTTTTCGTGTCGTTGCTCGGCGAAGAGGGTCTCACTGATTCCGATGCTCGGGCCGCAATCGACACGGCCTGTGTCGAGGCCGCAGTCTCGGGTCTGAGTCAGGCCGACGCCGAAGCGATCGTGGCCAATATCGATGATCCTCAAGTGTCAGCCGAGGGCGAGGAGAGCCTCGAGGTCATCGCCGACTGCGTGAGCTTCGACGGCTGATATCGAGTTCGTCAGCTGGTGGTGGGCAACCGGCTCACCGGATCACTGCCAGCTGACGGCATCGAGTTTCAGTCCCAGCGCACCGGCAGCGACTCGAAGCCCTTGAGGACCGCAGCGCTGACTCGTGTGGGTTCTCCGTCGAGACGAAGCTGAGGCCATCGATCCAAGACGGTCTCCAAGGTGACAGCCGCCTCGATCCTAGACAGCGGCGCACCCAAGCAGTAGTGGATACCCACACCGAACGCGGTGTGGCGCTTGAGATCCTTGAGGTCCCTGGTCACATCGAAGCGATCCGGATCGGTCCAGGCCTGTGGATCCCGATTCGCAGATCCGAACAACATGCAGACCTTCGAATCCACAGGAATCTCCACGCCATGGAGGGTGACGGCTTCGTTGTTCGTTCGGAACAGACCATGGACGGGGGAGTCGTAGCGCAGACTCTCTTCCACGGCGTTGGCCACGAGCCTCCGATCCTCGGCGACGGCGGCCCATTGATCGGGAAATTCGATCAGACGTTTCACCATGTTGCCGATGAGCAGGGTGGTGGTCGCGGACCCGGCGACGAGAAGGAACTGGCAAAAGCCGAGCACTTGGCTCTCGGTGAGACGTTCTCCATGACGTTCCACGGTCAACAGGCGCGTCAACAGATCATCGGGGACCTCCCCGCCATCGGCGATGGCTTGGGCCCGTTGAGCAATGTGGGGACGGAAATAGGCGTGGTAGTTCCGATATGCGTCGGCGACATGAGGATGGGCACCTCGCCCTCCGGCGAGAGCGACTCCCTCGGCCATCGGCAGCACCCAGGATCGGAACTGCTCGATGTCGTCGGTCGGGGTTCCCAACATCCAACACATCACAACGAGGGGAACCGGCATCGCCAACTCTGAGATCAGGTCCCCATGACCCGCAGGATCGATCTCGTCGACGAGGCCTTCGACCAGTTTGGTGATCTCGGGCTTCATCGCTTCGAGCACCGACGGCTTGAAGGCTCGTGAGATCGCCAGACGCTCCACGGTATGGAGTGGAGGATCGCTCGACACCAGCACTCCGGTTCCGATCTCGCCAAAGGCGAGCCCGGGGCCGAATCGTGAGGACCAGGTGGCGTCATCGCGGAGGGCTGAGGTCACATCGTTCTCGCGGGACAGCGCGAAATGTTCGGCTGGTTCCTGGTTGTGGTGCACTGGGCATCGGTCTCGCAGCGCCGCGAACACTGTCGTGGGATCCGACTGGAAGTCCTCGGATGCCAGATCGAACGCGACATCGCAATCCCCGGGTCGAGCCCCCTCATTCCCCATGGCGGCGACGTTACCCATCGCGCTCGGTTTCCTGACGAGTCACTCGACGGCCCACAGCGTGCCAGCGTCACCCCTTGGCGCTTCGGCCAGGGTCACTGGACTCTGTGGCGGGGAGCCAGCCTGGTGTGCAGTCGCGTCGTGGCGACGCTGTGGTGGATCCTTCTCGCGGGTGCCGCCATGACTGCGATCGCCGGGATCGGAGTCGTGACGCTCGCTCTCAGCCTCGAACGGTTCGAGGCCTTGATGCCCCCTCTGGTCGGTCTGGCTGCAGGATCTCTCCTCGGAGGAGCGGTGTTTCACCTTCTTCCCGAAGGTGCCGCCGCCCTCGACGATCCGCTGCTCGTCACGCTGTCGACCGTGTCAGGAAGCCTGGCGATAGCCGTGCTCGAGCGTGTATTGCATTGGCACCATTGCCATCGACGAGCCCATGATCATCGCCGTCCCGTCGGCTGGCTCATTCTGGTGGCAGACGGACTTCACAATGTGGTGGGTGGACTCGCAGTCGGTGGCGCCTTCGTCCTGGACACCAGGGTTGGGGTGACGGCGTGGACGATCGCTGCGGCTCATGAGATTCCTCAGGAACTCGGAGATTTCGGGGTCCTGGTCCATTCGGGCTGGTCCAGGCGGGCAGCTGTGATGTGGAACCTGATCTCCGCGGTGGGTTTCACCCTGGGCGCCGTCATTGCGTGGGGGGCGAGCGGACACGTCGACGTCGCACTTCTGGTTCCCTTCGCCGCTGGGAACTTCGCCTATCTCGGTGTCGTGGATCTACTTCCCGAAGCCACCACCTCGGTGCCCGCGGGGCAGCGCCACCGCGTCGTTGCGGCGTTTCTCATCGGTCTGGGTCTGCTCGGGATCGCCGCCCGAGTCACCTGAACTCGCAGTGCCCGCAGGTTCTCTACGCTCGTGGACACACCCGATGGCCGTCGCACCCGGACCGTCGCTATCTGAGGAGAAACACCATGGAAGTTCAGAGCCGTCAAGGGCCGGCCTTTGGCGTCGCCCGTCTCACCCTTGCGCCCCATGAAGATGTTCGTGTCGAGTCGGGAGCCATGATGGTGATGTCGGCGGGCGTGACGTTGGCATCGAAGGCTGAAGGAGGCTTACTCAAGTCACTCAAGCGGGCCGCGCTGGGGGGTGAGAGCTTCTTCGTCTCCACCTACTCCGCCCCTGAGCAGGGCGGTTTCGTCGACATCGCGCCACGTCTACCCGGAGACGTGACGTGGAATCAGGTCCATCCCAACCGGGCGTTGTTCGTGGCCAAGGGGTCCTGGCTTGCCAACGAACCCTCGCTGACACTCGACACCCGCTGGGGTGGTTTCAAGAACATGTTCGGAGGTGAGGGCGGCTTCATCGTGCGTCTCGAAGGCGAGGGGACCGCGGTGTTCGGCTGTTATGGCGCCCTCGAGGTGTGGGATCTCGAGCCGGGCCAGCACATCACCCTCGACACCGGTCACATGGTCGCCTATGAGGACACCGTGGGAATGGCGATTCGTAAAGCCGCTGGTGGAATCGTGCAGTCCTTCAAGAGCGGAGAAGGGTTGGTGTTCGACTTCACCGGCCCGGGCCGGGTCTGGACCCAGACACGTAACCCCAACGAGTTCTTGGGGTGGATCCAGTCGATGATCGGAACATCCAATTCGGGGGCCTCGGGCGGTTTCTTCTCCCGGGACTGACGCCGTCTCCCGACTCGGTATCTGAGGGTCCTGGGCCCCTGATCGCGTCGGGTGTGGTCCCATCAAGGTGCGGATGCCACGGAGCGGGCGTCCGAACCGGTCGCCGCCGATGGTGCGGAGGTGGGACGTGGACGAGTCGTTGGTGCATGTGGTGTTGCGAGCGGGGGATCAGGGTCCAGTCGAGTTTGCGGTGCTCGAAGCTCATGCGGCGTCGCGATGTCCCACCGCCGGGGTTCAGATCTGTGATCCCATCGCACCAACACCATCGGGTGGCGTAGTGCGCGTGGAGATCCGCGACCTACTCGTCGATTCGCACCATTTCGCCGATGCCATCACCCAGGGGCGACTCGAGGAATTCCGAACCCTGGCTCATCAGTGCGTCGTGGTGGTCGTCGGCGCTGCTCTGGCTCGCCATGGGCTCGAACCGGTACGTGATCAGGATTTTCGCAACGGTCTCGCGACAGCCACCGATCGCCTCATCGACGCGCTGGTGCCCTGAGCCGGAGCCACACCCGACATCGAGACTAGGCCTCGACCCCGACATCGAACCTCGACCGTCGCGCCCAGACCCCCGAGTCGGGGAGCGGTAGTCTCGGCTCATGGTGTGCACAGGGGGCGGGCACCCGGAGCTCGGGTCGACGAGTCGACGGTTCGGTGGTTGTTTCCCGTGGTGCCGTATGACCCGACTTGTTCGGCGTTCATCGATGAATGGTGGCTCTCCAGGTCGTCGGGCACTGATGGCCGCTATGACCGCCGTGGCATTGGTGGCGGTCTCGGGATGTTCGCTCTTTGGTGACGGCACTCCGAGGACCAGCACCACGACCGTTGCGGCTTCGACTCCGGCGTCCACGGCGCCGACCACCACGGTGGAAGTAACGACGGTGGTGCCCGCGGCCGCTCGTATCTCCGATCTCCCCGACATCGGTCCCGAAAGTGACCCCGATCTGGTTCGCGTCGCTCAACGACTCGTCACTCTGTGGGGGTATCGCGCCGCCGTCGACGGTGATTTCGGGCCTCAGACCATGGCTCGGATCGCATCGCTACGCGAGGCCCTCGGACTCGAAACCGGCGACCGCATCGACGCAGCGGTCTGGGAGGCGGTGTTTCTCGAGGACAGTCTCGCCTCGGGCCCTCTCGATGTCTCGGCGCTGGACGCAACCGGAGCGCTCGGAGGCCTGCCGGTTCCCGAAGTATCGCTGCTGCTGTCCGAGACTGGTTCACAAGCCGATCGGGTGGAGCACTACACGATGGCGTATCACGCCGACTCCGCGGCCGTGGCCGCCTGGGTTCGGGATCGTCTCGACACCGACACGCTGTCGGACTGGACGATCTGTGGTGAACAGCCTGTCACCGGTGATGACCTCGTGACGATCACCGGAGTCGATGCGACGAGGGCGTTTTCCTACACGGTGACCGCAGCCGGATCGGGCCGCGTCGATCTGTTCCTCAGCGTCGTCTCAGACGTCGTTGGCGAGTGCCCGTAGCCACGCCGGTAGTCGAGTCGGGCGTCCTTGGGCATCGACGCATCCATGGACGGTGACCGCGGTCGAACGCGTTGTTGCGCCGGCGGTGATCAGATACGCCATCTGGAACGTCGCCCGGGTCGCAGCAGCCAGTCGCAGATGCACGGTGATCACCTCGTCGAAGCGAACCGGTTGGATGTAACGCATCTGACATTCGAGGACCGCGTAGTCGACCCCGTCGGCTCGCATCTCGCCATAGGGATGGCCGAGATGACGCAGATAGGCGACTCGAGCCTCTTCGAGATAGGGCAGATAGCGACTGTGATGCACGATGCCCATGGCGTCGGTCTCGGCGAAGCGGACCCGGATGTCGTGGGAGAACACATACCACTCGGGGAGGGTCTCGGGGGACACGGTCAGACGCACCCCATGACCGTATCGTTCCGGCATTCCAAAGGCCTCAGATCGTGGCCTAACCTGCGGTGACGGCCTCGCCGAGGCCCGCCGACCAGGGGGAGTCGACCATGCCCGTTCATCCGGAATACCAAGTTCTTCTCGACATGATGGCCGAGGCTTCGGCTGGTGCCCCACCCTGGTCAGACATCACTCCCGAGATGGCGAGGGCCCAATTCTCGGCCATGGGAGAACCCGGTCCCGAGGTCGCTTCGGTCCACGAGAAGGAGGTGCCCGCTGGGTCGGGAACGATTCCGGTGAGGATCTACCGTCCGATCGCGACGGTCGACGCGCCGGTGGGAGCACTGATCTATTTCCATGGCGGCGGTTGGGTGGTGGGCAGCCTCGACAGCCATGACCCGATCTGTCGCGAGCTCTGCCAGGGAGCTGGCATCGTCGTGTTCAGCGTGGACTACCGCCTGGCCCCGGAACATGGGTTCCCCGCAGCGGTCGAAGATTCGTGGGAGGTGACGAGGTGGGTCGCTGCCGAGGCCGAAGGTCTGGGTGTGGATCCCTCACGGATCGCCGTGGGTGGAGATTCAGCCGGAGGGAACCTGGCGGCTGTGGTCGCACTCCTGGCCCGGGAACACGGCCGACCCGACCTCGCGTTCCAGTTGCTGATCTGCCCTGTCGTGGATACCCAGCCCGAGAGGTGGCCGTCGTATCGAGCCAACGGCGAGGGGTATTTGTTGACCGCCGACTTGATGAGCTGGTTCTTTGACCACTACGTGTCGCCGGGACTTCGACAGGACTGGCGCGTAGCGCCCCTCGCCGCATCGTCACATGGTGATCTGCCTGCGGCATTGGTGATCACCGCCGAATTCGATCCCCTGCGTGATGAAGGATCGGCGTATGCGAGTGCTCTCGCTGCCGCAGGCGTCGCCGTCACCCACATCGACGTCGAAGGAGGCATCCACGCCTTGACGCAGTTCCCGTCGACGGCACTGGGTCGACGGGCGATCGAGGACTCCGTCGCTGCCCTTCGACACGCACTGGCATGAGTATTCCGGTCGACCCCGATGATCTCGGCGCCGCAGCGCAGGATCGACCCCTGGCCTATCTGATCACGGTCGGAGCGGGCCCCCGGCCCAAGATCGCGCAGGTTCATCCCTACGTCGAGCGCGCGACCGCCCGAGTGCGGGCGGGTGAGGGCTCGGTGCGCAACGTCACCGAACGTCCTCAGGTCACGATGATCTGGCCTCCGGCCCATGATGATCCCGAGGGTTTCGTCCTCGTCGCCGACGGACAGGCGCGCCTCGACCCTGAGGTCTCAGATCTCGTCATCATCGCCATCGAATCGGCAATATGGCATCGCCGGGGTCCGGATCACTCAGCGGTCTGACGACCACTGAGGATCACACGTGCCGGCGCCGTGGCGTGGTGGCGTCGATCAGACGACGCGAACGTTTTGGGCCTCGAGGCCCTTGCGGCCTTCGCCGAGTTCGTACTCGACGGTCTGGCCCTCTTCCAGCGTCCGGTAGCCCGAACCGCTGATGTTGCTGAAATGGACAAAGACGTCGGAATCCCCGTCACGGGAGATGAACCCGAAACCCTTCTGAGCGTTGAAAAACTTGACGACGCCGGTGGGCATGATGGCCTGCTGCTTTCCTTCTGGTCGCCCTGTGGCGACGGTGTTGGGGGAGACGGTACAGGATCGGGGGCTCATCCGGACACGAGGGCGAGGATCTCCTGAACACGAACGGGTACGGCAGTCGAGGTCGTGAGCTGTCCGACATGGCCCGATTGCCCCGTCGAGGACCACCAGTCCACCGACCACGACACCGACATCGTCACGTCAGGAGCTCGGTGTCCTGACCGGCCCCGGGTCGTGGTGAAGACCATCTGACACGATGAGCCTCGTCGATCCCCATCGGCTGGCTGCCATATCGGTCCGGGGCCGGCGCAGTCGTGGCGACGCAAGCCGTGAGCGTCGCTGACATCGAGACGCAGCCGCGTTGGCCGCGCTCGGGCGGTGGCCCACAAGATCCCCGCGGGAGTGGGCACCCAGGCTGTGGCTTCCACCGGCTGCCACATGTGTGGGTCGGTCCAGAACCACGCCGGAATCTGGACCACCAGTCGTGACGACGGTGGGGCCAGGGCCGGCCGTGGAGCGGGCAGAAGCCGCGACACATGAGCGGTGGCGTCAAGGCCGAGAGTGTTCGGGGTCATCTCAGGAATCCAGAGGGTGTCGACGATGCCGTCACAGATCTCGTCGTACAGCCAGTAGCGCCGGCCATCGAACCAGCGCGAAGTGGGTTCGGATTGGCCGAACTCGACATCCACAGGCCGCGCGAGTTCGAAGCGGCAGTCACCCGCAGTGGGAGTGCCCGGAATCGGTGGCGTCCCAAATGACACTCCGGCCGTGATTCCCCCCGGGATCGTTCCCCCGCTCGCTGACGCGTCGGCGGGCTCGTATCGGCCTGCTACCGCTCCAGCGACCGATATGAACGTCACGACGATCGCGCTGAGCGCCGCGATTCGCCGTGGGCGCCGATGAAGACCCGGGGTCGAACTCGTCATGTGATGCTGTAGTGATCGGTACTGCGATGGCTGCTGACCGCTTGAGGTGATCGTGGATGTCATGGTCGGCACCAACTGGCGGATCCCATCTCCCAATCGACCATGTCGATGTCGGCGATTCTCCATCCGCCCGGACTGGACTCGAGAGACCATCTCCATCGCAGGGTCATCACGTTGTCGTCGAAGACCGCATGGGCGCCGCTCGATCGAGACGCCGCGACCACCACGAGATCATCGATCCAACACCAGGTGGCATCGGCATGGTCGGCGTCGACGCGGCGCAGAGATTCGACGACAACTCGGGGCGGTGGCGACGCGGTGATGGCGAAGCGACCGTCGCGAGCCCAAGTGTCGAACTCGGCGGAGAAGACCTGATGGGCGTCACTGGTGGGGGCCGCGAGCGAGTCGACCTCGCACTCAGAAGGTTGGTAGGTGCATTCGAGCCAGATTCCAAAGAGCCGAGGTATCGCCGAGGCGAGATCCTCAGCAACCGGTGTCGCGCTGTGCCGGAGCCCCGAGGAGTTCTCAGCTGTTGCCACCGCTGGCGTGGGGCGCGGCAGTCCTCCCGGGAGGTCGTCGATCGCCGTCGCGCAGGAGCTGAGCACGAGCGCGGTCAGGATCTGAGCCCGGCCGGGTCCCCGGCGTCCAGGAAACCCGCTTCGTCGACGACGGACCACGTCAGGGGCGTGCACACCGATGATGTGGGAGTGAGACGCGCGAGACCGGTGCTGCCTCCGCACCGTGTTTCGCGCACCCGCCGGTAGGATCTCTCGACCGTTTCCCGATCTGGAATCCCCACGGCGGTGACGGAGGGCGATCGCGACACATGACCCAGCACCATCCTGAACTGCCCGCCGAGCAGGCCTATGTGGATCACGCGTATGCCTGTCTGGAGTCGTCCCGGCTCGACGCGTGGAAACTGCGCAACCTGTCCGAGGCCGGACTCGGGGGAACGTTTCAGGCTCGCTACGAACGGGATGTGTTCGACGAGGCCATCGTCAACCGGTTGGTGCAACTCGATCTCGGTGATGCGGCGTTGGTCTTTGGTCGTATCGACCGCCACAACGAGTCGCCCGACGCCGGTGAAAGCGACGCGGTGGAGAGTTTTCATATCGGCCGTCTCGCCGTGGCCGATGCCGATCGTGAACCTGTCGTGGTCGATTGGCGAGCACCTGTGGCCGAACCCTTCTACCGGGCTACGGGGCGCGACCCGATGGGGCTGGTGCGGCGCCGACATTTCTCGGTCCAGGGGCGCCAGGTTCTGGGTCTCGAGGACGAACTGTTCGGTGAGGGGCACCTCGGTATCGGACAGGACGAGGGCCTGGCGAGTTCCGACCATGCATCGCTTCGCGGATACTCCACGCTGATCGCAGCTCTCGAGCGAGGTCGCACCGGTCAACTCGGAGACATCGTCGCCACGATCCAGGCGGAACAGGACGAGATCATCAGGTCCTCCCCCCATGGGGTGCTGATCGTCCAAGGAGGACCAGGAACCGGCAAGACCGTCGTCGCATTGCACCGGGCGGCGTATCTGCTCTACACCCACCGCTTTCCCCTCGAGGACCAAGGTGTCCTCGTCATCGGACCCAACCGGGTCTTCCTGCGCTACATCGAACGGGTCCTGCCGTCTCTGGGTGAAACGGGCGTGGATCAGGTGATGCTCGCCGACCTCGTCCCCGATGCCCGTCTCGGCAGTGTCGACACGCCGCGCGCGGCGCGGGTGAAGGGATCGCCGGTGATGGCAGCGGTGATCGCCAAGGCCGTTCGCGATCGGCAGCGGCCCTTGCGAGAGGACATCGTGGTGCCGTTTCGTACCGGTTTCGTGCGACTGCGAGCGACAGAGTCGGTGCGTATCGTCAAAGCGGCACGACGTCGCTACCGACGTCACAACGCGGCCCGTCGGTTCGTGGAGCAAGAGCTTTATTCGGCCTTGGCCTCGACCTGGCGGGATGGTTCGATCGAGACGCGTCAGATTCGTGAGGAGTTGCGTGGTCATCCGGATCTACGAATCGCTCTGGAGCGCATGTGGCCGGTGCTGACTCCGACCGAACTGCTTCATGACCTCTTCGGGTCGCGAGCCTTGTTACGCCTGGCGGCGAGTGATCATCTCGATGAGGTCGACTGGGAGTCGCTGTTCCGAGAGCGGTCTTCAGTGGTCTCAGGGGTGCGTTGGAGCGAAGCGGATCTTCCTCTCCTCGACGAGGCCCGTTTCGTCTTGGGTCCCCGGCCGCAACGTCACGGGAAGATCGACGAAAGCGACGAGATCCGCACCTATGGTCATCTCGTCATCGACGAGGTCCAGGACTTCACCCCGATGCAGTTGCGGATGGCGGCTCGGCGCTCCCTCAACGGAGCGATGACGCTGGTGGGCGATCTCGCCCAAGCCACCGGCACTCATGCTCCGTCGTCATGGGATGACGTCTTGGCGCATCTGCCGGACCATCGCGCTCCCCGAGTGGTGGGACTGTCGGTGGGATATCGGATTCCTGAACAGATCATGGAACTCGCCGATCGAGTCATGGAAGCGGCTGCTCCGGGCCTTCGAGCCCCGAGAGCCGTGCGGGTGGGCGACAGCGCGCCCGACATCGTCGATGTGTCCCCGGACCGACTGGAAGCCGAGGTCGCTGTGCGAACCCGGCGCCTGGTCGAAGAGCTCGAAGGTGGGACAGTGGGGGTCATCTGCCCCGATGGTGAGGTGGATGCGGTCTGTGCTGCGCTCGATTCCGCCGGTATCGAACACGGCCGCGCCACCCGAGGTGGACTCGATTCCGGGGTGACAGTGGTGCCAGTGGGACTCGTGAAGGGACTCGAACTCGACGCGACGGTCGTCGTGGAGCCGGCTCGGATCGTGGCGTCGGGACCTCAGGGTCTCAGGGCGCTCTATGTGGCGCTCACACGAGCGACCCAACGGTTGTGCGTGGTCCACGCCGAGGCGCTTCCCGCCGCCATGCTTCCGGCGCGGTCTCCAGGCGCTGCCGCCTCCTGAGCGCCCGGGGCGCTGGGGTCACAGCGACGAGATGACGTTGGCCACCACGGGAGCCAGAAACGACACGGCTTTGTCGGCTTCGGCCGGTCGGCGTCGTTCTACGGCCAGGCGGGACATGTCGATCATGCGCTGCATGTCATCGATCACGTCGGGACGAACGACTTCGAGTTCTCTGCGGGCCTGTTCCCACAGGGCTTCGATCGAGGCCAGACGGTCCTGGGTGATTCCGCCGGTGGTCTCCACGACGAGTTCGGACAGCGTCGACATCTGCGCGATCAAGGTTTCGAGGGTCGTGGTGAGATCCTCGGGAAGCACCGTGGTCGAGGTGCTCGTCGATTCGGGCACCGTGAGTGAGGTGTCCTCCACGATCGTGGTGGCGCATCCTGTCGCTGCGGTGATCACCGCCGCGAGGATCAACGAACGGATCGTCCCCGTCACGATGTGACGAGGATCCGAGCGCTTGCGAACGAGCCCACGCCGATACTGCGACCCTCGATCTCCACCGTCACGGTCCCGTCGGGGGAGGTGGCGACGATCTGCCCGGATCGTCCGGGAAGAATCGAGGAGGTCTCGAGGAAATCCAAGAGTCCCGGAGTGAACTCGAGTTCCTCGGGAATCCGAGTCACGGTGAAAGACTCACCGACTTCGACCGCGCCCAGGGTCCGCGTTGCAGGAGCGGTGTAGCCCGAACCGGGGATCGGATTGCCATGTGGGCAGGTCGTGGGCTCACCAAGCATCGACACCATCGCAGTTTCGACTCGCTCGGAGATCACGTGTTCCCACTTCCCGGCCTCGTGATGGGCCTCTGCCCACGACAGCCCGAGCACGTCGGTGAGGAAGCGTTCAGCGAGTCGGTGCCGCCGCACGACTCGGGTGGCGAGATCGAGACCCGCCGGAGTCAGCACGATCGCATCTCCAGCAGCGATCAAGCCTTCGTCGCGGAGTCGACGCATCATGGCCGAGACCGAGGGTCGGGTCACACCGAGGCGCTCCGCGATACGAGCCTGGATGACGTCGACATCGTCCTCGGCCAACTCGAAGATGCATTCGCAGTATTCCTCGAGCGCCGGATGGTGTTCACCAGCACCAGGCATGACCCAAGACTACCGGGTGCCCCGAGAGGACCTTCCACGGAGCCTGTCGATCCACGATTCCGCCTGACGAGCCCGTCGCTTCAGTTGGTCCACGGTGGCGGTGGCGACGCTCGTGACACCGCTCAAACGGTTGAGCTCGCCATGAACTCGGGCATGTCCCCAGCCTGTGCGATCCACGAGACGCTTCGCCAACTCGTCGTTTCGTTCTCGAAGCTCCTCTTTGATCTCGGCGATACTGCGCCGGCCCTCATGTACGGGACCCGCCGCAGTGGGCACCACCGGAAGCTCGAGCAGGAGGGCGGGATCATCCTCGGGGTCGGGTTCGGGGGTTTCGGGTTCGTCGTCGAAGCGCAAACCCCCTGGGGTGACGCCATGGACCTCGATTCCGGTCGCGACCGCTGAAAGGGCTGCGAACAATGACAACTGTTCGGGCTGTTCCTCCTCGGGTACGGGCGTGTCGAGGTCATCAAGGCTGGGTGACTCTGGTGGATCGTCCTCGGTGTTGGGTCGTCTGAGGGCGTGACGACGGGTCTCAGCGATCGCGAAGGCGTGAGCTCGCAGTCGCGGGTCATCGGGGATGAACACATAGGCCCGTTGCGAGGCCCGACCGGCCTGCCAGCGCACGAACCGTCCGACCGCTTGGCGGAAGAACAACTCGGTACTCGTCGAGGTCGCGTAGACCCCGACTCGAAGTCGGGGAATGTCCACTCCTTCTGAAACCATGCGCACCGCCACGAGCCAGGCCGCATCGCTAGAAGCGAACTCGGCGATCTTGCGCGAGGCGCCGGGATCGTCGCTGGTGACGACCTCGGCCGAGGTGGCAAGTCGGCGTCGCAGAAGATTGGCGATCCCTTGAGCATGATTCTGATCAGCGGCGATCACGAGACCACCAGCATCGGGATGATCGACCCGCAGAGCGCGTAGCCGTTCATCGGCTTGATGGAGCACTGCGGGAAGCCACTCGCCGTCGAGGCTCAGAGCGGTCCGCAGTCGTTGCGCGCTGGCGGTGCGATCCAGTTCATCCCCGAACGAGGCCGACCAGATCGATCCATCGGGAGCGCTCCACTCCATCTGGCCATCGATGCGGGGGAAGTACACCGGACGCACGACGCCACCGTCACGAAGCGCGTCGCCGTAGCCGTACTCGCTGTCGGCAACCGCCATGTCGTCCTCGTAGCGAACGAAGGGGATCGCAGCGGTATCGCTTCGAAATGGTGTTCCCGACAGGCACAGCCGTCGGTGAGCGGGTTCGAAGGCCCGTCGAACGGCATCTCCCCACGCCCGTTCGTCTCCGGCGTGGTGAATCTCGTCGAGTATCACCAAACCGTCAGCGCACAGTCCGGCCAAGCGTTGTGCAGCCTCCCCGGTGGCGATTTGTTGATACGTCGTGACGAGACCGTGGACATCGCGGGCCAGACCCTGTCCGGGAGACCACTGCGGATCAAGTTGGAGTCCGAGACGGTGCGCCGCTTGGGTCCACTGGATCTTGAGATGACTCGTCGGAGCCACCACGATCACATGGCCGCCGCGGCGCGCCAGGGTCCAGCGGGCGCAGGCCAAGGCAAAGGTGGTCTTTCCAGCACCGGGTGTGGCCACGGCGAGAAATGACGCGGCCTCACTGGCTGTGAAACGGTCGAACGCGTCTCGTTGCCACGGACGCAGGCGCAGGGTCGATGCCATCGGGACCACCGATTCTGGTGCCTCGCCCCCAGAGGTACCCAACTCGCCGTCATCGGTATCGACGACAACGAGGCTCATCACTCCCGTCCGGCCGATGCGATCACGTCCCCCCACCACCGACCACCTCGCGACACCGTCTCGGTAGCCTCGCCGGACATGGCGGATCACCCGGTGCTCGAGGGGTTCTCCCCGGCGGTGCGCCAATGGTTCGCGACCTCGTTCCCCGAACCCACACCGCCTCAGGTCGAAGGCTGGCCGGCGATCGCGGCGGGTGAGAACACTCTGATCTGCGCCCCGACCGGATCCGGCAAGACCCTCACGGCATTTCTCGCGTCGATCGATCGGCTCGTCACCGGTCCGGTCCCTGAAGTGAACCGTCGGACCCGGGTGCTGTACTTGTCGCCACTGCGAGCCCTGGCGTTCGATGTGGACAAAAACCTGCGATCTCCGCTGCTCGGGATCTCGCTCGCCGCTCAGCGCCTCGGAGTCGAGTTGTTCGAACCCGTGGTCGGAATGCGCACCGGGGACACCCCCGCCAAAGACCGCCAGTCCCTGGTTCGGCGTCCCCCCGACATCTTGATCACCACCCCCGAGAGCCTGTATCTGATGCTCACCTCCCAGGCTCGGTCCACTCTCGTTGGTGTCGAAACGGTCATCGTGGACGAGATTCACGCTTTGGCTGCGACCAAGCGGGGCGCGCATCTCGCGGTATCGCTCGAACGTCTCGAGGAGATCTGTGAGACCCCGCCTCAACGCATCGGGTTGTCGGCGACCCAACGACCCCTGGGCGAGATCGCTGCGTTTCTCGGAGGCCGCGACTCCCAGGGCGTGAACCGCCCGGTGCGCATCGTGGATGCCGGAGTGCGCAAGACCCTCGAGGTCGACGTCGTGGTGCCCGTGGAGGACCTCGGACAACTCGGAACTCCGGTGACCGAACTGACCAGTGGACCCGCCACCGCCGCGTTGACCCCGCGTCGTAGTTCGATCTGGCCGAGCGTGTACCCCGAGATCCTCGCCCAGATCCTCGCTCATCGGTCCACGATCGTGTTCTGCAACGCCCGGCGTCAGGCCGAACGCCTTGCGGCCCAGTTGAACGAACTCGCTGCCTCCCAGGGCATCGGAATCGACCCCGAAACCGGTGAGTCCACGGGCGAACTCGTCAAGGCGCATCACGGTTCGCTCGCCCGAGAACAACGCGTCGTGATCGAGGACCAACTCAAACGGGGCGATCTCCGCGCCATCGTTGCGACCAGCAGCCTCGAACTCGGGATCGACATGGGAGCGGTGGACCTCGTGATCCAGGTCGAGTCGCCCGGAGCGGTGAGTCGGGGGTTGCAGCGAATTGGTCGCGCCGGCCACCAGGTCGGGGCTCCCAGCCGCGGAACGATCTATCCCAAACATCGCGGGGATCTACTCGAAGCCGCCGTGGTGACTCGACGGATGCTCGACGGTGATATCGAAACCACCCGATATCTGCGCAACCCTCTCGATGTCCTTGCCCAACAGATCGTCGCCCATGTGGCGATCACGGGGGACTGTCGCGTCGAGGACGTCGCCGCGATGGTGCGCCGCTCAGCACCCTTTGGCGAGCTGTCGGCGGAACTGTTGACCAACGTGTTGGACCTGTTGTCGGGCCGCTATCCGAGCGAGGAGTTCTCCGAGCTGCGACCCCGGTTGGTCTGGGATCGAGTCGAGGGCACGCTGCGGGCGCGTGACGGCGCGCAGCGACTAGCGGTGACGAATGGGGGAACCATTCCCGACCGCGGCCTGTTCGGCGTGTTCCTTCCCGATGGCACTCGAGTCGGTGAACTCGACGAAGAGATGGTCTATGAAAGCCGACCGGGGGAAACGTTCCTACTCGGCGCGTCCACATGGCGTATCGAAGACATCAGCTTCGAACGGGTGACGGTGACGCCCGCGCCCGGAGAGCCGGGAAAGATGCCGTTCTGGCACGGCGATCGTCCGGGGCGCCCCCTCGAGTTGGGGCGGGCGTTGGGTGGATTCATCCGCTCGGTGCGCGACCGAGATCCCGACACCGTCATCGACTGGCTGCGGGCCGAACATGCGCTCGATCCCTTCGCTGCGACCAATGTCGTGTCGTACCTCGCCGAGCAGGCCGACGCGACCGGGGTGGTACCCGATGACCGAACTGTCGTGGTGGAACGCTTCCGCGACGAGATCGGCGACTGGCGGGTCTGCATCCACTCACCCTTTGGTACCCCGGTGCACGCGCCGTGGGCCATGGCCATCGAGCATCGCCTCGAGGACCGTTTCGGGGTGCCCGTGGAGACCATGTGGGGCGATGACGGAATCGTGATCCGCCTCCCTGAGGCCGCAGAGGAACTGCCTCTCGAGGTGATTCTCGTCCCCCCTGACGAGGCATCGGATCTTGTGGTGTCCTCACTGCCTCGCACGGCGCTGTTCTCGGCTCGGTTCCGAGAATGTGCGGCTCGGGCCCTGCTATTGCCCAAACGTCGACCCGACCGGCGCACACCGCTGTGGCAGCAGCGTCAGAAAGCGGCCGACTTGTTGGCGGTTGCGGCGAAATACCCGGCGTTTCCGATCCTGCTCGAAACCAGTCGTGAATGTCTCAACGACGTGTTCGATGTGCCAGCTCTGGTCGAGATCCTCACCGGATTGCGTTCGCGAGCCATTCGACTCGTCGCTGTCGACACCCCTCGGGCCAGCCCCATGGCCCAGAGCCTGTTGTTTTCCTGGATCGCCGCCTACATGTACGAGGGCGACGCCCCCCTCGCCGAACGACGGGCGGCAGCGTTGGCTTTGGACCGGGAGTTGCTCGCTGATCTTCTCGGGGCCGAGGAACTGCGTGAACTCCTCGATCCGGGGGTCATCGCCGATGTCGAACTCGAACTGCAGTGTTTGAGCGACGGTCGCCGGGCGCGCGATCTCGACGAGTTGCATGACGTCTTGCGGCGCGTCGGTGATCTCAGTGCCGCCGAGATCGACCTGCGATGTGATGGAGAGCATGCTCAGGAGTGGCTGGCGGCTCTCATCGAACAGCGTCGAGCGATCGAGATCCGCCTCGCCATCGACGACGGTGTCGTGCGGTATGCCGCCGCTGAGGATGCCGCTCGGTACCGGGACGCTCTGGGTTGTTCGCTACCTCTGGGGCTTCCGGGCGCCTTCACCGAGCCCACACCGCGCCCGCTCGAAGAACTGGTCGGTCGTTTCGCTCGAACTCATGTTCCCTTCACAGCATCCGAGGTCGCACGCCGGTTCGGTCTACCCGAGGCGAGGGTTCTGGGCGCCTTGAGCGCTCTCGAAGGTGATGGCCGCATCGTCATCGGCGAATTCCGACCCGAGGGAAGGGGACGGGAATGGTGCGATGCCGATGTTTTGCGCCAACTTCGTCGACGTTCGATCGCGCGCCTGCGTCGCGAGGTCGAACCCGTCGATCAGGGTGCTTTCGCCCGCTTCCTGCTCGGATGGCATGGAATTGGTCGCGAGCGCCGGGGCCTCGATGCTCTGGTGGAGTCCCTCGGACAACTCGCTGGCGCATCGCTGGTCGCGTCCACCCTCGAAGTCGACGTTCTGGGCGCACGGGTGGATCCGGTGCGCGCAGCCGATCTCGATGAACTCTGCGCAGCCGGGGAACTGGTCTGGATCGGCGCGGGAGCGATCGGGTCCCAGGACGGGCGGGTGCGCTTGTGTTTCGCTGATCAGGTCGAGACGTTGCGAGCGGGCTGGGAAGACATCGAGCGGCCCGACGGAGCGTTCCACGACGCGATCCGTCTGGTTCTCGCTGAGCGGGGCGCCAGTTTTTGGAACTCGTTACGAGCTGCACTCCCCGCAGCCACCGATGCCGAGATCCTCGCCGCGCTGTGGGATCTCGTGTGGGCGGGGGAGGTCACCAACGACACCCTGGCTCCGCTGCGAGCGCTCCGTTCGGGAACCGCATCCCGGTCCCAGCCGACACGCCGAACCCGAGGCCCCAGACGCCCAGCGCGCCTGACCCGGCTCGGTCCTCCCACCGGAGCCGGACGGTGGTCCCTGGTATCCGGCCTGGGTGGCGGCGGGGTCACCACCACCGAAGGACTCGTCGCCGTGGCTCTTCAACTTCTCGAGCGCCACGGGATCGTGACTCGCGAAGCTGTCAACGCCGAGGGAGTCCCGGGAGGTTTCAGTGCCCTGTACGGGGTGCTGAAAGTCCTCGAGGAACGCGGTCAGGTGCGCCGAGGCTATTTCGTGGCAGGTCTTGGTGCCGCCCAGTTCGCGTTGGCGGGAGCCGTGGATCGGCTGCGTTCAGAACGAGACGCTCCCGATCCGTTCGACCCGCTCGTCGATCCCGTCGATCGTCCCGAACCCGTGGTGCTCGCCGCCACCGACCCCGCCCAACCCTTTGGAGCGGCGTTGCCTTGGCCGGATTCACCTGGCCGACCAGCCCGCTCGGCCGGGGCGCTGGTCGTGTCGTGGGGTGGGGTGCCTCTGGTCTGGTTCGACCGGCGCAGTCATCACCTGGTGCGGTTCCCTGCAGCCGAGTCTGCCGGTGAAGTGTGGGCGGGGGCATTGGCGGATCTCGTGCGACGTCGGCGCCTTCGTTCCGTCGAGATCCGCAAGGTCGAAGGCGATCCGATCGCCCAACACCCCGACCTGCTCGAGATGCTGCGCCGGGTCGGATTCGCGGACGGCTATCGCGGGCCGGTGCTGCGTTCGTGAGCCGTCGCTGAGACCACCGTGGTCTCGACGCGCCCCAGACCTCGAAGACCGGCCCACGCCAGTTCGCTGACCTGACGGGCCACGGTGTCGGAGTCGAAAGCGAGACCGTTGTCGAGAAGTCGGCGGCTCACCCCCTCGGCGAGACCGACGAGACCGAACGCAATCGTCGACTGGTGTTCAGGGTCGATATCGACAGCGATCAGGGGGGCGATGACGGCGGCAGCCTCGGCGGTGAAGCGCCGCACTGCGTCGTTGAATTCGTCATCGCGACGGGCCCCGGAGCCGAACAACAGGCGAAAGGCATCGGGATCTCGAGAGACCCATCCGAAGTAAGCGCCAAAGCCCCGTTCGGTCTGGACACGTCCATCGGGGGCATCAGCGGTTGCGGCGGTGATGCTCGAGATCAGTCGTTCGCCCACGGCTTCGAGCAGCGAACGGTAGAGCTCGCGTTTGGAACCGAAATGCTGATAGAGCACTGGCTTGGTGACACCCGCCGCGCGCGCGACATCGTTCATGGAGGTTCCGTGATACCCCTGACGAGCGAAGGTCTCGAGCGCCACATGGAGCAACTGCTCGCGGCGTTCGGAGGCGGGGAGGCGCACGACCATGGTCGGGAGGGTAGCGAGTCGATCGATCGGCGGGATCCGTGCCGGGACAGGGCCGGTCACAGACCGCGTTCTCGGTCCTCGCGTTCGGCTGCCTTCACGGCGTACCCCAACACGATCGAGGGGGCGAGAAGGATGCAACCCGCCACGAGGGTGGCGGTCACCACGGTGACCATCGCGGGTGTGAACCCGAGCGCGAAAGCCATCACGAACACCGCCATCGACACGGCGAGGAGGAGATATCCGATCCGATTCGCGAGCAGTGTCCAGCGCGCGACCTGCCGGCGGCGGGCGCGGACCGGATCGGAGTCGGTGTTCATGGCTCCACCTTGGCCCGAGCGAGTCGGGTGACGCCACTTCATCAGACCGACGGGGTCGCTGCGGGCCCGGTACGGTCCACACCATGACGGTTCGCTGTGAGGTCACCGACCTGGTCGCCGAGATCACCATCGACCGGCCACACCGGCGCAATGCCGTGGACCACGCCACGCTGCTCGCTCTCGATGCGGCCTTGGAGGACGTCGGCGTCAACGGGGTGCGCGTGGTCGTGTTGACCGGCAGCCCTCCCGCGTTCTGCGCCGGAGCCGATCTGACCGGGGTCGATCATGACGACTTCGCTTCGGCGTTGTCCCAGGTGTTGGTGCGCCTCACCAGCCTCGACGCCGTGACGATCGCGGCTGTCGACGGTCCCGCACTGGGTGCGGGTACCCAGTTGGCGATCGCATGTGATCTACGGGTCGCAAGCCCTACCTCCGTGTTCGGAATCCCCGCGGCACGCCTCGGTCTCGCAGTGGATCCCTGGACCGTGAGTCGTCTCAGCCACGAGTTCGGACCTCCCAACGCCCGGGCGATGCTGCTCGCCGCGACCAACCGGACCGCTGATCATCTGCATGATCTCGGAGGGGTGCATCGACTCGGAGATCTCGACAGTGCCCGGTCGTGGGCTCGCGAGATCTCTGAGCTGGCACCCTTGAGCATCATCGCCCACAAACGGGCCCTCGAAGCTCAAGGATCAGGTATTCACGACGACCCCGCAGTCGAAGCCGCCCGCGCCGCAGCATGGGCCAGTCAGGACGCGGTCGAGGGGCGACAAGCATTCCTCGACAAGAGGCCAGCGGTCTTTCGGGGTTTGTGAGACCCCGAGCCCGATCTCGTCGGGACCAGCGCTCACAAACCGGCAGGGAGAAGCCGGTTGAGGTTCTGGTAGAAGAAATACAGCCCGATGAGGAACGGCACGATCGCCACCACGGCGGCGAGACGTTCATTCAGGCGCCGCCTTCCGAGCCAGAACGCCCCCACAGCGATCGCGGTCAGCACGGTGCCCCATCCCGCCACATGCCACCACGCATCGGTCTGAGCGAACCAGCCCGATGCGAACGGGTCGGCGCCGGCATCCCAGGCAGGAACCTCAGCGGTCACGGGATCAAAGACTCCGTTCGGATCCGGAAGTGTCGACTCGACCGAGGTTGTGGTCCTGTCAGGATCCGAGGTGTCGGACCCGTCAGAAGGACCCGAGACCTTGGTGGTGGGGATGGTCGTGCTCGTCACCGTCGTGGGGATGGGATCTCCCAACAGACCGGCTGAGATGATGAGGCGTTCGCGGGTGCTGTATTTGGGATGGCAGGTCACCAGCGTGAGCGTCGCTCGGTTGGGTTCGAGGGTGTCCACCACGTAGGTGTCGGTGGGCGCCACGATGAAGCTGTCCTCGACCGCGTAGCGGAACTCTCCCTCGAGGGTGGTGAGCAGGATTTCGTCTCCGGGTTCGAGTCGATCGAGATCACCGAACGGGGCTCCGTAGCTGGTGCGGTGTCCTGCCAACGCCGCGTTGCCGCTGCGGCCTGGAAGGGGGGTTCCGGGGAAGTGACCAGGTCCCATCTTCAACTCGCTCGTTCCGACCCCCGCCACCACGATCTGGTCCACCTCCAAGCGGGGAATCGACAACCGTGCCACCGGCTCGCCGAGTTCGTAGGGGATCGTCACCGCCGGCGCGACCGTGGTCCCGGGCGAGTTCGGAGCCGTCGTCGAGGGGACCGTCGACGACGTTGGGGCCACCGTGGTGGGTGCGGGTGTCGATGTCGCTGTTGGTGACACCGTCGAGACCGGTGACAAGAGTTCATCGAAGGTGCTCTCGAGACGATCCTGGGCCTGAGATTGTTCGATTCCGGTTCCCCACAGCTGGTAGCCGACGAATCCGAGCAGCAACAGCCCCACCGAGATCAGGACCCGTCCCACGACTCCGAGCGCCTGATTGATCAGTGCCGAGGACCGCCGCGGGGGCCGAGCGCTCGTGGACACCTCGCCAAGGCTATCGGTGGGACTCGAATGCTTTCCGTCGACACCCCGACCAGGCGGTAGCGTCGCCGCGTATGCATCCCGCCGTCGAGGTGCACGACGCCGTCGCGGTGCTGGGAGGTTTCCCCGCACTCGCTGGCGCCGATCTCACCGTTGCCCGTCATGAGATCCTGCTCGTGCGCGGTCCCAATGGCGCCGGTAAGACGACCTTGCTGCGCGTTCTCGCCGGCCTCGTGCCTTTGTCGAGGGGGCGAGCCGAAGTTCTCGGTTTCGATGTCACGACCCAACGCCCAGACGTGCGAGCCCGGGTTGGACTGCTTGGACATGCCAACGGTCTCTACGGTGAGTTGACCGTGCGCGAGAACGTCGAGTTCTGGGCCGCAGCGGTGGGGGCAAGCGGTTCTGAAACCGACGCCGTGCTTCGACGATTCGCCCTCTCGGGACGCTTGGCCGACATCCACGCCCATCGGCTCTCGGCGGGACAGCGTCGTCGAACCGCATTGGCGTGTCTCATGGCCCGGCGAGCCGAGGTCTGGCTGCTCGACGAACCCCACGCGGGTCTCGACGCCACCGGTCGCGACGATCTGGATCAGGCGCTTGTGGAAGCTCGCGACGCGGGAGCGACGATTCTGGTGGCATCGCATGAACTCGAACGTGCAGGACGTCTGGCCACCCGCGAGGTCGAGGTGGTCGGTGGCGTGGTGCGCCCCATCTCATGAGCGCGTCCATCGAACGAATGTCGCAACGGCGCCGAGTCGTGATGCGAATCGCCGCCAAGGATCTTCGAATCGAGATCCGCAGCCGAATCATCGCCAACCAGGTTCTGCCCTTCGCGGGACTGGTCCTGGTGTTGTTCGCGTTCGCTCTCGATGTGGAGTCCGTGATGAATCGCGTGGCTCCCGGTCTGGTCTGGTTGGCCGCGGTGTTCAGCCTGTTCTTTCTCGTGCAGCGGTCCTATGCCCTCGAGACCGCGGATGGGGCTCTGGACGCGCTGCGCGTCTCGGGGGTCGATCTCGGGGCGGTCTTTTTGGGCAAGGCCCTGGCGCTCATGGTGCAGCTCTTCGTTTTGGTTGTCTTGTTGGCGGCGGGAGCGGTGTTGTTGTACCGGGCGGAGATCCGCTCTGAAGGCGTGGTGCTCTTGGTCACGACAGTGATCTTGGCTACGGCAGGAATGTCAGCGGTCGGTACGCTGTATGGAGGCCTCTCCGCCGGGGCCAAAGGCCGTGAGACCCTGCTCCCACTGCTGTTGACGCCGGTGGTGGCGCCCGTGTTGATCGCAGCAGCACGAGCGACCGAGGCCGCACTCGGCACCGCCGGCACGGCAACGGGTGATGGGTGGCCCTGGGTGGGGCTGCTTGGCACCTTCGCTGTGGTGTTCGGTGTCGTGGGCACGGTGGCCTTCGGGCCCCTGATCGAGGAGTAGACCCCCACCATGGCAGCGACCTCCACGGCGGCGCCCCCCGGACCCCCGTCCACAATGGCGCGGGGAGTGACCGGAACACGCGCGACCCGGATCCTGGGCGTGTTGAGCCTCCTCGGCATCGCATGGCTCTGTATCGCCGGTCTCGTTCTGTCTCCCCCGGATGTGGTCCAGGGCGAGTCGGTGCGGATCATGTACGTCCACGTGCCCTCGGCCTGGCTGGCCTATCTCGCGTTCGTGGTGACAGCGATTTCCTCGGGTGCTTACCTCTGGCCGCGGACCCGGTCGTTGACCTGGGACCGAATTGCGGGCGCATCGGCCGAAATCGGGGTCTTGTTCATGGGCGTGACCCTGGTGAGTGGAATGTTGTGGGGCCGCATCACCTGGGGGGTGTTCTGGCAGTGGGACCCGCGTCTGACGACCACTGCGTTCTTGTTCGTGACTTTCGTGGGCTACCTCGCCGTGCGCGGACTCGGCGGTTCTCATCATCAGCGAGCGCGGCGATCGGCAGTTCTCGGACTGTTGGCGGTTCTCGAGATTCCTTTGGTGCACTTCAGCGTGGTGCTGTGGCGTTCACTGCATCAGGAGGCTTCGGTTCTGAACCCCTCGGGGGATGTGACCCTCGACGGCTTCATGCTGTTCACGTTGTTCACCGGTGTGATCGTGTTCAGCCTGGTCTACGTGTGGATGCTGCTGCATCGCCAACGGGTTTTGTGGCTCGAGGATCATCACGACGACACGGCCTTGGACACCGCCCTCGCCGAGCGTCGCCGCTCTGAGGAGTCCTGATGGACGACCTCGGATTCATCCTCGCGAGTTACATCCTGACCTTGGGCGGCATGCTGGTTCTCGCCCGTTGGGCTGTGCGCAAAGCCCGCCGTCTCGGTACCCGATTGGATCGAGAGGAGTTGCCATGGACCTGACCCCGCGGACCGTCACGGATCCGTCCGAGTCCCAACCGACCCGCCGCCGACGCAGACGAGTCGTTCCCGTGCTGGTGCTCGTGGCCGCCCTGGGAGCGGGTGGCTTCATGGTGACTCAGTTCCTGTCCTCGGCCATCGACTACTACTGCAACGTCGACGAGATCGGTGTGCGTGACGGATGTGACCCGGGACGGCGCCTTCGCGTTCAGGGCACCGTGGTCGAGGGATCGGTCGACAGCGCCGTGTTGGCCACCGATTTCGTGATCGAACTCAACGGTTCGCAGTTGCCCGTGCGTTACGACGGTCAGCCCGGAGGGATCTTTCAGGAATGCATCCCTGTCATCGTTCACGGCCGACTCGACGGCGGGGTGTTCCTCGGAGACCGCATCGAGGTGCGCCACTCCAACGAATACGCCGAGGACAATGGTGAGCGGATCGATGAGGCCCGGTCTCAGGCCTGCGTGATGGCGTCGGCATGACCCTGATGACGGTGCCGGCATGATCGGAGCTCTCGGTCGAGCGGCGTTGCTGCTCGGGTTGTTGTCCTGTCTGTTCGGCATCGTGACCGTGGTGGCGGGAATCCGGACTCGCGATGAACGCCTCATGCGCACGGCGCCCCGGTACGCCTGGTTGGCGATGGCTGGTGCCGTGGTCGCGTTCGCAGCGATGGAGTACGCGCTGATCACCCGGGACTTTTCGCTCGCGTACGTCCAGCAGGTCGGTTCGCATGCGACTCCGGCTCTGTACAACGTGACTGCGATCTGGAGTGCTCTCGAGGGCTCGATCCTGTTGTGGGTGCTCGTGCTGGCGGCCTGCACCGTGGCGGTGGCCTGGCGCTTTCGCCGCCGCACCGGCGACGAACTCGTCGCCTGGGCGTTGGTGATGATGTTCGCAGTCGGGGTGTTCTTCTTCTTGTTGTCCTTCGGTCCGGCGAATCCCTTTGCCCCCGGCGCTGCAGGAGTGACCGATGGACCCGGCCCCAATCCTTTGCTGCAGAACCACATCCTCGTGGTCTTTCACCCGCCGATCCTCTATCTGGGCTACGTCGGGATGACGGTGCCTTTCGCCTTCGCTCTGGCGGCGCTCATCACCGGGCGCGTCGGTGAGGGATGGTTGCTCGAGACCCGCCGTTTCGCAGTGGCGGCATGGGCCTGTCTCACCTTGGGCATCGTGCTCGGAGGATGGTGGAGCTACGAGGTACTGGGCTGGTCGGGAGTCTGGGCCTGGGATCCCGTGGAGAATGCCAGTCTGTTGCCATGGCTGACCGGGACGGCCTACATCCACTCGGTTCTGGTTCAAGAACGCCGGGGCATGTTGAGGGTGTGGAACCTCTCGCTGCTCGTGGCGACGTTCTCGTTGACGATTCTGGGAACGTTCCTCACCCGCAGTGGAGTCATCAACAGCGTTCATGCCTTCAGCGAAGGCGCGGTGGGACCATGGCTGTTGGCTTTCTTCGGCATCATCGTGGTCGTCTCGGTGGGATTGATCGGCTGGCGTGGTGATCGATTGCGGGCCCCCGGATCGATCGATTCACCGTTGTCGCGCGAAGGGGCATTCCTCGCGAACAACGTCGTGTTCAGCGTGTTCGCGTTCATCGTGTTGTTGGGCACGGTGTTTCCACTCGTGGTCGAAGCCCTCCAGGATCGCCAGATCGTCGTGGGTGAACCCTTCTTTGATCGCATGTCCATTCCCATCGGGCTGACCTTGTTGTTCCTCATGGCGGTAGCTCCGGTGCTTCCCTGGCGCAAGGCTTCTGAGGAACTCCTGCGGACTCGCCTCGTCTGGCCGGCCTGGGCCGGTGTGATCGCCGTCGGGGTGCCCGTCGCGTTCGGGGCCTCGGGAATCGCCGCTCCGCTCGCATTCTTCCTCGGCGGCTTCGCCGGAGGTGCGGCGCTGCGTCAAGTGGTGCTCGCCACCCGTCGTCAGGGTTGGAGAGGCCTCGTGGGCCGGGCGAACGGCGGCATGATCGTGCATCTCGGCGTGATCCTCATCGCCGTAGCCCTCGCCGCCTCCAACGCCTACACCCACAGTCAGGAACTGCGTCTCGAGGTCGGAGAACGAGGACGATTCGCTGGTCACACCTTCGATTTCGTCGGATTCACCCAGACCACCGATGCCCGAGCCACCTCGGTCAAGGCGGGAATCAGCATCGATGGTGGCCAGGTGTACGAACCGGCTCTGCACACCTTCACCCGGATCGGTCAAAACATCGGCACTCCCTCAGTGCGTACCGGACTGATCAAGGACATCTATCTCACGCTGGAACCCCCGGTGCGTATCGACAGTGGTGAGGTGCGCATCAAGGTGTTCGTGAAGCCGATGATCCTGTGGATGTGGATCGGAGCGGGATTGATGGCGGTGGGTTCGGTCCTGGCGCTGTTCCCGGGGCGTCGTCGTCGACCCACCGATCCGGTCTCGGCTCCCGTTCCCGAGATGGTGAGTCGTGACTGAACCTCTCGGGGAGGCTGTGGCTGGTCCCGATGGTGGCGAATCCGCAGAGGAGACCAGGCCTTCGCGGCGTCGGGTGGCTCCATTGGGGGCCGGTGCGGTTGCGGTGGTGCTCGCGGTGTTGTTCTGGTTTCTCGTGCAGGCCGAACCGGGATCGGGAACCACGGCTGATTCCCCGCTTCTGGGACGTCCTGCTCCCGAGGTCGTGAGCACGACGACGACGGGTGAACCCTTCGACTTGTCGCGACGCAAAGGGTCCTTCGTGGTTCTCAACTTCTTCAACAGCACATGTGTTCCGTGTGTACGGGAGCATCCCGAACTCGTCGAGTTCGAACGGCGCCAGCAACAGCTCGGTGCTGACGGAGCCGAGCTGTACACCGTCATCTGGGACGACCGCGAAGACGCCGTGGAAGGCTTCTTCGACAGCAATGGTGGGGACTGGCCCCGGGTGCGGGATCCCGATGGCACCATCGGGGTCACCTTCGGAGTGGCGAGGGTGCCCGAAACCTGGATCGTCGACCCGAACGGATTCGTGCGGGTCCGCATCCTGGGTGAGCTGACAGCGGACTTCCTCGAGGAACGCCTCGGCCTTCTCGGAGCGGGAACCCCCTCGTGAGCACCAGCCGATCTCGACGTCTGGCGTCGTCATGGGGCATGTGGTCGGTGGTCCTGCTCGTTCTGGTGGGCATTCTCACCGTGGCAGTGACTCGCGATCGAGGGCCCCAGACCCAGCAGGAACGCATCGAGTCGATCGCGTCACGTCTGGCCTGTCCGACCTGTGACGGCGAGAGCGTCGAAGTCTCACGGGCCTCAGCTGCAGTGGCGATTCGCACCGAGATCGCTCGGCAGGTGGCGCTCGGGCAGCGCACCAACGATGAGATCGTGGCCGAGATCGAGAACAGCTTCGGCGGTCGGGTACTGCTGGTGCCCAAGGCGACTGGCCTCGATGCTTTGGTCTGGGTGCTGCCCGTGGCTGGGGGAGTGATCGCCGTGGCGGCGCTCGCCGCGACGTTCCGGCGTTGGCGCCGTGAGGCCGCGGCGTTGGGCGCTCCGACCGAGGAGGATCGTCGCCGCGTCGCGCAGGCCCTCGCCGAGGACACCGATGGATCCTGATCGCCTCGCCCGACTCGAGGCCGAGCGGCGGTACTTGTTGGGTTCACTTCGTGATCTCGACGCTGAACATGCCGTTGGTGATGTCGACGACGAGGACTACGCCACTCTTCGCGATGGCTATGTCACGCGTGCCGCTGCGGTCCTCGATGAGATCGAAAAGGGTCGGGCTGGGCTTCCGGGTCCGCCGCCACGTCCGTGGGGTCGTCGGGTGGTCACGGTGGTCGCCGTCATCGCGCTCGCCGTCGCT
>CAYYHU010000024.1:0-32759 GCA_964471865.1 uncultured Ilumatobacteraceae bacterium | reverse complement strand
GCCGCACAGTGGGTGCTGGTCGGGTCACGAAGATCCTGAAGTGAGCAGGTGACACCATGGCCCAAAACATCCGCATCCGACTCAAGGCGTTCGATCACGAGATCATCGATCAGTCGACACGCAAGATCGTCGAGACGGTCGCTCGCACTAACGCCACCATCCGTGGTCCGATTCCGTTGCCCACGGACAAGCACCGTTACACGGTGATCCGTGGTCCCCACGTGGACAAGGACTCCCGGGAACACTTCGAGATGCGGGTGCACAAGCGCCTGATCGACATCGTGGATCCCAACGCCAAGACGATCGACAGCCTGCAGCGCATCGAACTGCCCGCTGGTGTCGACATCGAGATCAAGATCCAGACGGCCTGATCGACGCCGAACACACAAGTTGATCGATGGTGGGGTGGCCAAGGCCACCCCACCATCGCGTCCGGGGTCTGATTCTCACCTGACTCCTACCCACACGACGTCCCCTCGTAGGGGGACAGGGGGTAGACAGGACTCATGGATTCGCAACTGCCTCCCCCGGGGCCTCGGATCGGCTCGCCCTATCTGGGCTATGAGCAACTCTTGCCCCCACCGGTACCGACGCCCCCGCCGGCTCCGGCATCGTCTCGGTCCTCACGAGGACTCGTGGCGACCATCGTCGTGACGGGGTTCCTCTCCGCAGCAGCCGGGGTCGGGGTCGGCGCCTGGATCGTCGATGATTCGGACCCGGCTCCCGTATCGACCCAGCCCATCACCACGGCCCCACCGAGCCCGACCAATACCGCGGAAATGGTGATCCCGTCAGGCGGCGGCGTCGACGTTCCGGCCGTGCTCGCCGCGGTCCAGGACTCCGTGGTCACGATTTCGGTGGACGTGGGTGGAGCGGGAACGGGTACCGGCACCGGAGTGATCGTGACCAGCGACGGTGAGATCCTCACCAACGCCCATGTGGTGGACAACGCCAGTGCGGTACGCGTGCGCCTCCGTGGGGAGACCGAGCCTCGTGACGCCCGAGTGCTTGCAGCCGATATGGCCAACGATCTCGCTTTGCTCAAGATCGACGCTGCGGGGCTCCAGCCCGCCACCTTCGCCGATCCGGCGTCGGTGCGGGTGGGCAACGCCGTGGTCGCGATCGGCTATGCGCTCGGTCTCGATGGCGGTCCCTCGGTGACATCGGGCATCATCTCCGCTCTCGATCGGACCATCGTCACCCAGTTCGGGGCTCTGGACCGCCTGATTCAGACCGATGCCCCGATTTCGTCGGGGAACTCCGGTGGTCCGCTCGTGGACGCAGCCGGACGCGTGGTGGGCATCAACACCGCCGTCGCCCGCAGCGATTCGATGAGGGCGGCCAATGACATCTCCTTCGCCATTGGCGTCTCGGAGGCGATTCGAGTTGCCGAGCAGCTGCGCCAAGCCGCAGCCGGCACACCCCGAGTCGAGGCCTATCTGGGGGTGGGTCTGGGCGATCGGCGCGATGGAGGCCAAGGGGCCGTGATCACCCTGGTCCAAGATGGATCACCCGCTGACGAAGCCGGGCTCCAGGTCGACGACATCGTAGTTAGTCTCGATGATGCTCCCATCGACGGTCAGGCCGGACTCATCGCAGCGATCAGGGATCGCAGCCCCGGCGAGACCGTGGTGCTCGAAGTGCGGCGAGGGGTCGAAATGCTGACGCTCATGGCCGATCTCGTTCGGCGGCCAGGCTGACCGGATTCGTTCGGTGGACGAGTCGCAGCGTTCACGAGGCCGTCGTCACGACGAACACGCTGAACCGACTGGTACCTTGACGTTCCATGTCGCCAAGCCCCAAGGTCCGCCCACCGTCGGTGCGCGAACGTCTCCTGGGCGCGGCGCGCGATGTGATCACGGCGGTGGGGGAGGACAACCTGACCCTGGCCAAAGTGGTGGAGCGGGCGGGCTTGACCACGGGCGCGGTGTATTCGAATTTCGCCAATCGCGAAGAGTTGATCGTCGCGGTTCATCTGGAATGGTTCGCGAGCCTCGTGGAACGTCAGATCCGCCAGTTGAACGCTTTGGTGGATCCCGATCTCAGCGATAGTGAGTTCGCCGCCGGCTTGGACGATCTCCTCACCGCTCCCGATCACTCCGAGGCGCGACGGTTGCGGTGGCTGCGAGTCCGGGCGCTGGCCGCCGCTGACCGGTATCCCACGGTCAATGATGCCTTGGTCTCGTTCCAACGTCGTTTGACCCAGGGTTGGATGGATGTCGTGGTGGAGGCCCAGGATCGCCAGCTCATCGATGCTTCGCTCGATCCGGCTGCGGTGGCGGTGGCGCTCGAGTTCCCGATGTTCGGGCTGATTCTCGCTGATCTCGCCGTCGGCTTGGCTCCGAGTTCGCAGGCCTGGATCGATGTCGTTCAGCGCATGATCATCGGCCTCGAACCGCCTCCCGATGCACCGCCACCGGATCGGCTTGGCAACTCGTTCGACAGCCGGTAGCATTCTCTATTCGTGCGTGTCGGACCCCCCGGCACGGGAGTTTCCAGGCCGCTGGGACTCCGAGCAGAAACCGACGTCCGGTTGCGCCCATTTCGATGGGGACCTCCCGGCGACAACCGAAAACGATGCTCCGCCGGCGGTTGCCGAGCGGAGCATCAGCGTGAAGTGGCCCGTGTGGCCGCCAACGCCGGAGAAGCAACGACCCGGTGACGGGTCCCGAGGAAGAGGCTGCCGACATGGCACAAAAAGCGATCGTGGGAGAAAAAGTCGGCATGACCCAGATCTGGGGTGCTGACAACCGCATCATTCCTGTCACGGTGCTGCGCGTCGAACCTGCCCGTGTCGTCCAGGTCAAGACCGGTGAGCGTGATGGATACAGCGCGGTGCAAGTGACCTATGGACATCGGGATGCGAAGAAGTTGAACCGGCCCGAGGCCGGGCACTTCGCAGCGGCCGGTGTGGCGCCCGGAAAGCGTCTCGTCGAGTTGCGTCTCGACTCCGTCGACGGCTTCGACGTCGGCCAGGAAATCGGTGTGAACGTGCTCGAGGCGGGAGAGAAGGTCGATGTCACCGCCGTGAGCCGGGGCAAGGGCTTCGCAGGAACGATGAAGCGCCACAACTTCTCGGGCCAGGGCGCGTCGCACGGTAACCACAAGAAGCATCGGGCCCCGGGCTCGGTGGGAGCCTGCTCGTTCCCCGGTCGAGTCTTCAAGGGCCTGCGCATGGCCGGGCACATGGGCAATGAGCAGGTGACGACGCTGAATCTCGAGGTGGTTCAGGCCGACACGGAGCGCAATCTGCTGCTCGTCAAGGGTTCGGTTCCGGGCCCCAACGGTGGTGTCGTGATCGTTCGCAACGCGGTGAAGGGACGTTGATCGTGGCTGAAGGCAAGCTCTACAGCGCTGCGGGTGCGGCCTCGGGTACCGTCGCTCTCGACGATGCCGTCTTCGGGGTGCAGCCCAACGTGCCGGTGATGCATCAGGTCGTGACCGCCCAGTTGGCCAAGCGGCGGGCGGGGACCCAAAGCACCAAGACCCGCGCCGAGGTCTCTGGTGGCGGAAAGAAGCCGTACAAGCAGAAGGGCACCGGTAACGCCCGGCAGGGCTCGACGCGAGCCCCGCATTTCTCGGGCGGTGGTGTGGCGTTGGGCCCCAAGCCTCGTAGCTACGCCCAGCGCACTCCGAAGAAAATGGTGCGACTCGCGCTGGTCTCGGCTCTGTCGGATCGGGCGGCTGAGGGCAAGGTCCTCGTCGTCGACTCCTGGAACTTCGAGACGCCGTCGACCAAAGCCGCCAAGGCGCTCTTGTCCTCGCTGGGATGTGAGGGTCGGACCTTGATCGTGGTCGCTCGCGATGATCTCGGTGCGATCCGCAGTTTCCGCAACCTCCCCGAGGTCCAACTCATCGAACCCGGTGAGCTCAACGCCTACGACGTTCTCTGCAACGACTCGATCGTGTTCACCACCGCCACCCTGCCCACGGCAGGGAAGGCCGTCGTTCAGGACGGTGCCGCATGAAAGACCCCCGCGACGTGATCATCGAACCGGTGGTCTCTGAGAAGAGCTACGCGCTGATGGAGCAGGGTGTGTACACGTTCCGTGTCCATCCGAGCGCCTCGAAGCCCGAGATCCATGACGCCGTCCAGCAGATCTGGGGTGTGCGGGTCGTGAGCGTCAACACGTTGAACCGTAAGGGCAAGGCCAAGCGCGGCCGCCGCACCAACCGCATGGGCCAGCGCCCCGACACCAAACGAGCGATCGTGACTCTCGCCCCCGGCGACGAGATCCCGCTGTTCCAGAACTAGGACCGAACCATCATGGCCATTCGCAAGCGCAAGCCCACGAGCCCCGGTCGGCGATTCCAGACGGTGTCGGACTTCTCCGACATCACCGCCTCGTCACCGGAGAAGTCACTCCTCGCTCCTCGCCCCCGTACCGGTGGACGTAACGCCTACGGGCGCAAGACGTCGCGTCACCGTGGTGGCGGGCACAAGCGGCAGTACCGCATCATCGACTTCAAGCGCACCAAGGACGGAGTTCCCGCCAAGGTCGCCACGATCGAATACGACCCGAACCGCACCTGCCGGATCGCGTTGTTGCATTACGCGGATGGAACCAAGGCGTACATCTTGGCTCCCCGTGGTCTCAAGGTCGGCGACGTCGTCTCGAGTGGTCAGGGCGCCGACATCAAGCCCGGTAACGCCTTGCCCCTGCGCTACATCCCGGTGGGGACCACGGTTCACAACGTCGAGTTGCGTCCCGGTCAGGGCGGCAAGATGGCCCGTTCTGCTGGTATGGCGGCCCAGGTGGTGGCTAAGGACGGCGATCACGCCACCCTGCGCTTGCCCTCGACAGAGATGCGTCGCGTGCTCATCGATTGCCGGGCCTCCGTTGGTGAGGTCGGCAACTCCGAGCACGAGTTGATCAAGATCGGTAAAGCCGGTCGTAACCGCTGGAAGGGCGTTCGTCCCCAGACCCGCGGTGTGGCCATGAACCCCGTGGACCACCCCCTCGGCGGTGGTGAAGGTAAGACCTCGGGTGGTCGTCCGGCGGTGTCGCCGTGGGGCAAGCCTGAGGGCCGTACCCGCGACACCAACAAGCCGTCGCAGTCGTTGATCGTTCGCCGGCGTCGTACCGGCAAAGGCCGTCGGTGATCGGAGGATCTCGAGATGTCCCGCAGCCTCAAGAAGGGCCCCTTCGTCGACGAGCACTTGCTTCGCAAGATCGATGCTCTCAACGCATCCAATGACAAGAAGGTCGTCAAGACCTGGTCCCGTCGTTCCACGATCATCCCCGACATGGTCGGCCACACGATCGCGGTGCACGACGGACGCAAGCATGTTCCGGTGTACGTGACCGAGTCGATGGTCGGTCACAAGCTGGGTGAGTTCTCGCCGACGCGGACCTTCAAGTTCCACGCCGGCCAGGAGAAGGGCGCGAAGGGTCGACGCTGATGACCGGTCCGAAGTTGAACGAGAAGTCGACCGTCGCCGGAGAGCGGCGCGGCACCCGGGCGAGTGCCCGTTACGTGCGCATGTCGGCATCCAAGGCGCGAGTCGTGTTGGATCTGATTCGTGACCTTCCGGTGCGTAACGCCGATGAGGTGCTGCAACTCACCGAACGTGAAGCCGCACGCGAGGTTCGCAAGGTCTTGGCCTCGGCCGTGGCCAATGCGGTCAACAACGATGATCTCGATGCCGATGCGCTGTTCGTGGTGGCCTGCTACGCCGATGAGGGTCCCACCCTCAAGCGGTTCCGCCCCCGAGCCCGGGGTCGTGCTGGACGGATCAACAAGCGCACCTGTCACATCACCGTGATCGTCGACACGATGAGCGATGAGCGCTTGGCGATCGTCGAAGCGCGAGCGGAGCGCGGCGGACGGTCGAGGGCCTCGACGGATCGTCGAGCCCGAGTCGAGCGCAGCCGTCAGCGCGCCGCCCAGCGGGCCGGCGCCACCGATGAGTCGAGCGAGTCCGTAGAGAACGAGACCGTTGAGGATCTCGTCGAGGAGACCGAGGTCGTCGAGACCGAGGTCGTCGAGACCGAAGAGACCCCGGCCGAGGTCGAAGCAACCGAGGACGTCGAGGATGCTGCAGCCAGCGACGACGGTGACGAGGACGCGAAGAAGGACGAGGTCTGAGCATGGGTCAGAAGGTCAACCCCTACGGTTTCCGCCTCGGAGTCACCACGGACTGGAAGAGCCGGTGGTTCTCTGAGCGCGAGTACAAGGACTACCTCACCGAGGACTGGAAGATCCGCGATTTCATCATGGAGGCGCTTCCCGATGCGGCGATCAGCCGGATCGAGATCGAGCGCACCCGTGACAAGGCGCGAGTGGATGTCCACACGGCTCGTCCGGGCATCGTGATCGGACGACGCGGCGCGAAGGCCGACGAATTGCGGGCCGGTCTGACCAAGATCACCGGCAACCCCCGCGTACAGCTGAACATCGTTGAGATCAAGCAGCCCGAACTCGATGCTGCTCTCATCGCCCAGGGTGTCGCTGATCAGCTCGTGAACCGAATCGCGTTCCGTCGGGCGATGAAGCGTGCGGTTCAAAACGCCCAAAAGGCTGGCGCCCAGGGCATCCGCGTGCAGTGCTCGGGCCGTCTCGGTGGAGCCGAGATGAGCCGCACCGAGTGGTACCGCGAAGGCCGCGTGCCGCTGCATACGCTGCGCGCCGATATCGATTACGGCTTCCGGGAGGCCCGTACGACCTCGGGTCGTGTGGGTGTCAAGGTGTGGTTGTATCGCGGCGAACAGCCGTACCGGTCCCGCAACGAAGACAAGATCGCCCGTGAGGCGGCTATGGCCGTGGGGGAGACCTCAGGTCAGGGCGCCCCGCGCAAGGTGGTGTCCTCGAGCGCCCGTCGTGGTGCTGAGGCCGAGGCCGAAGCCGAGGCGTCGCCGTTGCTGAAGGAAGCCGATCCCGAACTCGAGCGCCTGCTCGCCGAGGAGGAAGACATCGAACGTCGCCTCCACGAGGGCAACGAGACCCCGCACTTTCGTGCTGACGAGGACTGATCCGCCATGTTGATGCCGAGAAAGATCAAACACCGTAAGCACCATCGGGGACGCACCAAGGGCCTCACCAAGGGTGGAGCCTCGTTGTCGTTCGGTGAGTACGGGATCCAAGCTCTCGAGCCGGGCTGGCTGACTGCTCGCCAGATCGAAGCTGCTCGTATTGCGATGACCCGCCACATCAAGCGAGGTGGCAAGGTCTGGATCAACGTGTTCCCTGACAAGCCGGTGACCAAGAAGCCCGCCGAGACCCGTATGGGATCGGGCAAGGGCAACCCCGAGTTCTGGGTGGCGGTCGTCAAGCCCGGTCGGATTCTGTTCGAGTTGTCCTTCCCGAACCCGGAGCAGGCCCGCGCCGCCATGGAGCGCGCGGTGCAGAAGCTGCCGATCAAGGCTCGGGTCATCAGTCGTGAAGAGGTGATCTGAGATGGCTCTCAGCCCCGAAGAATTGCGCGGCCTCGATTTGAGCGCCCTCGTCGACGAACTGCGCCAGACCAAGCAGGAATCGCTGAACCTCCGCTTCCGCAATGCGACGGGTCAGCTCGACAACACGGCGGCCCTCGTTGAAGCCCGCCGTCAGATCGCCCGGATCAATACCGAGATCCGGGCCCGTGAGATCCAGGCGGCTGAAGCCGCTGCGAAGAGCTGAGGAACACGATGTCGGACTCGACCACGGCCACGGAACGCTCGACGCGCAAAGTGCGCGACGGCATCGTGGTGTCGAACAAGATGAACCAGACCGCGGTGATCGCCGTGGTCGAACGGGTGCGCCATCCGAAGTACGCGAAGTTCGTGCTGCGGACCAAGAAGCTCTACGCCCATGACGAGGCCAACGACGTCAACGTCGGTGACCGCGTTCGGGTCATGGAGACTCGTCCGATGTCCAAGACCAAGCGCTGGCGCGTGGTGGAGATCCTGGAGCGTGCCCGATGATCCAGCAAGAGAGTCGCCTGCGCGTCGCTGACAACAGTGGCGCCAAAGAGGTCCTCGTCATCAAGGTGCTCGGCGGTACTCGCCGGCGGTATGCCTCGATCGGCGATGTCTTCATCGCCACCGTGAAAGACGCTCTGCCTGGCGCCGGCGTCAAGAAGGGTGATGTGGTCAAGTGCGTCGTGGTGCGCACGAAGAAAGAGAAGCGTCGTCCCGACGGCAGCTACATCCGTTTCGACGAGAACGCAGCGGTGCTGATCAAGGATGATCTGACCCCTCGCGGGACCCGCATCTTTGGCCCTGTAGGACGCGAACTGCGCGACAAGCGTTTCATGCGAATCGTGTCGCTGGCACCGGAGGTGTTGTGACCATGAAGTTGCGCAAAGGTGACACCGTGATGGTGATCTCGGGCAAGGACCGGGGAGCCACCGGCGAGGTGATCCGCGTCCTTCCCAAGGACAACAAGGTCATCGTGGCTGGCGTGAACATCGCCAAGAAGCACCAAAAGCCGACCTCGGCGACGAATCCCGGCGGGATCATCGACAAGGACATGCCGATGGATGCATCGAATGTGATGCTGCTTCACAAGGGTGAGCCGACCCGGGTCGGGTACCGGATCCTCGAGGACGGAACCAAGGTGCGGATCGCCAAGCGGACTGGTGAGGTGATCTGATGACGATGGTTGATACGACTCGGACGACGCCCCGCTTGCGGGCGCGCTATGACGCCGAGGTTCGCTCGGCGCTCAAGGACCAGTTGGGCCTGGCCAATGTGATGCAGGTCCCCAAGTTCGACAAGATCGTCGTGAACATGGGTGTGGGCCGTGCTACCCAGCAGCCTTCCCAACTCGAAGCCGCCGTTGCCGAGTTGACGGTCATCACCGGTCAAAAGCCCGTGGTGACCAAGGCTCGTAAATCGATCGCCGGTTTCAAGCTGCGTGAAGGCCAGTCGATTGGCGCCAAGGTCACCCTGCGCGGCGATCGCATGTGGGAGTTCCTCGATCGGGTCATCGCCGTGGCGATCCCTCGTATCCGAGACTTCCGGGGTCTGCCCGCTTGGTCCTGGGATGGCCATGGCAACTACACCTTCGGTCTCGCCGACCAGACGGTGTTTCCCGAGATCGACTACGACAAGGTCGACACTCCTCGGGGAATGGACATCACGATCGTGACCACCGCGGAGACCGATGAGGCCGGTAAGGCGCTGCTCGATGCGTTCGGCTTCCCGTTCAAGACCGACGGCAGTTCAGCGCCGCGCAAGTCCCGTCGTCGGGGCCCGGTGCGCGGTGGTAAGGCGGCCAAGCCGCAGTCGAAGAAGAAGAAGTGAGCGAGGGCGCACGGACATGGCCAAGAAGTCGTTGATCATCAAGTCAGAGCGCAAGCCCAAGTTCAAGGTGCGCGCCTACACCCGCTGTCGGCGGTGTGGCCGAGCGCGCTCGGTGTATCGCAAGTTTGGACTCTGCCGGGTGTGCCTGCGTGAGCTGGCCCACGCCGGGGAGATCCCCGGTCTGACGAAGTCGAGTTGGTGAGGCCCTTATGCTGACCGATCCCATCGCCGACATGCTGACCCGGATCCGCAACGCCAACGTGGCGATGCACGATCAGGTGTCGATGCCGTCCTCGCGTCAGAAGTTGGCGCTCGCCAAGATCCTGGAACAGGAGGGTTACATCACGGGATTCACCGTGGCGCCCTCCACCAAGGGACCTGGCGACGTTCTGACCATTGCCATGAAGTACTCGCCCGAGCGTCATCGCACGATCTCGGGTCTGCGCCGGGTGTCCAAGCCCGGTCTGCGGGTGTACTCGAAAGCGACCACAGTTCCTCGCGTTCTCGGGGGTCTTGGAGTCGCCGTGTTGTCGACCAGCCAGGGGCTGATGACCGATCGCGAAGCGCGCCAGCGCAACGTGGGCGGCGAAGTCCTCTGTTACGTGTGGTGAGGAAGAGCCGACATGTCACGAATCGGTAAAGCGCCCATCGCCGTACCCGGTGGTGTCGACGTGAGTGTGAGCGACCGCATGGTCTCGGTCAAGGGACCCAAGGGGACCCTGACCCGCCCCCTGCCCGGTGCCATCACCCTGCGTCTCGAAGACTCGACGGTCTATGTCGAGCGCCCCGACGATGCCTCTGAGAACCGGGCGATGCACGGTCTGACCCGCACACTCGTCAACAACATGGTCATCGGCGTCACCGACGGCTTCGCCAAGGAACTCGAGATCGTCGGCGTGGGATACCGTGCCGAGGCCCAGGGTGCCCAGCGGCTCAAGTTGGCTCTCGGTTTCTCCCACCCCGTCGAAGTCGAAGCCCCCGAAGGCATCACCTTCGAGGTTCCAGTGCCGACGCGAGTCATCGTGCGGGGAATCGACAAAGAGCAGGTCGGCCAGGTGGCGGCCAACATCCGTTCGATCCGCAAGCCCGAGCCCTACAAGGGCAAGGGTGTGCGCTACCTCGGTGAGCGCATCCTCCGTAAGGCCGGCAAGGCCGGTAAGAAGTGAGCCGGGAGTACCGATCATGACCAGCATCTCCCACGAGCGCCGCGAGGCCCGTATCCGCCGTCACCGGCGGGTCCGCAAGAAGATCTCAGGCACTGCGTCGCGTCCGCGTCTTGCGGTGTTCCGTTCCAACAAGCACCTCACCGTGCAGATCATCGACGACGAAGCGGGTCGCACACTCGCCTCGGTGTCCACCACCCAGGCCGATCAGCGGGCCTTGGGCTCAGGTGCCACCGTCGAGGCGGCCCGGCGACTCGGTACCCTGATCGCTGAGCGCGCCAAGGCTGTGGGCGTGACGAGCGTGGTGTTCGACCGCGGCGGATTCCTCTATCACGGTCGAGTGGCAGCAGTTGCCGAGGCAGCCCGCGAAGCAGGTCTGGAGTTCTGATGAGTTACGCAAGTCAAGCCCAGGCGGGCACCGAGGCCGGAGGCCTTCGCGAGTCCCGAGTCATCACGATCAATCGTGTGGCCAAGGTCGTCAAGGGCGGTCGCCGTTTCTCCTTCACGGCCCTCGTGGTCGTCGGTGACGGCAACGGCCGCGTCGGCCTCGGATACGGCAAGGCCAAAGAAGTGCCTCTGGCGATCCAAAAGGGCACCGAGGAGGCCAAGAAGAACCTCTTCGACGTCGCCCTGGCGGGTTCCACCATCACCCACCCGGTTCTCGGTGTCACGGGTGCGGGGCGAGTTCTGCTCAAGCCGGCTGCTCCCGGTACCGGCGTCATCGCGGGTGGAGCCGCCCGCATCATTCTGGAAGAGGCCGGCATTCACGACGTGCTGTGCAAGTCGCTGGGCTCGTCCAATCACATCAACGTTGCTCGCGCGACCATCGAAGGTCTCAAGAGCTTGCAGCGTCCCGATGTCGTCGCCAAGCGGCGCGGCCTTCCTGCCGACTCCTTCGTTCCCAAGGGCATGCTGCGCGCCTACGAAGAGCGCCAGCGTCAGATGGCAGCTGGGGAGGTCGGCGGACATGGCTGATGAGACGATGCTCACTGTGACTCAGGTGCGCTCCAAGATCGGCGCCAAGCCCAAGGCTCGAGGAACTCTTCGCGCCCTGGGATTGGGAAAGATCGGCGACACCAACACCCTTCCAGACCGTCCCGAGATCCGCGGCATGATCGCCCGGGTTCCGCACCTCGTCGAGGTGTCGACCGCTGAGGAGAACTGACATGCGCGTTCACGATCTCGCGCCCGCACCGGGTTCGACCAAGCGCGCCAAGCGCGTCGGTCGTGGTATCGGCGGCAAGGGTGGTAAGACCGCAGGTCGCGGTACCAAGGGTCAGTACGCCCGCAATACGGTGGCTCGCGGCTTCGAAGGCGGCCAGATGCCCCTCAAGCAGCGGGTGCCGAAGTTGCGAGGCTTCACCAACCCCTTCCGGGTCGAGTACCAAGCCATCAACCTCGACGTGCTCGAGTCGCTCGATGCGACCGAGATCACCCCTGAGGTTCTCGCAGCGAACGGTCTGTTGCATAAAGGGGCCTTCGTGAAGGTCCTGGCGCGGGGCCAGGTGACGCGTGCGGTGAACGTGAGCGCCCACGCCGTGTCCAAGGCCGCCGAGTCGGCGATCGCCGCGGCGGGTGGTTCGGTCACCATTCTTCCTTTGCCCTACAAGGTCCGTCCTGCGGCCCGGGGCAACCAGTTCACCAACCGCTGAGCGCCGCCCACCAAGGAGGCCCAGGTGCTGTCGAACTTCAAGAACCTCTTCAAGGTCGAAGACCTCCGAGGCAAGATCCTCTTCACCATCGGGGTGATCGTGATCTACCGCCTCGGTGTCGCGATTCGGGTTCCCGGAGTCGACGGCCAAGCGGTTCGCCAGTTGCGCGAGGCTGCGAGTTCCCAGGGTGCCCTGGGTTTCTTGAACCTGTTCTCGGGGGGAGCCTTTGGCAGCTTCTCGATCTTCGCGCTCGGGATCATGCCCTACATCACCGCCAGCATCATCATGCAGGTGTTGGGTGTGGTCATTCCCAAGCTCGAGCAGTGGCAGAACGAGGGCGCCGTCGGTCAGCGCAAGATCACGCAGTGGACCCGTTATGTCGCCATCGCCATCGCGCTGCTGCAGGGTGCCGGACTGACGTTCATCTTCGGTCAGGGTCGGGGTGCTGCGTTCTTCGGAGCCTCCCAGCAGCCACCCGATGTCGTCTTGCTGGATCCGTTCATGCCGCGGGCGCTGCTCGTCATCCCCACCTTGGTGGTGGGAACCGCAGTATTGATGTGGATGGGTGAGTTGATCAGCCAGCGGGGGATCGGCAACGGCATGTCGATGATGATCTTCGCGTCGGTGGTCGCTGATCTGCCCTACAGCTATTACTCGTTACTGCAGTCGCGCAAGCTCCTCGTGTTCCTCGTGCTCATTGCGATCTCGATCGCCATCCTCGTGGCGGTGGTGCGTGTCGAATTGGGTCAGCGTCGGATCCCGGTGCAGTTCGCCAAGCGCGTCGTGGGTCGACGTATGTACGGCGGTCAGAACACCTATATCCCTCTCAAGGTGAACCAGAGCGGCATCATCCCGATCATCTTTGCGTCGTCGGTGCTGTTGCTGCCGGTGTTGGGTTCGAATGTGCTCGGAAGCGCCGAGGGGTGGCGAGGAAGCATCGTCAGTTTCGTCAACGACTACCTCGTGAACTCCCAGAACCTGCTCTACATGGTGCTGTTCGCACTCTTGATCGTCGGGTTTGCCTACTTCTACAACTCGATCGCCTTCGATCCGATCCGTCAGGCCGATCAGATTCGGCGCCAGGGTGGATTCATCCCGGGTATCCGACCCGGTCCTCAGACCGAGCGATATCTCGCCAAGGTCGTCAACCGGATCACCCTGCCCGGAGCGTTGTTCGTGGCGTTCATCGCCATCCTGCCCTACATCGTGTTGTGGGCCGGCGATGTCCAGACCTTCCCGTTTGCGGGCACCACGGTGCTCATCGCCGTGGGTGTGGCGCTCGAATTGATGCGCCAGATCGACAGCCAGTTGATGCTGCGGAACTACGAGGGCTTCCTCAAGTGACCGTGGCCCTCGAGCCGACGGCGACGAGGGGCCTGTCGTGATCCCCGGGGTCCGACTGGTCATCCTCGGTCGTCAGGGAGCCGGGAAGGGAACTCAATGTGTGCGCCTGTCACGGCACTACGTGGTTCCTCACATCTCGACGGGTGACATGTTGCGCGCTGCGGTTCGAGAGGGCACCGAGTTGGGCCGCATGGCCAAAGAGATCATGGATGCTGGTGGTCTCGTGGGCGACGACATCATGGTGGGGATCGTCGATGAGCGACTGTCCCGCGATGATGCCCGTACCCGGGGCTACATCCTCGATGGTTTCCCCCGCACCGTGGAGCAGGCTGAACGTCTCGAGACGATCACGAGTCGTCGGCCCCTCGACATGGTCATCGACTTGAGCGTTCCGCGGGAACTGGTCCTCGAGCGGATCTCGTCGCGACGGGTGTGTCGGGATTGCGGTTCCAACTACACCGCGGCACCCACCCAGAGGTCGCCGTGGCTCTGCGAGGTCTGCGGAGGCGATGTCGTGCAGCGCGATGACGACACGCCCGACGCCGTCAATCGGCGGCTGGATCTCTACGAGACTCAGACCTCACCCCTCATCGAGTTCTACGGAGGCCATGGCCGCATGGTGGTCGTCGATGGTGTGGGCTCACCCGATGAGGTCTTTGCGCGGCTCACCTCCGCCATCGATGCCAGGCCGCATCGGCGATGAACCGGGGGAGTGCCTTCCCGGGGCCGATTCGGGACTTGGAGTTGTTGGTTCCCGGCGGTAGCATCGCTCCTTGGCCTCACGGCGCACTACCTGCGCGCGACGAGGTGTCCGTCCCCGAACGGTGGCGTCCTTGCGGCGTCGTCGTTACTGCGATCACGAAGAGAGCGGCCCGATGAAGGTCCGACCCAGTGTCAAGAAGATCTGTGAAAAGTGCAAGGTCATCCGTCGGCACGGCCGTGTCATGGTGATCTGCGATAACCCCCGGCATAAGCAGCGTCAGGGCTGACGGGGCGAACAGGAGCGCATTCATGGCCCGTATTTCCGGTGTCGACATCCCCCGCGAGAAGCGGTTGGAGATCTCGCTGACCTACATCTTCGGTATCGGTAAGCCGACCGCTCAGCGCATCTGCGCCGAGTTGGGTCTCGACCCCAACACGCGGGTCCGCGACCTCACCGAGGAAGAGATCAACCGCATCCGTGGCTTCGTCGACGGCAATTTGACCGTCGAGGGTGACCTGCGCCGCGATGTCCAACAAGACATCAAGCGCAAGATCGAGATCGGATGCCTCCAAGGAGTGCGTCACCGCAAGGGTCTGCCCGTTCGCGGTCAGCGCACCCACACCAACGCCCGTACCCGCAAGGGCCCACGTCGTACCGTGGCGAACAAGAAGAAGGCTGTGAGGAAGTAGGTCATGGCGAAGCCGAAGCCGGGCGGACGACGCCCCCGCAAGCGCGAGCGCAAGAACATCACTGTGGGCGTGGCCCACATCAAGAGCTCGTTCAACAACACCATCGTCACCATCACCGACCTCGAGGGCAACGTCATCTCGTGGGCCTCGGCTGGTGGCGTCGGATTCAAGGGTTCTCGCAAGTCGACTCCGTTCGCAGCCCAGATGGCTGCCGAGAAGGCGGCTCGCGCCGCCATGGAGCACGGCCTGCGCAAGGTCGAGGTGCTGGTGAAGGGCCCCGGTTCGGGTCGCGACACTGCGCTGCGGTCCCTGCAGAGCACCGGGATCGAAGTGTCCTCGATCAAGGACGTCACCCCGGTACCCCATAACGGGTGCCGTCAGCCGAAGCGGCGGAGGACCTGATATGGCTCGCTACACCGGTCCCAAAGTTCGCGTGTCGCGCCGTCTCGGCGTGAACATCTTCGAAAACGAAAAAGGTCGTAAGGCTCTCGAGCGTCGGCCTTTCCCTCCCGGTCACCACGGACGTTCCCGTCGCCGGGCATCGTCGAGCGAGTACCTCGTCCAGCTGCAGGAGAAGCAGAAGGCGAAGTACATCTACGGTCTCTTGGAGCGTCAGTTCCGCAACACCTACGACGAAGCGAACCGCCTCGCCGGCCCCACGGGTGAGAACCTGCTGCGTCTGCTCGAGGTGCGTCTCGACAACATCGTGTTCCGTGCCGGCTGGGCATCGACCCGGCCCCAGGCTCGCCAGTTCGTCTCCCATGGCCTCGTCAAGGTCAATGGACGTCGCGTGGACATCCCGAGCTACCGGGCGCGGCGCGGCGACGTGATCTCGTTGGGCGACAAGGCCCGCAAGATGATCGTCATCCAACACAATCTCGACGTGCTCGATCGCTCCTTGGTGGGGTGGCTCGAGGCCGGCGACGGAGGCAAGGAAGTGACCGTTCGGGATCTGCCCCAGCGTGATCACATCGACGTCCCCGTGCGCGAACAGCTCATCGTCGAGCTTTACTCCAAGTAACCCGACCCCGTCTACGACAAAGAGGCATCCGACATGCTCGTCATCCAGCGCCCCGTCGTCGAAGCGATCGGCGAGGACCATCCGACCCGGCAGTCCTTCACGATCGGCCCCCTCGATCCGGGGTTCGGCCACACGATCGGCAACTCCCTTCGGCGCACCCTGTTGTCGTCGATCCCGGGAGCGGCCATCACCCAGGTCCGTTTCGACGATGCCCTTCACGAATTCGACACGATCGCCGGCATTGCCGAAGACGTGACCGACATCATCTTGGCGCTCAAGGACGTCGTGTTGGTGTCGACCACGGATGAGCCCGTGGTGGCGCGCATCGATGCCCGTGGTCCGGCCACGGTCACCGCGGCCGACATCCACTGCCCATCAGATGTCGAGATTCTCAATCCCGACCTCCATATCGCCACGCTGAATGCGAAGGGTCGCCTGGCGATCGATCTCACGATCGAAAAGGGCCGCGGCTACCTCTCGAGCGAGCGGGATTCCCAGAACCGCACCATTGGTGTGATTCCGATCGATGCGCTCTTTTCGCCGGTGCGCCGGGTCATGTTCAGCGTCGAGCCCACCCGGGTGGAGCAGTCGACCAACTATGACCGCTTGGTGTTCGATATCGAAACCGATGGTTCGATCACCCCGCGTGAAGCCTTGGCATCGGCGGGCGCCACGCTTCGCTCCCTCGTGGATCTCGTGGCCACCCTCACCGAAGAGCCCCAGGGCCTTCAGTTGGCCGACACCTCGGGACCCACGACCGGATCGCCCGATCTCGATCTCCCCATCGAGGACCTCGATCTTTCGGAGCGTCCCCGCAACTGCCTCAAGCGGGCCCAGGTCAACACGGTGGGCGAACTGCTCACCAAGACCGAGGACGACCTGCTCAACATCACGAACTTCGGGCAAAAGAGCCTGGACGAAGTGATCGAGAAGCTCGATCAGCGCGGCCTGACGCTGCGCGGCTGATCTCTCATCGACTCAAGGACCACCCATGCCTGCAACGCCACGACGAGCACGTAATTTCGGCGGTGACGCCGCCCATCAACGGTTGATGATGGCCAACCTCGCTGCGTCCCTGTTCGCGGCCGAGGCCATCGTGACCACCGAGGCCAAGGCCAAGGCGCTGCGTCCCATCGCGGAGAAGCTCATCACCAAGGCCAAGAAGGCCCAAGATGGTGAGCCGATGCGGGTGCATCGGATCCGCCAGATCCAGGGGTATCTCGGTGATCAAGAGATGACGTTCAAGCTCGTGCATGACGTCGCTCCTCGCTATCTCACCCGCAATGGTGGGTATCTGCGGATTCTCAAGCTCGGTCCGCGTCAGGGCGACAACGCCCCGATGTGTCGTATCGAACTCGTCTGAGAGCTTCGTTCTCAGCGGCAGACCGGTTCGCATGATGGGTGCGGATCTGGCGATCTCGCCCGCTGAGGTCACCACCCGTCGCGTGCGTCTCCGCATTGCGTACAACGGGGCAGCATTTCACGGCTTCGCCGCCAACGTCGGCGTGGCGACCGTTGCCGACACCCTGACGACCGCCATCCAAAGGGTTGTACGTCACCCCGTCACGATCGTGGGAGCGGGTCGTACCGACGCAGGCGTCCACGCCTGGGGGCAGGTCGTGAGCGCCGATATCGACGCCACCACCGATCTCGACATACTGAGACGGCGGATCAATTCCCAATGTGCTCCCGATCTCGTGGTTCGGGATGTTTCCTGGGCGCCTGAGAACTTTGATGCTCGGTTCTCGGCGCTGTGGCGGCGGTATCGCTACACGATTCTCCATCGCGAGATTCCCGACCCCTTCTTGGCACGCACCGCTTGGCATGTTTCAGCACCGTTGTCGCTCTCGGCGCTGCGTCTGGCGACGGACTCGATCGTGGGGGAGCACGATTTCTCCTCGTGGTGCCGTCGCCCCAAAGGGCAGCCGGAGGCCTCGCTGCGACGCCGCGTCCTCGACGCCCACTGGGAGGTGCTCGAGGAGAGATCCGGTTCTGATCGAGGACTGTTGCGTTTCGAGATCACCGGCACTGCGTTCTGTCATCAAATGGTCCGATCCCTCGTGGGGACCTTGGTCGATATCGGCCGTGGGAAGCGACCTCCAAGCGATATGACCGCCATCCTGCGGGCCCGTGATCGCCAGGTGGCCGGCACCGTCGCCCCGCCAGAGGGGTTGTGTCTATGGGAGGTCGGCTATCCATGACCCGACATCGCGCCGGAACTCTCATGCCCACCGTCGAGAGTTCTGTGGTTCCCATTCGACGAGTTCGACGTGCGGCTTGCCGTTCGGGGAGATGCGCCCCTATCCTTTCAGGGTTCTCCACGGCCGCCGCCGAACGCGTCGTCATGTCGTGGTCACCAGTGAATCGAGACGGAAGACTCTGATGCGGACCTATTCCCCCAAAGCCAGCGAGATCCAGCGCGCATGGCATGTGATCGACGCCGAGGGCATGGTGCTCGGTCGGTTGTGCACCGAAGTGGCACGCATTCTGCGTGGCAAGCACAAAGCGACGTTCGCTCCTCACATCGACACCGGTGACCATGTCATCGTGGTCAATGCCGACAAGGTCGTGCTGACCTCGGGGAAGGCCGACAAGGCAATGGTGTACCGCCACAGCGGCTACCCCGGTGGCCTGCGGTCCGAGTCCTATCGTCAACTTCTCGATCGCAAGCCCGCCGATGCCGTGCGTCGCTCGGTGCGCGGCATGCTGCCCAAGGGTCCCCTGGGCCGGGCACAGATCAAGAAGCTCAAGGTGTACGCCGGTCCCGACCATCCCCATGGCGCCCAAGAACCGGTACCGATGGACCTGCCCCGGGCCAAGGCCCGCTGATCGGGACGCGCGAAGGAGAATCACGTGGCAACCAAGCCTCTCACCCAGACCACGGGACGCCGTAAGGAGTCCGTCGCCCGGGCCCGTCTTCGTCCAGGCACAGGAACGATCACCGTCAATGGTCGAACCTTCGAGGACTACTTCCCGACCGCCATGGCTCGCATGACGGTGACCGAGGCCTTGCGTCTCACCTCGTCCGAGGAGGCCTATGACGTCGACGCCACCATTCATGGCGGTGGCGTGGCGGGACAGGCCGGCGCCTTGCGCATGGCGATCGCTCGCTCCCTTGTCGATGTGGATCCCGAGAGTCGTCCGACGCTCAAGAAGGCCGGACTGCTGACCCGCGATGCGCGTCGCAAGGAGTCCAAGAAGTACGGACTCAAGAAGGCGCGTAAGGCGCCGCAGTTCACCAAGCGCTGACGCGCGCTCACAACGGTCAGGCGCCGAGGTGATTCGCTTCGGAACCGACGGAATCCGTGGGGTCGGCATCACCGAGTTGACGCCGACCCTTGCGCTCGAGATCGGTCGCGGAGTCGCTCGCATCAGCGACGGACGTTCGATCATCATCGGACGCGATCCTCGACGATCGGGCCCGATTCTCGAGCACGCCCTCGCGGCGGGTGCTGCAGCCGAAGGAGTCGATGTCGTTCTCGTCGGTGTGGTGCCGACCCCGGCGTTGGCCTGGATCGCTCGCCGTGAGGATGCCGTCGGGATCATGGTGACGGCATCGCATAATCCGTGGCCCGACAACGGCGTGAAGGTGTTCGGACCCGGTGCTCTCAAACTCGACGACGCCAGTCAGTCCCGCCTCGAGGCCATCCTCGAGGATCCGGGGCCCTTCACGCTTTCGGGCGCCGACATCGGCGGTATCGAGGCCGATGGAGACGCGATCACCCGGTACCGCGAGTGGGTTCCCGAGGCGATAGCACCCCGGTCTCTCGAAGGCTTGTCGATTCTCGTCGACGCGGCCAACGGGGCCATGGCCCAGGTGGCTCCCGAGGTCTTCGCCGCTTTGGGTGCCGAGGTGGTGGCGATCGGAACAGGAACCTCAGGCCTCGACATCAATCAGGGTTGTGGAGCGACCGATACGGCGGCTGCGGCCGCTGCGGTGCGGCACCACGGATGCGACCTCGGTGTGTGTTTCGACGGGGACGGTGACCGTCTCATCGCGCTCGACGCGGCCGGTGGGGTCGTGGACGGGGACCGGCTCTTGGCGTTGTTCGCTCGCGACCGGGCTGATCGTGACGGCCTCGCAGGTGGCGGGGTCGCGGTGACGGTGATGACGAATCTCGGTTTCCACCAGGCAATGGCGACTGCCGGTGTTCCCGTGGTCACCACGGCGGTCGGCGACCGCCATATCGCTGAAGCCCTCGAGCGTGAGGGCTGGGTCCTCGGTGGAGAACAAAGCGGTCATGTGATCCAGCGCGATCTGTTGCCCACCGGCGACGGACTCCTGGCGGCAGTCGTGCTCGCTGATCTCGTTCAGCGGTCGCAACGACCCCTGCAGACCCTCGCTGACGAGGTGATGCAGGTCGTTCCCCAGGTGCTGGTGAATGTGCGTCTGGACACCCAACGGCCGATTCCCGAGGTCGTCGACGCTCTCGGCTCTGATGTCATGGCGGTGGAGCGGGATCTCGGGTCCTCGGGCCGAGTCCTGGTTCGCGCGAGTGGAACCGAACCTCTGATTCGGATCATGGTCGAGGCCCCCGATGGTGACCAGGCCCAGACCGTGGCTGATCGACTCGCCCAACGCGCTCGCCACCTGGCGGCATCATGAGCGGGCACGGTCGAAGTACCTCGGTAATCTGAACCCATGTGCGGGATCGTCGTGGTGTGTTCGCGTCCGACGACGCGTCCTGTTCCCATGGCCGAGGCGATCCTCGACACCTTGGATCGCGCCGTGAGTTGCCTCGAGGATCCGGCGCGCACAGAGAGTCTTTTGGCCGAACTCGATGCCTCGCTGCGGGGTGAACCCGGCGTTCGGGCTCTCGTGCGATCCCCGAAACTCGCCAACGCCATGCTCGAACGCCTCGATGTTCTCGATGCTGGCGCCCTCGAGCACGAACGAGCCCTCGACGCTCCCGACACCGTCGATGGCCCCGATCGCGAACGGCGTGCCACCCAGGTGGGTCTGTTGCGCGACCGGCTCTGGGCGTTGCGACGCGACCGGATCCGCACCGCCACCGAGGTCGCTGCCTGGGCGGGAGTCGACGCAGGCGATTCGGCGCTCGCGGGGTATCTCGCGCTTCAACAGACGTTGTCGGCTCTGGATCGTCTCGAAGTCCGGGGCCGGGATTCGGCTGGACTTCACATCTGGGTATGGAACCACTGCCTCGATGCCGAGGACCCCGTGGTGGCTGAAGAACTCACTCGGCGAGGCGGGGATCCGTTGTTCGTGTCGGGTGCGGTCCGATTCGTCGAGGGAACTCTGGGCTTCGTGTACAAAGCGGCTGCCGAGATCGGCGAGTTGGGAGACAACTCCGCGGTCATTCGCCGCGCGATCGCGCAGGACGCTTTGTTGCGACGAGCCCTCGAGTCACCCGAGGCTCGGGTCTCGGTCATCGCTCATACCCGATGGGCGAGCGTCGGGATCATTTCCGAACCCAACGCCCATCCGGTCAACAGCGATGAGATCGCCGACGTCGACGCCGGTGACTACCTGGTGGCCGCGTTGAACGGTGACGTGGACAACCATGCCGATCTGAAGGCTGCTCACGGCCTGCAACTCGCTGCTCCCATCACCACCGACGCCAAGGTGATCCCGACACTGGTCGCTCGTGAATCGCGTCGGGTGCCCCTGGTGGAGGCCTTTCGTCGCAGTGTGGAGACCTTCGACGGCTCGGTGGCGATCGCTGCGGGAGCTGCGTCACAACCGGGACAGATCCTGTTGGCATTACGAGGCAGCGGCCAGGGGCTGTATGTCGGCGTCGGTGACGACATGTTCATCGTGGCGAGTGAGCCCTACGGGGTCGTGGAGGAAACCGATACGTATCTCCGCCTCGACGGGGAGGCTCCTGTCGATCCGACGCGACCCTCCACCCGAGGCCAGATCGTGGTCCTCGATGCCGAACGGTCCGGAGAGATCGAAGGAATCAGCCGCTGCGCCTACGACGGAACCATGATTCCCGTGGCTGCCTCGGACCTCGCCGTCACCGACATCACCACGCGAGACATCGACCGTGGCGATGCCACTCACTTCCTGCTCAAGGAAGTGACCGAGGCTCCCGACAGCCTGCGTAAGACGCTGCGGGGACGGATCCACGACCATGAGGGGCTGTGGAGAGCCGACCTCGGGGAGGACGCGTTCCCAGCCCGCATCGCTGCGGCACTCGCCGCGCGTCAGATCCGTCGCGTGCTCGTCATCGGCCAAGGGACGGCAGCGGTGGCGGGTCGCTCCACTGCGGCAGTGCTGTCGGATCTGGTGGACGGAGTCGTCCAGGCCGAGGCATTGACCGCGACGGAACTCTCCGGTTTCGGCCTGCGGCGCGATATGTCCGACACGCTCGTGATCGCCGTATCCCAGAGTGGCACCACCACCGACACGAACCGCACCGTCGATTTGGTCCGTGCCCGAGGGGCGTTCGTCCTGGCGGTGGTCAATCGTCGGGGCAGCGACCTCACGGATCGAAGCGACGGTGTCGTCTACACCAGCGATGGCCGCGACGTCGAGATGTCGGTGGCCTCCACCAAGGCCTTCTACGCCCAAGTCGCAGCCGGGGTGCTCCTGGCCTGTTCGATCGCTCAGGCTCTGGGATGTGACGGGGCTCAACGACGGTCCCGACTCCTCGATTCGTTGCGTCAACTGCCGGATGTGTTGCGGGCCGTTCTCGAGCGCCGCGAGGAGATCGCGCTCGCCGCGACCCGCTTCGCTCCATCGCGGCGGCATTGGGCCGTCGTGGGATCGGGAGCCAATGCCGTGGCGGCGGCCGAGATCCGGATCAAGTTGAGCGAGCTCTGTTACAAGTCGATCTCGTGTGACGTCATCGAGGACAAGAAGCACATCGACTTGTCGAGCGAGCCGATGATCCTGGTCTGCGCGGCAGGGCTCGTGGGCTCGAATGCCGATGATGTGGCCAAGGAGGTCGCGATCTACCGGGCCCACAAGGCGACTCCGGTGGTCGTGGCCACCGAAGGGGAGGAGCGTTTCGCCGCGGCTTCGGCGGTGATCACGGTGCCAGCGGTGGATCCGGTGCTCGCATTCGTGCCGTGTGCCATGGTGGGACACCTGTTCGGCTACGAGGCCGCTCGTGCGATCGACGCCTCTGCGCGGCCGTTGCGCGAGATTCGCCAAGCCATCGAAAAGGCTCTCGAACACACCACCCGAGCCGAAGCCGTCCTCGACGAGGTCCGTACCCGCAGCCGCAGTGCGCTCGCGAAGTTCCATGAGATCCTCGCGACCGGTGGATACGACGGCCAACTCGAAGCCTCGACCGCGGTCCGCCTCGTGGGTCGGCTGTCGGTGGCCTTCGATGGCGTGAGTGCCACCGGGGACCCCGCTGACCGGGGAGCGATCGCGGGTCCTGTCGCGATTCTCGACGATCTCGCTGCGGCGCTCACCGCCGCGATCGAAGAGCTCACTCGACCCGTGGACGCCATCAAGCATCAAGCCAAGACCGTGACGGTGGGTATTTCTCGTAGCGACGAGGGGATCGCCGATCGGGCGCTCGTCGCGGCACTCTTGGACACCGGAGTGGGTCGGGATCGGTTGACGTATCGGAGCTTGAAGGTCATCGCCGATCTCGATGCCGCCGTCGACGCAGTCCTGGGATACACCCGCTATGCCATCGAAGGGGAGCCCGAGGTCTCTGATGGCGAGGACGGGCTGCCGGCCTCGATCACGATCGTGGACCGGGGGGGACTGGCTCGAGATGTCGTCTCTCGAGTCGAAACGGATCATCGGCTTCGGGGGACCAAACGTCGGGTGGCGCTCGAACGCGAAGTGCTCGTGGCGCGAGGTCGTCACGATGGGCGCAGCGTGATCTTGGTTCCCGAGGTCAAAGGGTCCACGACCACCGGCATCACGTTGCTCCATGTGCGGTTCCACGATCGTTTGCCGGTCGCGACGATGCGGTCCGTTCTTCAGGGTTACGACCGGCGCTACGGGCGCCTCGTCGACTGGGTGTCTGAAACCGAAGGGGTATTCCGAGACGATCGACTCGGGGAACTCGCGGTCGTCGATGTCTTGACGCTGCCGATCTCGGAGGTCGCCGATCACTGGCGACCGTGACCTGAGGCCACCCCAGCCCGGTCTCGTGGTGGGGGTGGGCGTCGATGTGGTCGACGTCGAACGGTTCCGCAGGGCCCTCGAGCGAACGCCATCGATGTATACCCGACTCTTCGTCGAGGTGGAGCGGCGAGATCTCGCCGATCGGGTGGACCCCGTGCCCGGTTTGGCGGTTCGGTTCGCGGCTCGAGAGGCGATCATGAAAGCACTCGGTGTCGGCTTGGGGGCGTTCGGGTTCCACGATGCGTGGATCGAGCGAGGGGTAGGGGGTGCTCCGAGTATCCGCACGACCGGCCGAGCGAGCGAACTTCTCGCGGCCCGCGGTGTCGATTCGTTATGGGTCTCGCTGTCCCATACGGACCTGTCCGCTATCGCGATGGTCGTGGCCACGGCGACAGGTGCTCATCGGGACCCGACTGCGGCGTCCTACGCTGGAGACTCGTGATCCCGATCGTGACCCCGGCCGAGATGCGGCGTCACGACGCCGAGTCACCGGTTCCCGTCGAGGTTCTCGTCGAACGGGCGGGTGCGGCGGTCGCTCGGGCGGCTCTGGCCATGCTGGATGGGGCCTACGGTCGACATGTCGTGGTCGTGGCCGGCCCGGGTTTCAACGGTGCTGATGGGCGGGTGGCGGCGCGACGTCTGGCAGCACGCGGCGCCCGAGTGCGAGTCATCGATGCCGCCGATGCCGCAGGCACCACGATGCGCGATGTCGACCTGGTCGTCGATGCGGCCTTTGGAACCGGTCTGAGAGATTCCTGGTCTGCGCCTCGCGCTCCGGGCGCTCGCGTGCTCGCTGTGGACATCCCCAGTGGAGTCGATGGGCTCACCGGAGCGGGTGGACCCGGGGTGGCTCGAGCGGACCAGACCGTGACGTTGGCAGCGCTCAAGCCAGGACTTCTGCTTCATCCCGGCCGTGAACTCTCAGGCGAGGTGAGCGTCGCCGATATCGGTCTGGAGATGGTGGGGGTGCGTTCCCATCTGGTCCAGGCCGATGACGTTGCGGGTTGGCTTCCTCATCAGGATCCCACCACCCACAAATGGCGTCGGGGTGTGCGGGTCGTGGCTGGATCCCCGTCGATGGCCGGCGCCGCTGATCTGTGCACCCGAGCGGCCATGCGCGCCGGTGCGGGCATGGTGCATCTGTCCCATCCGGAACGAACCGCGTCCACTCCCGGTCCCACCGAAGTGGTGGCCGTTCCTGTGAGCGGCCCCGAGTGGATCGGTGAGATCCTCGCCGATCTCGCTCGCTTCGCATCGATGGTGATCGGACCCGGTATGGGTCGCAGCGCTGAGTTGGACCGGGCGTCGGTGGAGCTCATCGCCACTGCTGATCTCCCTCTCGTCGTGGACGGTGATGCCCTCGGAGCGCTCGGTGACGCGAGTTCAGGACCCGCCCAGGTCCTCACGCAGCGGCGGGCGGCCACGGTGCTGACGCCGCATGACGGCGAGGTGGTGCGCCTCACCGGATCGGCTCCTGGCGCCGACCGTTTCGCCACGGCACGCGACCTCGCTCGAAGCCTTGGCGCCATCGTGGTACTCAAAGGCCCCACCACGATCGTCGCCGAACCCGAAGGCGCGACCCTGGCGGTCACGGCACCCGATGCTCGCTTGGCGACCGCAGGAACCGGGGATGTGCTGGCGGGCATCATCGCCGCGATGCTCGCCGGGGGACAAGATCCCTTCCATGCAGCCGCCGCTGGAGTCTGGATCCACGGGGCCAGTGCCGCGCTGGGACCCCGCATGGGACTCGTCGCCGGGGACCTCATCGACCGTATACCTCAGGTGTGGTCGAACCTGATGGACGCGGATGGTTCGACATGACAGTGCGCGAGCGATGGGCCGAGGTGGTGGTGGACCTCGACGCGATCGCCCACAACACTGCGACCCTCGCCAATCGGGTCGCTCCGGCGTCGCTGTGGGCCGTGGTCAAGGCCGACGGGTACGGGCATGGCGCATATCCGGTGGCGCGCACTGCGATTGCGGCGGGGGCCCACGGTGTGTGCGTGGCCTTGGTCGACGAGGGAGTGGCGTTACGCGACCAGGGGGTGAGAGCGCCGATTCTGGTGCTGAGCCCCCAACCGCCCGAACAGCTGCGACGGGCTGTGGACCATGATCTGATCCTCACCGTCCACGATGCCGATCAGATCGCTGCGCTCGAGGCGGGTGCCATCGAGTGGGGTCGCCAGGAGGTGGCAGTTCATCTCAAAGTGGACACCGGTATGCGACGGGTGGGAACCCGTCCGGAACAGGCCGTCGATATGGCCCGGCGCATCGTGGACGCATCGCGGCTCACCTTCGACGGCGTGTTCAGCCACCTCGCCTGTGCTGACGACCCTCGACATCCAGCGACCCCGCACCAACTCGACATCTTCGATGGCGTCCTCACCGATCTGGCGGGGGCGGGTCTGAGTCCGCGTCGGGTGCATCTCGCGAACTCGGCGGGAGCGTTGGCCTGGCCCGAATCCCGCCATGATCTCGTGCGTTGTGGGATCGCGTTATACGGACTGGCGCCCGGAGCGGGAGTCGCCGAGTGGTGCGACGATCTGCGCCCGGCGCTGTCGGTGCGGTCACGAGTCTCGATGGTCAAACGGATACACGCCGGTGACGGAGTGTCGTATGGATGGCGCACCACCGTCGAACGAGATCTCACTGCCGCCACCATTCCACTGGGGTACGCCGACGGTGTGCCGCGAGCGCTGGGGACCACGGGAGGAGAGGTGCTGATCGGGGGACGGCGTCGACGCATCCTCGGAGTGGTCACCATGGACCAGTTCGTCGTGGACTGCGGTGACGATGACGTGGCGGTTGGCGATGAGGTCGTTCTCATCGGGGATCAACAGGGAACGACTCTGGGAGTCGAGGACTGGGCGGAGCGTCTCGGAACCATCACCTACGAGATCGTGTGTGGGCTCTCGGCCCGTATGCCCCGACGATGGGTCGGAGGCCCTCGGTAGTCTCGGGACCCTTCATGTTCGACCTGGACCTTCCCACCCCCGACGCGACCGAGGCCGCGGCTCGAGCCGTGGCCGGGATCCTCGTCCCGGGTGACGTGGTGGTGCTGGCCGGGGAGATGGGGGCCGGAAAGACGACCTTTGCTCAAGGAGTCGGTCGCGCTCTGGGAATCACCGAGCACCTGACATCGCCGACCTACACCCTGGTGCAGTCGTATCAGGTTCCTGACGCGGCCGGCGGCTACATGCTGCATCACGCAGATCTCTACCGGTTGGACCGCTATGACGAACTCGAGGATCTCGATCTCGAGGACCATCGTCTCGATGGGGTTCTCCTCATCGAATGGGGCGATGTGGACGACGCCCGGTGGGGCGACCATCTCGAAATCCGTCTCGCTCATATCCCCGGACATCCCGAGGCTCGAAAGGCCCGATGGCGGGGTGCTGGACCCAGATGGCAGCGCCGCGTCGACGAACTCGAAGCGTCCTTGGGGGGTGTGGCGTGCTGATCCTGGGTCTCGAGACCTCCACCGATGTCGTGAGTGTGGCTTTGGGCCGAGATGGTGAGCTGCTCGCGTCCTTCGAGGTCCGTCGGCCGCGTCACCATGCCGAACTCCTCATACCGATGGTCGAGGACCTGTGTCGTCGCAGCGGCTGCGATCTCGACCAGATCACCCGGATCGCCGTCGATGTCGGACCGGGCCTGTTCACTGGACTCCGAGTCGGAATCGCAACAGCGACGGCTTTGGCCCGCGGTCTCGACGTCGACATCGTGGGCATCTCGAGCCTCGAGATCCTCGCATGTGCCCATGTCGATCTCGGATGCGACCTCGTCCCGGTGCTCGACGCCCGCAAGGCCGAGGTGTATCACGCTCGCTTCAGTCCCGATGACGAGTCGGTGGCGCTGCGACGTCCGATGGCGGTCGCGAGCCTCGAGGACCTGTTGAGCGAACTGGTCGACGTCGATGCTGATCTCGCTCTCGTGGGGGCGGGTGCTCACCGATATCGCAATGAGCTCGAGGCTCGTGGTCATCGGGTCGTGGCGAGAACGGCGACGATGTACCCGAGTGCCGCGACCCTCGCGCTGGTGGCGATGACGCCGACCCATCGGGAACGTTTCGGACCGCCCGATGCGATCCGGCCGCACTATCTACGCGCACCCGACGCCGAGATCTCCTGGGTCACGCGACAGGGGGCCTCATGAACGCGGCCCGCTGGCGACGATCGGGAGACCTGTCCGCTGTCGACTCGATCGTGATCGAACCGATGAAACGGCGCCATCTGCGTCAGGTTCTCGAGATCGAGACCCAGGTGTATCCGCGGCCGTGGACGTCTGGGGTCTTCCAGTCCGAACTCACCGCGATTCGCGCTGGTCGACGTCATTACGCGGTCGCTCGTATCGGGGGTTCGGTGGTGGCCTACGGGGGGTTGATGCTCGACACCGACGAGGCTCACGTCACCAATATCGCCGTCGACCCTCGCCGGCGACGCCGAGGTTTGGGCCGCATCATGCTGACCCATCTCGTGCAGACGGCCCGTGAACGCGGCTTTACCGCCATGACCCTCGAGGTACGAGTCACGAATCTCGCCGCCCAAGAGCTCTATCGCCAGTTCGGTTTCGTTCCCGCGGGAATCCGCAAGCGCTACTACGAAAACACCGACGACGCGATCGTGATGTGGTGCCATGATCTCGATGGTGAGGACATGCAACGGCGACTGGAACGTCTGGCCGCCACCATCGCCGAGCCCGTGGTGACCCGCCGAGGGGGACGCGATGACACCCGATGACTCCACGGTGATCCTCGGCATCGAGACCAGTTGTGATGAAACCGCAGCTGCAGTGCTCGTGGGTCCTCATGACGTGGCCTCCTCGGTGGTCTCGACCCAGATCGACCTGCATGCTCGTTTCGGGGGAGTGGTTCCTGAGATCGCGAGTCGCGCTCATCTCGAAACCCTGGGCCCTGTCATCGAGGAAGCGCTCGACACCGCCGGGATCGGACCCGAACGCGTGGACGTCGTGGCCGCCACCATCGGCCCAGGTCTCATCGGAGCGCTTCTGATCGGGGTCTCCACTGCCAAAGCCCTCGCGGTGTCATGGGGGGTGCCCTTCGTTGGGGTCAACCACATGGAAGCCCATCTCTACGCGGCCTTCCTGGAACAACCCGATCTCGAACTGCCGCTTGTGGTGCTTCTCGTGTCGGGAGGTCACACGATGCTCGTGGAGATGCGGGCCCATGGCGACTACCGGGTGGTCGGCTCCACCATCGACGATGCCGCCGGTGAGGCCTTTGACAAGGTGGCTCGATTCCTCGGTCTGGGATACCCCGGAGGCCCTGCGATCGACGCGCTCGCCCGCACCGGAGATCCTCACGCGATCGCGTTCCCTCGAGCGATGATGAACGCCGGCCTCGACATGTCGTTTTCGGGTCTCAAGACGGCGGTGCTGCATCATGTGCGCGACCATCCCGAGGTCTCCTCAGCCGATGTGGCGGCATCGTTTCAGGCTGCGGTCGTCGATGTCTTGGTTGCGAAGACCGTCACCGCCGCGCGCACTCTGGGAGCCGCAGCCATCGCGTTGGGTGGTGGGGTCGCAGCGAATTCGCTTTTGCGTGATCGCTTCGTCGAGGCCGGGGCCGATCTCGGCGTCTCGACCTTCGTGCCCAGTCGAGCCATGTGCACCGATAACGCTGCGATGATCGCGTCGGCGGGTTGGCATCGCCTGGTCTCCGATGGTCCCAGTTCTCTCGATATCGGGGCGTTTCCGGGACTCAGATTGCCCGAGACATCGGCGCGCCCATCACCGTGACCTGATGAGAACCGGGTCCGGTTCTCATCGACCCGATGGCCTCGAAACCCCATCGGCGGTACCAGTCGGCGTGCTCGGCGGTGAACAGATACAGATGGGTCACTCCGAGTTCGTGCGCCTGGGCGACCACCGCGTCCACGAGGCGCGATCCGAGTCCCTGGCCCCGATGGATCGGGAGGACGTACAAGCTGGCGAGCCAGGGCCCGAGGTGGTCGTAGCCGGCGAGATCATCCGAGGCCACGAGGCTGACCGAACCCCGAACCCCCCAATCGCCCGAGGCCCCATCGGGGGCGGATCGCGACCTCTGACGAACCTCGGAGTCGAGCGCCACGATCGTGATGGGAAGTGATCCCGGGTGGGTGGTGCCATGGTCGTAGAACTCGGACCGGGCGATGTCGAGATTCCATACCTCGGGGTCGTACAACTCGCCCCATTGCTCCACATGCCACCCGGCGAGAAGGTCCGCCACCGCTGCGCGTTCGTCGATCGCGAGGGTGTGTAGCCCGAGGAGTTCGATCGCCATCGCCTCAGTCTGTACCGGTAGCGTCCACGGACGTGGACGTCGCTGTTCGACCCCTGCGTCTGGGTTCGCATGTTCTGCGAGCTCCCGTGGTCCTCGCCCCGATGGCGGGGGTGACTAACGCGCCCTTCAGGACATTGTGTCGGTCCTTTGGTCCGGGCCTGGTCTATGTCAACGAGATGGTCATGGCCGCGGCACTCGTGAACGGGAATCCCAAGACCGACAAGATGGTCTCGTTTGCGCCCGATGAGAACCCTCGCAGCCTGCAGATCTATGGCAGTGATCCCGTTCAGGTCGGCGAGGCCGTGCGGCGAGTCGTGGACTCCGGCCGCGTCGATCATGTCGATCTCAACTTCGGTTGTCCCGCGGCCAAGGTCACACGCCGCGGCGGGGGAGCGGCGGTGCCGGTCAAGCCGCGGCTGCTCGCAGCCGTGGTCCGCGCCGCGGTCGCTGCGGCATCGCCCCATGGTGTCCCGGTGACGATGAAGTTCCGCATGGGCATTCATGACGGTCTGCTCACCCATCTCGATGCCGGTCGGGTCGGGGCCGAGGAGGGTGTCAGTGCGGTCGCCCTTCATGCTCGGACCGCTGAGCAGCACTATGCCGGCGATGCGCGTTGGGAGGCCATCGCAGATCTCGTCGCTGCGGTCGGTGGACCCGGTGGCATCCCGGTGCTGGGCAACGGAGACATCTGGGAGGCTGGCGACGCCGTGGCCATGGTGCGCAGCACCGGATGTGATGGTGTGGTCGTCGGGCGTGGATGTCTGGGTCGACCCTGGTTGTTCGCTCATTTGATCGCTGCGTTCGACGGTGAGGAGATTCCCCCGCCGCCTCGTCTCGGTGAGGTGCGAGATGTGATGGCTCGCCACGGTGATCTGCTCGTGGACCACGTCGGTGAATCCCATGCCATGCGGGATTTCCGCGAGCACACCTCCTGGTACTTCACCGGGTATCCGGTGGGTCCCGAGGCTCGTCGCCGTTTCTCCCAGGTCTCGACTCGGGCTGAACTCGACGATCTCCTCGGTGAACTCGACCCCACCCTCGAACTCGTCGCCGGTGGTGAACGGATTCGTCGAGGCCATACCAACGGTCCGATTCGGGTTGCGCTTCCCGATGGTTATCTCCTCGACCGCGATGACCTCACACCCCCCGCCGAGGCCGATCTGGTTCGGCTCTCGGGAGGCTGATCCTCGCCATGGCCACTGTGGTCTTGGCCTCGGCGTCCCCTCGGCGCCGCGATCTGCTCGCGGCGGTGGGCTTCGACCTCGAGGTGGTGCCTGCCGATCTCGACGAGAGCCGACACGACGGTGAGAGCCCTGAGGTCTATGTCGCACGGCTCGCTCGGGCCAAGGCGGTCAGCGTCGCTCGTCACCATCACGGCGCTGTGGTCCTGGGAGCCGACACCACCGTGGATCTCGACGGTGAAATCCTCTCCAAGCCCCACGACCCGTCCGAGGCTCGGGCGATGTTGAAACGGTTGTCCGCGCGGACCCACCGGGTCCACACCGCAGTGGCAGCCGTTCGCAAGGATCAGATTCTCGATGTGCTCGTGACGACCCTGGTCACCTTCGTCCCCGTGACCGATGAGATGCTCGAGTGGTACCTGTCCACCGGTGAGCCCTTCGACAAGGCCGGGGGCTACGGCATCCAGGGAGCCGGAGGCGTGCTCGTGGATCAGGTGCGCGGCAGTGTGAGCAATGTCGTGGGATTGCCGTTGGCAGAAACCGTGTCATTGCTGGGCCGGCTCGGGCTCATTCCCGGTTCCGTTTCCGCTCCGACACGGCGTCCATATCTGTGACCACCAACTCGCTAGCACTCGCCCCTTGCGTTTGCTAAACCTCGAACGGGTCCCCTAACCTGGCACTCGAACATCTTGAGTGCTAACTCGCTGCGATCTCTTTGGAGGCGTCGGCGGGACAGCCGGCAGATGTCCTGCTCAACCACAGTGCAACGAGCCAACGGAGGCTGCACCCATGAACCTCAAGCCCCTCGATGACCGGATCGTCGTCAAGCCCAACGAGGCCGAGGAGCGCACCGCGTCCGGCCTGGTGATCCCCGACACCGCGAAGGAAAAGCCCCAGCAGGGCACCGTCCTCGCCGTGGGACCCGGCCGCTGGAGCGATGACGAAGGGGAGCACTTCCCCCTCGACATCAAGGTCGGCGACACCGTGCTCTATTCGAAGTACGGCGGCACCGAAGTGACCGTGGATGGTGACGATCTGTTGATCCTCACCAGCCGCGACGTACTCGCGATCGTGGAGAAGTGACGACACCATGTCCAAATTGATGAAGTTCGACGAGGACGCCCGGCGCGCCCTCGAGGCGGGCGTGAACAAGCTCGCCGATGCCGTCAAGGTCACCTTGGGCCCCAAGGGCCGCAACGTGGTGCTCGACAAGAAGTGGGGCGCCCCCACGATCACCAACGACGGCGTGTCGATCGCCAAGGAGATCGAACTCGAAGACCCCTTCGAGAACATGGGAGCCCAGCTCGTCAAGGAAGTCGCCACCAAGACCAACGACGTGGCTGGTGACGGAACGACGACCGCGACCGTTCTCGCTCAGGCCATGGTGAGCCATGGCATGCGTAACGTCGCGGCCGGCGCCAACCCGATGGGTCTCAAGCGCGG
>CAYYHU010000023.1:8672-38550 GCA_964471865.1 uncultured Ilumatobacteraceae bacterium | reverse complement strand
CTCTGCGGCGGCGCGGGCCGCGACCTCCGAGGTCGCAACCAGTGCGGCCACACCGTCACCGACATAACCGGCCGTGTCGATCGCGATCGGATAGTGGGCCGGATTCTTCATATCCGGCGTCACCGGCCACGCACACGGCATCGGCGACGCCCAGTCGCTTGCGAGATCCGCCCCGGTGTACACCGCAACGACACCGGGTGCGTTCCGGGCGGCCTCGGTGTCGATCGAGCGGATGCGGGCGTGGGCGTAGGGGCTGCGCACCACGGCGAGGTGCAAGGCCCCGGGAAGGACCAGATCGGCGGTGTAGCGCGCCTCACCGGTGAGAAGTGCGGGATCCTCCTTGCGCAGTCGGCGCGTGCCGATCACGGATGTCGCAGTGCTGTCGTCGACGACGGTCATGACGAATGCCCCCCAGCCTCGTCGTGATCACCCGACACCCCAGTTCGGGTGATCGTCGGTTGTTGATGTCGTATCGACCCGGCCCCTGTACGGGGCGCCGGATCAGCTCCCCGCGGCGGCCAGAACCGCTGCGACGATGTTGTGGTAACCCGTGCAGCGGCACAGGTTGCCCTCGAGCCCGAGACGGACCTCGTCCTCGGTGGGCGACGGATTCTCTTCGAGCAGACTGATCGCTGCCATCACCATGCCCGGCGTGCAGTACCCGCATTGCAGACCATGCTGTTCCATGAAGGCCTGCTGCATGGGATGCATGTCGCCGTTGGAGGCGAGTCCTTCGATGGTGGTGACCGAGGCGCCATCGGCCTGGACGGCCAACATCGTGCAGCTCTTCGCGGATTCGCCATCCACGTGCACGGTGCAGGCGCCACATGACGAGGTGTCGCAGCCGATGTTCGTACCCGTCAGGCCCAGCTGTTCGCGCAGGTAGTTGACGAGCAGCGTGCGAGGCTCGACATCGCTCGTGTGTTCGCTGCCGTTCACGGTGACACGGATCTGCACGCGGTGACCCCCTTGGTCCGCAACCGGGCCGACCCCGGTTGTCGAGACCTCCATCATGCCCCATTTCGCGACCCTGGCGATACCCGAGCGGTTCAGATGGCCGTCACCGGGTTCGACCAGGTCCCCAGCGCCTCGCCGGGAGGCGGGTCTCGAGGGGTGCGATTCGGCGGGTGGACCGGGTCAGGACACGAGGTTGATCACGTCGAACACCGAGCCGACGATGAGGAGAGCGCCCACGAGCAGCGCCAAGGACGTGTAATGCCACCGTTTGGCGTGATGCACCCGCCAGAACCGGCGCATGGATCCCACGAGGAAATAGATCGCGACCGCCGAGATCAGAATCGAGACCGCCGGGCCGACCCCGGTGGCGAAACCGACCGCCGGCACGATGAAGGGCAACACGATGTAGGTGAGTAGACACCGCACCGTCGACACCAGGATCGAGGTGCGAAACGCGGCTCGAGCCTCAGCAGCAGTGACTCCACCGGGATCGTTGCCGATGCGCAGGATGCGCCGCATGATCACATCAGCGCGGGTGAGAGTCACCGAGGTCGTCTCGGTCTCGCAGATCGGTCGCACTGCCACGTCTCCACCCTAACGCCCGTGCCGGCTCGGTTCACGGTGGCGACACTCGCCCCATTCGACATGGGAGCATGCCGACATGGTGGATCCCGTCACACAGCCATTCTCGGGCGAATCGTCGCCGCTGAACTCGACGTCCTGGGACGCGTTGGCACGCGGGGTCGTGTTGCCTTTCGCGCCCGATCTCGAGATCCCCGAACTCACCGAGGTTCGTCTCCCCGTGCCCGATCCCGTTCCCGTCAGCGATGTCGAGGCCGAGGCGCGCCGGTGCGTGCGCGAACGCTTCGCCGATCGAGTCACGACGGGAACCACCGTGGCGGTGGGGGGAGGGTCGCGCGGCCTCACCGACCGCGTGGCGCTCTTGCGAGGGGTGATCGCCGGGCTGAGGGATCTGGGAGGTGATCCCTTCGTCGTCCCCGCAATGGGTAGTCATGGGGGCGGTACTGCTGAGGGACAGGAACGCATGCTCGCCACGTTGGGGGTGACGAGCGACAGTGTGGGGGCGGACATCCGTTCGACCATGGACGTCGTCGAGGTCGCTCGCACCGATGCCGGGATGCCGTTGTATCTGGATCGCCATGCCGCCCAGGCCGATGTGATCCTGCCGGTGAACCGGACCAAACCTCATACGTGTTTCAAAGGTCCCGTCGAGAGTGGCTGCACCAAGATGGCGGTGGTCGGCTTCGGCAAGCAGCCCGGTGCCGCTCAGATCCATTCCTGTGGTCCGGTCCAGATGCGAGACCGACTCCTCGAGGGCATTGCGGCGCTTCGGGCCACGGGACGGCTCTTGGGTGGGGTCACCACCATCGAATCGGCCTCGGGGGCGGTGGTCGAGATCGCCGCGTTGAGCGCCCAGGATGTGGGGGGTTCACCCGAGGTGGAACTCACCGAACGGGCTCGAGCCTTGGTGCCGCCGCTGCCTTTTGATCAGATCGATGTCTTGATCGTGGACCGGGGCGGCAAAGACATCTCCGGCACGACGATGGATCCCAATGTGACGGGGCGTTTCTGGGTGCCCGGGCTCGCCGATCTCGACTCGCCGGTGATCAACGCGATCGTGCTCGCAGGTTTGACCGAGGCCACGGGAGGCAACGTGTTGGGGATCGGCTTCGCCGATTTCATCCCGGCCGAGATCGCGAACCGGATCGACTGGCCCACGACCTATCTGAACTGTTTCACCGCCGGGCCTTCGGGAATGCGCCGGGCTCGTCTGCCCATGGTGTTGCCCGACGTCGAGTCGTGCATCAAAGCGGCGTTGTCGATGTGTGGGCGTGGTCCTCATGAACCCAAACGGGTCGTGCGCATCACCTCGACGTTGCATCTCCAACGGTGTTGGGTGTCAGACGCGTTGTTGGCCGATCTGCCCGCCGGGGTGGAACCCGTCCTGTGATGGGGACCGGGGCGGAGAGCCGGTGGGCTCAGCCGTCGAGACGGTCGAGGCCGCGCCGAGCGAAGGCCATCGTCAACGCCGACAGTCCCATTGCGGCCAGGAGGCCTTTCCAGGTCGCATCCCAGGACAGCCCGGCGAGGAATCCCTGGCGAGCGAGATCCAACACATAGGTCAACGGGTTGATGCGGGCCACATGGGGGAGCCACCCCTGCATGATGTCGATGGGGGTCTGGGCCGAGGTCAGAAACATCGTCAAGAACATCGACAACTGCATGACCGCGGCACCGCGCATGTCCCGAAATCGGTAGGCGAGTCCGAGACCCCAGCCCGTCGCAATCGTCGCGATGCCCCAACCCGCCAACAACAACGGGCCGAGCGCCGCGATACCCGAGGTCGGGCGCGCTCCGGCGATCAGACCCACGATCGTCACCACGATCACGATCAGCGTGGCGCGAAACCATGCCGACAGCAGCGGTCCGAGCAGCAGTGCCGAACGGGGAGTGGGCGCCATGCGTAAACGGTCGTAGAACCCCGATTCGAGGTCGCGAATCGTGGAGAACCCGACGCCGATCCCGCCAAAGGCCGACCCCATGCACACACCCAGAGGCAGGAACCAGTTGATCGACCGGTCAGTGGGAAAGCTGGGAATCTGGGTGATCGCGAAGAACGTGCCCGAAAACGCGATGGCTTGGAACACCGGCATCAGCAATGCCGGAAAGAACGCCGCCGGCATTCGGCGGATGTTGCGCAGACTGCGCGTCGCGAGTGCCCGAGCGCAGCGCAGCACCGGCGCCGGTGATGTCGTAGCGATCACCGGAGATGGGGTCACAGCGGTCATCGGGCCCTCACTCGCGCATCTAGAGCCATGCGGCTCAAGGTCAGGGTGAACACGGCGATCGCTGCGGGGATCGCGACGGTTTCGGCCACGGCGGTTGCACTCCAACCCTCGATCACCAGCGAGCGCAGTCCCTCGACGAGATACGACACCGGATTGACGTCTGCGATCGTCGCGTAGATCCCCGACATCGTCTCGCGGGGAAAGAACGCACTCGAGAAGAACAACAAGATGAACAACAACGGGAAGGTGCCCTGAACCGCTTCGGAGGATCCGGTTCGTAGCGCCATCGCTGCGAGGAGCGCTCCAAAGGCCAATCCGGTGAGAGCCCCTCCGATCAGCATGACTGCGAAGCCCGCGATCCCCGACTTGATGCTGACTCCGAAGGGGAGCAGCAACAGGGTGAACACCGCGGTCTGAAAGGCTCCGAACGCGCTCGCCCCTGCAAGACGACCCACGAGCACGCTGAGACGCGAGGCCGGTGAGGCCAAGAGCCGATCGAAGAAACCGGTCTCGATATCGGTGGCGAGTGCAGCCGCCCCGGTGGTGGATCCAAAGAGGATCCCCTGCACGATCGTGCCGGCGAGGGCGAAATCCAAGAACGAGTCGACTTGGGGGAAGCCGGGTAGTCCCGTGGCCCGGTTGAACGAGGACGTGCCCAGCGCCGCGAAGAACAGCGGAAAGATCAGCGAAGGCAGCACCAGCGCCGGTTGACGGGCGATCGCGAGGATCGACCGTTTCGACATGGTGCGGTACTGGCGCCAGGTGATCGATCGGGTCCGCGCCATGGTGACGGGGCCGGTGACGGTGGCGGTCACGAGGCCCCCTCGAGGCGATGTCCGGTCGCCTCGGCGAACACGTCGTCGAGGCTCGGAGCGTTGAGTTCGAGGTGATGTACGTCGATACCGCGCTCGTCGAGGGCTCGGATCACCGCCGGTACCGATTCGGCCCCGGCGGGCAGTCCCACTCCGAGCGTGCCCTCAGCGGTGGGGCGAAGCTCTCCGAAACCCGCCAGGACGTCGCGGGCGGCGTCGGTGAGATCACTGCGGACCGTCACGAGCAGGGTGGGGGCGCCGACCTCGGCTTTGAGTTGGCGAGGTGCGCCCTGGCGCACGATGCGCCCGTGATCGACGATCGCGACTCGATCGGCGAGCTGATCGGCCTCTTCGAGGTACTGGGTGGTCAACAACACGGTGGTGCCTTCGTCGTTGAGACGACGAACCTCTTCCCACAACGTGATGCGACTCATGGGGTCGAGTCCGGTGGTGGGCTCGTCGAGGAACAACACGCTCGGGCGGTGGATCAGCGACAGCGCCAGATCGAGACGCCGACGCATTCCTCCGGAATAGGTACCGACTCGTCGATCGGCAGCCGCGGTCAAACCGACCCGCTCGAGCAGGTCAGCGGCCCGGTTGCGAACCTGATCGGGAGACAGGCCATACAAGGTGGCCTGCAGTGCGAGCAGTTCAGCTCCGGTCATGAGCGGATCGATCGCCGCGTCTTGGAGCGCCACCCCGATGGAGCGCCGCACGGCGTCGGCCTCGCGCACCACGTCGTAGCCCGCGACCCGGGCCGACCCCTCGGTCGGACGCAGCAAGGTGGTGAGCATCCGCACCGTGGTCGACTTCCCCGCGCCATTGGGTCCGAGAAGACCGAAGATCTCACCTCGGCGAACTTCGAGATCGACGCCGTCGACGGCGCGTAGATCGCCAAAGGTCCGTACCAGACCATGAGCGACGATGGGGAGGTCGAGATCGGAGTCCGTCACTCTGTGCACGCTACAAGCATCGCGGTGACAACGTGACGCACAGGCCCAGGCGAGGAGATCGACGCGCGTATAAGCGACCCCGACACCGTGGCCACCACACGATGGTGGTTGCCATTTGGCGCCTCCACGATGGACACGAAGCCGCGGTCATGTCACCGCCGGTCGTATCAGCCCCGTGGTGTCAACGCGGTTGTGTCACGGCGCTCTCGCAACAGGGTGGTCCCCGGTGCCAGGGCCCACAGTCGAGCCCTGGCGTGGAGATCAGGTGCGGGCGTTCGCGATCGCTGTCCAGACCCGCTCGGCCGTCGCGGGCATGTCGACATGGCGAACACCGAGATGGGCGAGCGCGTCCACCACGGCGGACTGCACCGCCGGAGTCGACCCGATGGTGCCGGACTCGCCGATGCCCTTGGCGCCGAGGGGGTTGACCGGAGTCGGGGTCTCCATGTGGATGACCTCGAAACTGGGCAATTCCGCCGCCGAGATGAAGGCGTAGTCGGCGAGGTTCGACGTGATCGGGTTGCCGTCGTCGTCGTAGCGCACCTCTTCGAGCAGGGCCTGAGCGGTTCCCTGAGCCACACCACCGTGGATCTGGCCTTCGAGCAGCGTCGGGTTCAGGACCCGGCCGGCGTCATCGCAGGCCACGTGACGCAGATGGCGCACCTGTCCGGTTTCCACATCGACTTCGACCACGGCGACGTGAGCGCCGAAGGGGAACGTCGCGCTCGAGGCCGAGAACGTGGTGGCCTGGCTGAGGCCTCCCTCGGTGCTCGCCGCCACATCGCCCCAGGTGACCGTCACCGCTGGCGTACCGGCCACATGGAACAGTCCCCGCTCGATGTCGAGAACGACGTCGGCCTCATCGGCTTCGAGCAGTCGGGCAGCCAACGGCTTGGCAGCCTCGACGAGTTCGACGGCGGCTTGTTGAACCGCGGCTCCACCCTGTTGCAAGGACCGTGATCCCATCGTGCCGCCACCCACGGGCACCAGATCGGTATCGCCCCAGACGACGTCGATCTGATCGAGCGGGATGCCGGTTTCGGAGGAAGCGATCATCGACCAGGCCGTCACATGGCCCTGACCATGAGGCGAGGTTCCGGTGTACACCACGGCGCGGCCACTGTCGGACACCTCGATCTTGGCTTCTTCGCCCATGGGGGGAACCCCACCGGTGATCTCCACATACACCGAGACGCCGATACCCAACTGCTTCACGTCGCCTGAGGCCCGGCGCTGAGCCTGTTCGGCACGCAACGCCGGATAGTCGACCGCCGCGAGCACCTTGTCGAGGGACTCCTCGTAGTTGCCCACGTCATAGGTCTGACCGATCGAGGTGGTGTGGGGCTCCATGAACGGCTTGATCAAGTTGATGCGACGCACCTCGGCGGGATCCATCCCGACCTCAGCCGCAAAGATGTCCATCGCCCGCTCGATCGCCGCTGTCGCCTCGGGACGTCCCGCCCCGCGATAGGCGGTGGTGGGAGTCGTGTTGGTGACCACCGAGGTGGTGCGGCATTCGATGGTGGGGATGTCATAGACCCCTGAGGCCATGGGCCGGGTCATGAAGGGAGCGAGGATCGTTCCCATGTCCACGAAGGCTCCCGAATCCTGGAAGACCTGCAGCGCATAATGCGTGACGCGGCCATCGCGGGTGCCGCCGATGGTCACGTATTGGACCTGGGCGCGACCGTGGCCGAGACCGACCATCGATTCCGAACGCGTTTCGCGCCAGCGCAGCGGCCGACCCAGTTCCTTGGAGAGACGTCCCAAGAGAAGCTCTTCGGGGTAGGTGCCGATCTTGGCTCCGAAACCGCCTCCCACATCGGGGGTGATGACCCGCACATCGGAGCCTTCGAGACCGTTCGCCGTGACGATCGCGTCACGGGCTCCCTGCGCGTGCTGGGTGGAGAGCCACTGATAGAGCCGCCCATCGACCCAGGCGACCGCGGAGCCACGCACTTCGAGCGGGCAGGGAGCGACGCGCTGGTTGACGAAGCGTCCCTTGGCCACGACTTCACAGTCGGCGAAGAGATCGTCCCCGGTCATCTCCGGAATCCCCAGAGCCGTCGTATCGAAGACGACATTCGACCCGGCGCTGTCGTAGATGAGCGTCGAGGAGGCCGCAGCAGCTTCGATATCGACGAGGGCTTCGAGAATGTCGTAGTCCACGATGACCGCTTCGGCGGCGTCCTCGCCCTGATCGCGGTGCTCGGTGATCACCACGGCCACGGGCTCGCCGACATAGCGGACCTTGTCGCTGGCGAGCAGTGTGCGCGCCACCATCGGGTTGAACACCGCCGGCTGCGGTTCGAGACCGAGATCAGCCGCGGTGTACACCGCGAGGACGCCCGGCATCGCCAGGGCATCGGAGGTGTCGATGGACAGGATCCGTCCGTGGGCCACGGTGGAGCGCACATAGGTGACATGTGCGGCGCCGGCGAGAAGCGGTTCGTCGAGCATGTCGTCGACGTACTCGCCTCCGGTGGTCAGGAACTTCGGATCTTCTTTACGAAGAACGCGGTTTCCGAGAATGCTTCCAGCCACGTCTACCCCCCGGGGGTGTCAAGTCGAACGTTTGCCCCGACACTAGTCACGGCTCAGGTCTCAGGTGTCACCCTGGACACCCGCTTGCCCACGCCAGCGCGCTCGGGTCGCACCGTTCGCTGGCGCCCAGGGCTCAGGTCGTTCTCGGGCTGCGCGTCGGGCGCGACGGTTCAGGGGGCTGCGGTCGTGGGAGCGCTCGGAGTCGTGTTCGTCGCAGCCGCGTCACGAGCGGCCTGCTCGGCAGCCAGGCGGGCGGCGAGTTCGGCGGCGGCATGCGCTTGGCGGGCATCCAAGATGGCATCGACGACCGTATAGGGCCACCGCACGGGAAGATCAGCAGGTTCACCATCGCGATCGACCAGTACGAGTCGACGTTCACCGACTTGGACGAAACCGAGTTCGTCACGAGCCGCCGCGATCACTCCGGCATCGGTGCTGAGGCGTTCGATTTCGGTTTCGAGGCGCCGATTGACCTCGAGCAGAACGGCGAGTTCCTCACGGCGATTCTCGAGATCCTCGCTTTGATCCCACCAGGTCTGTAGCGGCAGGACGAACAACGCGGCGCCGAAGGAGCCGAGCACCCCCACGACCATGAGGGCGATGAGCACACTCCACCGGCGGCGCCGGACCAGACGATCAGCGGCTGGGATCGGGCTGGTGAAGTCCCGCCGGGTGGAACCGGTGCGATCCTCACGGTTCGCGTCACGCGATCCCGAACCGGATGGGGATGGGCGACGGTGGCGTCGAGGACCCCAGGTGCGCGAACCGCTGCGACGAGGTCGTGCTCGGCGGGCGGGCGAGGAATCTCGGGCCATGGATCCGGGTTCGTCGACCTCTACCGGCGGGGACCCAACGCAGCGCGTCCGCCGAATGCCGCACTCGAGCCCAACTGGCGTTCGATGGCGAGCAGTCGGTTGTACTTCGCCACGCGGTCGCTGCGCGCCGGTGCTCCGGTTTTGATCTGGCCGCAGTTGGTCGCCACGGCGAGATCGGCGATCGTGGTGTCCTCGGTCTCGCCGGAGCGATGACTCATCACTGCGGTGTACCCGTGACGGGTGGCGAGGTCGACAGCGGTCAAGGTTTCTGTCAGGGTGCCGATCTGGTTGACCTTCACCAGGATCGAGTTCGCCACCTGGCGTTCGATTCCCATCGCGAGACGTTCGGGATTCGTGACGAAGAGATCGTCGCCGACCAACTGCACCCGGTCTCCAATGGCTTCGGTGAGCGCCGACCAGCCATGCCAGTCGTTCTCGGCCATACCGTCCTCGAGCGACACCACGGGATACGCATCGGCCCAACGAGCCCATTCCGCCGCGAGGTCCTCAGGCGACAGAACGCGTCCTTCACCTTCGAGGTGATAGGCGCCATCGCGGAAGATCTCACTCGTCGCCGGATCCAAAGCGATCGCGATGTCGTCACCCGGGGTGTAGCCGGCGGCTTCGATCGCGTCGATGAGGAGCCGCACGGCGTCCTCGTTGCTCGCGAGATCCGGAGCGAAACCGCCCTCATCACCCACTCCGGTGGACAGGCCCCGATCTTTGAGCACCCCTTTGAGGCGGTGGTAGACCTCGGCTCCCCACCGCAGCGCCTCAGCGAAACTCGCGGCGCCCACCGGCATGATCATGAACTCTTGGAAATCCACCGAGTTGTCGGCATGGGCGCCGCCGTTGAGCACGTTCATCATCGGTACGGGCAACACATGCGCTGAGGCTCCGCCCACATACCGATATACCTCGAGGCCCCGGTCGTCAGCCGCAGCACGCGCCACGGCGAGACTGGCACCCAGGATCGCGTTCGCTCCGAGACGGGCCTTGTTGTCGGTGCCATCGGCGTCGATCATCGCCAGATCCACGCCCCGCTGATCGGTGGCGTCGCGTCCGAGCAGAAGCGACGCGATCTCGCCTTCGACATGGGACACGGCCGTGGCGACACCCTTGCCGCCGTAACGGTCGCCACCGTCACGCAACTCGACGGCTTCGAACTCACCTGTCGAGGCCCCTGAGGGCACCATCGCCGAACCGGTGGCGCCCGAGGCCAACTCGACCTCGACCGACACGGTGGGGTTCCCTCGGGAATCGAGGACTTCGAGAGCGGTGACTCGGGTGATCTCAGACATCGCCGTGGAACCTATCCGACCGATGGGGGGTCCACCTGGGCGCAGTAGGCGTCGATCACGCTTCGCAACGCGGCCTCGGCATCCTGGCCGCCTGTGCGCGCCGCGACCACGACGGCGAGCAGGGTGGCGCCGAGTTCGTCCTCGGTGAGATCCGAGGCTGCGAGATCGGCGGTGAGGAGATCCACGATGGGCAGATCGGCGACTTCGGGGGCAGCGAGACCGGCGCTTTCGGCCCGCTTGAGCACTTTGGCCGCTCGCGACAATGCCGGCATCGACCGGGGGATGCCGGCGAACGGGGACTGGTCCCCGTCGCCCTCGGCGCGTTCGGCCGCTTTGATCGCTTCCCATTCGGTCTCGAGTTCTTCAGGGGTGCGATCACCGGCATCGGGTCCGAACACGTGGGGATGGCGCCGCACGAGCTTGTCGTGGACGCGCCGACACACATCGGCCATCGTGAAACGGCCCTGTTGTTCAGCGATCGTGGCGTGGAGTTCGATCTGATAGAGCAGATCGCCGAGTTCTCCGATGAGGGCGTCGTCCTCGGCCGCGGAGATCTCGCTCACATCGCCGATCGCGATCAAGGCGTCGGCGACCTCATGGGCTTCTTCGAGGACGTAGCGCACGAGACTGGTGTGGGTCTGTTCCCGGTCCCAGGGACACTGCTCGCGCAGAGTGCGGGTCAGTTCGTGGAACCGGACGTATTCGCGACCTACGGGGGCTGCGAGTTCGGGGACGTACACACAGGTGAGATGGTCAGGCTCGATGCTGCGGTCCAACTCGGACCAGGTGGTCGTCACGATCGACTCACCGGGTGTGCCGAGTCCCCGCAGAATCGTGACGGGTTCATCCCCGGTCGCGTCCTCGACGGCGAGTTTGATCTCGGACAACACCCAATTGGCATGGGTATGCGCGATCAGCAACGGGCCCCGCTCCCCGGCGGCTTCGATCGCGAACCGGTGTCCGTCCACGAGTCGAACCCCGGCGTCCACCGGATCGATGCCGAGACGGGCCCAGACCAGATCGAGAAACGACATCGCCGGATGCAGGACCACGTCGAGGTCCTCACGGGCTCGCAACATCTCCACGGTGCGCTCCAACACCAGGGGCGATCCCGGAACGGCGTAGAGGATCTCACCGTGCTCGGAGGCCGCCGCCGCGAGCGCCGCGACGATGCCGCCGTACACGGCGTCGAAGGTGTCCTCGCGCTCGTAGAGATCGTCGAAGTCGACGGCGTCGGTGACGGCATTCGCCGCCGGATGCACCCGAGTGCGCAGGAATCGGTGCGCACTGCGATCGATCTCGGCGGTGATCGCGGGTGGGATCCACTCGGCGCCTGCGGGTCCGAGACCGACCACCACGACGCGGGGCTGCATCTCGTTGGGTCCCGCGCTCATCGTCGTGATCCCGGGGTCATCGCGGTCACCCGGCGACGGCGACCACGGTGCCGCTGGCCGGATCGAAACGTCCGTACCGGCTCGCGACGCTCACATCGGCCTGGGCGACGATCGCGGTCGCTCCGGCCTGAGCGAACTGGGGACCCAGAATCGTGGCCACGGTCTCGGCGACCTCGTCATAGGGGCGCACGAGAATCACATGCCAGCCGAATTGGCTTTGGACCGGGGCGGTCGGCTCTCCGACCGTGGCCGCGGCGGCAGCCTGGACGAATTCGGGGATCAGAGTCCCAGCGAACTCATCGAGGGAGAAGCATCCCGCGCCCGGACCGGGTTCGAGAATTCCGCCCTGCGCGCCAGACACGACATCGGTGGAGCGTTCCACTGCCAGGTCGGCGAACTCGGCTCCTGCGGCGAGATCGGCGAGCACCCCTTGGGCGTCCTCGAGGGTGTCCAGAAGGATGTGGCGGGTGCACGCGACCCCGGATGCGCCGATGCCGGCGTCGTAGAGGTCGCGCAGTTCGCTGTCCTCGGGCAACGACGCATCCTGGAACGCCTGATAGGCGGCGAGAGAGTCGATGAACAGGTTCTGAAGGCCCGCAGACGCCGACTCCCAGATCCCGGCGTTCGCGGCCGCGAGTTCAGCTTCGGCCCGGGACCGGTCGGCATCGTCCACCGAGTCACCGGTGGCGTCGAGAGCGGATCCCAGAGCCTGGGCGGTGATCCACCGGGTCAACAGGCTGCGGACGAAATCGGCATCGACCACGCCCGGTGACACCACGAAGGCCTCGAAACCCGGGCTGGTCTCGACCCCGTCGAGCACCGATTGGAACGCATCATTCGACAACGAGACATCCCCGACGCTGGCGGCATCAGAGGAGAAGGTGGCGCATGAGGCGAGCGACATCGCCGTGGCGACGGCACCGACAGCGAACAAGGAGCGCGAGGGGAGGCGTCGGATCACGGGAGCACACGCTACCGATCAGCGCCGCCGCCACGGGCACCGGCATGGGGTCAGGGGTTCTCTCACGCCCGATATGTGTGATCTCGGGGGCTCCATCGCCACCGCAATCCCCACGCGAGCGGTGGGGGTCAGGTCGCGGCGGGGACCAGTTCGGCCAAGAGGCGGCTGAGATGGGCAGCGGGATCCACCTTGGCGGGAAGCGGGATCACGATCTGGCGTTGGTCCTCTTTGACCAGAGCCCCCTTGGCGAGTCGACCGAGCCGCATCGATTCGCTCATCTTCAACTCGATCGGACCGAGACGGGCTTGAGCCGATGTGATCGCGACGTCGCGGATCCCGAGACGATGACATTCGGCTCGGAGATGCCCGACCTCCAACAACGCGGCCGCCGCCGCAGGGAGGGGGCCGTAACGGTCCAACCATTCGGCGCGCAGATCCTCGACCTGGTCGTGAGTGGTGACCTGGGACAAACGGCGGTACGCCTCGAGGCGGAGTTCTTCTTTGGGGACGTAGTCCGAGGGGAGATGGGCATCGGTGGGAACGTCGAGTTTGACCTCGGCGGGTTCACGTACCGGTTCGCCTTTCATCTCCGCGACCGCTTCGGTCACCAACTGGCAGTACAAGTCGTAGCCGACTGCGGCGATATGGCCACTTTGGGCTTCACCGAGAAGATTGCCGGCGCCTCGAATCTCGAGATCGCGCATGGCGATACGAAAGCCCGAACCCAATTCGGTGGTCTCCCCGATGGTGCGGAGGCGCTCATAGGCCTCCTCGCTCAGGGTGCGGTCTCGGGGATGGAACAGATAGGCATACGCCCGTTGCCCGCTGCGACCCACTCGGCCTCGCAACTGATGCAACTGGCCGAGTCCCAACAGATCCGCGCGTTCCACCACCAGGGTGTTCACCGAGGGCATGTCGATTCCGGATTCGATGATGGTGGTGCAGACCAAGACGTCGTAGTCGCCTTCCCAGAAGTCGACCACCACCTGCTCGAGCGACCCTTCGTCCATCTGACCGTGGGCGACGGCGATTCGGGCCTCGGGGACGAGTTCGCGCAGTTTCGCAGCCGCGGCGTCGATGGAGGCGACCCGATGATGGACCCAGAACACCTGGCCCTCACGGAGCAGTTCCCGCCGAATCGATTCGACTGCGACCCGTTCGTCGAACTCGCCCACATAGGTCAGGATCGGTTGGCGTTCCGCGGGTGGGGTCTGCAACAACGACAGATCGCGGATCCCGACCAGGCTCATCTCGAGGGTTCGCGGAATCGGCGTCGCCGACAAGGTCAACACGTCGACCCCGGTGGCGAAGCGTTTCATCGCTTCTTTGTGTTGGACGCCGAACCGTTGCTCTTCGTCCACGACCAACAGCCCGAGGTTCTTGAACGTCACCCCTTCTGACAACAGACGGTGAGTGCCCACGACACAATCGATCTCACCCGACGCGAGTCCGGCGATCACCTCACGGGCCTGGGCGGCGGTCAAGAAGCGACTGAGAACCTCGACTCGGATCGGATATCCGGCGAAGCGGTCCGCAAAGGTGTTCGCGTGCTGGGATGCGAGCAGGGTCGTGGGAACGAGCACCGCGACTTGTTTGCCGTCCTGGATCGCTTTGAACGCCGCGCGGATCGCGACCTCGGTCTTTCCGAAACCCACGTCCCCGCAGATGAGACGGTCCATGGGATGGTCGCGTTCCATGTCGGCTTTGACTTCTTCGATGGCGCGTTGCTGATCGGGGGTCTCGACGTAGCCGAAAGCTTGTTCCATCTCGTACTGCCAGGGGGTGTCAGCACCAAAGGCGAATCCGGTGGCGTTGACTCGCTTCTGGTAGAGCACCACGAGTTCCTGAGCGATCTCGCGGACCGCAGAACGGACCCGTGATTTCGCCTTGGCGAAATCGGATCCTCCGAGCCGGTGCAGCGAGGGGGCTTCACCCCCGACGTACTGGCGGATCGTGTCGATCTGATCCGAAGGCACGTACAACTTGTCGTTGCCCTTGTAGGACAGCAGCAGATAGTCCCGTTCGACACCACCGATCGACCTCGTGACCATCCCCTCGTAGCGTCCGACGCCGTGATGGTGATGCACGACGTAGTCCCCAGGTGACAGGTTCTCGAACACCCCGGCCGAATCCCGACGCGGTGGTCGAGGTCGGCGATGCGCCCGCCGGCGACCCGTGAGATCGGCCTCGGCGACGATCGCGAGTCGGGCCGCGGGCAGAGACACTCCCCGATGCACAGGCGCAACCACGATCGAACCACCGGCGCGGGGATCCTCGCCGGTGGGGATGATGGCGAGATCGAGTCCCTGATCCCGCAGGACCTCGGCGAGGCGGGCGGCGGATCCTTCGCCATCAGCCGCGACCACGACCTGCCATCGATCGGCCAACAGTTCGGCCAGACGCGTCGCGAGACCGCCGCCGCCATCCACCACCGGTGCCCAACCGCTGGCGCTGATCGCCGGGGTGTCGGGAGAATCGGGTGTGGACACCACGGACCACAACGGCAGCGTCGAGGAGTCGGTGAGGCGTTCGGGTTCAGCATGCAGACGCGGGAACGCCCGGGTGGGATCCCGTTCCCATGTCGACGCCAACGCCCGAGCGAGGTCGTCCTCTTCGGCGAGCAGATCGACGGCCCGGTCCCGCAGACGTCGGGGTTCGATCAGCACGAGGCGGGCCGAATTGGGATGATGCGCCGCGACCACATCGGTCAAGAGCCGTGGCGTATCGGTGAGCCAGGGGCTCCAGGATTCCATCCCGTCGAAGAACGTGTTCTGTTCGAGACGTTCCCATTGTTCGCGGCCCCACGGTTCCACCGAGGCCAACTGCCGGGCCCGTTGAGCGACCTCGTCACTGGGAACCAGTTCCCGGGCCGGGAAGATCATGACCTCGTCGAGATCCTCGACGGAGCGTTGGTCCGCCACCCGGAACCGGGTGAGACGGTCGACTTCGTCACCCCACAGATCGAGCCGCACCGGCGCATCCGCAGTGGACGGGAAGACGTCGATGATCGATCCGCGTCTCGCGACTTCGCCGCGGTGTTCCACGAGAGGTTCACGCCGATACCCCTCGGCGATGAGATGGGCGAGTACGACCTCGGGATCGAGGACTTGACCCTTGCGAATCACGATCGGCTCGACGGTCTCAGCGCCGGGGGCGAGATGTTGCAACAAGGCTCGGACCCCAGCCACGATCACCGCGGGACAGCGCTCGGGATCGCGCACCCGCCACAGCACCTCGAGCCGCCGTCCCATCGTCTCCACTCCGGGAGACACCCGTTCAAAGGGCAGGGTCTCCCATCCGGGATAGAGAACCACCTCGTCGGATGGGAGGAACTGGCTGAGGTCGTCGACGAGTTGTGCTGCGGCGGTGCCCGTGGGTACCGCTACGACCAGAGGTCGCCGCGAGGAGATCTGCGCCACCGCTGCAAGAGCGATCGGGCGAGCTGGTTCTGAGATCGCGACGATGCCCGAGGGTTGGGTGAGCATCGCACCCAATGCGGGATCGTCGCGGAGTCGAGGGGGGAGCGAAGTGAGACGCATGCCGGGCGACGACGATAGCGGTCGAGGTTCGGGTTGGGTTTCGACCTTCGTGCGCCGAGTCAGGACCGAGTGTTGAAACGCAGCATCGCCGCGTCGGCACCCTGGGTGATGATCGCCTCGACGGCATCGGCGGCGTCCTCGACCGCGACATCGAGCAGTCGTCGATCCGCGGCCGGAACCCGAGACAGAACATGATCGGCGCCGCGGTCAGCAGAGGGTGGCCGACCGACGCCGATACGCACCCGGACGTAGTCCTGAGTGCTGAGGTGTTGTGTGATCGAACGCAGGCCGTTGTGACCAGCGAGACCTCCAGCCACCTTGACCCGCACCGTTCCGGTGGGCAGATCCAACTCGTCGTGCACCACGATCAACCGGGCCGGATCCTCGAGGCCGTAGCGGCGGACCAGCTTGGCGACACTGCGGCCGGATTCGTTCATGAAGGTGATCGGAAAGGCCAACACGGCGCGGACGTCACCGACGCGGCCTTCACACACGAGCGCGTCGTCGCGTCCCGAACGCAACTGACCATCACATCGCGAGGCCAACGTCGCCACGGTCTCCTCGCCGACGTTGTGGCGAGTGCGGGCATATTTCGGTCCCGGGTTTCCGAGACCGACCACGATCCAGTCGAACGGCGTGGACCTGGCGGAGTCGCCGTTACGGCGCCCCAGGCGCATCGCCGATCGGGATCACTCCGAGGCGTCGTCGCCGGCGCTGTCGTCGCCGGCTGCTGCCTCGGTGGATTCGCCGCCTTCGCCGCCGTCTTCGCCGTCCTCGCGAGCGGCCGCGGCACTACGGCTCACCAGAGTCGACACGAGAGCCATCTCCGGATCGGCCAGGGTGCTCACGCCCGCCGGCAAGGTGATGTCGGCGACCCGGATCACGTCACCGACGTCCATTCCGCTGACGTCGATGAGGATCTCGTCCGGAATCGAATTGGGCGTGGTGACCACATCGAGGGTGTCCACCGCCGGATCGACGATGCCGCCTGCGGACAGTACCGCCTTGGCCTCGCCCTCGAGACGCACCGGAATCGACACGGTGATCTCTTCGTTCAGGTTCACCTGCAAGAAGTCGATATGGCTGATCGTGCGACGCACCGGATGGCGCTGGATCTCTTTGATGATCGTCGGATACGAGGTTCCGTCGACGCGCAGATCGAGCACGGTGTTCATACCGGCCGAACCCGACACGGCCTGACGCAGATCCCGCCGGTCGACGTGGATGCTGATCGGGGTCATGCCTTGGCCGTAGACGACAGCCGGAATCTGGTCCTCCCGGCGCAGGCGACGAGACGGGGCCGAGCCGGTGGTGCGGCCGGTGTGGGCGGCGAGGGGAGTCTGAGCCATGGCAGGTGTCCTTGAGCGAAGAGGTGGCGGATGCCGGCGCACCGGTGGACCGGGCGCACAACCGACGGGCGATGTTATCGGCGGCCTCGGCGATCGCGCCACCCGCTGCGGGGTCCGGCGAACCGAGATCGTTGTGGGCGGTCGCTGCCCGGCGCGCTCAGGCCTGGTTCTCGCCGCCGAAGATCTCGCTCACGCTGGCCTCGTCGAACACCGCCGACAGGGCTCGGGCGATGATCTCAGCCACCGACAGAACCTCGATCTTGTCGAGTTGTTTTTCGGTGGGGAGCGGCAATGTGTTGGTCAGCACCACTCGGTCGATCCGCGAGTTCTTCAAGCGTTCGATCGCCGGATCCGACAACACGCCATGGGTGGCCATCGCCCAGACCTCGGTCGCGCCCCGGTCGAGGAGCAACTCGGCGGCGGACACGATGGTCCCGCCGGTGTCGATCATGTCGTCGGTCAGAATGCATTGGCGACCTTCGACGTCACCGATCACGTCGAGGGCTCGGGCCACGTTCGTGGTGCCTTTGGGACGCCGTTTGTACACGAATGCCAGATCGGCATCGAGGTGTTGGGCCAGACGCTCGGCGACCTTGATACGCCCGGCGTCGGGGGACACGATCACCGGGTCGGTCGCGTGATGGCGCAGATACTCCTCGATCACCGGCATCGCGGTGAGATGGTCGACGGGACCGTCGAAGAATCCCTGGATCTGACCCGAGTGCAGGTCCACCGACACCATGCGCTTGGCGCCCGCGGTTTTGAACAAGTCCGCCATCAACCGCGCCGTGATCGGTTCGCGACCCTCGGCCTTGCGGTCCTGGCGGGCGTATCCGTAGAAGGGGCACACCGCCGTGATGCGCTTCGCCGAGGCGCGTTGGGCGGCATCGATCATGATCAGTTGCTCCATCACGGAGTCGTTGATGCTGCGACCGTCCCAGCCGTAGTGGGTCTGCATGATGAACACGTCGGCCCCGCGGATGCTCTGGGAGAACCGGGGACGGATCTCACCGTTCGCGAATTCGACGAGATCGACGTCGCCCAGAGGTATGGCGAGATGAGATGCGACCTCGGCAGCGAGGCTCGGATGGGTCCGTCCGGTGAACAGCGCCAGCCGCTTGGTGGTCACCTTCTCCAGCGTCCCCTCCATGGTCACAACTCCTCGTCTCGTTGTGGGTGTCGTCGATCGTCGACGGTGTCCGCCGGTGTGGATCCCTCGCCAGTGTAGAAGGGGCCGACCTCGGCCTCCGAAGTGACGACGTCACCAGGGCCGAGAGAGACGAACGGGCCGACCCGAGCGCCTGATCCGATCCGGGCCGAACGGGCCACGGTGTGGGCGACGGTGGCGTCCTCACCCACGACGCAATCGACGAGATGCGCATGGGGACCGATCTCGCAGCCGTCACCGATGGTGGTCGAGCCCGCGATCACCGTGCCCGGATGCAGTGTGACGTCGCGGCCCAACCGGGCGGTGACATCGACATAGGTGTGGTCGGGGTCGACCATCGTCACTCCGGCCAGCATCCAGTCGTGATGAATGCGCCGGCGCAATTCGGCCTCGGCGGCGGCGAGTTGGGCTCGATCGTTCACGCCGACGGTTTCGGCGGGCGTCGCTTCGAATGCACCCACCCGATGGCCCATCGACGCCAGAACCTCCACGACATCGGTGAGGTAGTACTCGGCTTGGGCGTTATCGGGGGAGATCCGTCGCAGCGCCGGGCCGAGCAGGTTGCGTCGAAACGCGAAGATTCCCGTGTTGATCTCGGTGATCGCCCGTTCGTCGTCACTGGCGTCACGGTGTTCGACGATCCGAGCGACCGTCGCGTCGCGGGTTCTCACCACCCGGCCATATCCGGTGGGGTTCTCGAGGCGGGCGGTGAGCACCGTGGCAGCCCAGCCGTGACGGTCGTGTTCAGCCACGAGTGCCGCGATCGTCGCCGGGGTCAACAACGGGGTGTCGCCCGGGAGCACCAACACCGTGTGGGCGTCGTCGTGGAGGACGTCATCGGCGGGAGCGTCACCATCGGAGCGATCCTCGAGCGCGTCGAGTCCGATCATCGTCGCGTGTCCGGTGCCGCGTTGTTCGATCTGTTCGGCAAAGGACACGCGAGCCCAGTCGGGCGCATGTTCGCTCAGCTGCTTTTCGACTCGACGGGCACCATGGCCCACGACCACCACGGTGGACTCGAGTTCGACATCGGCCAGAGCCGTGATCACGTGCAACACCATCGGTCGACCGCACAGCCGATGAAGCGGCTTGGGCCGATCCGAACGCATGCGGGTGCCGCCACCGGCAGCCAGAACGATCGCAGTCACGGACATCGGGACCGTTCTAGCGCAGTGCGACCCTCCATGCGATGACGCCCACCATCATCACGTATCGACTGACGAGTTCCGGGGAGAGGGCTCGAACCCCTATTAGCGGAACCAAAATCCGCTGTCCTGCCGGTTGGACGACCCCGGAGTGATGCCTGCGAGGTTATCCGGCGCGGGGTCGGCTCCGACATGTGAACTCGGGCCCAAGGTCCTCCTCGACGCGACCGAGGGTCCTTTCGCACACCCCGGTCGAGGGGTCAGAATCCCGCTATGACCTCAGGCTCCTCGATGCGTCACGTCGTTGTCGGTGTGGACGGATCTCCCGGTAGTGATGCTGCGGTCCGGTGGGCGGGCCTGATCGCCACCCGGGATGCAGCCCAGTTGACCGTGGCGGTCATCGTTCCCCCACCGGCCACCGAGGTCGTCGCGCCCGTAGGGATGCCAGGACCGATGATCGATCCGGCCGTGGCGCGACGCCCCTTTCGAGAACTTCTCGATTCCACGGTCGATCATCTGCGCCTCAGCCATCCCGGTCTCGTCGTACATGCCGTTCTCGCCGATGGACCCGTCGCCGATGAGCTCTTGTCGGTCGCTGCGGGCGCGGATCTCGTCGTGGTCGGGCGTTCAGGTCGCAGCCAGGCGGTGTCGGTGTTGTTGGGGTCGGTGACTCGTTCGGTGTTGCATCACGGCGAGATGCCCGTGGCGGTGGTGCCCGTGGGCGCCGGAGACCGTCAACCGGGAACGGTGATCGTGGGTGTCGATGGCTCCTCAGGGAGTGATGCCGCTCGTGATTGGGCGGTCGAGCACATGTCGGGACCGGGTACCTCGCTGCATCTGGTGCATGCGTGGCGGTACCCGTATCTCGGGCTGCGAGCCGGCGCCGGCGAACTCGTTCCCCTGATCCATCGAGATGCCGAGGCTTTGCTCGAAGCCGAGATCGCCGAGGTGAGCGCCAAAGGCGTGACGGCCACAGGGCACCTCGTGGAACAGGTCGAATCCTCGGGCCTTTTGGATGCGGTGACCGCGCAGAATGCGGATCTCGTCGTGGTCGGATCGCGAGGCCGGGGTGGATTCGCGAGTTTGTTGCTCGGCTCGGTGTCCACGGTGGTCGCAACCCACGCGTCCTGCCCGGTCGTGGTGGTTCGACCCGCCGAATGAGCGACTCGACACGGTCCCTGGCGAGCCCACATTCCGGGTCTGGTCACCGGTGCCGTCGCGTCGAGACGCCTCGAGATGTGATCGCGCCGCTCTCACTTGGGTGAAGTGCCTGCCGGACCGCTAGCGTTCCCCGAGTTATGGGATCGCTGATCAAGAAGCGCCGCAAGCGCATGCGCAAGAAGAAGCACAAAAAGATGCTGCGCCGGACGCGGCACCAGCGTCGTAAGTAGTTCGTAGCGCTCCCGGCGCGCTCGTCTGAGGCGTCGGGTTCACGACCGGTCTCGGGTCCGCGTTCATCGCTGGACCTCACCGTCGTTGCCTGCGTTCGTCCATGTGCCTCGTCGAACGTCGGCCTCAGGGTTCGTCTTCGCTCCCTGCGAGGGTGTTCACCGGGATCACTCGCGCCCCGTCGAGCGCGGCGTCGAGGGCGTCGGCGTGATCGGAGCCGGCCAGGAACCAGGTCGCGCCACTACCGGCCAGCACCGGTTCGACGCCTGCGACCTCGCGAATGCGGTCCTTCCACACGCCCAGTTCGGGCTCTACGGCGATCGCGGCAGGTTCGAGATCATTGGGTCCACTCGCCCTTGGCCCCCCGAGTTCGTCCCAGGCCCGGTAGACCGCCGGAGTCGACACCCGCAACGGCGGGATGATCAACGTGTAGGACTCGGGTCGATGGGGAATCGGATCGATGAATTCGCCAATGCCGTGCACCCGCGCCCGGCCTCCGACAAGACAAAACGGGACATCTGCGCCCAGGCTCGCGGCGCCGTCGAGATCGCCAAAGCCGGTCCATCGCAGAATCGCTGCGGCATCCGATGACCCTCCGCCCAATCCGCCGCCGGGGGGAATGTGTTTGTCGACGACGACGGAGGCTCGCATCCCACTGATGGCGAGGGCCCGTGAGACGAGATCGGTGCCGTCGGTGGGAATCTCCTCGGTTCCCAGACCTCGGTAGCGGACCCCGACCCCGGCGGGATCCACGAACAACTCGTCGTAGAAGTCCACCGACACCATCTCGGATTCGATGAGGTGGTAGCCGTCGTGGCGCTGGCCCACGATGCGCAGCGACAGGGTGACTTTGGCGGGGGCCAGCAGGACTGCCGGACCCTCCGAGGCGCGAAGGTTCACGCGAACACGCTACGCGTCAGACGGACCCATGCGGCCAGATCGAGCTCCTCGGCTCGGGCGGTCGGCGAGATGTCGGCTCGTTCGAACGCGTCCGGACCCACATGCGCCGCGAGACTGCGACGCAGCATCTTGCGGCGTTGACCAAAGCCGGCCCGCACCAACGTGAACAACTGCTCGCGATCGATATCGGAGGGAATCGCAGGTTCCCGGTGACGGACGAGGCGCACCAGGGCCGAATCGACTCGCGGTCGAGGATGGAACACCGTGGGCGGCACCCGACCCACGATCCGAGCCGAGGCCCAGGATGCCACTTTGACGCTGACGGCCCCATAGGCCTCGTCGCCGACGGCGGCGGCCAGACGTTCTGCGACCTCGGCTTGGACCATCACGAGCATCGTGGTGATGGCGGGCACCGTGTCGAGGAGGTCGGCGACGAGGGGTGTGGCGATGTTGTAGGGCAGATTGGCCACGAGATGCCAGGGTTCGCCGCCTTCGAGCCAGTCGTTCCATGGAACCGTGCGGGCATCACCAGATCGCAGATCGATCCGTGCGGCGAGATCGGGATCGCTCTCGCTCAGGGAGGCGAGCTCGCAGCGCAGGATGTCCACGAGGGTGGCGTCCACGTCCACAGCGAGGATCTGAGCCCCGGTTTCGGCGAGAGCCAGGGTCAACGATCCCAGACCCGGTCCGATTTCGAGGACTCGGTCACCGGGGCCGACCTCGGCGAGACGGGCGATGCGACGCACCGTGTTGGGATCCACCACGAAGTTCTGACCCCGGGACCGCCGTGGCGCCACCCCCGCCGCCTCGAGCAATTCGATGGCTCGGTTTCGGCTCAACACGGTGACGGTCCGGGTCGCGAGAACAGATCGGTGGCCGGGGCGAATCCCGAAACGGTCACCAGGTGAGACGCACCGTGATGGGAGCGTCGACGAGATCGGCGATCGCCAACAGCGCATCGGTGTGCACCACGAGAGTGGCTCGCCCCATCGGCGGTTCGATCGATACGTTCGTGCAGCGCACCGAGCGACCGTTGTTCACATTGGTGATCGTGATGCGGGTTCCCGCCGGAGCCAGGTGGGTCTGGCAGGGGGCGCTTCGCAGGGTCGCGACGAGTCCCGAATCGAAGCGTCGGAACGTGGCCTGGCCCAGCGCCTGGTTCGTCGCCGTCGCCACATCCGATGTCGAGGGACTCGGAGGTGAGGGTGGGGCGGTGGGGCCGCTCAAGAACACCGGGGTGTCGTCAGGGACCAGAGCTGCGATCGTCGTGGTGGGAGCAGGAGCTCGGGTGGTGGTCGGCGACGGGGTCGGCCTCGGCGCTGGCGGTGCTGCGCCCACGCCGGGCAGGGCGGCAGCCACTGGGGTCAGACCGCCTTGATCGGCCTCATCGCGCCCGGCCAGCCACAACGCGGGCAAAGCCACGATCGTGATGATCGTGGCCGCAGCGGTTCGACGGCGATCGGAGCGGGACAGGGTGACCATGGGTGATCCGATGGAGAATCGGTGGATGTCACCAGTGCAGCGACATCGGCCCGAGTGTCAGGGTCCACGACGACTCTGACGCTATGGGAGGACTCGTACGCTAAGCAGCCAGGCCCGGAAACGCAAACGAAGCGTTGCGCGAGGTGGTCTGCGCGATCTCGTCGAGGGTCTCGTCGCGCAGGTCGGCCAGGGCGGCTCCCACCGCGGTGACGAGGGCCGGATGGTTGGGACGACCCCGATGAGGAACCGGTGCCAGATAGGGGCTGTCGGTTTCGACGAGCATGTGCTCACGGGGACACCAGGTCGCGGCCTCGCGCAGGTCCGCCGCGCTCGGAAACGACACGATCCCCGAAAAGCTCAGCCACGCCCCCATCGCCACCGCCCGTTGCGCCTCGTCGGGTCCGCCGGTGAAGCAGTGGAAGATGGTGCGCTCCGGGACCCCTTGGGCGCGAAGCACGTCGAAGGTGTCCTCCCAAGCGTCTCGGGTGTGGATCACGAGTGGCAGCCCCAGATCATGGGCGAGCGCGATCTGAGCGGCGAACACCTCACGTTGGGTGTCGCGGGGCGAATGCTCGTAGTAGTAGTCGAGGCCGCATTCGCCAATGGCCACCACTCGATCCCGACCGGGATCCTGTCCTGACACCACGGCAACGAGATCATCGAGACCTGCGGTGGCGTCATGAGGGTGCAGTCCAATCGTTGCCCACACCTCGTCACGTCGCGCCGCGAGCGCCATCGCTCGCCGGGATCGCTCGGCATCGGTCCCCACACAGATCATCCGTGTCACCCCACTCGCAACGGCGAGGTCGATCGCAGCATCGGTGCCCTCGGGAATCCGGTCGTCGTCGACATGACAATGGGTGTCGGTCCACATGGGGCCGCTCACGAGTTCTTCCGGGGGAACAAGGGGTCGCCCTTGATCACCTCGAGGCCGCCGGGATAGCCGCCCCAGCGGGCGGCATCGGGCAGTCGTTGATCGGTGACCGAGCCCGAGAGGCCGAGTCGCGACCACACCGCCTGCGCGGTGCTCGGCACGGCGGGGGAGGCCAGGATCGCCACGATGCGCAAGGCCTCGAGGGCGTCGCCCATGACGGCATCCACCTCGGGACCGGGCTCGGCTCGCCACGGTTCGTGGTTCTCGAGGTGGGCGTTGGTCGCTCGAATCAGCGACCAGGTCGCTTCGAGGGCCCGGCTCGGAGCCACGTGATCCCAGGCCGCCGCTGTGGCGTCATAGGCGCTGGCAGCGAGCGCGGCGAGAGGCGAGTCGGCTGCGGGCGCCGGTCCGATACCCCCGCATTTCTTGGCCACCACCGTGGCGACTCGCGACATCAGGTTGCCCAGGTTGTTGGCGAGATCGGCGTTGTAGCGGGACGTGAGGCCTTCATAGGTGAAGTCGCCGTCGGTGCCATAGGGGGTGTCGGCGAGCACGTAGTAGCGGAACCCGTCCACACCGAACTCGTCGACGAGATCGAGAGGATTGACCACGTTGCCCGAGGTCTTGGACATTTTCTCGCCACCCACGAGCAGCCAGCCGCCCACTGCCCATCCCCGAGGCGGTTCGATACCGGCCGACATCAGCATGGCGGGCCAGTAGACGCAGTGGTGGCGGATGATGTCTTTGCCGATGAGGTGGTAGTCCACCGGCCACCATTGCGAGGTTCGTTGCGGATCGGTGCCGTAGCCGACCGCTGAGAGGTAGTTCGTCAGGGCATCGAACCAGACGTAGGCGACATGGTCGGGGTCCCAGGGCAACGGGATTCCCCACTTCAGGCTGGTCCGGCTGATCGAGAAGTCCCGCAGACCCGAGCGAATCAGACCGAGCGCTTCATTGGCACGGAATTCCGGAACGATCGATCCGGGATGGTCCCGGTACCAGTCGAGGAGCCGATCCTGGAAGGCCGAGAGCCGAAAGAACCAGTTCTGTTCGGAGTATTCGGTGACAGGACGTTTGTGGATCGGGCAGTTCTCACCGTCGAGTTCCTCGTCGGTGAAGTACTCCTCACAGGCCACGCAGTACTTGCCGTGATACTCACCCAGGTAGATGTCGCCAGCGTCGTAGCAGGCCTGCAACAACGTCTCGACCGCTGTGCGGTGACGAGCTTCGGTGGTGCGGATGAAGTCGTCATGGGAGATGTCGAGACGGTCCCAGGCCTCGGCGAACTGTGGAGCGATCGAGTCGGCGAACGCCTGAGGACTCATGCCCGCAGCATCGGCGGCCTGTTGGATCTTGAGGCCGTGTTCGTCGGTGCCGGTCAGATAGTGGACGTCTTCACCGAGAAGACGGTGCCAACGCGCGAGAGCGTCGCCCACGATCGTGGTGTACGCGTGCCCCAGATGGGGTTTCGCGTTCACGTAGTAGATGGGCGTCGTGAGGTAGAAGCGCGACACGTCGGTCAGGCTACGTGCTCGATCAGCGCCGCCGATGGGTTCGGCCCAGATGGAGCCCTCCGGCGAAGGCTGCCGATGCGACTCCGGCGGTGCCAACGGCGGCGGTGGTGCGGCGAATCACCGCTTTGGTACGGCGGCGAAAGATCACCACCGGCCAGTGCCGTTCTCGAGCGATACGAGCGAGACGGCCATCAGGATTGACCGCGACGGGATGCCCGACGGCTTCGAGCATCGGCAGATCGCTCGCGGCGTCGCTGTAGGCGTAGCACTGGCTGAGATCGAAGCCTTCCCACCGGGCGAGTTCGGAAATCGCCGTGACCTTGCCGTCCCCGTAACACAGCGGCCCTTCGAGTTCACCGGTGTACATGCCCTCGACCACCTCGGCCACGGTGCCGATGCCCCCGGTCATACCGAGTGCGGTCGCGAGCGGACCGACGATCTCGATCGGTGAGGCCGACACGATGTAGGTGGCACGGCCGCCATGGCGGTGTAGCTCCACGAGTCGTCGTGCCTCGGGGCGGACCTTGGCCAGGAGTCGGGGAACGACGTCTTCGTTGAGCGCTACGAGGTCGTCGCGACGTACCCCTACGACGCTGGCGAGGATGCGATCACGGGCTTTGTCGGTGGCGCCGTCGCTGGCCCCCGCGACCCGGAACCGCAGGGCGCGGTAACCGTCGAGCAGCAGGCGGCGAGCCGGCAGAAGATCTGCGCGCCACGCCGCGATTCCCACGCTGAATGCCGATGCTCCCGCGATCAGGGTGCGGTCGAGGTCGAAGAAGGCCGCTGAGGGGCCGGTGCTCGCGATCCGACTGAGTTCGCTCACGGTGCTGACGGTAGCGGCCCCGAGCCACGCGCCAGGATCAGGGCTCGCTCATAGGCCTGCCGGCGGGGAATCCCGAGGTGGCGCGCCGCGTCGGTGGCGGCATCTTTGGTGGTCATCCCGGCGTTCAGCGAGCTGCTCAACACGGCGTCGAGATCCTCAGCGGACGCTTCAGGGGCATTCGGAGCCCCGTCGAGAACCAGGACGTACTCGCCTCGCGGTTCGGTGTCGGCCACATAGTCGACCGCTTCGCCCAGGGTGCCCGCCCACCGTTGTTCGTGGAGTTTGGTCAGCTCGCGCACCAGCACGATCCGTCGGTGGCCGCCGAGAACGCCCGTCAGGTCGGCGAGGGTGCGGGCGAGGCGGTGAGGAGCTTCGAACAACACGATGGTTCGCATCTCGGAGACGAGTTCGTCGAGTCGCCGGGTGCGATCTGCGCCGCGTCGGGGCAGGAACCCTTCGAACACGAAACGCGCCGTCGACAACCCCGAGATCACCAAGGCGGCCACCACGGCGCTGGGACCGGGGACCACCGAGACCTCGTAACCCGCGTCGGTGACGGCTCGAACCACCCGCTCCCCGGGATCTGAAATCCCCGGCAGCCCTGCATCGCTGACGAGCACCACGCGGTGGCCCGACGCGATGAGTTCGACGAGTTCGGGGGTCCGGTCGTGTTCGGTGTGCTCGTTGACGACCATCAAGCGGGGAGCGCGCAGTCCGAGGTGTTGAAGCAGCCGTCCGGTCCGACGGGTGTCCTCGCAGGCGACCACCTCGGCCTCGCTCAAGGCGGTGACCGCTCGGGGGGAGATGTCGGACAGATTTCCGATGGGGGTGGCGACGAGCAACAAAGGGTTCGGTCGGGACCGGTTCGCCGTGTGATCCGGCGCCGAGGTCATGAGTCGTCTCGGATCTCGACGATGTCGCCGACACGCAGTCCCCACCGGGCAAACGCACCGGCACGGGCTTCGATGATGCATCGGGCTCGCAGCACCGGAATCCCCACACGCCACCGATGCATGTGGAGGGTCTTGATCACCACTCCGTCGGCATCGAGGAAGGCGATGTCGAGATCGAAACGCATGCCGAGGGTATGGACCCAACGGCAGGGGTCGATGACGAGAGCCCCCTCGAGGTCATCGCGTCCCAATAGCCCCCGTGAGCGTTCGCTGCGGGTACGCGCGATCTCGGTGGATGCGAGCACACGGGCGTCGGAGACCAACCAGGCCATGTCGCCGTTCTACACGGTCGCGGCTAGTCTCGGGCACCGGATGACAAAGGTGGTGCCGATCTGGTGGTGGTCGGTGCGGCGCGATGTCGTCTAGGTGGCCGATGTCGGGCCACGGCGGGACCACAGTCCCGAAGCAACACGATCGAGGAATGAGGACGCGACTTGCCCAAGCCGAAAGATGACGCCATCGTGCTCGAGGGCGTCACCGAGGAAGCCCTCAAGGGTGGCCATTTCAGGATCAAACTCGACAACGGTCATGAGGTCCTCGGACACCTGAGCGGCAAGATGCGCAAGCACCGCATCCGTATTCTCCCGGGCGACCGGGTTCAGGTCGAAGTGTCGGCCTACGACCTCACCCGGGGTCGTATCGTCTACCGCTATAAGTGACGTCGCGGTCGTCGCTGGGGCGACGATGCCGTCATGGAGCGGGTGCCGGGTCCGAGAGGTCGCAGTCGTAATCCGCTGAGCCCGATCAAACACGTGAGCAACACCGACGGGAGATGGACGACTTCTCCGGCGCCTCGGCCGCTGTCGGACTCCTCGAGCACCGTGGCGACGGTCTGGGCGATCACGGCCACCGATGCCAACATGAACGCCGGGACTGCCCAGCGGGGTCGCCACGCGGCCAGCAGTGCCGATGCCGAGATCACCAGCCCGATGGCTCCGTCGCGAGTGAGATGCGCTGCGTCGTTGTCGCCGAGCAGACCCCAAGGGTCCGTGCCGAGGAACCACGGCGCCACGATCGCCGTTTGGATCAGAGCCAGCACGGCGATCAGGATCCGCAGCCAGGTCGGTGGCAGGGGCAGCAACGAGGACAGTTCGGGGACGTCGGCATCGTCCTGATCTCGGATCCGCTCGCCGAGTCGAGCGAGTTCCGCCTCGACGGGCCCGTCGCTGGGAAACTCGATGATCCGATCGGAACCGTCATCGGCGGACTTGGTCATGCGCTCGACCGCCGACGAGAGAGGGCCTCGCGATCGCCTCGCAAGATCTCGGCGAAGTCGCGTCGCGCTCGGTGAAGTCGCGACCGTACGGTTCCCACGGCGACATCGAGGATCTGGGCGGTGGCCTCCTGGTCATAGCCGAGCACACCGCACAGCATCAGAACCTCGCGATGGTGTCGGGGTAGCGATGCCATGGCGGCCATGACCTCGTATTCACCCGTGACCACGTCACTGTGAGACGTCGTCGGAGAATGAACCTCGAGGGCGGTGCGAACGCTCTCGTGGCGCAACTCGCGTCGTTCGAGGTCGTAGACGCAGTGTCGACAGATCCGCAGTAGCCATCCTTCGATGGGCCCGTCGCCGCGAAACGAGTCCTGGAAGCGCCAGGCTCGTACGAAGGTGTCAGCGACTGCCTCCTCGGCGATCGACGGGGTCGATGCCAGCGACCGAGCAAAGGCGGTCACGGCCCGGGTGTGGTCGTGCACCAGACGTTCGAACGGTCGGTCTCCCACGGGCTCAGTCAAGCCCCGAGGTCTCGACGGTGCAAGCAACCCGTTCCCAATTTCGATACGTGACGTGGGTCACCCTCGGGAACGTGGCGGCGGGTTCGGGGGTCTACTTCGGTGTCTGCACGAGACCGATCGTGTGGTCACCGGTTTCGAGTCCGTCACCCCGAGGAGATGTCCCATGTCGATCCGATCGCTTCGTTCCCTGTTCATCTCGGCGGTGGCGGTCGTCGGTGTCGTCGGGCTCGCCGCCTGCGCCGATGATTCTCCGGCGACGACCTCGACGGACGCGCTGGCCATCGAGGGGGTATGGGCCCGAACCAGTCCGGCGATGGTGACGATGGGGGCCGCCTACATGACGGTGACCTCGGCGACTGACGATCGCTTGATCGCTGCCCAGGTCGATGGGTCGATCGCCGCGGCGGTGGAGATCCACGAAGTCGTTCCTGCTGACATGGGCTCTGGTGACATGG
>CAYYHU010000023.1:0-8572 GCA_964471865.1 uncultured Ilumatobacteraceae bacterium | reverse complement strand
TCCGGGATGGATCATGGTGACATGGGATCCGAGATGGGTTCCATGGACTCGGAGTCGGCGCCTATGGCGATGGTGATGCGCGAACTCGAGGGTGGGCTCGTTCTCGGAGCCGGGGAGACCGTCACGCTGCAGCCCGGCGGCTATCACCTGATGATGTTGGGTCTCGTCGAGCCATTGACCGTGGGCTCGACATTCGACATCCAACTCGTGTTCGAGAACGCAGGTGAGCGCACGGTCACCGTCGAGGTGCGCGACTCGGCCCCCGAGTCGAACTGAGAGCCGTAGCTCGCAGCATGTTCAGCCCGGGGCCCTCGTACGCCCCGGGTTCGCACCCGGTCACACGTTGAAACGGAACTCCATCACGTCCCCGTCGACGGGGTGGTAGTCCTTGCCTTCGACTCGGATCTTGCCGAGTTCCTTGGCCCGGTTCCAGGCCCCGATCTCGAGGAGTTCATCCCAGTGGATGACCTCGGCGCGAATGAAGCCGCGCTGGAAATCGGTGTGGATGCGGCCGGCGCATTCGGGTGCGGTCGAGCCCGCCCGGAAGGTCCACGCCCGGGACTCTTTGTCGCCGGTGGTGAAGAAGGTGCGCAACCCGAGCAAGTGATACGCCGAGCGCACGGTCCGGAACAACGCGCCCTCGCCGAGTCCGAAACCTTCGAGCATTTCGGCACGTTCGGCCGGATCGGTGATGGTGGCGGCCTCGGCTTCGAGCTGCACACACATGCCGATCACCTCGACCTGATCGCCGGCTTCGTTCATTTCCTGAGCGACGCGGGCTTCTTGATCGGCAATGGTGTCGAGCTCGTTCTCGCCGACGTTCACGACCACGAGAACCCGGCGGTTGGTCAACAAAAAATGCGGCGCGAGAACCTCACGGTGATCGGCAGACAAACCGGCTCGATACAGGGGACGACCTTCGGACAACGCGGCATTGGCGGCTTCGAGAGCGGCGAGTTCCTCGCCGAGTCCCTTGTCCAACTTCGCTTGGCGGGCGACCTGGGCGAGACGCTTTTCGACCGTTTCGAGATCCGCGAGTGCAAGTTCCAACTCGACGATGCGCAGATGCTCCAGTGGATCGCTCGGACCCGGCACGTCATCGTCCACGAAGGCTCGCAACACGAACACGATCGCATCGACCTCACGGATGTTGGCGAGGAACCGGTTGCCGAGACCCTCGCCCTTGGAGGCGCCTTCGACGAGGCCGCCGATATCGACGACCTGCACACTCGCATGCACCACATTGCGAGATGACGACATCACCGCGAGGCGGTCCAAACGGTCATCGGGGACCTTGGCCACGCCGATGTTGGGGTCCTTGGTGGCAAAGGCATAGGGGGCGGCGAGGGCTCCGCCTCCGGTGAGGGCGTTGTAGAGCGAGCTCTTGCCTGCGTTGGGTAATCCGACGAGTCCGAAACGTTCCATGGCGCTGCGACCCTAATGCCTGTGGGCCCGATTCTTCGCGGGCCCCACTCCCGGCATCAGCGTGAACGGGGCCGTTCCGGGGTGGCATCCCGAGCCCGAATTGTTACTATGGCCGTAGTGCAAATCCCTCGAGGCCGTGAACCCATGGCCCGTATCCCGCTCAGGAGCGCACCATGACGTCATTCGATCTGGACCTTTCCAAGTACGACCTCGGATGGCATGACGAGGTCGAATACGCGTTCACCCCTGAAAAGGGCATCAACGACGGTGTCGTCGATCAGATCTCGTGGTGGAAGGGCGAACCCGAGTGGATGCGGATGTTCCGCCAGCGCTCGTATCGCCTCTTCGAGCGCAAGCCGATGGCGCCCTGGTTCGCCGAGAACATGCCCGATATCGATTTCCAGGACATCTACTACTACTTGAAGCCCGCCACCGAGCAGGTCGACGAGTGGGATCAGTTGCCCGAAGAGATGATGCGGACCTACGAAAAGCTCGGTATTCCCGAGGCCGAGCGCCAATACCTCGCCGGCGTGACCGCGCAGTACGAGTCCGAGGTCGTGTTCCACAAGAACCGTGAAGATCTCGAGGCGCAGGGAATCCTGTTCTGCGACATGGACACGGCGCTTCGCGAGTACCCCGACATCGTCAAGAAGTACTTCGGCACCGTGATCCCTCCCGGGGACAACAAGTTCGCGGCGCTCAACTCGGCGGTGTGGTCGGGGGGCTCGTTCATCTACGTGCCCCCGGGTGTCGAATGCGAGATGCCTCTGCAGGCGTACTTCCGGATCAACTCCGAAAACGCCGGGCAGTTCGAGCGCACGCTGATCATCGCCGATGAGGGCGCCAAGGTGCACTACATCGAAGGCTGCTCGGCTCCGGTGTACACGAGCGATTCACTGCATTCCGCCGTGGTCGAGATCGTGGTCAAGCCTCATGCCCGCGTGACCTATACGACCATTCAGAACTGGTCGCCCAACGTCTACAACCTCGTCACGAAGCGGGCGCGGGTCGAAGCCCACGGTCACATGGAATGGATCGACGGCAACATCGGCTCCAAGCTGACGATGAAGTACCCCAGCGTCTATCTCGTGGGTGAAGGCGCGACGGGTGAGGTGTTGTCGGTGGCCTACGCGGGTGCCGGGCAGCATCAAGATGCCGGCGCCAAGATGGTGCACGCCGCTCCCAACACCTCCTCCAAGATCGTGTCGAAGTCGATTTCCAAAGACGGTGGCATCACCACCTATCGCGGTCTGGTCCGTGTGGACGAAGGGGCGCACGGATGTAAGAGCCACGTCCAATGCGATGCGCTGATCCTGGACGAGACCTCGGAGTCGCGGACCCTTCCGTATATGGAAGTCGGTGAGCGTGACGCCCAGATCGGTCACGAAGCGACCGTGTCCAAGATCGCCGATGAGCAGTTGTTCTATCTGACGAGCCGCGGGCTGTCTGAGGAGCAGGCCATGTCGATGGTCGTCAACGGGTTCATCGAGCCGGTGACTCGGACCCTGCCCATGGAATATGCCGTGGAATGGTCGCGACTGATCGAACTGCAGATGGAGGGCTCGGTCGGCTGATATCGCGACGATCCGTCCCGATCGGGCGGATCGTGATCGGTGCCATCCTGAGATTCCCCAGGTTCCCGGCGTTTCGACGCCGGGAACCGTCGCGTCGGGGCCGATAACCTCGACACATATGCCCATGCGCGAGGAGTGCAAGCATTTCGAGAGCCGTACCTACGCGAGTGGGGAGACGGTTCGGCGTTGTCGTCTCGATCTCGCACCGGATGCGCCGTGGCGGTGTCCTGAGGGCTGTGCGAGTTATGAACGCCGAGTGGCCGATGTGGGGTGGGCTCATGGATCGCTCGTGCGACCACCGGCTCCTCCTGATCCCCCCGGGCTCGAAGACGGATCGGCAGCTGCAGTGCTCGATGCGGCCGAAGACATCGTGAATGCAGCCGGGGCTTCGGTTCTCGAGGACCTCGAGAACGAGCGTCGCCGCGGCCGCGGCTGGCGACGCTTCATGCCGCGCCGACGTCGCTGAGGCCATCTCGCCTCGAGCGCTATCCCGGCGCGTCGGCTGTGTCGCGCCGACTCCCGAGGGTGGGAATTAGCACTATGCGCTTAGTAGTATTTCCGCCGTGCCTGCTTTCACCCCCGAAGCGGACCGGGTGATCGACGACGCCTGGGAGTCCGATCGCTCTGCGGCCGCCCGACGTGTCGCTGATGCCGCGATGCCCACCACCGACGAGGAAATCTGGCGCTATAGCCGGATCGGCGATCTCGACCTCTCCCGGTTCGTGCCCGCTGAGGTCTCCACTGTCGTGTCGGATCCGGCCGTGGTATCGAGCGACGCCATGGACGTCGTCGCCGATGTCTTGGGCTCGAACGCCCCTGACATCTTCGCCGATGCGAACCTGGTCCATGCCCGTCCGATCACTCTGCGAGTCCCCGCCGGGCGAACCATTGCTGATCCGGTCGTCATCACCCATGTGATCGACGAGGACGGTCAGGCGCTGTACCCGCGGGTCGTTCTCGAGGTCGGTGCCGATGCCGAGATCAGCGTGATCGAACGGTTCATCACGTCTGAGGGGCGTCGCGCCAACTCGCTCGTGGTGCCGATGCTGCAGGTGCGCGCGGGGGCTGCAGCCCGTGTGCGCTACCTCGGAGTCAACGAACTCGGACCCGACGCATGGATGATCGGTCATCAACAAGCGGTCGGGGAACGTGATTCGACGACGCTGCTCGCCACGGTCGCACTCGGCGCCGACTATGCCCGGATGCGTACCGATGCCCGCGTCGTGGGACCCGGCGCCAACACCCGTCAGGTTGCGCTCTACTTCGCGACCGGAACTCAGATGCATGATTTCCGGACCCTTCAGGATCACGCAGCGCCTCACACCACGAGTGACTTGTTGTTCAAGGGTGCCGTGGCCGATACGGCCCGCAGCGTGTACACCGGACTCATCAAGATTCGCGAACAAGCCCGAGGCACCACGGCGAATCAGACGAACCGGAACCTCACGTTGTCGGAGGGCGCGTGGGCCGAAAGCGTTCCGAACCTCGAGATCGAAACCAACGATGTGCGCTGCAGCCATGCCTCGACGGTCGGTCCGGTCAACGAGGATCAGCGCTATTACCTCGAGAGCCGCGGGATCCGTCCCGAGGTAGCGGAGCGTCTCGTGGTGCTGGGCTTCTTCGATGAGGTGATCGAGCAATTGCCTGCGTCGGAACTGACCGCCGATCTGCGTCGCCGGGTGGCGGTGAAATTGGCGGAAGCCGAGTTGGCACGCGCCCAGGATCGAGGAGGAGACCGATGACGGCCCAGGTGGTGTGTTCTTTCGATGAGTTGGCTTCGGGGACCGCTCGGCGTGTCGAGGTGAACGGAACCGCGGTGGCGGTGGTGCGTATCGGTGATGACGTCTACGCCATCGGCGACCGGTGCTCTCATGCCGACGTCTCGCTGTCGGATGGCGAGGTCCATACCGACACCTGCCAGCTCGAATGCATCAAACACGGCAGTGCGTTCTCCCTCGTCACCGGCCAGCCCGACACGTTGCCGGCCACCCAGCCGGTGCCGGTCTATGTCGCTCGGGTCGAGAACGGTCAGATCCTCGTGGATGTAGAGGTGGCGTCATGAGCACACTCGAGATCCGAGGACTCGCCGCCGCGGTGGACGGCAACCAGATCCTGCACGGGATCGACCTCACGGTGAACTCGGGTGAGGTCCATGCCGTGATGGGTCCCAACGGTGCGGGCAAGAGCACCCTGTCCGCGGTCCTCATGGGCAAGCCCGGTTATGAGGTCCTTGGCGGTACCGCGACTCTCGATGGTGTCGATCTGTTGTCGATGCCGACCTGGCGACGGGCCCAGGCGGGGCTGCATCTCGTCATGCAGTATCCGACCGAGGTCCCCGGGGTCAGCCTCGACGATGCGCTCGCTGAGGCGCTGGTGCAGCGGGGTCGAGACACCGAGGGTCTGAGCGGACTTCTCGAGTCCGAAGCGGCGCGCATCGGACTCGCGCCGGCGTTGCTGCATCGCTCCTTGAACGTCGATCTCTCCGGTGGGGAGAAGAAGCGCAACGAGACTCTGCAACTCGCCGTGTTGAACCCGGCGATCGCCGTTCTCGACGAACTGGACTCTGGTCTCGACATCGATGCTTTGCGGGATTGTGCCCGACGCGTCGAAGCTCTGAGCGAGGAGGGTCTCGGAGTTCTCGCGATCACTCACTACACCCGGTTGCTGCACGAACTTCGCGCCGACCACGTGCACATCCTGGTCAAGGGCCGCATCGTCGCGAGCGGTGGCCCCGAACTCGCTGACACCCTCGAAAGCGACGGCTACGCAGCGTTCGTGTGATGGCGTGAGTGCTGGTGAGCGCCGTCGTCGTTCGCTAGTGATACGAGCGATCTACTTTGCGCTGCTCGACCCACCGCGACGTCTCACAAGGCGAGCGCCCAGGGCCTGACCTCGACTGAGGCCTAGCCGCTCATCACATCGAGCGAAGGCGGCGGATGCGCTCCTCGGTCGGCGGGTGGGTGGAGAACAGCCGCCCCACGTCGACTCCGGTCCCCGGACGGTGTTTGAACTCGGCCAACGGGTTGTGGATGTAGGCCTGAGCCTGGGCGGGCGCGACCTGCATGGGAATCCGAGCGGCGTGAGCTTCGATGCGCTCGAGTGCACGAGCGAGCGGTTCGCCGGTTCCCAACAATGCCGCCGCTCCCCGGTCGGCTTCGTACTCCCGGGACCGCGACACCGCCATCTGAATCAGTGACGCTGCGATCGGAGCGAGAAGCGACACGGCCAACAACGCCAGAGGGTTGGTGCGCTCGCGGTCATCTCGACCTCCCGCGAACATCGTGGCGAACATCGCCATCTGTGCGACGAAGGAGATCGCGGTGGCGATCGCAGCCGCGACGGAACCGATGAGGATGTCACGGTGCTTCACATGCATCAGCTCATGCGCCATCACCCCTTCGACCTCCTCGCGGGGCAGGGTGCGCAACAAGCCTTCGGTGGCGCAGACCACGGCATTGCGGGGACCACGTCCGGTGGCGAACGCGTTGGGTTGAGGACTCGGCGACACCGCAACGGTCGGCATCGGCATATTGGCCCGTTGAGCGAGATCGCGGATCATGGCGACGAACTCGGGGGCCTCGGCGTCGGTCACGATGCGAGCCTTGGCGCTTTTGAGAGCGAGCTTGTCGCTGAACCAGTACGAGCCGCCGACCATCACCAACGCCAGCAGCAAACCAATGGTCAGCGCTCCTGAGGAGCCACCACCGAGGATGCCGGCCACGGCAACGATGAGGCCACCGAGTCCGGCGAGCAGGACGGCGGTCTTGAGGGAATTGGCGAACATCGACAGGCTCCAGTTCCGCTGAGAGGCGACGGTGAACTCCGTGGCCTCAGGATACCTACGGGATCGGGCGGGTCATCGGACCGGATCACGGGTTCCGGGGACCGGATCGGCGCCATCCCGTCACCAGGGTTAGCCTCGGACTCATGAGCGACACATCCTGGAACGAAATCGACGGTCGGCTCACTCGCGAGTTCCGCTTCGGGGACTTCTCTGAGGCGTTTGCCTTCATGACTCGGGTGGCGATGCTGGCCGAAACTCAGAACCACCATCCCACGATAACCAACACCTGGAATCGGGTCACCCTCGAGTTGACGTCCCATGACGCCGGGAACACCGTCACCGATCGTGATCGGCGTCTCGCCGACGCCATCGACGCGTTGTCGACGGCGCGCGGGTGACCTCCGCGGCGACTCCGGACCGGTTTCCCGGTTGGCAGGTCGTCGCGGCAGCATTCACCGTTCTCACCGTCTCTGCCGGTCTTGGTTTTTACGGTCTCGCCGTCTACCTCAACGCGTTCAGTCGTGAACAAGGGTGGGAGGTCGCATCGATCTCAGCCGCGACGACGGTGTTCTTCATCGTCGGAGGTTTCGTCGGACTCGGGATCGCCCGGGTCATGGCCCGACGCGATGTGCGCCAGATCGTGGTGTTCGGTGGAGTCCTGGGTGCCGTGGCTCTGGCCGCGCTCGGCCGAGCGAGTGAGCCGTGGCATCTCTACGTGCTCTACGGGTTCTTTGCTCTGGGGTGGGCGTGTGCGGGTCTCGTGCCCGCCACCACCGTGGTGACGCGGTGGTTCCATACGCGTCGAGCCGTCGCGTTGTCGGTCGCGTCGACGGGACTGTCGGTGGGGGGAATCCTCATCACACCGTTCGCGAAGTGGCTCCTCGATTCCCAAGGTCTTCGAGCCGGGACCCCGTGGCTGGGGTTGATCTGGGTGGTCGGCATCATCCCGATCACGCTGTGGCTGCTTCATCCCGACCCCGCGGCCAAGGGCTGGGAACCCGATGGGCGCCGGGTCACTGCAGGAAGCGCCCCGGCGGTCATGGAAGGGACGCCGTATTCCTCGGCGGTCAGAACCCGGTTCTTTTGGGCGGTGACCATCGGCTACGTGTTGATTCTCGGATCCCAGGTCGGAGCCATCCAACAACTCGTGAAATTGATGGAGGAACGCACCGACCGCGCCTCGGCGACACTCGCCACGACGGTGCTGGCTGCAACGTCGGTAGTCGCCCGGCTCATCGGAGGTCGCATCGCTCCTCGGGTCGACCTCGTGCGCTTGACCCTGACCCTGGCGCTGATCCAAGCCGCATCCATGGTGCTCGTCGCCGTTTTCGACGTGCGCTGGATGCTGTTCATGGCGATCATCCTGTTCGGAGCGACCGTGGGCAACTTGCTCATGCTTCAACCCTTGATCGTGGCGGACCGATTCGGAGTACGTGACTACCCCCGGATCTTCAGCCGCTCCCAGTTCGTGACCACGTTCGGAACTGCCGGAGGACCGTTGCTGCTGGGATTTCTCCATGACGCCGCCGGGGGGTATGACACGTCCTATGTGGTGGCGGGTGTCTGCTCGCTGACCGGTGCAGCCATCCTGTGGTCGGGCCGAGCCGGACAGACCGAGGAGCCGGCGTTGGTGGAAATGGCGGTGACATGACCGAACCGAGACATCCCAACGTGGATCGGGTCGTCGCCGCCGCGGCCCAGCGTGGACTCGAGATCCATCCTCGACGCTTTCCTGATGGAACCAGGACCGCCCAGGATGCAGCGACGGCGATCGGGGTGGAACTCGGTC
>CAYYHU010000022.1:0-39125 GCA_964471865.1 uncultured Ilumatobacteraceae bacterium | reverse complement strand
GCCGTCCTGAGCGGTCAAGAAGGCGCCCAGGCGGGCAGGCATCTCGTCGGGGGTGTGCATGGGACCTCGTACTGGGTACTCGCGCGGACAGAGGCGATGTCCTCAGCGTCTGAGATCCACACCACGGGTTCTCAGACAATGAGCGACATCACGATGGTGGCCCACCGCGAGGTTCGAGGCGAAATCGATCGTCCCTAACCTGCTCAGACGGGGGCTTTGGACACTCGGTGGTTGGCGATCTGAGGTCCGCCGACCCAACCGCAGAGTTGAGGATCGCATTCCTTGATCTCGCCCTCGATCCACTTACCCCTGGTGGTGAAGACACCGTAGGCGCCGTTGAGGGTCACTTTGATGCGACCTTCACCGTCTTGTTCGTACAGAGCCTTCGTGAAGGGATGAACGAGACCCAACATCACGCCCCCATCCAGTTCTCGTCGCCGACCCATTCCGACAACATGTGATGCAGCCAGCGGACCTTGGATTCTTGATAGTTGGCCAGAGTGATTCCCGGCTTGAACGTGGTCTCGAGACCCAACTGGACCTTGCTCATGTTGAACACGTCCTGATCGAAGACCTTGGCGAGCATGCCGAGTTCGGGAGCAGCCGTCCACGGCTCGTCCACGCTGAGTGCGGTCACCTGGGCCGGCGCCGGCCGCTCGCCACTGAAGGGTGATAGGAACAGGACTTCCATGATCGCGCTGCGATGGTCGTCGCCGTTGGGGCGAAACCGGTAGACGATGCGATTGAACGCACCCCAGGGGTGGAAGTTCGGAAACAGGGTGTAGTCGATCGAGTCCATCATCTCGGCGTCGCTCATCGAGTCGACCTGTTCGCCCACGATCGGGCGCCAGCGCTCGCGCGCCGCGGCCGCGAGTACGGCCCGGGCGGTGGTGCCTTCGGGAACCGACATCGGTGCTTCCTGATCGACGCGAACGTCCAACATCGCCGAGAGGATCTCGTCTTGAGAGGGGTTCTCGCCGCCGAGGAGAGGGCTGGGCGTCCCGCCCGGGGTGATGACCCGAGAGAAGGTGTCCCACACATCGACCTGGGAGTTGGTGTCGCCGAGATAGGTGAGGATCTGGGGATGCGTGGCATTCACGTGGTACGCCTCACAGAACGCCTCCTGAGCGATCTTCCAGTTCGCAGCGATCACCTTGGTGACATGGGCCTCGACGTAACGGTTGCCCAGATCCCAGACCTCGAACTGCTCAGCGAGCCCGCCGAGGAACTCCTCGAAGGGGCCGGCGTTGGGATCCGGGTTGATGAAGACGAATCCCGCCCAGGTCGCAACCTGACATTCGGGCAGGTTGAACTCGTCCTTGCGGGCCTCGACATGAGGGAAATCCCAGTCCGCAGGCACATCCTGCAACTCACCATTGAGTCGCCAGGCAAAACCATGGAACGGGCAGCGCAGCTCGGAGCAGGATCCGTCGTGATCCTTGAGACGGCGACCCCGGTGCAGACAGGCATTCGGATACGCCTTGATGTCGCCGGTTTCGGTGCGCACCACCAAGAACGACATCCCGGCGATGTCGTAGACGTAGTGATCTCCCGCGTTGGGAATGTGCTCCTCGCGGCATGCGAATTGCCAGACCCGCTTCCACAACCGCTCTCGTTCGAGCAGATGCCACTCACGCGAGATGTAGCGGTCGATGGCGATATCGGCGTCACCGAGATACCGCGGCGATTCGAGGCGCAGCACCTCGGGAACCGGGTGGGTGTCGGTGTCGAGAAGTTGTTGGTATGTGAGCCCGGGGGAGCGTGCCGTGGTGGGATCGGTGACCGTCATGACTCCAGTATTGACCACCGGGTGAATTCTCTCAAGAGTCGGAAGGGCTCAGTTCAGGAGTTCATCGAGACGAGTCAGCGCGTCGATCGGATCGACGACGTGAATGGTGGACCATCCGAGTTGCGAGGCCGGTTCCAGGTTCTGGTCGAAATCGTCGAGGTAGACGATCTCGTGGTGGGCCACATCCAGGGAGCGGGCGGTGGCTTCGTAGATGGCCGACTCGGGCTTGCGTGCACCGACGGCAAAGGACTCCACGACCGCGTCGAACCAGGCGAAGTCGAGATCCTTCATCATCGTGGGTCGGAATTCGGCGAAGGTGTTGGTGAGAAGCCCGGTGCGAACCCCTCGAGTCCGCAACTGCTGGATCCGCTCGACCATGACCTCGACTCGGCTGTAGCCACCCGGTGCCAAGAGGGCATCGATCTCATCACCGTGAAGCGAGATTCCAGCGGCCTCGGCCCAGGGACCGAGCAGACCTTGGATCTCAGAGACCGCCAATTCGCCTCGCTCGGCGCGATGCCAGGGGTGATCCCCCGATGCTCGCGGTCCGAGCAGAACCTCGAGAAGTACCGCCGTGGTGACCCCGTGGCGCTTGGCGACCTCTCCCACCTGATTCGTGATCGGAGTGATGAGGACCCCGCCGAAATCGAACACGACGGCTCGAGGGGGGCCGGAATGATTCCGCATCGTGGGGGAGGGGGTCATGGTCCCTAACGTAGAGCGCACGCGTCGTTGCATCGGGCAGCGGCTGAGAACGAACACGATCATCGGGGGTCGACGTGACTTTGTCGGAGAGCTGGGCGACGTTGTGGGAGGCCATCGCCGAGGCCCAACCGGACCATGTCGCCGTGGTGCTCGGCGACACCAAGATCCGTTGGCGAGACCTCGACCATCGAGCGTCGCGTCTGGCGGCGGCCTTCGATGCCCATGGAGTGGGTCACGATGCCAAGGTGGCGCAGTTGCTCTACAACTGCCCCGAATACCTCGAGAGCGCCTACGCGTCGTTCAAGGTTCGCGCCAGCACCGTGAACGTCAACTATCGCTACAAGGCCCCCGAGATCGTTCACGTCGTATCGGACTCCGATGCCGAGGTACTGATCTACCACGGCGTGTTTTCTGAGGTCGTCGACGAGGCGCGCGCATCGCTGCCCCAGGTGAAGCTGTTCATCCAAGTCGATGGCGGCGATTCGATGCCGCTTCTACCCGGTGCCGTCGACTACGAGGCCCTCATCACCTCGTATGATCCGATGCCGCCCATCGAACGCTCGGGCGAGGACTCCTTGCTGCTGTACACCGGTGGTACGACGGGACTTCCCAAAGGTGTGGTCTGGACCCATCGGGGACTGTTCGGAGCGCTCGGCTTCACCGCGTACGGCGCCATGGGTATCGAGGCTCCGACCAGTCCCGCCGAGGTGGGTCGAATCGCGGCTGAGTTGAATGCCGCCGGAAAGAGTCCGGTGAACATGACAGCGCCTCCGTTGATGCACGGCACCGCGTTGTTCTTGGCCTTTGGAACTTTCGTGTTGGGCGGCACCGTGGTGTTGCTCGCCGGTCGGCGTTTCGACCCGGCGGAGCTTCTGAACCTCGTGCAGCGTGAAAAGGTCAACCAGTTGTCGATCGTGGGGGACGCCTTCGCGCGGCCGATCGCGGCCGAGCTCGCACGCGCCGATGAGGCCGGAGAGCCCTATGACGTGTCGAGCCTGCAGCGAGTGTTGACCACCGGGGCGACCACTTCGGCTGAGCACAAGCGGGTCATCATGCGTTACGCCGCGAACACCATGGTCATGGACATGATCGGAGCCTCCGAGGGCGGACCCTTCGCACTTGCGGTGACCCCTCCTGGACAGGATCCCCTCGACACCGCCGTGTTCACGGCTCTTCCGAATACGGTGGTTCTCGATCAGGAGACCGGTGAACGAATTCCTGCGGGCAGTGGTCGCTCAGGAATGCTCGGAGTGTCGGGCCCGATGCCCGAGGGGTATTACAAGGATCCGGTCAAGACGGCGACCACGTTTCCTGTCATCGACGGAGTTCGCTACACGGTGCCCGGTGACTTCGCCACCGTCGACACCGATGGGACGGTCCATCTTCTCGGTCGGGGTTCGGTGTGTATCAACACCGGTGGAGAGAAGGTCTACCCCGAGGAAGTCGAGGTCGCTGCTCGATCCCATGACGGGGTGCAGGATTGTGTGGCTGTGGGGATTCCCGACGAACGCTTCGGTCAGGCGGTCACGCTCGTGGCCTCGCGAGCACCCGGCACCGAGGTCGACGAGGCCACGGTGATCGCTCATGTGAAATCACAGATCGCCGATTACAAGGCGCCCAAGAAGGTCGTCTTCGTCGACGCCGTCTATCGCAGCCCTTCCGGTAAAGCGGACTACCGATGGGCCCAGGAACTCGCGGCCCAGTCCTGACCAGAACCGTGAGGCCAACGCCGATCCTGGTCGGTCGCCGCAGGGGCTACGACCAGGACGGTGTCGGCAGGTGGACGCGGTGGCTCGATACTCAGAACGAGGCCGACGGCTTACGATCCGCGCCGTACACCGGAGCGGTGGCGTCGATGCGCAATTTGCGACTGACCGCCGAGGCCAGCCCTGCGTCGTTGAGCATCTCGCGCATGTTGAGATAGTTGGGATGTTCGAAATGGGCGGCAAGAGCCGCTTCGTCCTCCCAGAGTTCGTACACCTGGATCAGGTCGGGCTGAACCGGATCCGCCGCGAAGCAATAGACCAGACAGCCGGGCTCATCCTCGCGGGTGGCCTGCTGATACGGGGCGCTACGGGCCACGATGGCATCCCGCTGGGAGGGATCGGCGACGGTGATGGCGGCTTCGACAGCAATCAGACTCATGGGCGAAGTATGGCAAGGTGGCACCCGGCGCAAAGAACGGGGCGAGCACGGATCCCAGGTCCCCGGCCGGATGAGTTCGAGATCACGACGAGGACGGACCGGTCCGGGCCTCGAGGGAGGATGACATGTACGCAGCACTGATCACAGGAGCGGGAAGTGTCGAACTTCGGGAGTTCCCCGATCCGACACCCGCACCGACGGGAGTCGTGGTCGATATCGCTCGCTGCGGTATCTGCGGGACCGACGTGCATGCATTTCAGACCGGAGCGCCCTACAACCCGGCGATCTGTGGTCACGAATGGGCCGGGACTCTCAGCGCCGTGGGCAGCGAGGTCAAAGGGTTCTCGGAAGGGGACCGGGTCGTGGTCGGTGTCGCGCCAGCGTGTGGTCGGTGTGCGGCCTGTCTCGCAGGGCAGGCGCAACGTTGTACTCAGACCTTCCTGTCGGCATTGGGTCGCGATCCAATGGCCCCGCCTCATGGTGGCTTTGCCCCTCGACTGGCGGTGTCGGCCACGAAGGCCGTCAAGGCCGATCCCACACTCACCGATGATCAAGCGGCTCAGGTGGAGCCGATGACGGTGGCATTCCATGCGGTGCGGGCCAGTGGATTGCGTCTTGGCGATGTCGCCGTCGTCCAGGGTGCCGGACCGATCGGGCTCGGCACGCTGCAATGGGTTCGGGCGGCGGGTGCAGGCCGAGTCATCGTGATCGAGCCCAACGAGGAACGCCGAGAACTAGCTCGGCGACTCGGTGCTCATGATGTGGTGGCGCCCGGGGAGGAGGCCACCGCGACGATCCAGGCCCACACCCATGGCCTGGGAGCCGACATCGTGTACGAGTGCGTCGGGCGACCCTTCGCGGTTCAGAGCGCCGTGGATCACGCTCGCCGAGGCGGCGCCATGTGTCTCATCGGTCTCGCTGAGTCCGATGCCTCGATTTCACCGTCGGCCTGGCTCATCAAAGAGATCCGGGTGTCCGCCGCGTTGGCGTACTTCCACGAGGAGTTCGAGATGGTCATGGGAATGATGGCCGACGGTCGCGTGGACGTCGATCCGCTTCACACGGGCACCGTTGGTCTGGACGGTCTGTCGAACGCCCTGGCCGATCTTGGATCGGGAGCTTCGAGCCACACCAAGATCTTGGTGGACCCCAACGCCTGAACGCGCCGGGAAGCGACGCCCACTATGTCGTGATCAACTGAGGGAGTCTCGACGGCCAGCCTCGCTCAGCAGAGCCGCGGATTGGTGGTGGAACCGGTTGTGACCACCCATCGTGGTCTGACCGGCGTCCACGACCAGAGTGTGCCCCGTGACCGTGCGGGCCTCGTCGCTGGCGAGATAGGTCGCGGCATAGGCGATGTCATCGGGGATCCCGGGAATCTTCAACGCCGAACCGGCGGCAATCGACTCGGTGGCCTTGTCCGTGGCAGAGGCATCGCCAGTGATGACCGCCGATGTCATCGCGGTCACGGTGTTGCCCGGGGAGATCGCGTTCACCCGAACACCACTCGAGGCGAGTTCGGATGCCACCGACTTGGCCAATCCGATGACTCCGTGCTTGCAGGCGGTGTAACAGTGCGGACCGAGTCCCCCGAGGATCCCTGCGGTCGATGAGGTCGCGATGATCGAACCACTTCCTTGAGGCACCATGACCCGCGCAGCGTGCTTGATGCTCAAGAACACCCCGCGCAGCAACACCGACACGGTGCGATCCCAGGCGTCGGCGGGAGTTTCGGCGATACGCCCGATGACTCCGACGATTCCAGCATTGGCGAACATCACATCGAGACGACCGAATTCTGAGACCGCAGCATCGACAGCCGCCGCGATGTCGTCCTCGGAGGTCACGTCACAGTGCACGAAATGGGCGGCTGCGCCCAGATCCGCAGCGACCGCGCGCCCGGCGTCGTCTTGGAGATCAGCGACGATGACCCGAGCTCCTTCGCGAACGAACATCCGGGCCGTCGCCTCGCCAATACCGCTAGCGGCTCCGGTGATGACCGCGACCTTGTTCTCGAGACGACCTGGCATGGTGGAGTTCCCCCTGTGACGTGAACGCTCCCGACACCGGTCTCGGTCCCGGAGATGCGCGACATTGTTGCGGTGACCGAACCTAGTGCTCCACCCCGTCGTCCTCACGACCTGGGAGCCGAGCATCGTGTACTCAGCCATTTCACCCTGTCGCGATTCCATCCCATCGAAGACCGCATACGCCTCGCTGCCGAACACGGCTTTTCGGGTATCGGACTGTGGGTGGGGCATTACGAGCGGCTCGAGCAGGAAGGAAGAGCGCCTGGTGAACTGCGCTCGCTGCTCGATGACCATGGGTTGGTGCTCGCGGAGATCGAGGTGATTCCCGGTCTGGGCGCCGATGGTCCGGGCGGCGCCAAAGCCGCTGAGCTCGAAGCGATCGCGTGGCAGATCGCGGACGCGTTCGAGAGCCGGTATCTCCAGGTGATCGGCCCGGGTGGCGACGACCTCGACGCCGCAGCGGCGGCATTCGGTTCCCTGTGTGACCGAGCCGGCGATCATGGCTTGGTCGTCGGGCTCGAGTTCCTACCCTTCACCGACATCGTGAGCCTTCACGATGCCCTCGCCATCGTTCAACACGCCGATCGGCCCAATGGCGGGATCTGTGTCGACGTATGGCATCTCGAGCGAGGAGTGCGGGATCTCACCGCTCTGTCATCACTCGACGGCCGGTGGATCACAGGTCTGCAACTCAACGATGGTGCGGCCCAAGCTGAGAATGCGGACTACTACACCGACTGTCTCGAGAATCGTCGGGCTCCGGGTGCCGGCGAGTTCGATCTCGCCTCGATCGTGAACGCGGTTCGTCGCACCAAGACCTCGGTGCCCTGGTCCCTCGAGGTCCCCTCCGCGTGGGGCTGGGAGCATGCATCAGACCATGTGGCGGCCGTGGGCCGAGGTGCCCGTGAGATTCTCGATCCTCAGGAGTCGCCATGAGCACGAATGCCGAGTTCGGCGATCTGTCCCAAGCCGCAGCTGAATACGGGCTGTCGCGCCGCCGAATGGTCACAGTGGTGACCGAGGCCGCTGCGGACGTGTCCACGCTGAGGGTGGCGGCCTGCCCGGCATGGACGGTCAAAGATGTGTTCTCTCATGTCACCGGAATTGCGGTGGATCTCGTGGCAGGACGCTTTCCCGAGGGTGACACGCAGGCCTGGGTCGACCGACAGGTCGAGGAGCGCCGCGACCGGTCACTCGACGAGGTGATCGACGAATGGTCACGAGTCGCGAACGATTTCGAGTCGATGATCGCGCAGCGACCTCAACGATGGTGGGGCCTGACCTATGACACCGTGGTCCATGAACACGATGTACGAACGGCTCTGGGTGTCGGAGGGGAACGTTCGAGCTCCGGAGTCGAACTCGCAGCCCGGCTCGGTCTCCGACTTGTGGCTGCTGATCTCGCGGCCCGAGATCTGGGGGCCGTGGAGGTCGTCATCGACGACGAGAGCTTTCGCGTCGGAGAGGGACAACCACACGTCACCGTGACGGGAACCTCCTTCGAGATCCTGCGAACTCTGGGGAGCCGTCGCACATTCGACGAGATCCGCAGCCTCGTATCCGATGGTGATCTCGACGCGGTGATCGCAGGGGTTTTGCACATGGAGCCTCCAGAGTCGTCACTGGGAGAGCAGCATCTGGGGTCGTGACCACCCCGGGGTCGCGGTCGTCCCCACGCGATCAGAGACTGGTGGCGGGCTCTGACCGGGTGTTCGAAGCTCGGATCTCCTGAGGGCGTGGCGGAATGTCTACGCTTCGATGTGTCCGACACCGACCCAAGCGGGGGTATTCCAATGTTCGATTTCCGTGGCAAGACCGTGCTCATCACCGGAGCCTCGTACGGTCTGGGCGAAGGCTTTGCCCATGGCTTCGCCGAGGCCGGTGCCGATCTGATCCTGACGGCGCGTTCCGCTGAGATTCTCGAAACCGTCGCCGAGGCCTGTCGGGCCAAGGGCTCCAAGGTGACCGTGGTGCCCGGCGACGTCTCTGTGGAAGCCGACGTCATCAAGGTGGTCGAGACCGGGATTCGCGAGCATGGCAAGATCGACGCCCTCGTCAACAACGCTGGCGTGAGCGATATGCGAGGGATCGCCGCGGAACAGTTCGACATGGAGACCTGGAACTGGATTCTCTCTGTCGACCTCAACGGGGCGTTCATGTACCTGCGCGAGGTCGGGCGTCACATGCTCGAAAACGGTGGCGGTTCGATCGTCAACATCTGTTCGATCATGGGCCACGGGGCGAATGAGTTGAACATCATCGCCTACACCGCAGCCAAGGGCGGTCTTCGTAACGTCACCATGCAGTTGGGCTGTGAGTGGGCTGATCGGGGGGTGCGTGTCAACTCGGTGTCGCCTGGGTTCATCGTCACCGAAATGGTTCGTCCCGCCATCGAAGGTCTCGGAATGGACAAGTGGATCGCCAGTCGTACCCCGATGCGCCGCATCGGCGAACTCGAAGAGATCGTGGCGCCCGTGATGTTCCTGGCCTCGGATGCGTCGTCGTACATCACCGGTCACGATCTCAACGTCGACGGTGGAACCAATGCCGCCAACGGCTACTTCCAGATCCCGCCGATCCACTTCGAATGGAACACGGACCGGCCGATGGTTCCGGGGGGTTATCCGGGCATCGTTCCTCGTCCCGACTGGTATCAGGCGCTCGAAGGTGGAATCCCGGGCGTGCACTATCCGCTGCCTGAAGCCTGAGCCTCACCGTCACATCAAACGAGCCGAGCCCGCCACATCGTGGCGGGCTCGGTCGCGTCAGGGGTGCTGTTGGCGTTCGAGTTCAGGGCATGATCGCGGCGACATCGTGGTCGGTCATTGCTGCTTGAGCTCGCTCGATGACAGCAGTCCACAGCGCCATGGCCCGCTCGCTCGATGAATCCAGGGTGCCCACGGCGTAGACCGGGATGATCCATCCGTAGAGCACGCCGACGCGCACGTCCTGGAGGAAGCGGTCGTAGTCGTAGCCCGAGACTCCATGGGCCACGAGTTCGTCGTGATAGGCGTGCAACAGGCGGTCCTCGTGCTGGCGCCGGTCCGGTGTGGCGAGGTTCTGGCTGACGAAGTAACCCACGTCATAAGCGCCACCACCTTTGGAGGATGCCTGGAAATCGATCATGCGTACCGCATCGACGTCGCCCTCGTCGCCAAAGAACAGATTGTCGGCCCGGTAATCGAAGTGAACGATCGTGTTCGGCATGGCGGCAAAGCGGTCCAAGAGCTCAGGCGTCGCATCCCCGAAAGCGGCGATGAGGTCGGCGTGCACCGGGTCGAGAGCGTGCGCGAACACCTCCCGGAATCCCGGTAGCGACGCGTTGTAGACCTCACGGGAAATCTTCATACCGGGATCGTTGATCGAGGGCATCCAGTCGATGGCGGCCAATTCGTCGCTCTCCCAGAACCGAGCATGAAGTCGGGCCAGAGCTCGTAGTGCCGCTTCGGCGTCCCCGACGCTGAGGCCCGATGCCTGATCGCCTCCCCGCAGGTGTCCGAGATCCTGCATCAGCAACAAGTAGTCGCCGGCGTCGTGATCGGCGGCTACGTGGTAGGCGTTGGGAACCACGTCAATACGGGCTGCGAGATCCTCGTAGAAGCGGGCTTCACGTTCAAACACTCGAGCTGGGGTCAGCAGTTCGCGTACGTACGCGTCTTGGGTGGGGATCTTGGCGATCATCCGCTCGGGGCCCTGGCCGCCGCTGTAGGTCACATTCACCCGACCGACCGAGCCCATGAAGCCGACGCCGGCGGGCAACACTGCAGCGTCGAGCGCGGTGACTGACGTGGAGGCGTCGATGATGCCACTGGCGTGAAGGGCCTCGTCGAGCCAGGGCACGGTGATGTCGTCGACGGAAGTAGGAACGGTGCTCATGGTCGGACACTTTCGCACGTGACGCCGAGCACTACGGTGGCGAAGAAGAGACGACGATGTCATCGAGTACGTCGATGAGATCGTCGGGTCGACCAGAGGGGGTTCACGAAGTGCAGGGTTGGATGTGTGTGGTGACGGGCGCGGCCGGGGGCATGGGTCGTGCGATCGTGCAGCGTCTCCTCCACTCCGGTGCCAGGGTGGTGGCCGGGGACCTGAGCGAACAGGGTCTCGCGGAACTCGAATCCGTCTCGGACCGCTCGACATTGACCGTGCAGCGCTGTGATGTTTCGTCACAGTCCGATGTCGAAGCACTCGTCGCAACCGCTGTTGGCCTTGCTGGACGCCTCGATGCGGCTGTGAATGCCGCCGCGATCGAGTTCGAACGCGTTCCATTGCATCAGACATCGCTCGAGGACTACGAGATGATGATGGCGGTGAATACCCGCAGCGTGTTCTTGTGCTGTCGCGCCGAGATCGCTGCGATGCTCGACAATGAGCCCGACGCTCGGGGTCGACGGGGTTCGATCGTCAACATCGCCTCGACGAACTCCTTCGTCCCTCAGCCGAATCAACCGGCATACACCGCTAGCAAGCACGGAGTCATCGGCCTCACCCGATCCGCGTCGTTGGACTATGCCCGCTTCGGAATCCGGGTGAATGCCATCTGTCCGGGCGCCATCGACACGCCGATGTTGCGAGATGCGATGACTCGGCGGGAGCGCGATCCACGTGAGGTCGCCAAGCGGTTGAGCCCGATGGGGCGCTTTGGAGAACCCGAGGAAATCGCCGCGGCGTCACTGTGGTTGTGCAGTGATGAATCCTCCTTCACCACCGGGCATGCCCTCGCGGTGGATGGCGGGATGCTGGGGCGCTGAGGACATCGACATCGTCGAGGTCGTTGCGGCGGCCCGACCCGAACCAGGAGACCTCATCGAGATGAACAACCCTCATGACTCGAATGCCTTGAACGGACGTACGGTTCTGGTGACCGGTGCGGCCCAAGGGATCGGCCAAGCGGTCGCAGAGATGGCTGCGGCGGCCGGAGCCCAGGTCGTCGCCTGCGACGTGAAAAGCAGCGTTACCGGTCTCGAACTCGGCGACGGGTGGGGCGTCGTGGCCGATGCTGCGGACCCCGACGCGATGAAGGCCGTGGTGAACGGGACTCTCGAACGCTACGGCTGTCTCGATGCGGTGGTGGCCAATGCGGGGATCGCCCTTCCGACCCCGCCCGATCGTCCCCTTGGCGAGCTCGTGGCGGATTTCGACGCTCAATGGCGAGCGATCACCCGGGCCGCTTTCGTGACCGGACGAGCGAGTCTGGGCGCCCTGAGAGACGCAGCGAGTCGTCACGGAGGTCGGATTCGTCCTGCGGACTTGGTGATCGTGTCGACCGATCACGTCGTCGCGCGGCCCACCGGACCGGTGAAGGTGGGGTGGCTCGATGCCTATGACGCCGCCAAGTGGGCACTCGAAGGCCTGCGACGGAACTGGGCGGCCACGCAACGCCCGAGTGAGGGATTTGCCGGGGTTCGGGTCAACACGATCGGGATGGGCGAGACCGACACTCCGATGTTGCGAGACTTCCTCGCGACCCGCGGAGTCGAATCCGACGCGATCGATGCCATGGCCACGGAATGGATGACGTCGCAGCAGGTGGCAGCCGTCTTCATCGACTTGCTGATCGATGACGATTCCGAGCGAACCGACACCGCTATCGGATTGTGGCCCGGGGAGGAACGAACGATCGAGGATCGCCTCGTATCGATCGGTTCGGCCCGTCGAGTCCGCGAACCCTGAGAGCAATCTCGGCTGGGCGCGTTCATGCTGGTGAACAGGGGTGCGCCGGGCGTGCTTCGCCGGGGGAGGAGCGCCTCGTGCCCACTAGGGTGACGTCCACGATCGTCTGGATCGGAACCGGGCGACGAACGATTTCGACATGATTCACGAGCGGGCTGATGTGTCGGCCCCAGACAGGAAGGTATCTGCATGGCGACTCAAGTACCGGTCTCAGAGGGTGTGTTCACCTGGCCTTCAGATGAACCACATCTGCTTGGCAGTCGATGCACGACATGCGGGAACCACATGTTCCCGGTGCAAAGCGGTTGTCCCAAGTGCACGGGTACCGAGACCGAGACCGTCGAGTTGTCTCGTCGCGGTCGGCTGTGGACCTGGACGGTGCAGGGCTTCCCGCCCAAGGCCCCGCCCTATGTCGGCAATGCCGACCCCAAGACCTTCGAAGCCTTCGGTGTGGGGTATGTCGAACTGCCTGGTGAGGTCAAGGTCGAAGCGCGCCTCACCGAAGCCGATCCCGAGAAGTTGACGATCGGTATGGAAATGGAGCTCGTCATCGTGCCCCTCGGACTCGACGAGAACGGCAACGAGATCGTCACCTTCGCTTTCGCCCCGGTCGACTGAGCCGGGCGCCCCCCAACGCATCATCACAGGAATTTCTGGACAAGGAGAGGAACCATGGCCGACGAGGTTGCGATCGTAGGGATCGGAATGCACGAGTTCGGGCGCCACGAGGGCGTCACGGGAATGGAACAGGGAGTGATCTCAGTACGGCGAGCGCTCGCCGATGCCGGCGTGTCCTGGGAGGACATGCAGTTCGCGTTCGGTGGTTCCCAGGCCGCTGGTGCCGCTGACACGATGGTGTCGCATCTGGGTCTGACGGGTCTGCAGTTCATCAACGTCGCGAACGGCTGCGCCACAGGTGGCTCGGCGCTGTTCTCGGCGTACAACACGATCCGGTCGGGCGTGTTCGACCTCGGAATCGCCATCGGTTTCGACAAGCACGAGCGCGGTGCTTTCCGGGTCAACACCAAGGCTTCAGGGTTGGGTGACTGGTACGGGGCGAGCGGTCTCGCTCTCACCACGCAGTTCTTCGGCATGAAGATCAACCGCTACATGCACGAGTACGGAATCTCGAATTCGACTCTCGCCAAGGTGTCGGAAAAGGCGTTCCGCAACGGGGCGATGAACCCCATGGCCTGGCGGCGCAAGCCGATCTCGGAACAAGAGGTTCTCGACGCGGCGATGCTGTCGTATCCCTTGACGCAATACATGTTCTGCTCGCCGGGAGAAGGCGGCGTGGCGTTGATCCTGGCCCGCGCTGACAAGGCCAAGGAATACACCGACACCCCGATCTATCTCAAAGCTGCGGTCGTTCGCTCGCGGCGGTTCGGAAGCTTCGAGGTGTTGGCGCCTTCGATCGCGCTCGAGCACAACGCCGGGCCGACCGTGGACGCGTCGAAGGCCGCGTTCGAAATGGCCGGAATCGGACCCGAAGACATCGACCTCGCGCAGTTGCAGGACACCGAGTCCGGCGCCGAAGTCATGCATATGGCCGAGAATGGTTTCTGCGAGCACGGCGAACAAGAAGACATGATCCAGCGCGGTGACACCGAGATCGGCGGTCGGTTCCCGGTCAATACCGACGGAGGTTGTCTCGCCAATGGCGAGCCGATCGGCGCGTCGGGACTGCGCCAGGTCTACGAAAACGTGTTGCAGTTGCGGGGCCAGGCCGGCGCCCGCCAAGTGCCCAACGATCCTCAGGTCGCCTACACCCACGTGTACGGGGCTCCGGGCATCTCGGGTGTGACCATCCTGTCGAGGTGATGTCGCCATGGCGTTGTTGACCCGCACCTTCGCGACCGATCGTCCCGACGAGATGGCACTCGTCGACGAGTTCGGCACCAGTACCTGGGGTGAGTTGGATCCCCGGATCAACCGTGTCGTGAACGCGCTGCGCGACCGAGGTGTGGGTGCGGGAACGACGGTGGCGGTGGTGTTGGGAAACCGTCGTGAATGGTTCGAGGTCTCACTTGCCGGATCCCACGGCGGATTCACCTATGTGCCCGTCAACTGGCATTTCGTGGCCGATGAGTTGGCGTACGTCTTCGAGGATTCCCAATCGGTGGCTGTGATCTGTGATCAACGCTTCAGCGCTACGGTCGCTCGCGCGCTCGGGGACGATCGCAGCCGCGGTGTTCGCCTCGTCGTGGGAGTCGGTGACGAGGTGGATGAACAGCTTCGGGCCCATCCCGCCTACGTGGGATTCGAAGAGCTGGTGGCATCGGGAAGCGATGAGGAGCCCGAGGACCAACGACTCGGCGGACCGATGTTCTACACCTCGGGAACCACCGGACGTCCCAAAGGTGTCCGTGGAGGTCTGTCAGGTGGGGCCGATCTCACCCCGGACCTGCTGCAACTGGTTGCGGCCGGTTTCGGACAGATGCTCCCGGTTCCGGGCTGCACGCTGCTGTGTGGACCCTTCTACCACTCGGCCCAATGGGCGTTCAGCTTCCTTCCCATGGTGGGCGGCTCGAGCGTGGTGATGCAACACAAGTACGACTCGGCCGGGGTGATCGAACTCATCGATCGCCATCAGGTCACCAACGTGCATCTCGTTCCCACCCAGATGAAGCGACTCATCGACCTTCCCGATGAGATCAAGGCCTCGTTCCGTGGCGACAGTCTCCAGGTCGTCTGGCATGGAGCTGCTCCCTGCCCACCAACGGTCAAACGGTCCCTCATCGACTGGTGGGGCCCGAAGATCACCGAGTACTACGGCTCCACCGAAGGATCGGTGATCTCGACGATCACGGCTCAGGAGTGGCTCGACAAGGGTGGCAGCGTCGGAAAGCCCCTGCCGATGATGGAAGTGATCGTCGTCGACGAAGACGGGGAGCGAGTACCTCAGGGACAAGAAGGAACCCTCTACTTCAAGAACCTCATGGGGATGTCGTTCACCTACCACAACGACGAGGCCAAGACTGCCAAAGCCTTTCTCGAACCGGGTGTCTTCACCACGGGCGATGTCGGGTACATCGATGACGAGGGGTATCTGTGGCTGTCGGACCGCCGCATCGACATGATCATCTCCGGTGGTGTGAACATCTATCCCGCCGAAATTGAAGGGGCGCTCGCAGCTCATCCCGCCGTCGCGGATGTCGCTGTGATCGGAGTGCCGGACGAAGAATTCGGCGAGAGCGTCAAAGCGATCGTCCAAGTAGCCGACGGCTACACATCCGATGAGGCGCTCTCGAGCGCTTTGATCGCTCACTGTCGAGAACTCCTGGCGGGGTACAAGGCGCCACGATCCGTCGACTTCATCGATGAGATCCCGCGCACCGGCACCGGCAAGATCCAAAAACAGCCGTTGCGGTCGCCCTACTGGGAAGGCCAGGAACGCAAGATCTGATGAGGAGATCACGTCCCGATGGGCGTGGTGTCGTCTCTGAAGGTTGCCATCGCTACGTCAAGGAGGACCGTGAGCACCGTCGACTACGCCCGTACGTATCACCAGGGGATCCGGGTCCCTGACCTCGATGCCGCGATGGCCGAGTTGGGTCCGGCCTTGAACGTCACCTGGTGTGAACCTCAACAGCGTGAACAGCAAGTCTGGTTGCCCGGCACCGGCAGCGTGGAGATTCCTTTGCGTTTCACCTATTCGGCGCAAGGACCCCAGCATGTGGAGTTGCTCGAGGGCGCCCCGGGTTCGGTATGGGACGGTCGCACGACCCCGGGTCTGCACCATGTCGGCGTCTGGTCTGATGACGTGGCGGGGGAGACCTCGGCGTTGCTCGATCAGGGATGGACGTTGTTGTTGGCTCAGCAGGCCCCCGAGAACGGCTACGGAGCGTTCACCTACGTTCAACCGCCCAGCGGATTGATCGTCGAGCTCGTCTGGAGCGCCGTCAAGCCCATGTTCGACCGGTGGTTCGCCGGCGGGCCCTTGGGCTGATTCGGGCTCGAACATCGAGCCGACTCGATCGCCGTCGAGTTCAGCCCCACCAGGAAACTTCGACTCCCGTGGTGTGTCTCCGGTCACCTCGAAAGGTCGGGCGACCAGTAACCTGGCCCGATGGCGACGATTTTGGCTCATCTCACCGTTCGTGAAGGTTGTGAGGCGCGCTTCGAAGAGATCGCTCGAACGCTGTTTCGTGACACTCATGCTCACGAGACCGGGGTGCTGAGATACGAGTACTGGAGGGGCGCTGATCCTCGGACGTATTACACCTTGTTGTCCTTCGAGGATTTCCCGACCTTCATCGTTCACCAAACGAGTGATCACCACGAAGAGGCATCACCACAGTTGGGTGAGGTGCTCGAAGGTCTGCGGCTCGAGTGGGTAGATCCCATTGCGGACGCATCTCCTCTTCCCTCGACGCATAACACCCCAGTGGCTGGCGATGCCCCAGCTCTGGCTCAGGACTACGCCCAGCGATATGCCGCCCAGGTGGCGTCGTGGTGGCTGGCTCTGAGGTGACTCTTTCCGGCTTACTTTCCACCATCACGACCAGCGAGGACACCCATGACCGCACTCGATGACACCTCGACGACTCCGTGGTTCCTCAAAGGGAACTATGCCCCGGTGGCCGACGAGATCACCGCCACCGACCTACCCGTGACGGGTTCGATCCCCGAGGCCATCTCGGGTCTGTATCTCCGCAACGGTTCCAATCCCAAGACCGGAGCTGCAGGCCATTGGTTCTTTGGCGATGGAATGATCCATGGAGTCCGCCTCGAGGGTGGACGAGCTGCGTGGTACCGCAACCGCTATGTGCGGACCACCAAGTACGAACGCGATCTTGATTCGATGGATCCCGAAGCGATGTTCGATCCCACAGCGAGTGCAGCCAACACCCATGTGCTGGCCCATGCCGGTCGGATCTGGGCGCTCGAGGAAGGGCATTTCCCCTACGAACTCTCGCCGGAACTCGACACGCTCGGATGCGAGGACTTCGGTGGACGTCTCACCACGGCCTTCACCGCCCATCCAAAACTGTGTGCTGAGACCGGAGAGTTGCATTTCTTCGGTTATTCACCGCTTCCGCCCCATCTCACGTACCACGTTCTCGATGCGAGCGGGCAGCTCGTGCACTCGGCGCCGATCACGGTCCCCAAGGGCACGATGATGCATGACTTCATGATCACCCGCGACCATGCGATCTTCATGGACCTGCCGGTGGTGTTCGACCTCGACAACATGGCCAGTGGAGCTCCGATCAAGTGGGACGACGACTACGGCGCCCGAATCGGCATCCTTCCCCGTATGGGTGGCGATGCCGACATCCGGTGGTTCGAGGTGGACCCCTGTTACGTGTTCCATCCCTTCAACGCTTTCGTCGATGGGGACACCGTCGTGTGTGACGTGGGGCGCCACGAGTCGATGTGGCGTCACTCCATGGAGGACTTCGATCCCAGCTTCTTGCATCGCTGGACCTTCGATCTCGCCAGCGGAGCGGTCACCGAAACCCAACTCGACGATGTCGCTCACGCATTTCCGCGTGTCGATGAACGACTCGTAGGTCTTCGTCACCGGTACGGCTGGGCCGCAGCGCCGAGAAGTGGCACCGGTGGTGACCTCGGTGAACCCGGCGTGTTGCTGAAGTACGACCTCGAAACCGGTGGGTGCGAGCGCCAGGATTTCGGTCCCGACGCGTATCCCGGCGAATTCGTGTTCGTTCCCGCATACGAGGGAAGTGGCGAAGACGAGGGGTGGGCGATGGGATACGTGTATGACCGTTCCACCGATTCCACCGATCTCGTGATTCTGGACGCAACGACAGTGGGGTCCGAACCCGTCGCCCGCGTCCATCTGCCACGCCGCGTGCCGTTCGGTTTCCATGGTTCGTGGGTGGACGACACCGCCTTGTGACCGCGCCCGACGGCGGCGCCGGCTCGCCGTATCAGCGCACGATGCGAACAGGATCGGTCCGGTCCCAGGCCTGCGCGGCCTCGGCCACCCGAGCATAGAAACCCAGGAGACCGTCGGTGGGTTCGTACATCTCCACGAGATGCCCCCAGCCTGGTGCTCGACTGAACGAGAACGCTTGTCCCGTTCCCGTACGCGCCCACAAGACCTCGTCCCACCCCTGGGATTGGGCCTCGGCCAACGCGGCGTCGAGATCATCGACGAGAAACGCAAGGTGGTGGATTCCCGAGCCGGGTTCGACGATCGCGGGGGAGTGCTCCTCGACGAGTTCGACCATGATCGGACCCCATTGCCCATACGCGGACGAATGGTCGAAGACGCCGGATCGGCCCTCGATACGCGCCTCGACGACGTCGATGTGTCTCAGTGCGAAGAAAGGTCCCGCCCCGGTGCGAGCGCTGAAGTCGTGTGCGGCCGTGACGACGTCGCGAACCGGGTAGGCGATCTGGACAGGACGAGACAAACCGGTGGGGATCATGAGGTTCCCTTCCTCCTGGCAGTCGTCACCGTTCTGCGATGATGACGGGGTGACTGACTCTGAGGACCGTAGCGCGATCACCGCCTTGACCATCGACTACTGCTGGGCTCTGGACACTCGGGACTGGGAGGCACTGCGTGAGGTGTTCCTTCCCGATGCGGTGGCCGAACTCGGCAGCCCTGAACTCTTCGGCATCGAGGCCATCATCGACCGAGTATCGAGCGCTCTCGGTCCCCTCGATGACAGCCAGCACATGGTGTCGACTCATCAGATCGTCATCGACGGTGACCGTGCTCGGTCGCGCTGCTATTTCCATGCCCAGCACATACGCGCAGGGGCATCGGGGTCACCTCATTTCATCATCGCCGGACGCTATGAGGATGAACTCGTGCGCACCGACCAAGGCTGGCGTATCGCCCGGCGGCGGCTGGTGCCGATGTGGCGGGAGGGAAATTCCGAGGTCGTCACCGGCGGGCGATGATTCGACCCGGCGGCGGATCACCCAGCCCGTTCAGGTGATCCACAGTGACGGGTCAGCTCACGAGGGATCCGGCATCCACGGCCACCGTGTCACCGGTGACCCATGCCGCGAGATCCGAGACCAAGAAATAGATGACGCGGGCGACGTCATCGGGACGGCCTCCGCGGCCGAGGAGAGTCTTGGACAAGGTGGCTTCGACGTTGAGGCCAGCCTGGGCCAAAGGTGCGAGTTGGTCCTGCACGCCGGGTGTGTCGATGACTCCTGGGGCCACGCCGACGACTCGGATGTCTCGCGATGCGAATTCCAATGCCAGGTTCTTGGTGAGCCCGACGACGGCATGCTTCGATGCGACATAGGCCGAGATTCCCGTCGCAGGACGGAAGCCCGCCGTCGATGCCAGGTTGACGATGACGCCTCCACGGTCCATGCGATGAGCCGCCTCTCGGGCACCCGCAAACGAACCGCGGACATTGACTCTGAGCATGGTGTCGATGAACTCATCGGTCACGTCGATCGCTGGACCCGTCGTGGGATAGATCCCGGCGTTGTTGACCCAGATGTCGAGATGACCGAACTCGTCGACGCATGTCGTTGTGGCGGCAGCGAGGGTCTCGGTGCGGGTCACGTCCATGGCCACAGCCCTCACTCGGCCGTGACCTCGGGCGGTGATGGTCTGTGCGACACCAGTGGCCGCCTCGATGTCGAGATCACCGGCGATGACGTCGGCGCCCGCTTCTGCGAGTCGCGCCACGATCGCCGCGCCGATACCGCGGCCGGCTCCAGTGACAACGGCGCCACGGCCGGCGAGCGACATCAACGAGTCGAGGGATCGTTCAGAGTGGTCGGGAATCATGGTTGCTCCTGGTGGGACGCCAACACCTGGTGTTGCGCGTTGGGAATCGAAACGTGTCTTCGACTGTGAGGTCGGCGGTGCAGTGTTGGGTCAGCGACGAGCCTCGACTCCGATATGGAGTTCTTTGAGGGCTCGGAGACAGAAGTTCGGGTGATGGCGAAAGTCGTTGACGTCGTCGAGGAACCACAGACGATCCACTCGGTCCACCAGCGCTCTGAAGCCGATGATCAGTTCGCGCCGCGCCAGGGGAGCCCCGAGACAGTGATGGGTTCCGAATCCAAAGGCGAGATGCGAGCGAAGGTTCTCGCGGTCCAGGTCGGGTTCAGCGGGACAGTCGAATTGTGAGGGATCACGATTCGCAGCCGCGTAGCGCACGTTGACCACCGAACCGGCTGGAATCGTCACTCCGTGAAGCTCCACGTCCACGGCCGTGGTTCGAAACAGGCCTTGGACGGGCCCTTCGAGTCGGAGCACCTCTTCCGCGAGGCGTGGAACGTACTCATCGGGGTCGGAACTCACCTGATCCCACACATGGGGATGCTCGATGAGAATGCGAACACCCTCGGCCAGGGCATTGGTGGTCGTCTCGGATCCTCCCACGAAGGTGTCTGCCATCATCTCGGCATGCAGTTCCTCATCGGTGAGGGTGCGGCCCCATTCGGGGATGACGGTGTTCACCAGATCCGAGAGCAGCGTGTCATCGGGCTCGACGCGCAAGCGTTCGAAAATAGGCTGGAAATAGTGTTGGGCGGCGATCTCCATTTCTGTCGACCAGATCGCCTCCTCTTCGGTCTGCATCATGCCGAGACGCTGGACCCAGGCATCGGTCCAGGCCTTGATCTGCCAGATGTCTTCTTCTCGGGCGCCCATCTGGCGACCGATCACGATGAGCGGCAGGGGTACCGCGAAGGAGCGAACCCAGTCACAGCGGCCTTCATCGATGAAGGCATCGATGAGGCGGTGGGCGAGTTGTTCGATGAACGGATCGAGTTCTTTGATCCGGGAGGGCCGAAAGGCGTGGTTGAACAGGCCCCGCATCTCTCGGTGCTCAGGATCGTCGCGGCCCGCCAGAGTCGGGGCGGGAACCCAGCCCCGTTCCTCGTAGATCGCTCTCAGCATTGCCGCACGAGGGTCGACTCGACCCCGGCCTCTGCTGCTGGGGAATCGCTCGACGTCGGTCAGGACCATTCGAACGTCGTCGTAACGGGTGACGACCCACATCTTGGTTCGAGGGTCCTGCCAGACGGGAGCCTGCTCGCGCAGGGTCTCGTAGGCAGAATAGGGGCAGTCGCTGATATCGGGATTCAAGAAATTGATGTCATCGAGGTCCATGTCATGGCTCCCAGCGCACGGGAAGCGTCTTGCGCCCCCACAGGAATGGTGACGGTACACGGGTGGTGGGCCCAGCGAGACGGATGTGGGGAAGGCGCGAGGAGAGCTCCTCGAGTGCCACCCGCGCTGTCAGCCGGGCCAGGGGAGCGCCCAAACAGTGGTGGATCCCCCACGAGAACGAATAGTGGCGTTTGGTCTCGATCAAGGGTCGATCGATGACGAACTCGTCGGGACGATCGAAACGTTCAGGATCTCGGTTGGCTGAGGCATACAACACCATGATCTTGTCGTTGGCCGGGATGTCGACTCCCGCCACGGTCTGGTCCTGATCGCTGGTGCGACACAGGCCGAGCACCGGTGGATCGAAGCGCAGGCTCTCCTCCACGGCCTGGGGGATGAGTTCGGGATCCGCCACGATCCGATTCCAACGGTCCTCGGGTTCCTCGAGGAGTCGCCATACACAGTTCGTGATCAACGAGGTCGTCGTTTCATGGCCCGCGATGAGCAACTGGTTGACCATGTTGACGACTTGTTCCAATGGCATCCGTTCACCGTCGGCGTACTCGTCCACGGCGAGATGACTGAGCAGACCCTCGGGAACCGCAAGCCCCTGGTCGGCCAGAGTGCGACGATGGCGAATCTCGGCGGAGGTGAAGGCCACCAGATCCCGTCGGGCGGTTCCTCCGGTGCCCTCGTAGGCCATCGAGGTGACGAGTTCGTCGGCCCATTCGAGGAACTTCTCGTGGTCGTCGAGTTCGATTCCCATGATGGCGCAAAAGCTGGTCACGGGTAGGGGAAGGGCGAAGGCTCCATAGAGATCGGCTTGCCCCTGATCCTTGAACGACTCGATGTTCTCGATCGCCACTTCGCGAATTGCACCCTCCAAAGCGGCCACTCGTTGGGGGAGGAACCATGAACGAGCAAAGGTTCGCCGTCGGGTGTGCTCGGGCGGATCGTCGTGTTGCATATCTCCGGTGCCAGCTGTGCTGGTGGCGATACCGGGACCCTGAGTGTTCGACCAGGTGCGATGATCGATGAGGATTTGGTGGAGGTCGCGGGCTTTCGAGATGGAATACAACGGCCGACCCAAAGCGTCGCTGCGATGCACGGGACACTGGTTGCGCAATACCGCGTAGGCGCCAGCCGGGTCGTTCATCACATCGGGATGGGTCGGCGAATAGGTTGCGATCAGATCGTCATCCACCGTCCTATTGTCCCAAGTGACGATGGTCACGAACGACGCGGAGCGATCAGTCGACGACTCCGCCATCGTCATGGGTTGGCTCTGTGGACTAAACCGAAGAGATGAGCTTTCCTGATCCGATCACACTGACACCCCTCGGTACCGACGACTACGTCTCGATCTCGCGCCTGATTCACCGATATGCGGATGCGGTCGTTCATCGCCGTGGCGACATGTGGTCCTCGTGCTGGGCCGAGGACGCAGGGTGGGACCTCGGCCGAGGGCGCTTCGTCGAGGGCCGAGAGGCCATCACCGAACTCTGGTATTCGGCTATGAAGGGTATGGCGGCCGTCGTTCAGACCGTGCAGAACGGTGAAGCCTGGTTCGATCCCGACGAGGGCGTCGTGGCGTCGCCGACCAAGGCCGTTGGACGCTGGTACATCAGTGAGCGCTTTCGGCGCGCCGATGGGGCTAAAGGCATCCTCTTGGCGCATTACGATGATCACTATGTGCGGCGTGATGGTGTCTGGCAGTTGGCCGGGCGTGTGCTGCAACCTCATTACATGGGAGCGCCGGATCTTTCGAGTGATTTCTTGAACGATCGTGAGGCCCTCGTCGCCAAGGGTGTCCCCGCCGACGCCTGATCAGGGTTCATCGCACCAGCGTGGACATCTCGGTTGGCGTGTCGGACGGTTCTCGTGATGAGAAATGCCTCCATACGTGAGTTTCTTCCGGCAGGCGCTGCGGGATGCCCAGGAAATCAACTCCATCCTCGTGTCGTGTCCGACGTTTCCTTGATGTCGCTTCTCTCGTGACGTCCATCGCCCCAGCATGTGGTCGTGGTGATGGTGACTCGGTTTCGATCACCTCAGCGCTCGAAGAGTCTTTGGCTTTCGTGCCGAGTGAAACTGCTGGTAGCGACCGGAACGATGCTCAAGAATCGGATGCGCGCGGTGGACCGGGGCCAGGCGTCCTTTCGGGAGGCTTCATCGCCAGATTGACGGTGCGCGCCGGTGGATTCGACCGCGATCTGAGGCGCGCCGATCGTGGGCATGTCGCAGAACTTGCACCGAGTGTTGAATCTTGTCGATGTATCCCGGCTCCGACCCCATGTCAGGAACGCGCTCAAGTTCACGGGCTGTTCTCCTAAGTCGATCTCGATATCCAGCGAGTTCGCTCTCGAGTGTCGTCAAGCACTTTCGTTAATTCGGATACAGAACCTTGCAAGGTCCGCACTCGCCATGAGGCGATGGGTTTCGAGGTCCCCAATGTGCCGGAGGGCTCCCCTGAATCGCTTTAGGGCCTTATGGCGTGACACACTTCACGTGCGGCTGAGTGGCTCAGCCGTGATCCGTGAACAAATGGGAGACATGACCTGATGACGACCAAGAGACGACAGGGACGGCGGTACCTGGCCGCTACGTGCGCCCTCGTGCTCGTCGCAGCAGCCTGTGGCGACGACGATGGGGACTCGACTCCAGCTACGACGGCTGCGCCAGCGACCACAGCTGCGCCCGCTACGACCTCGGCGCCAGATTCGACCGAGACTCCGGATTCGGGTGGGGGATCCGCCGGCTGTCCTGAGATCGACGCTTCGATCGATGGCGAAGAAGGTAACGGTGCCGGCCGCTTCATTTCCGACGTGACCTGCGCCATCGCGAATCCCATTGCCGCGGAAGGCGATCCGATCGTGGTGGGCTGGCAGAACCTCGAGGGCGATCCGAACGGTTCGTTCCCCGAATTCACGATTATGGGTGAGGGGTTGGTCGAGTTCATCAATGCTGAACTCGGCGGCCTCGGCGCTGATATCCAGAATGGTGCCCCGGGGCGCCCGATCAAACTCGAAGTGTGCAAGATGGCGGTGTCGCCGGACGACTCGCAGCGCTGCGCGAACGAGTTGATCGCCAAGGGTGCGGACATCGTCGTATCGACGATCAACTTCTTCGGTAACCACTTCCCGATCTATAACGCTGCTGGCGTCCCGGTGATCGTGATCACGCCGATCACGATCGGTGACTTCACCTCGCCCGGCGTGTACTCGATCGGTGGCGGTGGCGGCTGCCTCGGTGTCCACACCGGACTCGTCGAGTTTGTCACCAACGACATCGGTGGTAAGCGGATCGGAGTTCCGTGGGCGGATACGCCCCCTGGCGTGGTCTGCTACAACGACCTCGAGAAGAAGCCCCTCGAAGTGATCAAGGGGATTGAGCCCGGTGCATCAGCTCGTGCGGGTACCGTACCCGAGCTCGAGTTCATCGGGGTTCCGGTGAAGCCCGCAACTCCCGACGTGTCGCCGATTGTCGCCCAGGTACTCGATTTCGAGCCTGACTCGATGATCTTCTCGGCCCAAGGTGCTGACTGCTGGAACATGGTCGACGGTCTCGGACGCGCAGGCTGGACGCCGCAGTCGATTCCGTTGGTTCTGTCGGGAGCCTGCATCGACTTCGATGCGATGGCTGCAGCTGGTGATCTCGCCAAGGACGTGTACTTCGTTGGTGCTGCTGGCGCTGTGCTGAATCCGCCCGAGACCATCGACAACCCTCGTGATCGCTTCGAAGCCGAGATTTATCAGGGCAAGTCCGCTGAGTACGGCGTTCCCGAAGCAGAAGCGCGTAAGGGATTCGCTACGCAGGCCGCTTCCGGCTTGCTCACCATGTGGCGCCTAGCTGCACAGATTGCTGCCGCCGGGGGAGAAGTCAACGGCGAGTCGTTGTCGGCGGCGTTCGCCAATTCGGTTGATGAACACTCCTTTGGCGGTACCCCGATTTCATGCTCGACGGCTCCGGCTCCGTACATCGCCGTGTGTAACGCCACGGTGACCGCGTCGCAATGGGATGGCGAGAACCTCATTCCGGTCCGTCGCCGCTTTAGCGGCTTGGATCTCGTGGCCGGGACAGCTCTCAAGCCTGCGGGCTGAGCAACGCATATCAAAGCCGGAACACGTTCCGCATAGTAGAGATGAGGCCTCGGTCGCCCTTGGGTGGCCGAGGCCTCATCGCGTCTCGGCTCGTTTGCGGTGGCGACCAGGCCGAGGACCTGGGGCGATGGCGAATTAATGGACCGGTCAATTCGGACGTGACAGAATGCACACGGCGATCCGAATGGCTCGCTCGGGGAGGTCGAGCACATTGCACGGCCGGAACGCCATTCGTCTGCGTCACAGCGCGAATGTTCGGTCTAGATCCCGTACATCCTGGACAGAGCGACATGGTCGCGGAGGTTTGATGAGCGACATCATCTTCTACACCCTGGTCGGTCTCGGCCTCGGTTCGCTGTATGCGATGCTCGGCTCGGGCATCGTCATCGTGTTCCGCGGCTCGGGGGTGATCAACTTCGCGTACGGCGCCATGGCGATGTACGGCGTGTTCACCTTCGACGAGGCTCGTCGATTCGGAAGGATCCAACTTCCGTGGGTCGATATCCTGCCGACCCACTCGCTGAATCTCCCTGTAGAGATCCAGATCGCCAGCGATGATGGGGCCCCTATTCTGTGGGCGATCCTGCTGGCGTTGGTCATGGCGATCGTGATCGGCTTGCTCACTCACTTTCTCGTGTTCAAGCCTCTGCGCAACGCGGCCCCCTTGGGCAAAGTCGTGGGCTCTGTAGGTCTCATGCTCTATCTCCAGGGTGTGGCGCAGCTTCACTTTGGAGGAAGCGGTCGTCAGCCCGAATCGGTGACCCCTGACGGCATCATCAAGAACTTCTTGGGTCTCGGAAAGGCCTATCCGGTCGGAGCGCTGTGGGCGATCGGTATTTCGATCGTTCTCGGTGTCGGATTGTGGGCGTTCTTCCAGTTCACACGGTTCGGCTTGGCCACCAGAGCCGCAGCCGGAAATGAAAAGGGCGCAGTCCTGCTCGGGTATTCGCCTCAGCGACTGGCATTGTTGAACTGGGTGATCGCCTCGGTGCTCGCCACCGTTGCAGCGATCGCTGTCGGACCGATCCAGGGCTCGCTCACCCCGATCGGCCTCACAGCACTCGTGGTCGTCGCGCTGGGTGCTGCCCTCATCGGTGGCCTCAAGTCGATCTTGGCGGCCACATGGGGTGGCTTGTTGATCGGCGCCATCCAGTCTCTGCTCGGTTTCTGGTCCTCGAAGGACTGGTTCCCGACTTTCCTGCGTTCGGGCGTTCGAGAGGTCGTTCCTCTCGTGGTGATCGCCGTGGTGCTGTTCCTGCGAGGCCGAGGCCTACCCATCCGAGGAACCGTCGAGGAACGCCGCTTGCCCTTGGCTCCGTACCCGCTGCGGATCAAGCAACACCTCGCGGTATGGGGTGTCATCGTCGTGCTCGCAGCGTTCCTGTTCGAGGATTCCGGTCCTCGTACGATCTTCGCGTTTGCCTTGACGACATCGATGATCGCGTCGACGATCATGCTGTCGATGGTGGTGCTGACAGGGTATGTCGGTCAGATTTCGCTCGCTCAGATGTCGCTGGCGGGCGTTTCAGCATTCGTCATGTCCCGGATGATGTCGGACGGATCGACCACGATCACGAACCCGTTTCCCGTCAGTGGACCCGGATTGCCCTGGTACATCTCCGCGGTGATCGGCGTTGTCGTTGCGATCATCGTGGGTGTTCTGCTCGGGCTTCCCGCGGTGCGTATTCGAGGTGTGCAGTTGGCCGTCGTGACGATCGCTGCGGCGATCTCCTTGCTCACGCTGTACTTCGAGAACGCATCGTTGACCGATCTCACCGCCGGTGCACCGGCCAATGTGAAACCGGCGTCGTTCTTCGGCATCAATATGTCGTCACTGGGGGACCGAGGTCTCAACGACCGTCCATCGTTCACGATCTTCGTCTTCGTCGTGTTGGCTTTGGTGGCTCTTGCAGTGGCAAACCTGCGCCGAAACAACACCGGCCGTCGCTTCCTGGCCGTGCGGGCCAATGAGCGGGCCGCAGCATCGGCAGGGATCAACGTCGCTCGCACCAAGCTCCTGGCCTTTGGCATCGCTGCTGGTATCGCGGGAATCGGTGGTGTGATGTTGGGCTTCAAGCAGGTCGACGTGTCGTCGGCGAACTTCGTCTATCAGGCTTCGCTCGTCTTCCTCGCGTTCGCCTACCTCGGTGGTATCACATCTATCAACGGAGCGATCGTGGGTGGCCTGTTGGCACCCGCCGGTTTCATCGTGGTGTTCTCCAACTACTTCTTGCATGGAGTCGGCATCGACCGGTATGTCACCGTCGTTGGTGGAGCCTCGCTGGTCCTGACTGCGGCGATTCACCCCGAGGGCATTGCACCATTCTTCCAACCAATATTGAGATATTTCGGAAGTTGGTTGAGACGGGCGCGAGGAGCGGAATGGCTCCTCGTCGCCAAGCGTCTCGGCCCCACGGCGCTGGTCGGTCTGGTTGCAGGAGCGCTCATCTGGCCGGTACGAGTTCCGGATGCCTACAGCTGGTTCTGGATGCCGCTGCTCGGGGTGTACATCTCGCTCGTTCTGAGAGTGATCGGAATGCGGATCTATCAGGCGATTCGAGGCACCGGCGGTGGCCACGGCCCCCCCGGAGCGCACGGCGCTCCAGCGGCTGCAAGTGCTTCGAGTCCGGCGGAGGTTCACTGACATGGCATTGCTCGAAACCAGAGGGCTGACCGTTCGCTACGGAGGCCTCGCCGCCAATGCCGACGTCGATCTGAGCGTGGAATCCGGCAAACTCGTGGGGTTGATCGGTCCCAACGGCGCCGGCAAGACCACCTTCATCGACGCCATCACCGGGTTCACGGCGGTGTCGTCGGGTACGGCGGTGTTCGATGGGCACGATCTCGAAGGGGTGTCGCCAGACCAACGGGCCCACCTCGGGCTCACCCGGACCTTCCAGTCCCTCGAGTTGTTCGAGGACCTCACGGTCCGCGACAACTTGTTAGTGGCCGCCGAAAAGCCAACCTGGTGGTCCTTCCTCGCTGATCTCGTCAAGCTGCGCCGACCGCGATCGGAATGGGCGGCGGCCGTCGACGAGGCTCTGGCGGCCCTGGGAATTTCCGACATTGCCGACTCCTTGCCAAGCGACTTGTCACATGGTCAGCGCAAGTTGGTGAGTGTCGCTCGTGCTCTGGCGGCTAAGCCGAAATTGCTTTTGCTTGATGAGCCTGCGGCTGGTTTGGATACCAATGAGAGCCAATTGCTTGGCGCTCACCTTCGGGAATTTCTGTCCTCGGGCACAACGATTTTTCTGATCGACCACGACATGGGTCTGGTGTTGAATGTGTGCGATTACATCTACGTCTTGGACTTTGGGCGAATCATTGCGCACGGAACACCGTCTCAAGTGCGAAAGGACCCGGCAGTGATCGGGGCCTATCTCGGCGAGTCAGCTGGCGAGATGCAGGCCAGTGCGGGCACTTCGAGAGTGCCAGGCGAGGCTACGGAGTCGAATGCCCCGCAGGCCGGTGGCGAGGAGGGGGAGTGAGATGTCGTCATCCGATGCTTTGATCGATATTCAAGGTCTCGACACGGGCTACGGGGGAATTCCCGTGGTTCGAGGTCTGGATCTACGTGTTGGTGCTGGTGAGGTTGTGGCCCTTTTAGGTCCGAACGGCGCCGGCAAGACGACGACTCTGCTCACGATCTCGGGACTCTTGCAGCCCATCGAGGGGACTGTGAACGTCATCGGTGAGTCTGTGGCTGGCGTACCCGCCTACACCGTGGCTCAACGAGGATTGGCACACGTGGCCGAGGACCGTTCGTTGTTCTTCGATCTCACCGTCTACGAAAACATCCGGCTCGGATTGTCGGGATCGAAAGCTGAGCGCAGCGTGGCCTTTGATCGGGCGATGGAGATGTTCCCGGCGCTCGCTCCGTTGACCAAGCGGCTCGCGGGTCTGCTGTCGGGCGGTGAGCAGCAGATGTTGGCCATGGCCCGAGCGCTGGTGTCGAACCCCAAGGTCCTGCTTGTGGACGAAATGAGCCTTGGTCTCGCCCCGATCATCGTGGAGCGGCTTCTGCCCATCGTGCGGCGTATCGCCGATGAGACCGGTTGTGGGGTGCTCGTCGTGGAACAGCATGTCCATATGGCGCTCGAGGTGGCGGATCGAGGCTATGTGTTGAACCACGGGACGTTGATGATGCAAGGTACCGCGGCGGAGTTGTCAGCGAACCGCGACCTGCTGGAATCCTCGTACCTCGGGGACGCTGCACTCGGCTGATCGAGAACCTGGTTCGACTCGAAACCACCCACCATGACGAAGGCCCCGGGACAGCACCCGGGGCCTTCGTCATGGAACGGTCACTCCTGTTTGGCAGGTGGTTCCCGACTCCACAGCACGTCGAAATCACGTTCGATGTCAAGGACCTGGTAAGCGCGGCCCATACCGACACAGAACCCGATCGTGATCGTCAACTCAAGCAGTTCGGTGTCGTCGAAATGTTCACGAAGTCGATTCCACAGATCCTCGTCGACAGCGGTGTGGTCGATGGCGAAGCGTTCTGCGTATTCAGCAGCCAGGCGTTCTCGATCCGAGAAGTCGGGATGATCGTGGTAGTGCTGTACCTGCTGGTAGAGCTCGTCTGACAGTCCTTGCTGCATCGCCGATGCAGCCCTGGTATTCAGTCAAACAACGCATTGATTGAGCTGGGCGATCCGCATTCGAGCGACCTCGCGCTCGCGAATCGACAAGCTGCAGTCTTCGTAGACCGCCTTGCCCATTGCCTTCATTCCGACCCCGAGATGCGGAGCCAACTGCCAGATCCGGTGGGCTTCGAGGCCCTCACCGTCGGGTACGCCGAGTCGTGCCATGCCGCCACGGTAGCAAGCCGACAGCGATCGGCTCGCTCCGCAGCGTTCGCTCAGGCCGGGACGACGGCCACGGGGATGGCGCTGAGCACGACCATTCCGGTGACCGGGTCGTAGCCACGCTCGGTGCCGACCAAGCGATTGGTCGGAGTGCCGATTTCGCGGACCTGCTCATCGGTCAAGGAGCGACCGCCCCAGGAATGCGCCATCGAGATCACACCGCGACGGACATCTGCGGCGGGCTCCACCACCGCAGTGAGGGAGCCCTCTGGTGACGAGATCATGGCGAGATCACCCGAGCGCAGACCGAGTTTTTCGAGATCCTCGGGGTTCATATATGCCGGATTGGTCGTGCCCTTGGCAGCGATCACCGGCAATTCGGTACCGAGAGAGTTGAGGACCTGCTTGAGTCGACGGCTCACGAGTCGGAACGGATACGTTTCGTCATCGACCCCGAGAGCGGCCATGGCTGAGCCCTCGCCACGGACCTCGGCGAGTTCGGCCATGAGATCCTCGGGTGCCAACGTGAAATGTGCTGTGCAGTCCGGTTCGGCTGGCGCGACGACCATCGCTCGCTCGGCATGGACGACTCCGCGGTTCTCACGCACCTCGGACAAGGGCATACGCGAGTTGCCGTAGGCCAAGTCGATGATCGTGTGGTCATCGGGACGCACGTCCATGGGGGTCTCACCCCCGGGCAGAGGAATCGTCGACCCGATTCGGTGGGCGATTTCCCAGAACACTTCCCATTCGTTCAGCACGTCGCCGGGGCGATCCATGACCGCATCGGTGTAGTTCGTATAGGGGGCTCGGAACCAGCGATCCATCAGGTGTGGAACGTCGGCGCGCTCGAGCGACAACGTCGGAGCGATGACGTAATGAGCCAACTGCGCGGTCGTATCGAGACGATGATCGATCACGACCAACAGTTCGAGGTTTTCCAGCGCTTTGATGGTCAATTCCTGATCGGGCCACGCCACCATCGGGTTTCCGCCGCTCACGATGAGCGCTCGAATCTGGCCGTCACCAGGAGTCAGAATTTCTTCGGCCAACGTGGTGGTGGGCATTTCGCCGCGGTACCCGCGCAGATTGCGGATACGGGCCGGAGCGCCCGTGACAGGCGGACGCGGGGGAATGACTTGGGCCCGCTTGGGGGTCTCGGGATACAGGAACCATCCGCTCTCGAGACGGTCTCCTGCGCGATTCACCCGTCCACAGATCGTGTTCAAAGCGATCACGAGATGTTCCGTCAGGCTCGAATGGGGAGCCATGTTCGGTCCGGTACCCGTACCGGCGGTGCCTTTGGGTCCGGCTGCGAACATGCGGGCTGCCGCCACCACGTCGGAGGCATCGATATCGCAGCGCTCGGCGACATGCTCGGGGGTGAACACCGAGACCGAAGTTGCAAGCAGATCGAGGTCACCCACCCACTGCTCGCAGAATTCGAGATCGTGAAGACCTTCAGAGAGGATGACGTTGATCATCCCCGCGACGAGAGTGGGATCCTCGCCCGGCTTCACAGCCAGGTGGATATCGGCTTGAGCTGCGAGCTCGGTGCGGCGGGGATCGACCACGATCAGCTTCATCCCGCGCTTCTTGGCCTCGCGCAGCACGACGAAGGGGTTGGTTCCCTGAAGGCCTCCAACGGGGCCATAGCTCGACACCATGGGGTTGTAACCGATGGCCATGAGCACATCGGCATCGCTGAAGTTCTGATACCCGGCCTCCCAGATACCCGTTCGGAATGGGGCGGTCGTCTTGGCTGGCTGGTCGATCGTCACCGAGGTGTAGAACGACGACGAACCGATGCCCTGGTGGAAAGCCCGGGCGACGGGGACCGCGACGGAGTTCTGATAGCCGCCGGTGCCGGTGTAGCTCGCCACGGCTCGGGGTCCGTAGGTGTCGATGATATGTCGGAGCTTGACGGCGATCTCGTCGAGAGCGGTCTGTGAGTCGATCGCTTCGAACGTGGCATCGTCGCGACGCCGCAACGGCTGCACCAGGCGGTCGGGGTGGTGGATCTGATCCGGCAACTGGCGGCCCTTGATGCAGGTGTACCCGGCGAACAGGGGATCCTCTTCGACGCCGCGCACCGCCACGAGACGGTTGCCGTCGAGGTCGAGGTCGATCTCGAGAGGACAACTGGCATGGCAGACTCGACAGAACGTGCGCTTGGTCGTGACTTCCTCGGTGCTGGTCACAGCGTCTCCTTCACAGTGTCTGTGGTCCTGAACCCCCCGGTCGGACCTGACGTCAAACTAATCCATCGGTTAGTTTCACGTCGTTCTCGGAGTGCGAAAGGTGGATCGTGATGGGAGAGGTTGACTTCGACCGTTGGCTGGCCGATTGGCCCCCCAGCACCCGCTGGCCGAGTTACACCCGAGCCAACTCGGGTGAGGTGCTGCCGACACCGGCGTCACCTCTGGGCCAGCAGTTCTCCTGGGAGCGAGGCATCTGCCAGGGGTGGGCTGACGGCTATGCCCGCAGCGGCAGTTACAGCCGAGACGAGTTCGATGAGCGCTACCCCGACACCGTGGGGTTCTTCGGTGGCTACATGTACATCAACTTGTCAAATGTCCGCATGCAGGGTGTTCGCAGTCCGGTCGTGACCGTAGAGCAGCTCGATCTGGCCTTTTTCGGAGACCATCCCGACGTTCCGGTCTATCGCGCTCATCCCGCCGATGAGCGGCCGGACCTCACCGACGCGGTCATGGCGCATCTCGGGTGGGTCATGACCACCACACATTGGGATGAGATCGATCGCGAACGTGACGAGACCAAAGCGCTCCGACGTTCGCGTCCCGACCTCGCTACGTCGTCTGACGCCGAACTCGTGGCCTATGCCCGGTCGACTCAGCCCATGCTGCGCAAGCTGTTCGAGAGCCACACCATTTCGTCATCGTCATCGGGTATCGCTCCGGGCATCTTGTTCCAGATCGGCCAAGCCATCGGCGATCCGACGATTCCCATGAAGCTCGTGGCCGGCATCGGTGATGTGGACTCGGCCGAACCGTCCTATGCGATGTGGGATCTTTCTCGCATGATCCGGGCATCGGCCGCTCTGAGCGCCGCTTTCGATGCCGGTGTCGAAGGGCTTGTGCAGCGACTGGCCTCCCTCGACGGTGATGATGTCCGCGCCTTCTTGGCCGCCTTTGACGAGTTTCTCGTCGAGTTCGGAAGCCGGGGTCCCAACGAGTGGGAAATCAGTTCGGATACCTGGGAGACCCGTCCCGAGATCGCTCTTGCCGCCATCGATCGAGTGCGCTTCCAAAGCGATGAGGAATCCCCACGGCTGCGTAATCGAGCCCGCGCCACCGAGCGTGAGCAGCTGACCGGCGAGGTGCGCACCAAAGTTGCAGCCCTCGGCGAAGAGCTCGCTGGTCAATTCGAGGCGGCTTTGGTGGCTGCGCATCAGTTGGCATTCCGAGAGCGGACCAAGACCAACATCATCAGGGCGGTCCATGAGGGCCGGACGGTGTTTCGGGAGCTCGGACGTCGTCATCACGAGGCTGGTCAGATCGCTGATCCCGACCATGTGTTCATGCTGTTGAATCGTGAGCTCGAGGACTACATCACTCATCCCGGCGCCTACGCAGAGTTGCTGGCCGAGCGGTATCGACGGTGGCTCCAGTTGTGGGAGCTCGAACCGCCTTTCTTCATCGTCGATGGGCAGGTTCCTTCGCTTCGATCCTGGACCCGCAAGGGGCAGCGGCAGGTTGCGACCCTGGGTGCTGGGGACTTGCTTCAGGGCGTTCCTGGATGTCCGGGTTCTTTCGAGGGGAGGGCCCGAGTGGTTCTCGACCCTGCCGACCCGGGAGATCTCGAACCCGGCGACGTGTTGGTGAGCCCCTTGACCGACCCGGCCTGGACCCCCTTGTTCATGGCCGTGGGAGCCGTTGTGGTGAACGTGGGCGGACAGATTTCCCATGCGATCATCGTGAGCCGGGAACTCGGTCTGCCGTGTGTGGTCTCGGCCACCGACGCGACGAACTCGATTCCCGATGGTGCTCGCATTCGCGTTGATGGCGATACCGGCGTCGTGACGATTCTGGAGGTGCCGGCATGAGCACTCATCCGTTGAGATTCGGCATTCAGAGTTTTTCCCCGGAGTCGGCTCAGGAATGGAGGGACCAGGCCAAGGCTGCCGAGGACCTCGGTTTTTCGTCGTTCCATCTGGCCGACCATGTCATCGGGCCAGGTCCCAAGCTCGAAGCCACGCGTCACCCCGTGCAGACGGTGGCGGCGATTCCAGCGATGGCGGTGGCCGCCGAGGCCACCTCGACTATCGCGGTGGGCTGTCGAGTGTTGTGCGTCGATTATCGTCAGCCCGTCATGCTGGCCAAGGAGCTCGCCACGTTGGATTTCTTCTCCAACGGTCGCCTCGAGATGGGACTCGGAGCGGGCTGGTTGGCCAACGAGTACGAAGCCATGGGGATTCCTTTCGACCGCCCAGGTGTTCGCATCGACCGTCTCGAGGAGACGATCGAGTTACTCAAGGCCTGTTTCGCCGATGGCAGCGTCGAGATCGACGGCCAACATGTCCATGCGTCGGGCTTCGAAGCCGTGCCCAAACCCATTCAGCGTCCGCGTCCGCCGCTGATGATCGGGGGAGGATCCCGCAGGATTCTCACGATCGCCGGCCGGGAGGCCGACATCGTCAGTCTCAACTTCAACAACTCGTCAGGTGTGATCGGGCCGGCAGGGGTTGGCAGTTCCACTGCCGAAGCCACGATGGAAAAGATCGGTTGGATCAAACAGGGCGCTGGTGATCGCTTCGAGGACCTCGAGATCGAGATCGCGGCGTACTTCACCGTCGTGACCGAGGACGAGGACGCGACTCTGGGGATGATGGCGCCGATGTTCGGATTGACGCCCCAGGAACTGGCCGACCACCCCAATGCATTGATCGGCCCGATCGGTGTTTTGATCGAGCGAATTCAGGAACGGCGCGAGCGTTACGGGATCAACTACGTGACGTTCGGAGCCTCGGTGATGCGCGATGTCGCGCCCATCGTCGAGGCTCTGGCAGGAACCTGAGTGTCCGCTTCGCCCCGCCCACCCCGGGTGATGCCAGCATGACAACGTCTCGAGGCCCGATACGGGGTCTCGTGCCCAAGGAGTACCCATGACCACGGATCTGTCCACGTTCAATCCCTTCGACCCCGAGACCTTGCAGTGTCCGTACCCGCATTACGCCCAGATGCGCGAGGAGGCACCGGTGCTGGCGGTACCGGCGATCGGGGTACATCTGGTGACACGTCACGATCTGGTGATGCAGGTGCTTCGGGATCCCCAGACGTACTCTTCGCTGTTCGGTGGTGCGGGAATGCCGATGCCGGCCGAGGACCGGGCCCGTCTCGGTGAGGTCATCGCCGAGGGGTATCCCCGGGTTCCGACCATGTTGACTGCCGATCAGCCCGAGCACACCCGGTATCGCCGGCTCGTGTCCAAGGCCTTTCACCCCAAGTCCATTGCGGCGATGGAGCCGGTGATCCGCGCCGTGACGATCAGGCTGATCGACTCGTGGATCGACAAGGGTCGCATCGAGTTCGTCGAGGAGTTCGGGGTGCCGTTGCCCGTCGAGGTGATCGCTCACGCCCTCAACGTTCCCGACGAGAAGATGGCGGACTTCAAGCGGTGGTCCGATGATTCCATCGCTGGAATCGGCACCAACATCACCATCGACCAGAGGATCGAGGCCGAACGCGGGGTCAATGAGTTCCAGCACTATTTCGCTGAGCAACTCGAACTTCGTCGTTCGGATCCCCGCGATGATCTGCTCACGAACCTGTTGAACGCCTCGATCGACGATGGTGACGCTGATGTCCAAGACCGTCGAGCCTTGGACATGCCCGAAATGCTGTCCATCGTGCAACAGCTCCTCGTCGCCGGGAACGAGACCACGACCAAGATGCTCACCGAGATGATGCGTCTGTTGGGCGAACACCCCGATCAGTGGGAGGCCGTGAAGAATGACCCCTCGCGGGTCGAGCGGATCGTGGAAGAGACCCTGCGGTTGTCGACCCCGACGCAAGGCATGTGGCGCATCGTGACCCGGGACGTCGAACTCGGTGGTGTCAAGCTCAGTGCTGGAACCAGGATCGTGATCGCCTTCTGCTCGGCGAATCGCGATGAACGCCTCTACGAGGATCCCGACGCGTTCGATCCTGATCGCGAGAACCTCCGGGATCATCTCGCCTTCGGAAAGGGCATCCACTTCTGTCTGGGCGCCAACCTGTCCCGGCTCGAAGGCAAGGTCGCGCTGGAAGAGTTGTCCAAGCGCATCGACTCGTTCCGTCTCGCCCCCGAGAACGACTATCGCTATTTCCCGAGTTTCATGTTGCGTGGTCTCACGCGACTCGAACTCGACATCACTCCGGCCACGGCTCGCGTCTGAGACCGCCGTCGAGCGCGGCGATCTGGCGTTCGGGCTGCCACGTTTCGGGGTCGAACAGCGCCTGAAGAGCGATGCCGTCGAGCAGCGCGATCAGGCGCTCGGCCTCGGCTTCAGCCGAGTCGGGAGGAACGCGCTCAGCCGCAGTGACGAGATGCGCGACATCGGCGCGAAACTCGCGATAGGCGTCACGCTGTGTCGCAGCCAGACCCGGATCACCCGTCGCCTGGGCGCAAAACGCCACCGTGACGGTCCAATGCAGACGGGATGCTTCGGTGATGGGAAGCGCATCGACCAAGGTGGCGCGCAAAGCATCCTCGGGTGGAAGGTGTCGTCGGCGTTCGCGGCGCTCACGGCGTTGTTCGAGCGAGGTCGCCAGGGTGAACTCCAAAAGGTCGCGCTTGTCGGAGAAGTGATGGGTCAACGCACCTGTGGTCCATCCGGCTTCGGCAGCGACCTCGCGCATCGTTGCGCCCGACACCCCTGATCGCGCGATCACGCGCGCCGCTGCGGCTGCGAGTTCAGCACGCCGCTCATTGGTGTCTACGGTTCGAGGCACAGACGAAGAGTACTGGGATCATCGGTACTGGTCCGGTTCCATAACGTCTGTTACGCTTTGGGTGTCGAGTGATGGGGCGGTCCTCGAGCCGCGTGTTCTCCGAAGGAGTTCGTGTCATGGTCTATGTGCCTACCCGAGGTGATGTTCCCGTTCGACTGGGACCCTCGGTGCAACAGTTGCCGGACTACGGACCGTCGACGATGTCAGCGGACGTATACACCGACCCCGTTCGTTACGAACTCGAGCGCGAGCGGGTTCTCGCCAAGCAGTGGCTCATCGCCGGACGCAGCGAGCAGATCCCGGGAGCAGGCGACTGGATGAGCTACGAGGGGCATGGCGAGACGATCGTCATCACCCGTCAGCCCGACGGCTCCGTTGCCGCGTTCCACAACGTGTGTCTCCATCGTGGTCCGGCGATCGTGTCGGAACTCTCGGGTTGTGGAGCCCGTCGCTTCACATGCCCGTATCACGGCTGGGTCTATGACACCAAGGGCAAGTTGGTCGGTGTTCCCGAGCGTGAGGATTTCGATCCGGTCCATCTCGCATCGGCGCAGTCTCCAGCCGTGGCTGCTGATGAGTGGGGCGGATGGGTGTGGATCAACCTCGCCGGCCCCGATGAGGCCAAGCCGCTCCTCGAGGCGATCGGTCCGGAGATCACGAGCGATCTCGGCCGCTTTCGTATGGAGGACATGATCCTGCACGAAGTACTCGAGTGGGATGTCCCTGTCAGCTACAAAGCGATCGTCGACGGCTTCAACGAGACGTATCACGTCACCGAGTTGCATCACGTGACGCCCGAGTTCACCAAGTCCAACCGCAAGACCTCGTTCCATATCGTCGGGGAGAACTACATGTGCTTCGTGCCTCGGCCCGACACCTTGGATCTTCTCGAAGAGGACTGGGATCATCATCGCTACGCGATCTGCCACTACGTGGTCTTTCCCATCGCGGTGTTCAACTGCAATCCGGGTCATATCCAGTTGTTCAACCCGATCCCGGTCGGAGTTGATCGAACCAAGTTCTTGACGTGGCAGCTGATCTACCCCGGAGACCACGACGATCCCGAGTACCAGAAGTACTTCGCCACCACGATGAAGCACTGGGAAGGTCTCAAGGTCGTCGTCGGTGAGGACATCAGCATCTACGAGCAGCTCAAGCGCACGAAGAAGTCGAGTGCGTATCGCACGCACATCCTGTCGGATCGAGAGTGCAAGATCGCTCACTATCACGAGCAGATGGACCGAAAGATCCGCACCACCTCGTGAGTATCCGCAAGCGACCTCGACCGATGAGTCATGGCTCGCTTCCGGAATACCATCCCTCAGGTGTCGTGACTGCGTCGGTGGGTCCGCGTTGCACATACGACGCCGACCAGTCGCGAGTGGCGGCATCAGCATGCGAGACGATGCCGCCCCATGACCAGTCGTCGGTCATCGTCACAGCGCTCGAGCAGGTCGTCGCCCACATCTCCTGAGCCCATAACTCGGGACTCATCGTCGTGGCCTGGGGCGGTCGTGACGGGACGGGGAACTCGCCGGGAACGGGAGAGTCGTCGAGGTGGGCGATCGCGTGGCAGAACTCGTGGGCAATGATGGACGGATCGTCACGGTGCTCGGCGACCACGACCACGACCCGTCCGTCGAAGCAGCCCACAGCGCCGTCGGCCAAAGGCGTTTCGCTCGCGTACACCGGCGGGGTGGGCCAGTTCGGGAACAGCGATCTGACGGCAGAAACCGTGACCGAGTCGAGTTCGACGAGACCGGTACCGCCACAGGGTGAGGCTGCGAGGTCCACAGGGGTTGCGCGAGAGCCCAGAACTCCGGAACAACTGGCCATGGCAGCAGATCCGATG
>CAYYHU010000021.1:0-39575 GCA_964471865.1 uncultured Ilumatobacteraceae bacterium | reverse complement strand
CGAAACTCTCACTCACCGTCATCACCGTACCCGTCACGGGGATGAAGGAGGGGATCGATCACGACTCCCGAGGGCCGCTCGGGTCGCTGCTGATCCTCGACCGCCGGGGCCACCGGGCCCGCGTGGTCGCCGTTGGGCTCGCCACGGGCCAACGAGGATGCATCGGTGACGATGGGGTCACCGGTCTCTCGTGGCGGTGCAACCGCCCGTACCTGGGTCCGCAAAGCGTCGACCCAGGCTCCCCCGGCACGACGCCGAGCTCGCGAGTGCTCCGACGCCGTATCGACGCCGCGACCCGCCGCTGACACCTCGGTCGACGATGCATCCCGGGATGAGGCCGGATTCGGCGAGGCAGCGACCAATTCGGAAGGTCCGGACGCCGACTCCCCGTCGGGTTCATCACCCAGGGCGATCGGGTGAACGTCGCCGTCATCGACGGATTCGGGGATTGCCGGGTAGCCGAGGGCTTCGAGACGGGCAAGGGCCTCATGGTCGGGGCGGGTGGCCCGCCAGAACCAGACGGTCACCACGGCCACCAGAACTCCGAGCGCGATCAGTCCGATCACGACCACGAGTACGACGCGATCGTTGCCGACATCGGTCACTCGCTCTTGAGCGACGAGGATGGTGGGGGTCGGAGTGATCATCGCTGGTGAACCGGGCAGAACCAACTGGTACGCCCGCCGATGCTACGACGCTCGAGCACAGCATCGTCCCTCGGGCACCGAGCGTGAGCATGACGCAACTCCGACGCCAGATCGCCCCGATGCGAACCTCCCCGTTCGAGCGCCTCGGAATACGACCGGTGGATCATGGACGCGAGGGTCTCCCAATCGAAATCGGTCAACTCGTTCACGGGTCGCTGTGGATGCACCGAACTTCTCCAGAGCACATCGTCGGCGAGCATGTTCCCCAGGCCTGCCACCACGGTCTGGTCGAGCAATGCCGACTTGAGGGGACGGCGACTGCGGGGCGAGGACCGAGCTCTGTGGCTCAACAATGGGGCGGTCACCTCAGTCACATCGGGCGCATCGCTGATGATCCGCCCGGGCCGAACACGAGCCAAGCGGCGAGGGTCGCTCAGCCGAACCTCGATCTCACGATCATCGCGGTGAACCGTGACGGCGAAGCGGTCGTAGCGATCATCAGGTGCCGAGGTCCCGTACACGAGGGTCGGCACGGGATCCGACTCCCCAACGATGAGACGTCCCGTCATCCCGAACCCCATCGTCACTTCGCCGATATCGGTGACGAGCACGAGGTTCTTGCCATGGCGCGTCACGGACAGCACTCGCCCACCGATCAGAGATTCCTTCACGGCTGAGGGATCCGGCACCACGAGTGCATCGGGGGCGTCCACGGCGATCACGATGCCACCGATGACCATGTCGAGACTCCGTCGATACATCTCGGCCTCGACCGCCTCGGGCATACGCGCCAGTGTCGTCGCCAGATCGAGCACTCGGCCAGTCGACAGGATCGGACCTGACCAGATGATGATTCGCCACCCGATCGGGTGCGCCATGCTGGAGGGCGTGGCGGATCTCGCGCTGATGCTGCTTGCGCTCGTGGCCGGGGGAGTCGGTCTCTGGTGGGTCGTCACGGTGGAACCTCATTGGTGCTCGCGCGACGGGCTTCGCTTCACCGCTCGGGTTCATCCCGTGGACCTCACCCGATCCACCCATGGCGGTCGCTGGCGAGAAGTCCGGGTTCGCGTCGCACCCGACGGAATTGCGCTGCGAGGTCGAGGCATCATCGGATCCCGAGTCGCAGGTGAGTTCTCGGTGATCGGATGCGAGACCCCCGATCGGCGAGACCGGGTGGTCTATCTGGTGGCGGCCAGAGTCGATGGACTCACCCCGGCTGAGTCCTCGCGCCGGCTGGCACTGCGGATTCCGGGATCGAGCCGGGCCCGTACCGTCCTCGACGCGCTCGTTGCGACCTCGAGCTGATTGCTGGCCGAGGCCTCAGGCCACGGTGTCGAGGAACCGAGCCACGGGTGCCGCGATGGCATCGAGTTCGATGAGAAAACCATCATGGCCATGGGGAGAGTCGATGACGACGAACTCGCTGACGCCCCCCGCCTCGATCACCATGTCGTGGATCTGGCGCTGCTGGTAGAGGGGATAGAGCATGTCGGTGGTGATACCGATGGACAACACGGGGGCTCGTAGTCGTCGCGCTGCGGATCGCATCGAGCCCCGACCCCGAGCGAGATCGTGGAGGTCCATGGCCTTACCGATGATCAGGTAGCTGTTGGCATCGAATCGACGGGCGAGTTTGTCACCGTGATAGTCGAGGTATCGCTCGACTTCGTAGCGCTGCCAGAGATCGAACCCGTCGTGATCGGTTTCAGCGAGATCCCGTCCGAAGCGATCGGTGAGCACGTTGTCGCTGCGGAACGTCACCTGCGCGACCATGCGCGCCAACGCCAGCCCCTGACACGGACCTTCACCGGTTGCGGCCTCGTAGTAGTCCCCTCCCCGCCAGGCAGGGTCGAGTCGTATCGCTCGCCGACCGATACCTCCCCACGCGATCTGCTGGGCGCTGGACTGCGAGCACGTGGCGATAGGAACCAAGGAGCGAACTCGGTCAGGGAACGTCGCTCCCCATTCGAGAACCTGCATACCTCCCATCGAGCCTCCGACAACGCTGTGCCAGACGCGGACCCCGAGATGGTCAGCAAGGCGGGCTTGGGCCCGAACCATGTCTCGAATCGTGACCACCGGAAAACGCGACCCGTATGCGCGACCGTCCTCGGGATGCGGCGACGCCGGGCCCGTCGACCCCTGGCAGCCTCCCAAGACGTTGGAGCACACCACGAAATAGCGATCGGTATCGATGGCCAGTCCGGGTCCGACGATTCCTTCCCACCATCCCGGCGTGGGATGTCCGTCCTCGGCTCGTCCTGCGGCGTGACTGTCACCGGTCCAGGCGTGGCACAACAACACGGCGTTGGCCCCAGCGGCATCGAGTTGGCCCCATGTCTCGTAGGCGATGTCGATTCCACGCAACGATCCGCCACCCTCGAGCGCGAAGGGGCGGTCATAGGGAAGTCGGAGGAACTGGCGACGTCCCGGCGGATCACCAGGACGCCACGCGCCAGTTACAGGCGGTGGTCCCTGATTCAGCATCGGCGTGACGAATGGCGGTTCATGAGGTCCTCGGTTAAGGGTCTCGCGCGTCGTCACCGGGGACGCTTCGTTGCCGGCGATGCCGGCCACATCGCGTCGATCGACGCCGATCGACGCAAGGCACCTTGGGGCGTCCGCCCAGGTTGCCGGGTCCCAGGGACCACTCCAGATGCGACGGCGACATGATAGCGCCAGGTCTCACCCCCATGGGGATCGAACCGGCATGCTGTCGAGGGTGTTCAGCGCCTCGGGGCGATGCCGTGCGAGGAGCGCCAGGCCGAGAAACTCGCGACCGAACCCGAGCCGGGCTTCACCAGCCATGGCCACGGATGCAACACCCCCACCGACACCTGTGCCATATGGCGACGAAACCCGGGCACTGGGGCAAACGTCACCGCCACACGACGGGACCCAAGAACCTCCCGGGGATCTCCCCGCCAGATCTCGAGTTCGCGGGACGAGGACAACTCGGCGAGTCGTTGCGCCAAGAAAACGAGGCGCTTTCCCGACAACCGCAGCCGCGACAACAAGTACTCGTCGAAGACGAACACCACCGGAGAGTCGCGATGGCTCGACAGAGCCGGATCCTCGTCACCGAGCGACTCTGCGGTGATCCACACGACATCGGGATCGCGGGTATCGGATCGCCACGTTCGGCGAGGCCCCATCGCCCCCTCGAGGTCAGAGATCCGACGCAGTCCTGCGGGTTCCTGTCGCCACATCACCGGGGTTTCGGGTATCGGATCCTCGATCGGGCAGCAGGTGCGATGCTCACACTGCTGGCACCATCCGGGGGCTTGCCGCTCGACCTGGCTGCGTGAGAACCCGTATCGACGGCCTGTCGCCGTGCCTGCAGTCCATTGCCACCCCGATCGGTTCGCAGCCCGGGACCCGTCGAGAAGGTGGCGAAAGAAGTGATCTTCTCCCAAGGACATGGGGGCGCCGACTCGGACCGTCCAGTGCGAGGCCAGCCACATCCGAGCCTGGTTGACGACCCAGCCATCGCGCTCCAACTCGCTCAGGTTCTCCGCAACACACACCATCGATCGATCCCATACCGAATCGGGGTCGATACTCACCCCTGGTTCGGGCTCGGGCCCGCCCACGGGTTCGGCTCGCAGCGGGCGAGCGAGATCGGATCCGACCCGGGCATAGAGATGACGGGCGTACTCCTGCCAGTGCAGTTCGTTACGCAACATCTCCACGTCGCGGCCGGGACGTCCCGCCATGGCTGACCACACCCGCTGCAGCGTCAACAAACCGTGGCGGATATACGGGGACAATCCCGTCGCCCCCCGCTGGGACATCGGTGCGACCCGAGATCGACGGGTGACATATCCCGAGGGGTCGAGCGCTGCGAGCGCGGCGTCGGCTGCGGCTTGGGTTCCGGTCCAACGCGACGAAGCGCTCACCGCTTCGGGCTCCTCGAGACACAAATCTCCGAGATTCTCGCGGACCCACTCCACTTCCTCGCCTGCGACAGGCGAGCCGAGCCGTCGACGTGCGGTCACGGGATATCACGCACTCGCAGCCGGATGGGGCCTCGAGCCGTGGAAGGATCCACGATACGGCCGCCCTGGACGATGTCGATCTCACCTCGGGCCACGAGGCGGCGCGCGGCGGATCGAGCCGGCTCCATGAGCGTCCTCCAGGTCTGGGGGTCCACAGACCGCGCCGCTTCACTCGGACAGATCGTGGCCCCTCGGGCGCGATGCGAGAGCAACTCGACGATCGCGGTTTCGAGTTGGCGATCGATCGGACGGAGCTTGCGGCTGCGACATCGTTGGGAGCACCACCGCACCTCGTTCCAGGACGCCGCCCAGGCGCGTCGCCACTCGATCCGGCGACCACAGCCCACACAGATCCGTTCAGCGGCCGACTCCGATGGTGGCGTCGAGTCGTTCAGCGATCGCTTCCGGCCCACATCCGGACCGTAGAAGACACCAGGTCGAGACGCGCAACCCGGCGATCGGGATCGAGTGACCGACGCTGATCCTGACCGACTATTCGATCAGGCTGACTATGGTCACGACCGACCGACCGCATGAACGACTCGATCGACCCAGCGCACAGAGTTCCTCCTGACTGACGTCGCAGCGATCCTGATTGATGAATCAATAAATCCTGCTGACTTTGCTATCATGGAACCATGCGAATCCTGATCGTGGGAGCCGGAGGGGTCGGATCGGCGCTCGTGTCGATCCTCGCCCACCGCCATATCGGTGAGCAGGTCGTCGTGGCCGACGTGGATCCGGTGAGGTCACGAACCATCGCCGAACGACATCGAGACGTCATCCATCCCCGTGTGACCGCTGCGTCCGTCGATGCATCCAGCCGCTGCGATCTCGAGCGACTGATGACCGACACCCGGGCCGATGTCGTGGTGAACGCGTGCGATCCTCGGTTCAACCCACCGATCTTCGACGCGACGTTCGCGACCGGAGCCACCTATCTCGACATGGCGATGCACCTGTCGCGACCCCATCCGACCAACCCTCACGAAGAAATCGGGGTGATGTTGGGGGCCGAACAACTCGAAGCGTCCAGCATCTGGGCCCGACACGAGCGCCTCGCGCTGGTGGCGATGGGTGTGGAGCCGGGGCTCTCGGACGTCTTTGCGCGATATGCCGCCGACCACCTCTTCGACAAGATCGACGAGATCGGAGTGCGCGACGGCAACGATCTCCACATCGCCGGCTACGACTTCGCTCCGACGTTCTCGGTGTGGACGACCATCGAGGAATGCCTCAACCCTCCGATCGTGTACGAACGCGAACGCGGCTGGTTCACCACTGCTCCCTTCAGCGAACCCGAGGTCTTCACCTTCCCCGACGGGATCGGCCCCTTGACGTGTTTCAACGTCGAGCATGAAGAAGTCGTCTTGATGCCTCGATGGCTCGATGTCGAGCGCGTCACCTTCAAATACGGACTCGGCGACGACTTCGTCGACGTCTTACGAACCCTGCATCGCCTCGGCCTCGATCGCACCGATGCCGTGGACGTACGAGGCTCGCGGGTATCCCCGCGTGACGTCGTCGCCGCGGTGCTTCCCGATCCGGCGAAACTCGGTGATCAGATGACGGGACGAACCTGCGCTGGCACCTGGGTCAAGGGTCGGGCCCGCGACGGCAGGAACCGCGAGATCTACCTGCATCACATCGTGGACAACGAGTGGTGCATGCGAGTGCACGGCCATCAGGCCGTGGTGTGGCAAACCGCTCTTCACCCGGCGATCGCTCTCGAGTTGATCGAGGACGGCACCTGGAGCGGCGTCGGCGTGCTCGGCCCTGAGGCCTTCGACTCGGTTCCGTTCCTCGAACGCCTCGCCGACTCGGGCGCTCCCTGGGCTCTCGAGGATCGCACACCACGCCTGGCCGCGGTGCGCTGACCTGGGTGCACTGATCCGATCGCTCAGGTTCGTCCGCCCAGGGCGCACGAACCCGTCGCTCCGGGCAGACGGTGGCGATTCCGAGCCACGAGCCGATAGACGAACCGAGCGAGATGGATGATCCCGGGCCACGCCATGATCCGGCCGATCGGAACCCAGAACCCTCCTCCGGCGACCAGGGCGGCCGCGACCGCATCAGCACCTTCGCTCACGTCGCCGTCAGCGCCCACCCACTGCACGGACTCCTGACAACGCTCGGCGTCGAGCCCGAGCCGTTCGAGATCGGCCATCTGCCATGCGACAACGGTGGGAGCCGTTCGCGAACGCCGCTCCCACCACCGAACCGTCGCGGTGCAGAACCCACAATCTCCGTCGTAGACGAGTACCGGTCCGGCCATACCCCCACCGTAGCGAGATCGACTCAGGAGTCGGCGGCCATGCCCTGGGGCTTGAGGGGTACGGCGTGGATCGACGTCTCGAGTATCCACCACGCTCCCGAATCGACCAGACCACGATGCACCTCGATCACATCGATCATCGGATGGGCCCTCATGAGCCCGATCATCGCCGCAGTGATCGGCGAGTCCGCCCCAGGGGTCGAGACCTCGACGACTGTGTCCACGTTGGCGCCAAGGGAACCGTCGGGCTCCCGGCGCCAGGAGCCCGAGAACTCCACGGCCCCCACGCTCACGGGTAGCGCTCGCGCCATGACGGCCTCGACCACTCCCCGAGGGCCGTGAATCCTCACGAGATCGTCCCAGGCCGAGATCACCTCCTCGGGAGACGACAGGGGCCCCCGATGGGATCGCGAAACGTCACCTCGGTCAGGACTCCACCGAGTCGAACTCATCATCACGGGCCAGCGGAGTTCCTCAGCCATCTCTACGGCGTGATCACGGGATCGAACTCCGATGCTGTGAGCATGAGGTATGCCGTAGTGGTCGAGGATCTCAGCGGTGACCTTGGCGGGCAGCAGCGTTCCACTCGGGCGCCGCTCCACAGCGGCTCGCAGCAGCGACTCGACCGGGCCGACAGCGGCGGTTGCGCCGATCCGAACGAGATCCTCGCCCGGTGATGTCACCGGGGCAGCAACGATGTCACTCGATGGCACCGATCACCGGTTGGGCGTATCGAAGCCGCTCATCGAAGCCCATCTCATGAGGCAACAGCCCATGACGATCCGGCCACAACAACTGCACCATCGCGAAGTCGTCACCGCCATGGAATGCACAGCCCGTCGCGAACATCGGCGACCATTCGCTCATCTCCACCGGCGCCAGGATGCAGCGAAGATCGTTGTCGAGAATCCCCACCAAGGGCACACCCAAGGGGAGATCCACGCCGTTGCGCACCAGATCGGCCACGAGATCGATCAGGCCCCGAGCCGCAGCCGGAGTCAAACCCATGACTGTGACCTCGGGAAAGCCGGTTCCGGCGGTCAGTCCGACGGTGTAGGTGTACCCGGGAACCGGCGGAACCAGATCCCCGCGAGCAGGAACCGCTTCGATCGCGAAGCCGTGGGTTTCGATCATCCACGCGATCTTGTCGTCGTGGGGCAGGGCGAAATCGGTCTTGTCCACGTCCACACCTCCACCTTGGCACACCAGCGCCGTCCCCGTGAGACGCCGATACCGTGACAGGTGTGTGGCGTCGCTTCGTGATGACTCCTCGTTGGATCGTGTTCCACCTCCTCGTGATCGGAGGCTGCGTCGCGATGCTGTCCGCTGCGCGGTGGCAACTCGAACGCCTCGATGCTCGCCAGGACTTCAACGCGATCGTCGAGGACCGAACCGCGGATCCACCCGCTCCTCTCGCCGAGGTGCTCACCCGTGACGGCGATCTCGAATGGGCTCCAGTGATCCTGCGAGGTCGCTGGCTCCCCGAGAATCAGGTCTTCATCGTCAACCGTTCCCAAGGTGGCGTGGCCGGTCGAAACATCGTCACTCCGGTTCTGACCGATGACGGTCGCGTCGTGGCCGTCACCCGCGGTTTCCTCGCGCTCTCGGCACCCGTTCCCGAACTCGATACCGGGGATGTGACCATCGCTGGTCTGCTGCGAACCAGTGAAACCCGAGGTTTTGCTCAGGCCCGCGACCCCGAGGAGGGCCGACTGAGCGAACTGCAGCGTCTCGATCTCGATCGACTGGCCCGACAATTGCCGCCCGAGTTCGCCGACGCATTGGTCCCGTGGTCGGTGAGTCTGGAACGAAGCGATCCCGGTCAGCCCCCGACTCTGGTCCCTGTACCACGGCCCGAGTTGTCCGAAGGCCCCCACCTCTCGTATGCGATCCAGTGGCTGCTGTTCACCCTGTGCGCCATGATCGGATGGGGTTTCGCCATGTCCCGTTCGATTCGAACGGCCCGACGCCGCGCCACAGCGCCTGCGGTCCCGCCGTCACCAGAGTTCGTTTCAACCGCGCCGGAACCCGACTGAAGACCTTTCGCATCGCGGACGAAACCTCCCGGGGCGAGGAATCGATCGACAGATAGGCCGCCCAGTCGTTCGTATCGAGATCGAAGAACGCGTCGAAGAATTCGGCGATGTCATGTGAATCGAAACGATCCAACGCCTCGAGGCCGATCCGGTGGAGGGCCCGAACCCGTCGGGCTGAACGCGACCAGACCGCCGGCCACAGCGAAGCCGTGAGGTCATGGGCTGGCGAGGAGTTCGATCGGGATCTCGACAGGAATCGCGACGGGGAACTCGACTCAGACGTCACCAACGCGTCCATGGCCCGATCGATGGCGGCGGCGACACCAGGGGCTCGACACAGCGATGCCGTGACGGAATACCCGGTTGCGGGATGCACGAACGAGGCTGCCGCACCATACGGCAGGGTGAGACCGGGACGAGGAAGATCGAGATCCATCACGATCGCCACGTGTTCGATCCGCGTCGCGCCCGAACTCGGATCGAACCCGAGTCGGTTCGTGAGCCGCTCGCGAAGTTCATCCACAGGGAGTGCCGGAGCCCGAGCCAGTGAGGTCTCCTCGACCAGAACCGTCTCCGAATCATCCAGGACGTACAAAAACGTCGCATCCCCACTCGATTGGTGCCCGGGTCGCCAGTCCATCAACACACACGCACCTGCGTCCCAGTCACCAGACACTGCACCCGAGGCCACATCCACGCCGTAGGCCGCCTGGACACGCGGCTGGCGGGGTTTGGCCGACAGCCCTGCGACACCGGTCGCGTCGACCACGAGACGGGCCTCGAGATCACCACGGCTGGTGTCCACAAGCACTGTGGTTCCCAGACTCGTGAGGCCATGAACCCGAGCGGCCAGAGCTGGAACGTCCGCCAGCGCACTGTGGAGTGCGGAGTTGTCGACCCGGGCGTAGGGACGCTTCAGATCGTGACGTCGCCGACCCCACACCGTCACCTGATCCCAGATCCGCGACATCAGTGCAACAGACTCGATTCCCACCCGTTCACCGACCCACGAGGGAACCTCATCGAGCCACATGCCGTAGGTGGCCGGCCACGGATCATGGGGCGCCGGATCGACGAGGATCACGTCACGACCTCGATCCTTGATCGCTGCAGCGAGGCCGCGACCAGCGGGCCCCGCCCCGACGACTGCGACGTCGTAGACCACACCCTGATGGGCTCCGAGTCCCACCATCTTCAACGGCCCTGTTCGATCGCGGCCATACGACGGAACTGTTCGACCACGTCCGGACTGCGGTGATGAGGATCGAGAGACCGAAACACCGCCTCCACGTTGACGCTGATCCGGCCGAATTCACCCAGGTCACCGAATTCCCCGAGCGCGATGTCACGCGCCGCATCGAAAGCGTCGAATCCGGCGTGGAACCGGGCGGTGGCTTCACTCTCGACGAAAGCGAGATAGTCGCGCACGGCCACGACACCGCTGCGATCGGTCACGGGTCCGTGACCGGGTACGACCACATCGACATCGAGGTCGAGAATCAGATCACAGGCCGCGATCCAACGTGACAACGGCCCCGCCCACACGATGGGAGTTCCGCCGACGAAGAGGATGTCTCCGGTGAACACCGTGCGCGCATCGGGGACCACGACGAGGGCGTCACCGCGGGTATGAGCCGGGCCGACCTCCACGAGTTCGACACTTCGACCACCGATGTCGAGTTCGAGACGACCCTCGAAGGTTCTGGTGGGAGGGGTCAGTTCGAGACCGGTGAAATCGAACTCACCGAAGAACCCACGAAACAACTCTCCGATGTCACCCGGATCAGCACACAAGGCGGCGAGCAACTCGGGCGGGACCTCTTCCATCTCGGCCGCTGCCGCCGTCGTGGCGACGATCTCGACTCCCGACAGCGCCTGATTGCCGTAACAGTGATCGCCGTTGGCATGGGTGTTGACCACCGTGGCGATCGGGGATGCCTTCACGAAAGGCGCCATGTCGTCGAGCATGTGATGGGTCAGGCGAAGATCGAACAGCGTGTCCACGAGCATCGAGACGCCATCGCCCACGATCAACCCGGCGTTACTCCATCCCCAACCACCATCGGGTTGGAGATACGCATGACATCCGTGGCCGAGGTCCTCGAGCCCACGGGGTCCCGTCCATGGCGTCCGCACGTGATCAGTCTGCCCGATCGCCCCCACATTCGAGCTCCACGCCCGCCCCGTTCACCCGAGCACCCTCCATGCATCGAAGTTTCGCGGGATCCAGGCTCCGGTACTGCACTTCGCAGAAATACACCATACGCTGCGCCGATGCGGCAGCTGAGCGGCGTCGACGTCAGCTTCTTGAACATGGAGGGTCCCACGACCTACGGCCATGTCTGCTCACTGAACCTCTTCGATGCGACCTCGACTGCGGGCGGCGCCGGTGTGGATGCAACCCGGGATCTCGTCCTCGAGCGCCTCGATCAACTCGAACCCTTTCGACGCCGCCTCGTCGAGGTTCCCTTCGGCCTCGATCTTCCGTATTGGATCGTGGATCCCACCTTCGATGTCGACTTCCACATTCGCCATGCTGCGGTCCCACCCCCGGGTACACCGCGCCAGCTCGCCGATGTCGTGAGCCGCTTGATCGCCCGGCCCCTCGATCGCAGTCGCCCGCTGTGGGAGCTCTACATCCTCGAAGGAGTCGATGGGGGCGCCACGATCGCGCAGTTGACCAAGATCCATCACGCGACGATCGATGGTGCATCAGGCGCCATGCTGCTCGCTGCGCTCCTCGACACCGACCCGCACCATCGCCCCAGCGGCACGGTGGCCGGGGTGCAACCCGATCCGGTGCCCACCGATGGTGAACTGCTGTCGCTGACGATGCGTGAATACCTGAAGCGGCCCGAGAAGTTGGTGCGGCTGTCAGTTCGCACGCTGCGCGAGATCGCAGCGAACACTCATTCCGGCAGCGTTCGCGCCATGGCCGACCTCCTGGCTCAACCCATGCCCGGACCGCTCGGTCGCGAACTCCGGCGTCGCCTGCGCGCCGACTACGGCACCGTCACCGATCGCCCCCCAGCCCTTCCGCCCGTGACGGCGCCGCGGACTCCGTGGAACCGCCCCATCTCGGGTCATCGTCGCTTCGCCCATACATCGATCCCCCTCGAGGACGCCCGCGACATTCGTCGACAGGTCGGATGCACGTTCAACGATGTGGTGATGGCGTTGTGCTCGGGAGCATTACGGCGCTACCTGCTGAGACACGACGCCCTCCCAGCCGAACCACTCATCGCCATGGTTCCTGTGAGCGTGCGCTCCAAAGGTGACGGCGACACGTACCGCAACCGGGTTTCGGCGCTTCTGGCCGATCTCGCCACGGATCTCGCCGATCCCATGGCTCGACTCGACCGTGTCCGGGCCTCGATGACTCGAGCCAAGGCCGATTTCGACGCCATACCGGCGGAATCACTCATGGACTTCACCCAATTCGCTCCCCCGGCGATCGCGGCGCGTGCGATGCGGATGTACTCCCGACTTCGCATTGCGGACCGGCTCCAACCGCCGTTCAACCTGATCATCTCCAACGTTCCCGGTCCCTCCGAGCCGCTGTATTCCGCTGGCGCCCGACTCGAGCACTTCTATCCCGTCTCGGCCGTGGCCGACGGCCAGGGACTCAACATGACCGTTCAGAGCTACTGCGGACGCCTCGATTTCGGCCTGGTGGCATGCCGGAACCTGGTTCCCGATCTGTGGGATCTCATCGACGACCTTCACGCGTCTCGTGATGAACTTCTCGCTGCCGTGACCTGACACGGCGATGCCTGTCGCACGTTGCTGACTCTCGAGCGCCGTCGAGATCAGTCGCGCCAGCGTCGCATCGCCACCTCGGCGAGAGCGGTGACAGGAAGATGCGTGTTGGCACGCGGCACTGTCGGCATGACGGACGCGTCGACCACCCGCACACCTCGGGTCCCATGAACCCGACATCGCGTGTCCACCACCGCTGTTGGATCTTCGACGGGACCCATACGACACGTTCCCGACGCATGGACGTAATCACCCGTACGAGAACGGACCCAGGTGTCGATCGCGTCAGGGTCGTCACCGAGGCTGTCGAGCGGAGTCCCGACATCGTCGAGATACATCCCGGTCACGAGCGTGGTGAGCGCCGGATGCTCGAGCACCTCACGAAGCCGACGCACCCCTTCGAGCATCGCGAGACGGTCGCGTTCATCGTCGAGAAGTCGTAGTTCGAGTACCGGGTGCACCCCGGCATCCTCGGGGTCGATCACGAGACGACCTCGGGATCGGGTGACCATCAACGCCGCGGCCAGGGATCCAAAACCGCAAGCGTGACGACCGAGATGGTTCAAGGGCAACAACTGGAGATCCTCAGCGGCAAAGCCCGAGGAGAACCGGGCGATGGCACCGACTGCGAGTGAGGACGGGTCGACAGGGTCGCGCCAGGCCAGAGTCACCCCACACGAGGCGTGATCTCGAAGGTTCTCGCCAATACCTTCGAGATCGACCCCGGACCGTTTCAGAATCGCCGGGGAATGCACAGCCCCGGCGCACAGCACGATTTCAGAGGCCTCGATCTCTTCGCCATCGACGAGGCGCACACCGACCGCGGTCTCGCCCCGAAAGAGGACCCGATCGACCGTGGCCTCGGGGCGCACGGTGAGATTCGGTCGGTCCCGGACCGGATCCAGCATCATCGCCGCAGCCGACATCCGCCGACCGTTGGCGTCGCGGGTCAAGGTGACCGGCTCGGCCCCCAGAGTTGCACCGGCGATGAGCAGCGCCCGGTCGAGACCTCCGAGTTCACCCGGGGCGGGACGGTGACACCGAGCCAGCAACCCGTCGAGAACCGGCATCATCACATCGGCGCCCCATCCCTCGCAGCCGTAGTCCCGCTCCCAGGCGTCGTAGTCCTCGCCATGACCCGTCAACGCGACCATCGCGTTCACCGAAGACGATCCGCCGACTCCGCGACCCCGGCCATAGGGTCGGGTGTCCGCTCCTACGACCGGGATCGACCAGAGATCCTCATGAAGGCGTCCCGGTTCCGCACAGGCTTCGAAAAACGACGCTCCGGTGATCGCCGCGGGCTCCTCGACAGACCCCGAACTCATATGATCGGGACCGGTTTCGATCACCACCACGTCATGGGTGGGATCCTCGCTCAGACGCGCCGCGACCACACACCCGGCGCTTCCTGCGCCCACGACGAGAGTGCGTCGACGCATCACTCGCCGGCAGCCTCCTGGGCTTCAGTCCACCGCCGCAGAACATCGGCGCGGATCTGAGGGGTGGGAAGAGCGAGCAGGGACGCTCCCCCGTCCACACTCAAGGTCTGCCCGGTCACGAAGGCCGCATCATCGCTGCAGAGATAGAGCGCGGCGGCTGCGATGTCGTCGGGATGACCCATACGTCCCACGGGGGTGAGTTCCCGTACCGCTTGGATCGCGGGTTCGTAACTGAAGATATGCGCCGTCATCGGGGTTTCGATCAGACCCGCAGCGATCGCATTGAAGCGAACATGGCGATCGCCGTATTCGACAGCCGCGATCTTGGTCGCATATTCGATACCCGCCTTGGCACTGGCATAGGCCGTGAGGCCGAGCGCCGGAGTGTGAGCCGTCTGAGACGACAGATTGAGAAACACGCCTCCACCCGAGGCGGCCAGGGCATTGCCGAAATGCCGCATGGCGTACAACGCCCCGGTGAACTGCACCGCCTGCATCGGCTCGAGCCGTTCCGGAGTCAACTCGGCCAAGGGTGTCGACTGTTCGAAGCCGGCGCAGTTGACGGCGATATCGACACGACCATGTCTGGCCACCACCGCATCGACGAGTTGGCGGACCTGAGCGTCGTCGGTGATGTCGCACACCTCGTGATCTCCGCCGAGAACGGCTGCGACCTCGGCGAGAACGTCACCGCGGCGCCCCGCCACGACCACGGTCGCCCCAGCCGCGGTGAAACGTTGGGAGATCGACAAACCGAAACCACTGTGGCCGCCGATCACGACGGCGATTCGCCCGTCGAGAACCCGTTCCAGAGTTCGGCCCGTCAATGATGCAGGGGTGGTCACAGGAGGTGTCGCCATGTCGGCGATGCTAGTGATCCCCCGATGCCGTCTCGCTGGTGTGGCAACGATGCCCCCGGAGCCGAACACCCATCTCTCAGCACTTGCGAACGCTGTGGCCGTGGGGTCACCAGCACACACCGCTAGGGTGCGTCGCCGCCTGCCAGAGGAGGACCCCCATGCTCCCATCGCCGATCGTTCTCGATACCGCCGCCCAGGATCTGTTGTTTCGAGATGCCCGCACCGCGAGCGCTTTTACCCCCGAGCCCGTCACGAGCACCCAGATCGAGGCGCTCTACGACCTGGTCAAATGGGGTCCGACCACGATGAACACCCAGCCGCTTCGGATGATGCTCGCTCGAAGCGACGCCGCTCGAGCCACGGTGATCTCTCATCTGGCCGACGGCAACAAACCCAAGGCCGAGTCTGCACCCCTCATCGCCGTGCTCGCGGCTGACGTCGACTTCCACACCCGACTCTCTCGGACCTTTCCCCATGTTCCCGGAGCCGAGGCGCTGTTCGCCGACGACGACCACCGACTCCGGACCGCGATCTCACAGGCCTGGCTGCAAGCCGGATATGTGATCGTGGGAATTCGGGCTCTGGGCCTCGCCGCCGGACCCATGTTGGGCTACGACGCCCCCGGACTCGACGCAGCACTGCTGAGCGATACGACATGGCGGTCGATCATGGTGGTCAACATCGGACATCCGGCCCCGAACGCCTGGATGCAACGGCTCCCCCGTCTCGACCTCGACGAAGTCGTCGTCGAACGCTGACCTAGCCAGCGCCTCGTCGGTGATCGACTGTCAGTCGGCAGCAGCAGTCGCGACGTCTCGACGGGGAGTCTCAGGGGGCAGACCCGCAAGATGAGCGATGTCGTTGTAGCGGACCAGACGCCAACGACCGGGACGCACATGGACCAACTCGGTCAGCGACGTGTTCAGCGTGTGCACTTCGAAGATGCCGGTCGGCGCCGTCTTGAGGGCTTGGCGCAGCACGGCGTCCACCACGCCACCGTGGCAGGCGACCACGATCGTGGCATCGCTGTACTCGCGCAGCAACCGAGAGGTCGCCAATCCGACGCGATGATGGAATTCGGCCACCGTTTCGCCACCCGGAAACGTGACGGCATGCGGGTCGGATTCCCAATCGGGCCGACCATGCCGTTCGACGAACTCTTCGAAGGTCAAACCGTCACAGTCCGGTCCGGGATCGTGTTCGCCAAGCCCCGCATCGATCGCCACCTCGAGGCCTCCCAACGCCGGGGCGATGATCTGAGCGGTCTCGAGGGCTCGGGGATAGGCACTCGACATCAACACGTCAGCAGCGATTTCTCCGCTCGCGACGAGACGGTCACACAGGGCCTGCGCCTGAGCCCGGCCCAGTTCGGACAAACCGACACAACTGCGCGGTCCACCCACGATCCGACGAACCGTCACCTCGGACTCACCATGGCGAACCAGGATCAACCGCGTCACGTCAACTTCTCCACAAAGGCCTCCAACTGGCGCAGGTTCCGGCATTCGTACAGCCCATCGGTATGGGTGGCGTACTCCCCCACGATCGAGTCTCCGGTGTTCCAGTAACTCCGAGGTTCGGGGTTGAGCCAGTACACGTGTCGAGCCCGTTTGCGAATCTCTTTGACCACCCAGGACTGAGAGGCGTGGTAGTTGTTGCGAGCGTCCCCGAGCAACAGAACCGTTGTCTTGGTCCCCACATCACGTCCGTAGCGTTCCCAGAACACCTCGAGCGCGTGGCCGTAATCGCTGTGGCCGTCCACCCAGATGACATCGGCCTCGGTGTTCACCCGATGAATGGCCTCTTGGATGTCCTCGGTCGCTTTGAAATAGTCCGTGACCTCGTCGAGGCCATCGATGAACACGAAACTGCGCACCTTGGAGAACTGGTTCTGAATCGCGTAGACGAGCATCAGCGTGAAGCGAGCAAAAGCCGCCACGCTTCCCGAAATATCAGCGATCACCATCAGTTCGGGTTTCGACGGACGCGGATATTTGAACTTGGGGTCTGCAGGCACTCCGCCGTAGCTCAAGGAATGCCGCACCGTATTGCGAAAATCCAAAGGCCCTTTGCGGCCGTGACGACGCTTACGGGCGAGCCGAGCCGCCAACTTTCTGGTGAGCGGGACGAGTGCCTTACGCAGGTTGACCATCTCGTCACGGCTGGCATGCATGAACTCGACGTCTTCGGGAAGGGGTTTGCGAAGCGTCTTGGCCATCGCCTCGGCGCCGCGGTCCGCAACCAGGCGACGACGGATCTCGGCTTCGATCTCGGCTTTGAACGCTTCGATCCGGTGGTCGTACTCATCGCGTTCGAGGCGTTCCTCGAGCTCGGTCAGTTCGCCTCCAACCTGTTGACGTGAAGCCTCGAGCAACTTGTCGGTCATCGAGTCGAGTTCGAGGTTGCGCAGAGTTCGGTACAGGTAATACGTCCCTCCGACGGGTCGACCCGGCTCCATCCCGGCGAAACGCTGCACCGCTTGACGCGCGAGCGCCCGCATCAACGCTTGATCTCCCGCCATCAGTGCCCGCATCAGAAGTTGAGCGAGTTCCTCAGGTGTCAGCGCGTCGAGGCTTCCCCCGGCGCCACCTCGGCCCTCGCCTTGGCGCAACTCGTCCTGCATCTCACGCCACATCTCGTCGACGTCGGCGTCACCGTCCTTCGTCAACGCGTATTCGGGACCGCGCAGACTGAAGTACACCTCGAACACCGTCTCGAAGGCGCGCCAATGGGCGTTGGACTTCACCAGAGTGGCACCGAGTGCGTACTTGAACGCCTCTCGGTCCTCGAGAGGGATGTGGCGAACCGCCTCCATGGCGTCCAGGTTCTCGGTCAGGCTCACCGGCAAGCCCGCGGCGCGTAACTCTTGAACGAACCCGGACATCAAGTCGAGCACGACTGGTTCCCTTCGTGACCCGACGCCCTCAGGCGTCGCTCGCGAGTTCCTTGGCGGCCTTGGCGATATCGGTCTGGTACTTGAGCAGGATGTGCAAAGTTTCTTTGGCCTGTTGGGCTTCGATGTGATCGATACCGAGCAACACCAGCGTGCGAGCCCAATCCAAGGTCTCCGACACACTCGGCGCCTTCTTCAGGTCCAACTGACGGATGCTGCGCACGATCCGAGCGATCTGATCCGCGAGGTTTTCCGACACATCGGGAACCTTGGCGAGAACGATCTCTTTTTCGCGCTCGAGATCGGGGTAGTCCACGTGCAGATACAAGCAGCGACGCTTGAGGGCCTCGGACAGCTCTCGGGTGTTGTTCGATGTCAGAAACACCAGCGGGATCTGGTTCGCCGTGATGGTTCCCAGTTCGGGAATCGACACCTGATACTCGGACAACACCTCGAGCAGCAACGCTTCGGTTTCCACCTCGACGCGGTCGACTTCGTCGATCAGAAGAACCACCGGTTCGGGTGAGCGGATCGCTTCGAGCAAGGGCCGGGTCAACAAGAACTCTTCAGAGAAGATGTCGTCGTGGAGATCACTCCACCCGTCGGAGTTCTTGTCAGCCTGGATACGCAGCAACTGCTTCTTGTAGTTCCACTCGTACAGCGCTTTGGACTCGTCGAGACCCTCGTAACACTGAAGGCGGATCAGGCGGGATCCGGTGAGCTCCGCGATGCTCTTGGCCAACTGGGTCTTGCCCGTTCCTGCGGGCCCCTCCACGAGGACGGGTTTTCCGAGTCGGTCGGCGAGATACGCAACCCCCGCAATGCCCTCATCGGCGAGATAGTTGACGTCGCGCAGTCCATCACGGACCTGCTGGACGCTGTCGAAACGCTGCACCATGGTCGGCACCCTACAAGGGACGTCGCGACCGGCATCAATCAGCGGAGCAGCCCGATTCGCTACCGTCCCTGCGATGACGACGGCTGGAACGCCACCGAACCCCGCGGGTCTGTGGCGCTCGAACGTCATCGTTGCGAGCGGAACCGCGATGTCGCGTCTCACCGGTCTCGCGCGAGTCGTCGTCTTCGGGATCGTCATCGGTCAGACCGCTCTGGCCGACGCCTACGACGGTGCCAACAACTCACCGAACTCGATCTATGAACTTCTGCTCGGCGGAGTCCTCTCGGCGAGTCTCGTCCCGTTGTTCACCCGCCACGTCGAACGCGAGGACCCCGACGCGACCGAGGCGGTCGTCTCGGTCGCGGTGGTCGTGTTGTTCGCGACCACCCTCGTCGCCGTTCTCGCCGCTCCGTGGATCTTCCGGATGTTCTCACTCACCCCTGCTGACGGGGTGGACGTCGAGGCGCTTCGGCGCACCGGTACGGCACTGGCACGAATCTTTCTCGTTCAGATCTTTTTCTACGGACTGACGACTCTGGCCACCGCCCTCTTGCACGCTCGACGCCGCTTCTTCGCGGCCGCATGGTCGCCGGTACTCGCGAATCTGGTGATCATCGCGAGCCTGGCGATGGTTCCCGGGGTGATCGACTCCGAGAGTCCCTCGCTGGTGGACGCCGGTCCCGGCGATCCCCTCACCTGGGTGCTGGGACTCGGGGCCACCGCAGGAATCGCCACGATGGCCCTGGCCTTGATTCCGGCTCTGGGCAAGGCCGGTGTCCGGTTGCGATTCCGACCCGACTGGAGACATCCGGCGGTTCGAACCCTGGTGTCATTGTCAGGGTGGACCTTCGGTTTCGTCATCGCCAATCAGATCGCACTGATCGTGGTGAAGAACCTGGCTGAACCCGGCAGCGGTGGCCAGGATGCCTATACGAAGGCCTTCATCTTTTTCCAGCTTCCTCATGGCCTGCTGGCGATGTCGATCGCCACGACGTTCGCGCCCGAACTCGCCCGCCGAGTCGCGAGCCGGGACCGAAGGGGTTTCGTCACCACGACGAGACGAGGAGTCCATCTCATCGCGCTCGCGACCATCCCGGCATCGTTGGGATTGTTGGTCTTGGCCCGCCCACTCGTGGGTGCTCTGCTCCAACACGGCCAGTTCGATGCCGACGCCGCAGACACCACGGCCCGGGCCTTGGCGGGCTTCAGCATCGGATTGGCGGGATTTTCGATCTACTTGTTCACGCTGCGCGGCTTCTACGCCCACAACGACACGCGGACACCCTTCGTGGTCAACACCGCAGAGAACCTGATCAACATCGCGCTCGCGGTCGTGTTCGTGAGGTGGTGGGACGTCGCCGGTCTCGGTTTGGCGTTCGGTCTGGCCTATCTCGTCAGTGCGGTCTGGGCCTTGCGGATCCTGGCACGCAAGGTCGGGCAGTTCGAGTTGCGGCCCCTCGTCGTTGGTCTGGTCCCCATCGTGCTCGCCGCAGTCGTCATGGCGCAGATCACCTGGTTGATCTCTCGGCGCGTCGGTGCCGACGAGGGCGTGGGCGCCTGGGTTCGCTGTGGCGTGGGAGGTGCCACCGGAGTGGTCACCTTCATCGGACTCGCCGGGATACTCGGGGTGCCCGAGATCCGCAGCCTGGCGGCGCGAGTCCGCCGCCTCGCAGTCAGGACCGAGCGGTAGCCAACACGCGCCGCATGGCATCCGCCCCCCGTCGAGCGGCTTCATCCACGGGTCCTGCCCACAGTTCCGAGGAACAGATCTCGATGCCGATGGGGGCCCGAGAGCCCGCAGCATCGAGGATCCGGATCATCTCGACGAGCGCGAATTCGCCCTCACCCGGACACACCCGATTGGCCAAACAGTCGGTGTAGTAGTCGGGATCGGCGGCTTGGATCGTGCCGTCGTTGAACTGGGTGGACACGACGAGCTCCCCGGGAATGGCCCGAAGATGATCGAGATCATTGGTCGAACGAGTGAAATGCCAGGAGTCGACGCACAACCCTCCGTTGGGCCGATCGGCTTCAGAGACGATGGCGAGCGCCGTGGGAGCGTCTTCGATGTTGGTCATCGAAGGCACCCACTCGAGCCCGACCAACAGGCCCCGGTCAGCGGCCCGATCACACAAAGCGCCGAAACCGGCCGCAGCACCCTCGAGTGACCCCTCGGCGTCTCCGATCACCTGGACGTATCGACATCCCCAATGCTCGGCCATGTCGTAGGCGAGGGCCTCTTGACGTGTGAACGCCTCGTCATCTCCCCCATGGACCCAGCCCCGCAAGGTCTCGATGTTCGCGACGACCAATCCCGTGGACTCGAGAGCAGCGTCCACCTCATCGAGAGCGGCCGGGTTCTCCCGCAAGGACGCCCAGGTGCCCAGGAACACCCCGATCGCGCTGTAACCGGCCTTGGCCGCGGCATGGACCCGAGCGACGACGTCATCGACGCGAGGGCGACTGAAGTGATCCCACACGAGGTCCTCGGGACCGAGATCGCGGGCAGATCGACGAGTCGTGGTCACAGCCATGATCGCAGTCTCGTGCATTACGCCCCCCGATGGGGGTGGCGGAAGGTTTAGGGTTTGGACATGGCTGATCTTCGAGACGTCACCTCTGCCCCCGCACCTGGGGAGGCTCGGGCTCCAGGACCGACTCTGCGCGATCAACTCCTCGCTGATCCGACACCTCCACCGTGGCCTCTGCTCGAGTCGTCGCCGGTGTTCTATGGCGACGAGGACCTCTCGTATCACGTGTACACCAGCGAGGACTACGCCCAGTCGGAGTACGACCATATGTGGTCCCGCACCTGGCAATGGGCCTGTCATCAAGATCACATTCCCGAACCGGGCGACTTCTTCGTCTACGACGTCGGTCCGCACTCGGCCTTGATCGTGCATACGACCTCCGGCGAGATCAAGGCGTACTACAACGCCTGCATGCACCGGGGTACGCAACTGCGAAGCCCGGGAACCTGCGGATTCGCGGCTCAGTTGCGGTGTCCCTTTCACGGTTGGACCTGGTCCCTCGATGGCGAACTCGTGGATCTTCCCGATCGCTGGGATTTCCCCCACGTCGGCGACGAGACCCACCGTCTCCCGGAGATGTCGGTGGCGACCTTCGCCGGTTTCGTCTGGGTCAACTTCGACCCTCAGGCCCAACCACTCGAGGACTACCTCGGTGTGCTTCCCGCCCATTTCGCCGAATTCGGTCTCGAAGACCGCTACATCGAAACCCATGCTCGCAAGCGCCTCCCCTGCAACTGGAAGGCCGCCCAAGAGGCGTTCCTCGAGGCTTACCATGTGCGTGAAACCCATTCGACTGGCCAACTCGGGGACGAAGTCACGACCCAATACGACGTCTTCGAGCCCAACATCTCCCGGTTCGTCCACACCACGGGGATGGACAGCCCGCAACGTCCGGTGCCCCGCAGCGAAGCGGAGATCCTCGCTCATCTGACGCGGAACCTACGTCGCGGTATGGAGCCTTTGGAACTCCCCGAGGGAATGCGGGCTCGGGATTTCTACGCGAAGTACGTCCAGTCCGAAATGGGCAAGAAGTATGGGCGGGACTTCTCCCATCTCAGCGAGTCGATCACGTTGGATTCGATCGAATACTTCGTGTTCCCGAACTCGTTCTTCTTCCCCGGTCTCAGCTTGGGCATGGTGTACCGCTTCCGTCCCGATCCGACCTCGAACGATCATTCCTATTTCGATCTGTTGATGCTGCGGCCCCGCCCGGCGACCGGCGAGGCTCCGCCGCCCCCGGATCTGATCGAACTCGACGTCGACGACTCCTACACCCTCGCGGCGGGTCTTGGAGGTCTCGGCAAGGTCTATGACGAGGACACCGCCAACATGGCTGCTCAGACCCGCGGGTTCCGCTCCAGCGCCAAGCGCGGCCAGACCTTGGGCAACTACCAAGAGATTCGGGCCCGCCATCTCCAACGACGGGTTCGCGATCACCTCATCGCAGGGGGCTTCGATCCCGGTTGGTGATCACATGACCGCACCCGACTGGCGGACGCTCAGGGCGGTCGTTGGGGTGTGGGACTCTCAGTCCCAGATCGGATCCGGGGTTCCGGCCCGTCCCGAACGCGGATAGTCGCCCGACATCCGCGGGCCCATGTCCTCGACCATGGTCACGTCCTGGCGAAGATGGCGCTGCACGATACGCCAGTGACCGTCGCGGGGTTCGACCCGGTCGATGTACCGGCCATGGAAGGTGTGAAGGCGCCTGTGACCCTCGCGTTCTTCGACATGGATCGCATGGACATACGCCTCCATCACGGCGTGACCATCTCGGACGTCCACCGCGACATTGCTGACCGAATGCTGGGTAGCCACGAACCGTTGCCCCAACGCGGTCACGACATGATCGACGAACGCTTCGATGGTGATCGCCTGCTGTGATCCGTAGCCCAGGAGCTCCGCTCCGGGATGGAACGCCGAAGCGATCGACGCGGGGTCGAGTCGGTCGACACCGCGGCAGTAGCGGTACAGGGCTTCACGGCACAGATCGCGGATCTCGACATCGGTCATGGCGGTCACGCTAGCCATCGCGCGAGCCGACATTCCCAGGCGGACTCGCGCACCCGAAGGCGACCCTCGTAGGCTGAAGGAGTGAGCGATACCACCGTTGACCTCGGAAATCTGAGCGGACTCGCCAACGGCCAGATCAAGGTGTACCCCGAGATCGGGTCTCACGGCGTGGTGGTGTGTCGACTCGACGGTCGCCTGCATGCGGTGGTCGACAACTGTTCACATCGCGATGCCAAGTTGTCTGAGGGCCGGCTGCGACGGGGGTTGTTGACCTGCCCATTGCACGGAGCCCAATTCGATGTGCGAACCGGAGCCCATTCCGGTCCCCCGGCTCCTGGTCCGATCGGGTGCTTCGAAGTCACCGAGGACGACGGGCACGCCGTGCTGCACCTCGATCGACGCCTCGACGAGTCCTAGACCCTCTCGGGGTGCGCCACCCGCACCCGATGCTCACCCGATGGGGCCTGAGGCGCACACGGCGTCAGGGAAGAAGCACGAGATCGTCGCGATGAACGACCTCGGCCGCCACACCTTCGGGTAGGTCAGCGCTGCGACGACCCGCAAACCGCTCGAGGTCGAGATGGCTCCACTGCACCATGCCCCGAGCGAACACCACTCCGTCGGCATCGCGTAGCTCGACGGTCGCTCCCGCCTCGAAATGCCCCTCGACGCCCACCACTCCCGCGGGCAGCAGTGAGCGCGGCTGGCTCTCGAGTGCGCTGCGAGCCCCGGCATCCACGATCACGGTTCCTTCGCACTGGGCCGCAAAGGCGATCCACAACTTGCGCGCCGGTAACCATCGGTCATGCGCCGCAAAGGTGGTACCCACCCCTCGGCCCGCCACGGCGTCGATGACGACGCGCTCCCGTGCGGCCGCAGCGATCACGGTACGGATCCCCGACCACGAGGCGATCCGGGCGGCTGTCAACTTCGACGCCATACCTCCTGAGCCCCGAGCCGTCCCACGAGCCCCAGCTTCTACGGTCAACAACGGATCCTGCGCTGCGACTTCGGGGATCACCGTGGCAGCGGGATCGCGGCGAGGATCAGCGGTGTAGAGCCCTTCGGTGTCGGTGAGAAGCACCAGGAGATCAGCCGCGACGTTATGAGCGAGGAGCGCGGCGAGTCGGTCATTGTCGCCGTAGCGGATCTCGTCGCTCGCGATGGTGTCGTTTTCGTTCACCACCGGAACACATCCCAACTCGAGCAACCGCCCGACGGTGCGACGTGCGTGAAGGTACTGATGGCGATCCACGAAGTCATGGGGAACGAGAAGTACTTGGGCTCCCACCAGTCCGTGACGTGCGAGTTCGGTGTTGAACACCTCCATCAGGCGGCCCTGACCAGCGGCTGCCAAAGCCTGCAAGGTCGTCACATCGCTGGGACGCTGCGTCAAACCGAGCGTGGCCACTCCAACAGCCACCGCCCCAGACGACACGATGAGGACCTGATGGCCATCTGTGCGCAACTCGGCCACCTGTGCACAGAGCCGGGCGATGGCCTCGGTCGCGATGGCACCCGACTCATCGGTGGTCGACGAGGTACCGATCTTTACCACGACCCGCATGTCACCACTCCGGCACGTAGTCGAATGCGAAACCGGCGATCCAGACAGTGTCGCCCTCCACGGCCCCGGCGCGGTCCAACAGACGCGGAACCCCGAGTCTCTTGAGTCGTTCTTCGATGTACGCGAGCGCTTCGGGAATCGTCACGTCGTTAAGAGCCACGACCCGTTCCACCGCCCGCCCATGGACTCGGAACTCGCCCTCGCCGAGCCGCTCGACCCACGAACCTTGAGGTTCAGGGCGTAAGAGCACCGAGCTCTCCGCCACCGGAGCGTCGCGACGCGTCTCGTGCACGATCGAGGCCATCGAACCCACGAGTCGAGACACCCCGTCGCCCGTGACCGCTGAGATCGTCGAATGAGGCCATGCGGCCAAGGTCTGCGGGCTCGCAGAATCCGATTTCGTTCCCACGATCAGGCGCGGCCGCTCGAGGAGCTCAGGCTGATACGCCTCGAGTTCGTGGAGCAGGACCTCGATCTGGGCGAGGGGATCGGTCTCATCCACCGGGGCGAGATCCACCATGATGCACAAGGCCCGAGCCCGCTCGATATGGCGAAGAAACCGGTCACCCAGCCCCCGGCCTTCGCTGGCCCCTTCGATGAGGCCCGGGATGTCTGCAACGACGAACTCGGTCGTCTCGTCGAGACGTACCACGCCGAGATGAGGTTCGAGTGTGGTGAAGGGATAGTCGGCGATCTTGGGACGCGCCGCTGAGATCCTCGAGATCAGCGTGCTCTTTCCGGCGTTGGGGAAGCCGACCAACGCGACATCGGCCATCAGTTTCAGCTCGAGGCGCAGCCAGCGTTCCTCGCCGTGCTCACCCTGTTCGGCGAAATTCGGCGCCCGACGACGATTCGACAAGAACCGGGCGTTTCCGCGGCCCCCACGGCCTCCGGCGGCCGCGAGCCACCGGTCACCATGATTGACCAGATCCGCAAGGATCTCCCCGGTGTAGAGGTCTCGGACCACGGTCCCCTCGGGCACGATGACTTCACAGTCCTGCCCGCGACGACCATGGAGGTCTTTACCTTTTCCATGCACTCCGTTGGCCGCGCGCCGATGCGGATGATCCCGAAATGCCAGCAATGACGCCACGTTGTGATCCGCTATGAGCCAGACATGACCCCCGCGACCGCCGTCTCCGCCGTTGGGTCCCCCCATCACCACAGGACCCTCACGACGGAAACTGACACAGCCCGCGCCGCCATCACCACCGCGAACGTTCAGTTGGCATTCGTCGACAAAGGCGCTCATAGGGCGTTGGCAGGCTAGCGGCACACCCCCTGCGTAGGCTCGACATCATGAGTGACTCCCCCATGAGTGACCCCTCTGGTCCGGTGGATGCCGAGGCCGCAGAGCGCGCCGAGCGTTGGGCATCGACCATGCGCGGCCATGAATCGACCACCGCCACCACACCGATTCGTCTCGCTCATGCCGACTCCTGGGCCGGATCCGGAGATACCGGCGTGCGGGACCGTCGTTTCAGCGAAGAACGCGAACACGCGACCCTCGCTCCCCTGGCCACGAAATCATGGGGGGCTGGAGATCGAGACATCCCCGAAGAGCCCGACATGCTGCGAACCTGTTTCGAACGCGACCGGGACCGAATCCTGCACGCGTCGGCCTTTCGCCGGCTCGCAGGCAAGACCCAGGTGTTCGTCTTTCCCGATGATCATCAACGCACCCGGTTGACCCACGCGCTCGAAGTGGCCCAGGTCGCAGTATCGGTGGCGCGCGCTCTCGGACTCAACGTCGCATTGACCGAGGCCATCGCGCTCGGTCACGACTGTGGACATGGACCCGGTGGCCATGCCAGTGAGGACGCATTGAGCCCTTATGTGCCCGGAGGGTACGACCATGCCTCATGGGGCGCCGATGTCACGTTGAAGTCTTTGAATCTCTGTCGTGAAACCCTCGATGGGATCCGGAATCACTCCTGGTCCCGACCTGCGCCCGCCACCCCCGAGGGTGAGGTCGTGTCATGGGCCGATCGCATCGCCTATGTCTGTCACGACTTCGAGGACGCCGTAGCGGCAGGAATCGTCGGGATCGATCAGCTCCCGCCCGAGGTGGCGTCACGATGTGGAACCACTCGCCGGGAACAGTTGAGCGCTTTCATCGTGGCGATGATCGACGCAACGGCCGCGACCGGGCGGATCGGGATGACTGCGCCGTATGCCGAGTCCCTGGCCGCTTTTCGCCGCTTCAACTACGACCACGTCTATCTCCGTCCCGCATCTCAACACCAGGCCCGCGCCGTGGTGGATCTCTTGCGGGCTCTCGTCGAGCATTACGCCGACCGACCGAATCTGATTCCCGATCACGGTGGACACGGAATCGACGCCGGGTCCGATGTCGCGATCAGCGCGGCGGTGGCCTACGTCAGTGGGATGACGGACCGCTTCGCATGTCGCTGCGCCGTGGCCGAACTGGGATGGCCTACGGATCGCCTTCCAGCAGGCGTGGACACGCGGCTGTGACGTCAGAGGCATCGAGTGCGCCCGATCACGGGGCGCTCAGCGGACTCGACGGGAGATGATTCAGTCGAGAACAGGAAGGATGTCGACGACGCGCCGGCCGCGGCGCTCGCCGAACTTCACACTGCCGTCGACCAAAGCGAACAGGGTGTCGTCACCACCACGGCCGACATTGCGACCGGGATGGAAGCGAGTCCCCCGCTGGCGCACGATGATCGTGCCGGCGGAGATGTTGGTGCCATCGAACACTTTGACTCCGAGACGCTGAGCGTTGGAATCACGACCGTTACGGGTCGAACCGCCACCTTTGGTCTTCGACATGGTTCAGCCTTTCGCGATCTTGGTGATCTCGACGACGGAGTACTTCTGACGGTGTCCGTAGCGGCGACGCTGGTTGGTACGCCGCTTGTAGGTGAAGCCGTTGATCTTGGGACCCTTGGCCCCACCCACGACCCGACCAGTCACCGCGGCACCCGCGAGTTCCGCGGGCGTTGCGAGAACGGTGTCACCATCCACGAGCAGCACCGGAGTGAAGTTGACTTCGGCTCCGTCGTCAACGCCGAGCAACTCGACGTGGACCTGCTGGCCCTCTGCGACTTTTTCTTGTTTCCCGCCGGTGGCGATCACTGCGTACATAGCGGAGCCTGACTCTAGCGTCTCGAACACTCACCACCACCATCGATCGGGATGCCCGAGCCGGTGATGGTGACCACCTTCAGTCGATCAAACGGAGATCGAGGCGAACCCCGCGCCCTTCACATTCGGGACACGTTCCCGCAAAGCTCGTGAGAAGGCCCTCTCCGATCCGTTTACGAGTCATCTCGACCAGTCCCAGATCGGAGATCTCATAGACCTGGGTGCGGGTCTTGTCTCGGGCCAGGGCTTCCCGGAAGGCTTCGACGACCTTCTTGCGGTTCTCTCGGATTTCCATGTCGATGAAGTCGATCACGATGATTCCCCCGATGTCGCGAAGACGCAACTGGCGTGCGATCTCATCGGCGGCCTCGAGATTGTTCTGATACACGGTGGTTTCGAGATCCGAGGTACCGACGTTCTTGCCCGTGTTGACGTCGATCACCGTCAAGGCCTCGGTGTGCTCGATGATCAGCGATCCCCCCGAAGGCAGCCAGACCTTGCGATCGAGGGCTTTGTGGAGCTGCTCATGGACATGATGCCGCTCGAACAGACCCAGCCCTTCGGCCTCGGTGTCATAGAACTCGATCCGGTCCGCGAGTTCAGGATTGAACGCCTCGACATAGGAGCGCACTTCCTCGAAGAGTTCTCGGTCGTCGATCACCACACTGCGGTAATCGGCATTGAACTCCTCACGGATGACGCGCACGGCGAGTTCAGGTTCGCGGTAGAGCAGAGCCGGACCCTTGGCGGCATCGGCGCGCGAAGCGATCTGATCCCACTGACCGACAAGGCGTTCGACATCGGCACGAAGTTCGTGCTCGGTGGCGTGTTCGGCCGCAGTCCGAACGATCAGGCCGTGTTCGGAGGGCTTGACGCGGTCCAGAATCGACCGCAGACGCTTGCGTTCGTCATCGGCGAGACGCTTGGAGATCCCGTAGGTCTTCGAGTTCGGAATGAGCACCACGAACCGTCCCGGCAGCGACACCTCCTGGGTGAGGCGCGCGCCTTTGGCCCCGATCGGATTCTTGGTGACCTGACAGGTGATCAACTGGCGAGCCTTGAGGATCTGCTCGATCCGGGGTTCACCTCCCTCGACCACGTCATCGGTGTCGTATTGGACGTCTCCGCGGTAGAGCACCGCGTTCTTGGGTGTCGCGATGTCGACGAACGCCGCCTCCATACCGGGAAGCACGTTCTGGACACGACCGACGTAGATGTTGCCGTGGATTTCACCCACGTCATCGGCGGGGCGACTCACGTAGTGCTCGGTCAGGCTGCGACCTTCGAGCACGGCCACCTGTGTCAGGCCCTCACGAACCTGCACACACATCATGTAGCGGCCCACCGGCCGTCCCTTGCGTTCACGCCCTCGGCGCCGCTCAGGAGCCTCGCTGGCACTGGCGCTCGCCGTGTTCTCACGCGGAGTCCTCTTGGCGCCGCCACCCGAGCGCGAGGAGCCACGACGACGCTTCTTGGCCGCCGGGCTCGACGACGCGTCGCCACCAGATGCCGCTGGGGTGCCCGAGGCCGCTTGGGCCGGAGCTCCAGGTCCCGAACGTGGCGAGCGTTCGCTGGTCGATCCTGCGCCGCGACGTCGACCCGATCCCGATGCCGCCGGCGCGGATGGAGCCGGTCGGGTGTCTCCGATCTGGGGTTTGCGAGCCGGTCCCGGAGGCGGGGTCTGGGGCCGGGGGGTCGACGGGTGAGCATCGTCGACCCCATCGGAGGCCTCAGACACGTCGTCGGCCCCCTCGGGGGATGCGGAGTCGGCGCCGGGGCGCCGACGACGCTGTCCACCGCGTGATCCGCGGCGCCGCTTTCGGTTCGCAGTCGAGATCGTCGGGTCGTTCAGGTCCCGGTCATCACCGTCGCTGGACGCTCGCGGACCGCTATCGGTCCCGGCGGTCGGGTCGGGGGTGTCCATGTCGTTCCTCCTTCGGCGTCCAAGGACGCCTCGGCGGCCGGCAGGGGTTCCCGCCTGGCGCCGTCGCTTTCGATCCATTGATGAGTGCGCAGCACCCGTTGGAGTGCTGCAGCAGTGTCGGCTTCGGGTAGGAGAACCGACACGAGTTCTCCCGGCCGAATTCCTCGGCCGATCTGACCCAAGGTGGCTCGCACCCGGGGCCGGGGGTCGTCGACGTCGAGCGAGGATCCAACGATCACGCTCAGTTCGAGGATGGCGGGGCGGATGTCGTCGACGTGACTCGCGCCCTTTCGTTCACGGGTGACCATCACCTCGGGCGCCTCGAGAATCCTCTCGATGGCCCGATTCAGTGTTGGGGCATCCGTATCAGCGACGAGAAACTCCCAGCTACTCGCCACCACGGCTTCTTGAAGCGACGCCGCCTTGGCATCGATCGGTGCCGCCGCGAGTACCTCGAGTCCTGGCGGTAGCACCGGAGCCACACGGGAACAGAGATCCTCACCATCGTCGAGTCCTTCACCGGTGACGGTCACATCGAGATACTCCGCGACCGATTCGGCGCCGGTGGGAAGGGCCAGTCCGAACGACATCTTGGGACGAGGAGAGAATCCCGCCGACATGGCCACGGGAATTGCCGCCGCCCGAAGGGCTCGTTCCCAGACCCGTGCCACATCTCGATGTCCGAGAAACCGCAGTTTGTGCCGCTTCGAGTAGCGCAGGCGCCACCTGGCGTCGGGCTTCACCTCGGGCCCTGTGACGCCGCTGACCCCGGCGACGTCGACGGTGGTTGTCGAGACCGGTGCGGTCATGTCGACGGTCCACTCGTCAGACGCACGGGAACCTCGCCACCTCGGGCCAGGTCCTGGCCGGTTCCCTGGCTACCTCCAGCGGGAGGAACCGGTGAGGCCACGACGTGTTCGATCCCGTATCCGGTACAGACACCGCAGTCGTAGCACGGGGTCCATCGGCAGTCCTCGAGTCCACTGCCTACGAGCGCCGCCTGCCAGTCCTGCCACAAGAAGTCCTCATGGAGACCAGCCGAGAGATGGGACCACGGCAGCAGTTCGTCCTGGGTGCGATGCCGATGGACGTACCAGTCGATCGACAGACCCTCAGCGGCCATGGCCTCTTCCCAACGGGTGAGATCGAAATACTCCCCCCATTCCTGAAACACTCCACCGCCACGCCAGACCCGTTCGATGACACGCCCGATCCGGCGATCTCCTCGGCTCGCGATGCCCTCGGCCACCGAGGCCGCGGGGTCGTGCCAGCGCAACTGCACGCCGCGCTGACGGGCCGTGGCGTCACGCACCAAGGAGATCTTGCGTCGAAGTTCATCCGGGGTGTTCTGGCCGAACCATTGGAACGGCGTATGCGGCTTGGGAACGAAGCCTCCCAGGCTCACCGTGACCGAGGACCGGTTCGTGTGGTGCCGTCCCAATTCGACGCATCGACGCGCCAGTTCAGCCACTCCGAGAGTGTCCTCATCGGTTTCGGTGGGTAGCCCGGTGAGGAAGTACAGCTTCATCCGGGTCCAGCCATTGGAGAATGCCGACTCCACCGCCGAATACAAGTCGTCCTCGGTGATCAACTTGTTGATGACCGAACGCAACCGCCACGACCCGGCCTCGGGGGCGAAGGTCAGCCCACTGCGTTTGCGGCCAGCCACCTGGGCCGCCAAACCCACCGTGAAGGCGTCCACTCGAAGCGATGGCAGGCTCACACTCGGGGTCCCACAGGCCGTTGGATCGTTCACCAGGGCGCCGACCACATCGTCGATCGCGCTGAGATCGGCCGTGGACAACGAGGTCAGACTCACCTGGTCGTAGCCGGTGCGCTCGAGTCCCGAACGCACCATGGTGCGGATCTGTTCCGCGGGTCGCTCCCGGACCGGGCGGGTGATCATTCCGGCCTGGCAGAACCGACATCCGCGGGTACATCCGCGGAACACTTCGACGGCCAGACGGTCATGGACCACTTCGGTGACGGGAGCCATCGGGGATTTCGGATAGGGCCAGCGCCCCAGATCGGCCACGGTGGCTTTGTGCACCGTGGCGGGCACATCGCGATATCTCGGGGTCACCGCCACGAGTCGAGGGCCGTCATAGGTCACCTCGTACATCGAGGGGACATAGACCCCATGGAGTCCGGCGAGTTCTCTCAAGACATCGCCTCGGGATCCCTGGGGACGGCCAGAAGCTTTCCACCGCGCCAGTACCTCGGTGATGGCTCCGACGACTTCTTCTCCTTCGCCGAGCACGACCGCGTCGAGGAAATCCGCCAAGGGTTCCGGATTGAAGGCTGCGTGCCCGCCGACGATGACGATGGGGTCGTCCTCGTTGCGGTCCTCGGCACGAATCGGGGATCCGGCGAGGTCGATCATGTTCAACACGTTCGTGAACACGAGTTCCGAGGACAGGTTGAATGCCAACACGTCGAACTCGCTCGCGCGCCGGTGGGTGTCCACCGAGAACAGCGGCAGCGATCGTGCTCTCATGAGGGACTCGAGATCGGTCCAAGGCGCGAAGGCACGCTCGGCCACCGAGTCGTCACGTTCGTTGAGGATCTCGAAGAGGATCTGGAGCCCCTGGTTGGGCTGACCCACCTCATAGGCATCGGGATAGGCCAACAGCCAGGCCACCTTGCCGGGACCGTGCCGGGGGCGGACCGCTCCGACCTCGCAGCCGATATAGCGGGCGGGTCGTTCCACCCGGCCTAGAAGCGGCTCGAGTTCCTCCCACATATCGGGAAGGATCGTCGTCATGTCGCCGTCAGCCTACCCCGGGGACCCGGGGCGGGACAGGGTCATCTCATTCGTCGCATGTGGACGCTTTGGACCAGACCGATCATGATCGCCCAGGCCACCGCTCCCGAACCGCCGTAGGACACGAGCGGTAAGGGCAGCCCGGTCACCGGCATGATGCCCAGAGTCATGCCCACGTTCTGGAAGATCTGCCACAACAACATCGTGAAGACCCCGGCACAGATGAGGGTTCCGAGTTGGTCTTTGGAGAGATGCGCGATCCTCCAGATCCGAGCCAGCACGATGACGAACAGCCCCAAGAGGATCCCGGCACCGATCATGCCGAACTGTTCAGCCACCGCGGAGAACACGAAGTCGCTCCACTGCAGCGGGATGTACCCGCCGTTGGTGAGGGGCGCTTCGAGCCATCCTTGGCCCGTGACTCCACCCGAGGACACGGCTCGCTTGGCGAAACGCACCTGATAGACGAGTTCCTGGAGCCGGTCGTCGGTCGAATTCTGGCGGAAGAAGGCTTCGATACGACCGAGCTGATACCGGTCGACGAGGCCACCGAAGAGGGCCGCAGCCACCGTGGCGATCCCCAGCGTGGACACCAACGCGAGATAGCGCAGTTTCGCTCCCGCAACGAGCAGCATCCCCACGACGCACGCGACGAGAACCGATGCTCCACCGAGGTCGGGCTGCAACACGACCAGAGCGACGGGAGCCCCCACGAGGATCAGACTCGAGACGAAGCGCGAGTACGACACATCCTCGGAACGTTCCTCCGAGACATGCCACGCCAAGGCCACGAGCAACGACGCCTTCGCGAATTCGGCGGGCTGAATCGAAAAGGGCCCCAGATCGAACGACAGCCGGGCGCCGCTTCGCACCGCTCCCACGATGAGAACCAGCACCAAAGCCAAGATGGTGGCTGCGTACAGGGTGCTCGATCGCTCTCCCAGAGTCCGGTAGTCGATGGACATCACCACCGCGAGCGCCGCGGCCGCCACGATCAAGAAGATGACCTGGCGCTCGGCGTACAGATACGGGTCGAGACCTTGGCGCAGCATCACGGGACGCGTCGAGGAGTACACCGCCGCCACGCCGATCGCGGCGATCAACGTCGACGTGATCAGCAGGATCCAATCGACGTTGCGCCAGGGATCACCCGGGCTGGAGCCGAGGCTTCCCAAACCAGGCTCGGAGCGTCGCGAGCGGGTCAGCACTGCCATGGCGGACTCATTCGGTGACGAAGCCGTATTGACCGGCCATGCACGATGTCGACGGAAGCTGGCGTTCGAGTGCCGCTGTGGGTTGGGTGAGATCGAGAGGATCGGACAACAAAACGGGATGCATCGGAGCGCGTTCAGCGAGGGCCAGGAACATGCACTTCACCACCGGAGCGGCAGCCCGGGACCCGTAGCCGGCTTTTTCGAGGTATGCAGCCACCGTGTAGGGACGCTCGGGATCGAGGCTGTACGCCGCGAATGCCGACGAGTCGTTCCAGGGCTGGTTGCCGAGTCCTTGGGCCGTGCCGGTCTTTCCGGCGATGGGCATCTCCTCGTATGGATAGTTCCTGAACAACCGTTCTCCCGTCGTCGAGTGGTAATAGTCACTCGTCACGCCGGGACCGGTGATGACCCGAGCCAGCCCCTCGTCGATGGCCTCCTCGATGCCGTTGCCCAGATCCACCTGGCGTTGAAGATCGGGGGTGGCACGCTGTTCGAGGACCTCAGCTCGGGCCAGATGAGCGAACCCTGCCTGGGTCGGATGATCAGGTGTCCCCGGGGCGAGGATCGCTTCGACGATCTGGGGCCTGTACACCGAACCGCCATTGGCGATCGCCGCATAGCCCTGAGCGAGCTGAAGGGGCGTGGCCGAAAGCAGACCCTGCCCGATGGCCAACTGGATGTTGTCGCCCACGTAGTAGCCGCGACCTTCGTCCTCGCTGATGACCCCGTCCGCGGCGAGGCGCGCCTTGAGCGCGGCATCGGGCACGGTGCCTGAGAACTCATAGGGCAGCTCGATTCCGGTCCGCGCCCCGAAACCGAACAATCGCACCTGCTCCTGCAGAATCGGTTGCCCGCCGCGTTCGGTGAAGATCTCATCCCCGATCTTGTAGAAGAACACGTCACTCGACACCGCGAGGGCGTCGATGACGTTCACCGACCCATAGACACAGGGAAGGTTCGTCGAGGCGCAGGTGGCGTTGCGGAACTCGCAGCGGATCTGATCACACAGGCTGCGGTCGACGCTCCCCTCCGACAGCCGGTATCGGCCCCGATCCTCGATGCGATGGTCCACGCCTCCGGGCAACTGACCGGTGTTGAGCGCGGCGTAGGCGACAAAGGGTTTGAACGTCGAACCGAGGTTGTAGCGACCGCTGATCGCTCGATTCACCAGGATCGAGAGGTCGGGGTCCTCCACGGGCGGGAACACTTCACCAAACCGTTCCGAGGAAATCCCGGCGTTGAACCACCGGTTGTCGAAGGTGGGGTAGCTCGCCATCGCAATCACGGAATTGTCGGTGTGGTCGAGCATGACCACGGCCCCTGCGGGCGCCTTGTAGGGCACTTCCTCGGGGAAATCAGGAAAAGCGTAGGTTCCGTCGAACGACCTCGGGTTCGAGGCGGTGACCACCCGCCTCAGGCGCAACATCGTCTCGAGGCTTTCCTCCGCGAACTGTTGCATGTCGAGATCGATCGTCAACACGAGATCGCGCCCCGCCATGGGCTCTTGACGTTCGAGTTCGCTGATCACGTTGCCTCGGGAATCCACCTCGTAGCGGACCCACCCTGGCGTCCCTCGCAACACGTGTTCGAATTCTTGTTCGACCCCGAACTGACCGACTCGTTCGCTGAGGAGATAGCCCTGGGCCCGGTACCGGTCGACTTGTCCGGACTGAATGGCTCCGAGATACCCCACGACGTGGCTCGCGAGCGGGGCGTAGGGATAATCCCGACTCCATTGGCTTTCGACACCGATACCGGGATAGTCCTCGACTCGTTCGGTCAGGAACAACACGGTTTCTTCGTCCACACCTTCTTTCAACGGAAGTGGCATCAAGGGGTCATAACGCGGACTGGCGAAACGTTCCTCGAGCATCGCCACTGGCATCCGCAGAGGTCCCGACAGCCGTTGGAACAACGCCAATCGATCCGAGTCCCGACGGATGACATCACGTTCCACGGTGATGGTGAGCACTCGTTCGTTATCGGCGAGGATCCGCCCGTCCGCGTCGAAGATCCGCCCCCGCTCGGGCAGCAACACCACCGTGCGAGTGCGATTCTGGAACACCGTCTCGGCGATCGCTGGGGCATCGACGACCTGCATGAACCACATCCGGGTCGCCAAGAGACCCACCAGGGACACCGCGACGACACCTAGCGCCATCATTCGTTTGGATCGTCTGTCGACGGTCACGGAGAAAGTCTGCCAGCCGCGTCCGGTTCACACCGGGCGGGGCGCCCTCATGGTCCAGCGCGCCACGGGAAGCGCGACCGGAGCGATCACGGCTCCGGTGACCGCGACCACGACGACCACGTGAATCCACCGACTCGTGACGGGAACCTCCACCCCGACGAGGGCCCGAAGGATCGGATAACTCACCTCGCCCAAGGCTGTTGCCGCCCCCACGACGATGGCTGCGAGCCACCAGGGCGGCATCAGAGATTTGGTGCGCAACAGTCCCCCACCCGCGCCCGCGAGACCGGTGGCCACCGCTGCCAGGCCGAAAGGCCCCACGAGCACCAGATCGTGAAGGAGTCCGAGCACGAAGCCAGCGACAGCCCCACGCTCGACGCCTGTCACCGCTCCACACGAGGCCGCGAAGAGCACCATCACCGGGGTGACGGTCCCTGCAACCCGGAACTCAGCTGCCCAGGTGGTCTGGATCACGAGCAAGGTGACACCGACGAGTCCGAGGCGGAACGGCAGACGAGATACGAATGAGCCCATGGGATCACCCACCCGATCCCGGGCGGTAGAGCAAGACTCGAACGAAATTGAGCGCTCCGAGATCCGCTGAGAGCGCCACTGTGACCATGGGCCCCACCGATCCCGGGCGCTCGGTGACCGTGGCGACGCGTCCGACGACCACATCGGGAGGTGCCAGCGATGTCACTCCTCCGGCCGTCATCACCACCGCCCCTACCTCGATGCCACCCAAGCGAGGGTTGGCTTCGACGAGGCTGACCATCGGATCACGATCCGGACCGCGCCCTTCGAGGGCTCCGGTGTCGTTGGGAAGCAGTCCGGCCCGCAACACCGAGGATGCGACCTCGCTCGCAGCTGACACCGTGGTGTCCAGCGACGAAGTCTCATTCGTGTCACGTGCAATGAGGCTGTCGCTTGAACCGGCGACACCGGACTCCGCCGAGATCGTTGGCGACACCCCCGACTCCACCGCTGCCGGGACCGACTCTTCCAAGACCGGAGCCAGAGGGTCGCGTGGTCCGGTCGTCAGCCCTGATCCCACCCCGGGCGTATCCATGGGAGAGTCGGAATCGACCGGATTGATGATCTTGACGGCGAGCGCGAACTCGGGATCGCTCACCAACATGATGACCGAACGATCCTCAGAGACCCGGGTCACCTTGCCGACGAGTCCGGCCGCGTTCACGACCGGCATACCCACTCGGATTCCCCGACGACGACCCTGGTCGATCTCGACGGTCTGAGACCAGTTGCTCGGTGACAGACCCACCACTCGAGCGGTGACGGATTCGAGCCCCGCCAGAGTCTGCATTCCGTTCAGTGCGAGAAGTTCCTGGGCTTCGCGCACGCTGGCCTCTGCCGCGATGGCTGCCCCTCGCTGACGCTCGATCTCGGCGAGCAACCGGGCGTTCTCGGCCTCGAGATCGTCGAATTCCCACATTCCGCGCCAGGCACGACGCACGGGCTCGACCGCCGCGTCAGCACCAGCGCGCAACGGCTCGATCACCGTGGTGGTGGCGCTGCGAAGATTGGAGATCACCGGGTTTCCCCGCAGGTCGAGGGTGACGAGAAGGACTGCGGTCAAGATGAGACCGATCAGAAGTCGGCGTCGGCTGATCACCGTCTCGAACACGTCTGGGGACCCCCTGGTCGCCGAGGCGCCGTGGTCAGTCCTCGCCGCTCTGGGACAACAGGCCGCGCATGGCCTCGATGTTCTCGAGTGCCCGCCCTGATCCGATCACCACCGAATACAAGGGATCCGGAGCCAACTTGATCGGCATCCCCGTCTCATGGGCCAGACGTTGATCGAGCCCAGCCAGCAGTGCCCCGCCGCCGGTGAGAGTGATCCCGGCTTCCATGATGTCAGCTGCGAGTTCGGGAGGCGTCTTGTCCAGGGTGGTCTTGACGGCATCGACGATCGCCGCGACGGGCTCGGCGATCGCTTCGCGAACCTGTTCGGTATTCAACTCGATGGTTCGAGGCAGCCCGGTGATGAGATCGCGACCACGGATGTCGGCGCTCAACTCCTCCTCGAGAGGCCAGGCCGATCCCATATGGATCTTGATCTCCTCGGCCGTACGTTCCCCGATCGCGAGGGAGCATTCTTTCTTCACGTACTGAAGGACCGCCTCGTCGAGTTCATCTCCCGCCATCCGTAGTGACTGGGCGGTGACGATGCCTCCGAGAGAGATCACGGCGACCTCGGTGGTTCCACCGCCGATGTCCACGATCATGTTGCCGCTGGGTTCATGTACCGGCAGATCGGCGCCGATCGCCGCTGCCATCGGCTCTTCGATGATGTGCACCGGTTTGCGAGCGCCGGCGAACTCGGCCGCATCCTGAACGGCTCGCTGTTCGACGCCAGTGATCCCCGACGGCACGCATACGACCATGCGCGGCTTGCTCCAGCGGCTCGAATGAACCTTCTGGATGAAATACCGCAGCATCTTCTCGCAGACTTCGAAGTCGGCGATGACGCCGTCCTTGAGAGGACGAACGGCTCGGATGTTGTTGGGCGTGCGACCCATCATCCGCTTGGCATCGAGCCCTACCGCCACCGGGCGACCATCGTTGATATCGATCGCGACCACGGAAGGTTCATTGAGCACGACCCCGGCTCCGCGCACGTAGACGAGGGTGTTGGCCGTTCCTAGATCAATGGCGATGTCTCGGCTCAATGAGAGCGGGTTGTTGCGGGCCACGAGCCCCTCCTGTCGGCCGTCGCCGGAACGACGAATCGTACCCGGGTCCCCCTCCGCCCGGGTATCGGAGTCACAGACCCGGGAAGAAGATCCCGATCTCTCGGGCGGCGGACTCGGCCGAGTCGCTGCCATGCACCAGATTCTCGGTCATCTCGGTACCGAAGTCACCGCGAATCGTGCCCGGAGCCGAGGCCCGAGGATTCGTGGCGCCCATCATCGAGCGAACGATCTCCCAGGTGTCGGTGGGACCTTCCACGACCATTGCGACCACAGGTCCACGCGACATGAACGCCACCAGATCAGGGTAGAACCCTTTGTCGACGTGCTCGGCATAGTGAGCTGCCAGGACCTCAGGGGTGAGGGTGCGCAGCTCCATCGCCGCGAGGCGCAGGCCTTTGGCTTCGAAACGGGAAACGATGGTGCCGACGAGGCCGCGCTCGACGGCATCGGGCTTCAGCAGCACGAGGGTGCGTTCAGACATGGCCGCCAGGCTACGGTCTGAGCGCCACGACGCCACGGGCATGCGCGCCTCAAGAGCCATGGCGCCAACGGGGCCGCGGCGTTCAGCGTAAGCGTCGGCGGAGAAAGGGCCGTGCGGCCCCCACGACGTAGAGCGATCCGGCAATCAGGATCGCATCGTCGGTATCCGCGCTCTTCAGCGCGTGCGCGCAGGCCGCCTCCACCTCGTCGATGCGTCGAACATCGCCGCAGCCCAACCGTCGAGCGGCCGACTCGAGT
>CAYYHU010000020.1:7815-40131 GCA_964471865.1 uncultured Ilumatobacteraceae bacterium | reverse complement strand
AGATCGATGCCGTGCTGCGCGCCGCGCGTGACAGCGGGGACGACTGGGAACGCATCGTCGCGGTGTTCCAACCGAATCGATACCACCGGATGTCGATCATGTCGCCCGATTACGCCGAGGCGTTCGATGCCGCCGACCTGGTGGTCATCACCGACATCTACGCCTCGGGAACGACTCCGATCCCGGGGGTCACGGGCAAGCTCGTCGTGAACGCGATCTGTGATGCGCGTCCCCGAGCCCGGGTCGTGTGGATGCCGAGGCGGGACCAACTCGTGGACTATCTGGCGTCCGAAGTCCGTCGCGGTGACCTGTGTCTCTCGATGGGGTGCGGCGATGTGGCTGGACTCCCTGGCGAGGTACTCGCCCGACGTCGGGAACGTGATCCGGACGTGTCATGACCTCGGCGGTGGACGCAGCTGAGCAGCGCCTCGGATCCCGGGCTCGTCGTCACGTTCCTCTCGGTCCTCTCACCACGTACCGGGTGGGAGGAGCGGCGGCGTTGGCGGTGACCTGTGAGGGACCCGAGGATCTCGAACTCGTCGCTGCGACGGTGGCCGCGACCGGTGTCGACGTGGTCGTCATCGGACGGGGGTCGAACATGCTCGTGGCCGACGAAGGCTTTTCAGGTCTGGCGGTGATGTTGGGGTCCTTCGCCGACACCTGTGTCATCGACGGGGCTCGTGTGCATGCCGGGGCGTCAGCGACGCTGCCGGGCGTGGCCCGCCGCAGTGTCGCTGCGGGGCTGTCGGGGTTCGAATGGGCGGTGGGGGTTCCCGGCAGTATCGGGGGAGCGATCCGCATGAATGCCGGAGGCCACGGATCCGATATGGCGGCCTGTGTGCTCGACGCCGAGGTGATCGATCTGACCACCGGTGACCGTCGCCGTCGCCCCGCCTCAGAACTCGAGTTCGGGTTTCGATCCTCGGCTCTGGGTGATCACGAGGTCGTCATCGACGCGACCCTGATGCTGGAACCCGGTGATCCCCACCAGGGTGAGGAGCGGATCACCGAGATCGTGCGGTGGCGTCGTGAGAACCAACCCGGTGGGCACAACGCCGGTTCGGTCTTCGTCAACCCGGTACCCGGGTCGCTGGCAGCTGGTCGCCTGGTGGACGAGTTGGGTCTGAGAGGCTGGCGTCATGGCAGTGCCGAGGTCTCGACCAAGCATGCCAACTTCATCCAGGCCGATCCCGATGGCCGAGCCGCCGATGTGGTCGCAGTGATGCGCGAAGTGCGCCGACGGGTTCGTGAGGCCTACGGCATCGAGTTGCGTTCTGAAGTTCGACTCGTCGGCTTCGGCGAGGCCGCCACCGAGTTCAGCCCCGGATCCTCGTCGTGATCAAACGGTCCTCGGGTTCGTCACCGCGTCGTACGCGCCGCCGTCGGGGTTCGTCCCCGGAGACGGCTTCGACGACGGCGGGGGTGTCGCGCCTTGACGCCGACGGGGTGATCCGCATCGTCGACGAGGGTGTGGACGACAGTGGACCGATCGAAGCCCGACTCGGAACCCGAGTAGTCATCGGCGGATTCGACGACACCGATGCGCCACCCCTGCCCGAACGATCCGCCCCCGAGGTGGACCCCCGGCTTCGGGCTCGCCGCCGAGAGGTTCGTCGGTCACTGGGTCGCCGTCGGCGTCGTATTGCGATCGTGATCGGCGTGGTCGTGGTGCTCGTGGCCACCGCGGTGGCCCTGGTCGCGACCCCGCTCGTGCCGGTGCGTCACGTCGATGTCGACGGGGCCGCCTACACCTGGTATTTCGACGCTGATCGCCTCCAAGGAGTGGTCGATGATGTCGACGGTTCGGCATTTTTGACGGTGGATACCGACGCGATTCGCGATCGTGTGGAAGCCTCCCCATGGGTTCGTCGCGCTCGGGTCCAGCGTCGATTCCCGGACCGGGTCACCATCGAGATCGAAGAGCGTGTTCCCATCGCCTGGTACCAGGGACCGGATCTTCGCCATCGGATCCTCGATGCTGATGGGGTGGTCATCACCGTGCTCGATGGCGAGCCCATCGACTACATACGCATCGACGGACCGCCCTGGCTGCTCGAAGCCGGCGACGTCGCCCCGCCGGTGTTGGCCGCCACCGCCCAGTTGATCCGATCGCTGCCCACAGAAGTCGAAGCCGTTCTCGATCATGCGATGGTGGATCCCACCGATGAGATCAGTTTGGTGCTCGAGTCGGGAACCGAGGTGCGCCTCGGAGCGCCCGATGATCTTCAAGCCAAGCTCGTCGCTCTCGTGGTGGTGTTGCGACGTCAGGATGCCGAGGACCTGACCCTCATCGACATCTCGAGTGGCCAACCCACGATTCGGTGACTATCGCTGGTGCTGCGGACCTGGAACCTGGGGGCCTGAAACCTGGGAGTTGAGTGTGGCGGGGGCTGATCGACCCGAGGTCGCCAGGGCCGTTCGTGAGGCTTCGGGCGAGCCGATTCGCTAGCATGCCTGGCTCGACCCGCTGAACATGCGAGGATGAACACGGTGAAGGCCCAGATGACGCCCAACGACGAAGAATTCCAGCGTGGTGCAACGGCCGTGTCAGCGATCGGAGGGAGAACGTCATGACGGGAGCGCCGCAGAACTACCTCGCGGTCATCAAGGTGATCGGGGTCGGCGGTGGCGGTGTCAATGCCGTCAACCGGATGATCGACGCCGGCCTCAAAGGGGTCGAGTTCATCGCTGTGAACACCGACGCTCAGGCTTTGTTGATGAGCGATGCCGATGTGAAATTGGACATCGGTCGTGAACTGACCCGAGGTCTGGGAGCCGGCAGCGATCCCGATGTGGGTCGCGAGGCGGCCGAAGCGCACCGTGAAGAGATCGAAGAGATCATCAAGGGTGCCGACATGGTGTTCATCACCGCCGGTGAAGGCGGTGGCACCGGAACCGGTGGCGCCCCGGTCATCGCCGAGATCGCTCGGTCCCTGGGTGCGCTCACGATCGGTGTGGTCACTCGACCGTTCGCCTTCGAAGGTCGTCGCCGTTCGGTTCAAGCCGACAACGGTGTGCAACGCCTGAAGGAAAAAGTCGACACGCTCATCGTCATTCCGAACGATCGGCTTCTGACCGTGGCGAACGAAAAGACCTCGGTGCTCAATGCTTTCAAGATGGCCGACGAGGTGCTGCTCCAAGGCGTGTCGGGTATCACCAACCTGATCACGATCCCCGGTCTGATCAACACCGACTTCGCGGACGTGAAGATGGTGCTCTCCGATGCCGGATCGGCCCTGATGGGTATCGGCCAGGCCAGTGGTGAGAACCGGGCCGTGACCGCGGCCAAGCAGGCGATCTCGTCGCCTCTGCTCGAATCCGCGATCGACGGTGCGCGCGGTGTGCTGCTCAACATCACCGGTCCCTCGAGTCTGGGTCTGTTCGAGATGAACGCCGCGGCCGAAATCATCCACGGGGTTGCGCATCCCGAAGCGAACATCATCTTCGGTCATGTCGTCGACGACGAGATGGGCGATGAAGTCAAGGTGACCGTGATTGCGGCAGGTTTCGATCGATTCGAAGGTTCGGCTGCGGCGGCCCCCGTGTCGGCACCAGCCGCGGCGCAAGAGCCCGAGAGCACCTCGGGGCTGTTCGACGACGGCGACGACTTCGGTGACGACGATTTCGATGTCCCCTCGTTCCTGAAGTGATCGTCGAGGCGTTCGCTGCGTGATCGAAGCGGCGCTCGCTCGGATCCAGGATCGCCTCGACGCCATCACCTCTCGACCGATCCGCATCGTCGCGGTGACCAAAGGTCATGATGCTGCGGTGCTGCGCGAGGTCATCTCGTCAGGTCTGCGCGATGTCGGTGAGAACTACGCCCAGGAACTCGTAGCCAAGGTCGCCGAGGTCGGGCCTCTCGAGGATGTGAGGGTGCATTTCCTCGGTCGACTGCAGACGAACAAGGTCCGACTGTTGGCTCCGATCGTGGACCGTTACGACTCGGTGGATCGTCCCGAGATCCTCGATGCTCTCGCCAAACGGGTACCCAAGGCGCGACTCCTCGTCCAGGTGTCCACCACGGGCGAATCCGGCAAGGGGGGTGTCGAACCCGATGCCGTGCCCGACATGATCGCCCGGGCCCGCTATCTCGATCTCGATGTCGAGGGACTGATGACGGTTGGTCCGACCCACGGAGGTCCCCAAGCGGCTCGGGAAGGCTTCGCCCAGGTTCGACGTCTTGCTGACCGTCATGGTCTCGAGGTGGTCTCGATGGGCATGTCGGAGGATTTCGAGGTGGCGGTCGCGCAGGGTGCCACCGAGATCCGGCTCGGATCGATCCTGGTCGGTACCCGTCCCCAGGGTCGAGGGACCGGTACGGTAGCCTGACGTCTGGCACTCAGAGGACCTCTCGGGTGCCGCCGGTAACGAAGGACGGCGATGTCGATGTGGAAGCGATTCATGTCGTACCTCGGCCTCGACGAGGACGGGTATGACGATTACGAGGATCCGAGTGAGGCCGAGGCCGACCGCCGGTCTCGTTCGACGCGTCCTGGGGGCCAGGTCCGGATGACGGAGCCTGTCGATCCCACCGGCGGCCAGGTCCGGGCGTTCCCGGCCGGGCGGGGCGACGCCGATACTGGCGCTCGGCGGTTCCCTCTCGCCTCCCATGACGACTCGGGAATCCAACCCCGACCTCTCGCTGCAGTCCGCCAAGGATCCACGGTGCGCACCGTGGCCCCAGGAGGCGAGCCCCATACGGTGCGGCCGCGTCAGTTCGAAGACGCCCAAGAGGTGGGAGATCGGTTCCGTGCTGGTCAGTCGGTGATTCTCAATCTCGAAGCGACCGATCCCAAACTGTCCCACCGCCTCATCGATTTCGCGAGCGGTCTGTGTTACGGCCTCAACGGTTCCATCGAAAAGGTGGCCACCGGAGTGTTCTTGCTCAAGCCGGCCAGTGCCCGCGGTCGTGATGACCGCGACGGCGGGACCGACGCCTTGGGCGATCAGGACTGAGTCGGTGCGCGAACTTCTCTGCTTCGCCGCGTCGTTGTACGTGCTTGCCATTCTCGGACGGGTGGTGTTGTCCTGGTTCCCGGCGTCCTCGGGGGGTGTGGTCGCGAACCTGTCTCGGGTGCTCGGCCGCGTCACCGACCCGGTTCTGGTGCCGGTTCGCCGAATCCTGCCGCCATTGGGCCCTTTGGACATGTCGCCGTTCGTGGTGTTGTTGTTCCTGCAGATCGTCGTGATCAACCTCATCCTCGGCTGCCGTGGGCCGTTGTGACCCTCGGCGCGTACGATGGGGTCCATGGTCTCGAGCACAGGTGATCTGACGCCTCAGGCGATCACGGGCGCCACCTTCAAGGTGGTGCGGCGAGGCTACGACCAAGGCGAGGTACGCGAGTTCCTCACCCGAGTGGCGAATCGGATACAAGAGCTCCAAGGCGAGATCGACACTCTCGAGGTTCGCTCCCGAGCGGCTTTGGCTCGACTCCAAGCAGCCGAACCAGCTCCTGAGTCCCCGTTGGTCGACCACGCCGAGACGATCTCTCGGACCCTGTTGTTGGCGCAACGAACCGCTGATCACGCCGTGGCTCAGGCCCGCCATGATGCCGAGGAGATGATCTCTCAGGCCCGTGACACCGCCCGGGCGGAGTATGCCGAGGCCTATCACGAGGCCCAAAGCGAGGTCGAGGCCCTGAGCGCTCGGCGAGACTTCCTCGCAGGAGATGTCGAAGAACTCGAACGCTTCCTCGATATGCAACGGGCTCGTTTGAGCGAGGTCGCAGAGCGATTGATGGGCTTTGTCGCCGCCCCAATCGAAGGTCTCGGAATCGGAGCGCGCCCGGTGCTGTCGAGCGCCGACGGGGGATCGCGGGCGCTGGGAACCGGAGCCGCTGCCACCATCGATGGTGCTGGTGACGATGATGCTGACGATGCTGACGCGGTCGACGTCGATCCCACCCAGGAACTCGAGTTCGAACTCGAACCTCTCGAGGGGTACTCCTCGACTGGATCTCCCCGCGGCGGTGGGCCATCACGCGAACTCGGGTCCGGTGTCGTCGAAACGGGCGAGGACACCGAGCAGACCAGTGACCTCGAGTCGCGCCCGGCTGCCGACCATCACAGTGCGCCCCGTGATGACATCACGGCGCAACCCGCGCTGGATCTCGAGGTGGCGCCCATCGCCCCGGCCGATGCGAACGCCCCGGCGGGTCGCGGGCTGAGGTTTCGTGACGACCCCTGAGATGTCGGCCCCCGGTGGGCCGACCCGGTCGATGTTCATCCCGATGTCTGTGTCGATGTCATGTGAGGAGTGCTGTTCGTGACGTCCTATCCCGAAGTGGATCCCCAACCCGACCTGCCCGCGCTCGAGGAGAGAATCGGGGCGTTTTGGGAGTCCGACGGGACCTTTGCGGCCTCGATCGATCGCCGGTTGCGCAGCGACGACGGCGGGGACGAGTTCGTTTTCTATGACGGACCCCCCTTTGCGAACGGGTTGCCGCACTACGGCCATCTGCTCACCGGCTTCGTCAAAGACGTGGTTCCTCGGTATCGCACGCTGCGGGGCCAGCGCGTCGAGCGTCGCTTCGGATGGGACTGCCACGGCCTGCCCGCCGAGGCCGAAGCCGAACGCCAACTCGGGATCTCGGGTACTCAGGCCATCACCGACCACGGCATCTCCGAGTTCAACGACTACTGCCGGTCCTCGGTGCTGCGCTACACCTCGGACTGGGAGCGGTACGTCACCCGCCAGGCCCGGTGGGTGGACTTCGACAACGATTACAAGACCCTCGACCTCCCCTATATGGAGAGCGTCATGTGGGCCTTCAAGGAACTCTGGGACCGAGGTCTCGTGTACGAGGGGTTCCGGGTGTTGCCGTATTCGTGGGCGCTCGAGACGCCGTTGTCGAATTCCGAGACCCGGATGGACGACGCCTACAAACAGCGACAGGATCCCGCGGTCACCGTCGCGTTCGAACTCGAAACCGGCGAACGTCTTCTCGCGTGGACGACCACGCCATGGACTCTGCCCTCGAACCTGGCGCTCGCCGTCGGACCCGATATCGACTACGCGATCATCGAACTCGACGGGCGGCGGATGATCCTCGCCGAGAGTCGTCTCGGCGCATACGAACGGGAACTCGGTGAGGCCGAACGAGTGGGGACGATCGCGGGTCGTGATCTCGTAGGACGCCACTACCGGCCGCTGTTTGCGTACTTCGAGGGACACGCCAACGCTTTCGTGGTGCTCCCCGGAGACTTCGTGTCCACCGAGGACGGAACCGGAGTGGTCCATATGGCTCCCGGTTTCGGCGAAGAGGACCAAAACGCCTGTCAGGCCGCCGGCATCGATCTCGTCGTCCCGGTGGACTCACGCGGGCGCTACACCTCAGAGATTCCTGATCTCGAAGGACAACTCGTCTTCGATGCCAACCCGGTGGTCATCCGGATGCTCAAAGAGCGCGGGGTCGTGATCCGTCACGAGACCTACGATCACTCGTATCCGCATTGTTGGCGTACCGGAACCCCGCTGATCTACAAGGCCGTGAGCTCGTGGTTCGTGGCGGTGACCGCGATCAAGGAGCGGATGCTCGAGTTGAACCAGCAGATCCGCTGGGTTCCCGAACACCTTCAAGAGGGCAGTTTCGGAAAATGGCTCGCAAACGCCCGCGACTGGACCATCAGCCGGAACCGGTTCTGGGGGGCGCCGATCCCGGTGTGGCGCTCGGATGATCCCGCGTACCCCCGTATCGACGTCTACGGCTCGATCGCCGAACTCGAGGCTGATTTTGGGGTGCGTGTCACCGATCTCCATCGACCCGCCATCGATGACCTGGTGCGACCCAATCCCGACGACCCGACCGGACGGTCGATGATGCGACGGGTTCCTGAGGTGTTGGACTGCTGGTTCGAATCGGGCTCGATGCCCTTCGCTCAGGTTCATTACCCCTTCGAGAACCGTGACTGGTTCGAGGATCACTATCCCGGCGACTTCATCGTCGAATACATCGGCCAGACGCGCGGCTGGTTCTACACGATGCACGTTCTCGCCACGGCACTCTTTGACCGGCCGGCCTTTTCCACGTGTGTCAGCCATGGGATCGTGCTGGGCGACGACGGACAAAAGATGTCCAAGAGTCTGCGTAACTACCCGGATCCGATGGCGATCTTCGACCGTTACGGCGCCGATGCCATGCGCTGGTACCTGATGTCCTCGGCGATTCTGCGCGGTTCGGACTTCTCTGTGACCGAAACCGGGATTCGCGACACCGTGCGCCAAGCGATCCTGCCACTGTGGAACGTGTGGTCCTTCCAGTCGTTGTACGCGCGCGCCGCGTCGACCTCGGGACGGTGGCGAGTCGATTCCGACAACATCCTCGACCGCTACATCCTCGCCAAAACCCACGACCTCGTCACCGAGGTCACCGCCGCGATGGACGACTACGACCTCTTCGAGGCCTGCGCGCGGATCCGCGAGTTCGTCGATGCGTTGACGAACTGGTATGTGCGGCGCAGCCGCGACCGATTCTGGGATGGGGATCAGGATGCGATCGACACCCTGCACACGGTGCTCGAGGTGTTGTGCCGGGTGGCATCTCCATTGCTGCCGTATACGACCGAGGCGATCTATAAGGGGCTCACCGGAGCCCGCAGTGTTCACCTCACCGACTGGCCCGATCCGGGCGACCTTCCCGCTGATACCGATCTCGTGGCGTCGATGGATCGGGTTCGCGAGGTGTGCTCGGCGGCGTTGTCGATCCGCAAGGCCCATCAGTTGCGGGTTCGTCTTCCTTTGGCGTCTTTGCAGATCGCGCTCGCCGATGGCGCGGTTCTCGAACCCTTCACCGATCTGATCGCCGATGAGGTCAATGTCAAAGCCGTGACCATCGGATCGGATCCGGCGGCGTTGGCGCCTGCGGATCTCCACATCGTTCCCGCGGCGCTCGGACCTCGCCTCGGTCCGAAGACTCAAGACGTGATCCGAGCCGTGAAGTCCGGTGACTGGTCGGTCGACGGCGATCGGGTCGTCGCAGGCGGGTTCGAACTTGGCGAGGGTGAATTCACCCTGGTGCGCGTCGCTCCTGAGGGTGTGGCGATGACCACGATCGCCCAAGGAGCCGGAGTGGTCGTGCTCGATATCGAGATCACCCCCGAACTCGAAGCCGAAGGTGTCGCCCGAGATCTGATTCGCGCCGTTCAACAGGCTCGTCGCGATGCCGATCTTGTCGTATCGGACCGGATTCGTCTGCGACTCGGTCTCGACGCCGATCTCCGTGAACGCCTCGCGCCCTACCTGGACACGGTGGGTCGAGAGACCCTGGCGGTGGAGCTCACGGTCACCGAGGTGGCCGAACCCACGGGAACCCTCGACGGTCGAGACATGTCGATCCTCGTGGAACGTGTTGGCCTCTGAGGTAGTGACACGCCCCGGATGGGCCTAGCCTGCGGCGACCGTCCAACCTTTCGGAGGTAATGCTCGATGGCCACCACACCCGGATCCGCCACATCCACCAAGAAAGCGGCGCCGGCGAAGAAAGCGGCCTCGACCTCCAAGAAGGCAGCTGCCAAAGCGGCTCCGGCGAAGAAGACCCCGGCCAAGAAGGCGGCTGCCAAGCCAACAGCGACGTCAGCTGCCAAGGCAACCCCGGCCAAGGCTGATTCGAGCGGCGCTGCAGGGAGCAAGGCTCGAACCGACGTAGCGGCGAAAAAGGCCCCCGCCAAGAAGGCCCCCGCCAACAAGGCCGCAGCCAAGGCGACCCCGGCCAAGGCCGCCACCAAGACTGGTGGGACGAAGTCGGCACGAACCAAGACATCGGGCGCCAAGGTCACCAACAAAGCCAGTGCCTCTCGAGATGGGGCCAAGAGGACTGCGACCGCATCCTCGTCGAGTGTGTTCGGAGTCAAGTTCCTCGCAACCCAGCGCGAAGCCCTGCTGGCTGAGCGTGAACGTCTGACCGGTCAGGCCACGCGCCTCGAAGACGAGGCCAACACTCTCATCGCTGAGGCCGAGATGGGAGACGTCCAATTCGACGAGGAATCCGGTGAGGGCGACACGATGGTCGTCGAACGCGAACGCGACCTCGCCTTGTCCGCTCAGGCTCGCCAGACCGTCGCAGAGATCGATGCTGCGCTGCAACGCCTCGAGGACGGAACGTACGGTTTCTCCTTGGTGTCGGGTCGCCCGATCCCCAAGGAACGACTCGAAGCCTTACCCTGGACGACGGTGCTCGTGGAGGAGAAGGTCGGAGGTCTGGGACGGCGATGACCGCCCGCCATTGGCGAATGGTCGCGGCGATCATCGCTGCGGTCCTCGCCATCGACCAGTTGACCAAGTCCTGGGCTCTCGACGAGTTGGGTGACGGCTCGACCATCGACATCGTCTGGACCTTGCGGTTCAACCTGGCCTTCAACACCGGAATGGCGTTCTCTCGGGGCGAGGGAATGGGTCCGGTCATCGGGATCATCTCGATTGCGATCGTGATCGCCGTGCTGATCAGTCTGCGGTCCGCAACCACGACGCCCCGGCGGATCGCGAGCGCGCTCATCGTGGGTGGAGCTCTGGGCAATCTGGTCGATCGGCTGCTGCGCGGCGATCGGTGGTTTCGGGGAGCCGTGGTCGATTTCATCGACTTGCAGTGGTGGCCGATCTTCAACATCGCGGATGCGGCGATCGTGGTGGGCGCCATCATGTTGGCCATCTCGATGTCGATGGCCCCGCGGGTTACACGATGATCGTCGAAGAACTACCCGAGGCCCTTGGGGGTGAGCGCCTCGACCGGATCGTGGCGTTGTTGGCCGGGGTGTCGCGTTCTGAGGCGGTGGCACTCATCGCCGCTGAAGGAGTGCGAGTCGATGGCGTCCTTGCCGCCGTGGGCAAGACCAAACTCGACGCCGGGCAGACGGTGTCGATCGACCCTGACCGGCTCCCCGGGGTCGAACTGCCCCAGGCCGATGTGAGTGTGGTGATCGAGATCCGCCACGCCGACGAGGACGTCATCGTCGTGAACAAACCCGTGGGTCTCGTCGTGCATCCCGGAGCCGGGAATCCCGATGGCACCTTGGTCAACGCGCTACTGGCGCGCTTTCCTGAAATCGCGTCCGTCGGTGACCCGATGCGACCGGGAATCGTTCACCGCCTGGATGCCGGGACCTCGGGGCTGTTGGTCGTGGCTCGCAGTGAACGCGCCCATGAAGCGTTGAGTGAGGCTCTTGCGATGCGCGAGGTCCATCGCCGCTATCTGGCGCTGATCTGGGGTTGGCCCCCCCAGCCCACCGGGGTGATCGATGCCCCGTTGGGACGCGATCCCCGCGATCCTTTACGGCGGGCCGTCGTTGTCGACGGAAAGCCCGCTCGGACCCGTTTCGAGGTCGTGTCTCGCTTCGAACGCCCGACCGAGTTGGCTCTGGTGTCGTTCGAACTCGACACCGGTCGCACCCATCAGATCCGGGTTCATGCCGCCGCCATCGGTCATCCCGTGGTGGGCGACGCCACCTATGGAGGTGACCGGCCTCGCCTACGGGCGCCACGGCCGCTGTTGCACGCCACCGAACTGGCCTTCGAGCATCCCGGGACCGGACTCGAGATGCGCTTCGAGGCTCCCGTACCCCACGACATGGCGGCCGTTCTCGCCGACTGCTCCTGATCCGGCGCGCAGGTCTCGTCGACGGGGTTCGGTCCGGTCTCGCACAGAGAGTTCGCATCGAGCCCATCGGCGGGCGATGCGGCTGGTCACCCGGCGTTCAACTCGGCCAGGGAGCCTCGCCCCGGGCCATGGACGCCACCGATGCCAGAGTGAACGAGTCGAGATGCTCACGCATGATCGCTCCGGCCTGATGCCATACCGCCAACAGGACGCATTGGCCCTCGTGATCACAGGCTCCGTCGGCATGGGGTTCGCCGAAATCACCGAGCGCGATCGGTCCGTCCACGGCCGAGATGATCTCGGACAAGCGGATCTGATCGGGTGAGCGCGCCAGGACGTATCCGCCGCCCACCCCCCGTTTGGACCGCACCAGCCCCGCCCCTTTGAGGGCGAGAAGAATCTGTTCGAGATAGGGCTGGGGGAGCGCTGTGCGCTCCGCGATGTCACGCACCGAAATCGGCCCGGTGTGTCCGTCATTGAGTGCGAGCGACAACAGGGCACGACAGGCGTAGTCGCCGCGGGTGGACACTCGCATCTCGCCATCGTAGGACCCGACTCACCGGGGGGTTGGCATCACGGGGTTCGAGGTGGTGGACTGGACACCGCGTGGATCCGATCCCGACCGCCCCCGACGTGTCAACCAACGACCCTGGCGCCCTGTTCAACAGCGCCGGGGATCCGGTGATCCCCGACTATCGGGGCCCCAACGTCACCGGTCTGATCCCGGGAATTATCGGCTGTGAACCCGGTCGGCGACCAGCTTGGTTTCCCGAAGCCCTTCAGCATGCTCGCCAGGTCGTGCTCCTCGTTCTCGACGGTTTGGGCTGGAACCAGTTGTGTGCACACCGCCATCGGCTCGCAACCCTCGCTTCGATGGAGGGGGGTCCTATCACCACGGTGGCTCCGACCACGACCGCAACCGCCTTGACCTCGATCACGACCGGTTTGGCCCCGGTGGAACACGGAGTCGTGGGATATCGCGTCGATCTCGGGGGCGAGGTCGTCAACATGTTGCGCTGGGCGACCACGGCTGGGGATGTCCGGCGTCGCCATCGTCCCGATGACATCCAGCCCATACGGCCGTTTCTCGGCGCCGCGATTCCGGTGGTGTCCAAAGTCGAGTTGGAGAATTCCGCGTTCAGCGAGGCTCACCTTCGCGGATCACGTCCTGCGGGATGGCGCACGGTGTCGGGGCTCGCCGTCGAGGTGGGACGGCAGTTGCGCTCGGGCGAACCCTTCGTCTACGCCTACTACGACGGTGTCGACAAGATCGCTCACGAACGAGGATTCGGAGCCTTCTACGAGGCTGAGCTCACCACGGCCGACCGACTCGTGGGCGACATCTTGGATCAGTTGGTTCCCGGTGCCGCCTTGGCCGTGATCGCTGATCACGGCCAGGTGCATGTCGGCGATGCCGTCATCACCCCTGATCCCGAGGTCCTCGCCCTCGTACACCACCAGTCCGGCGAAGGCCGCTTCAGGTGGCTGCATGCTCGTGCGGGGGCCTCAGGTGATCTCCTCGCTGCGGCCCAGGCCTGTCATGGGGACGTCGCGTGGGTTCACACCCGTGATGAACTCCTCGAAGCCCGATGGTTCGGGTCTCCGATCTCGGCTCCGGTCGCAGGACGTTTCGGCGATATCGCCCTGGTGGCGCGCCAACCGGTCAGTTTCGACGAACCTGCTGACACCGGACCCTTCCGTTTGATCTGTCGTCACGGTTCGATGACCGCTGATGAAGTCCTCGTACCCCTCCTCGCAAAGCAGGTGACCTCGTGACGAATGCCTCCCCGCCACCCTCGGAGAACTCCGACACCAGTCCGTTCGCCGCCGGTTTCGATGGAGCCACCCCCGCTGGCGATGCTGCCCCGGCGACGCCTGACGGCCCCGTGACCGAAACGGTGACCGAGCCCGCCAAAGTCATGCGGATCGGCTCGATGGTGAAACAACTCCTCGACGAGGTGCGCTCCACCGAACTCGACGTCGCGAGTCGGGAGCGCCTCGCAGAGATCTACGCCCGAAGCGTCGCCGAGGTCGCTGGCGCTTTGTCAGATGACCTCCAGCACGAGCTGTTCCAGTTGGCGCTGCCGTTTCGTGAAGGTGAGATCCCCACCGAGTCCGAACTACGGGTCGCGAAAGCCCAGCTCGTGGGATGGCTCGAAGGGTTGTTCCATGGAATCCAAGCCACCTTGTTCGCTCAGCAGCTCGCAGCGCGTCAACAACTCGACCAGATGCGCCGTCTGCCTCCGGGAGCGGGAGGACCTGAGGTTCAGGTCGTGGACCGACCCGGCACGTACCTGTAAGTTCGCAGCCGTCGTCATCCCCTCGAAAGGAGCCCCGTGGGCGATTCGTTCACCCACCTTCACGTCCACACCGAGTTCTCGATGTTGGATGGTGCAGCACGGTTGGACGAACTGGTGGCCAAAGCGGTGGCCGATGGTCAACCGGCGCTGGGAATCACCGACCACGGGAATATGTACGGGGTCCTCGAGTTCTACAAGGAATGCCGCAAACAGGGGATCAAACCCGTCATCGGCACCGAGGCCTATCTCGCGTATGAGAACCGTCAGGAGCGACCTGCCCGGCGCGGCCGGGTCGACGATTCCGGTGGGGACACCGACGGAGGACGCAAGCTCTACTACCACCTGACCTTGTTGGCTGAAAGCGATGCCGGATATCGGAACCTGCTGAAGCTGTCGAGCCTCGCGTTCTTGGAGGGCTACTACTACAAGCCCCGTATGGACTGGGATCTCCTCGCTCGCCACAGTGACGGTCTGATCGCGACGACGGGATGTCTGGGCGGACACGTCCTGCAGTCCCTGCTGGCGGGAGACGAGGCGGGTGCGTTGGCTCATGCGGGACGTCTTCAAGAGATTTTCGGACGCGACAACCTGTTCGTGGAGCTTCAGGACCACGGCATTCCCGCACAGCATCAGACCAATCCGCAGTTGATCGAGATCGCCCGGCGAATCGGCGCCCCCTTGATCGCCACCAACGATTCGCATTACACGCATCAAGAAGATCACGAATCCCATGACGCACTGTTGTGTGTGCAGACCGGGGCGATGTTGTCGGATCCGAAACGGTTCCGCTTCGAAGGTACCGAGCACTATCTCAAGACCGCGGATGAGATGCGGTGGCTGTTTCGGGAGGTGCCCGAGGCCTGTGACAGCACGTTGTGGATCGCCGAACGCGCAGATGTGACCATCGAGTTCGGCAAACCCCAGCTGCCGAACTTTCCCCTCCCGCCCGGATTCGCCGATGACCGCGCCTATCTCGAACACCTGACCTGGGAAGGGGCGCGGATGCGGTGGGGCGATGATCTGCCCCCCACCGCGGTCGAACGACTCGCGTACGAACTCCGCGTCATCTCCGATATGGGGTTCGCGTCCTATTTCTTGATCGTGTGGGACCTGATCCGTCATGCCAAGGAATCGGGAATCCGAGTCGGTCCGGGACGAGGATCCGCAGCCGGATGCGCGGTGGCGTACTGCTTGCGCATCACCGAGTTGGACCCGATTCGCTACGACTTGCTGTTCGAGCGGTTCTTGAACCCCTCGCGAGTGTCCATGCCCGATATCGACATGGACTTCGACTCTCGGTACCGCGACGAGATGATCCGCTACGCGGCGGAACGCTACGGCCGCGACCATGTCGCCCAGATCATCACCTTCGGCACGATCAAAGCCCGCAACGCCGTACGAGACGCCGCTCGGGTGTTGGGATTCCCGTACGGACTCGGTGACAAAGTCGCCAAAGCCATGCCGCCATTGGTCATGGGGCGTGACACCCCACTGCGGTACTGCTTCGAGGAGCATCCCAAATACATCGACGGCTACAAAGCGGCCGCGGAATTGCGCGAGATGTACGCGAGCGATCCCGATGTGAAGCGCATCGTGGATGTCGCGAAAGGGCTCGAGGGTCTGAAGCGCTCCGATGGAATCCATGCCGCGGCCGTGGTGATCACCAAGGAGTCCCTCACCGAATATCTCCCGATTCAACGCAAACCCGAATCGGGAACGGATCCGGACCTCGCTCCGGTGGTCACCCAGTTCGAAATGCACGGCGTCGAAGAACTCGGTCTGTTGAAAATGGACTTCTTGGGGCTCCGCAACCTCGACGTCATCACCGACACCGTCGCCATGGTGCAGCGCTTCGATCCCGATTTCGACATCGACGCCGTACCTCTCGACGATGCCAAGGTCTTTGACTTGTTGGGTCGAGGAGACACGATCGGGGTGTTCCAGTTGGAGTCGCCGCCCATGCGGTCGCTGCTCAAGGCCATGGCCCCGTCGAGCTTCGAAGACGTCTCGGCCGTTTTGGCGCTGTATCGGCCCGGACCGATGAGCGTCAACATGCACTACGACTACGCGGATCGCAAGAACGGGCGCCAAGAGATCAGCTATTTCCACGAGGACGCCCGCGAGGTGCTCGCTGACACCTACGGCCTGATGATCTATCAGGAAAGCGTCATGCGAGTCGCTCAACGGTTTGCCGGCTACTCCCTGGCCGAGGCTGACAACCTGCGCAAAGCATGTGGCAAGAAGGTCCGCGAACTCATGGCCAAAGAGCGAGCCGGGTTCGAGGAAGGCTGTGATCGCACCGGGTATGGCCGCGAACTGGGACGCCAACTCTTCGACGTGATCGAGAAGTTCGCCGATTACGCCTTCAACAAGAGCCACACCTTCGGCTACGGCCTCATCACCTATCAGACCGCGTATCTCAAAGCGCATTATCCGGTTTCGTATCTGGCGTGTTTGTTGACGAGTGTGCGCTCCAACCTGGACAAAGCCGCCGTCTACCTCGCCGACGCCCGCGCCATGGGAATCCGAGTGTTGAACCCGGATGTGAATCGCTCGGTGGGAGACTTCGCTCCACTGTCGCTCGACGAGGTCCCCGAAGGTGTCGAGATGCCGGCGGGAAGTCCCGGAGCGATCACCTTCGGGATGTCCGCGGTTCGTAACGTCGGTGAAGGCCTCGTGGAACAACTCGTAGCCGAACGACGCGAGAACGGACCCTATGAGTCGTTCTACGAGTTCGCTGATCGGGTGCCCGAGCCGGTGCTGAACAAGCGCACCGTCGAATCGTTGATCAAGGCGGGCGCCTTCGACGCAATGGGTCATCCTCGCAAAGGCCTGTTGCAGGTGTTCGAACAGATCATCGACACCACCTTGGAGCGACGCCGCGAACGAGACCAGGGAGTCATGAGCCTGTTCGGGGACTGGGGTGGTGACTCGGCGGGCGGCGAGGGATCGGGCGACGGTTTCGATGAGCGGGTGCCGATACCCGATGTCGAGTTCGACAAAGCCGAACGGTTGCGGTTCGAAAAAGAGATGCTCGGTCTCTACGTGTCGGACCACCCGCTCCTCGGAGTTGACGCCGCGCTTCGTCGACGCACCGATGGCCCCCTCGCGGAGCTGGTCGAACGCCCCGATGGCACCGCCGTGGTCGCCGGGGGAGTGATCACCCAGCTGGCCCGCAAGTTCACCAAACGCGGCGACCAGATGGCGGTGTTCGTCCTCGAGGATCTGCAGTCCGGAGTCGAGGTGACGGTCTTTCCACGACTTCTCGCCGATATCGGCCATCGACTCAGCGACGATGCGATCGTCACGGTCAAAGGTCGCATCGATCGGCGTGACGAATCCCGGGTGTCGCTCATCGCCCAGGACGTGGCGGTGGTGGAGGATCTCGCGACCACGGCTCTACCGTTGAGATTGCGATTGGGGTCCGCGAGTCTGGACGAGTCCCGAATCGGCGAACTCAAGCGGATCCTGGCCGATCACCCCGGATCCTCCCCGGTGTTGCTCGTGCTCGGGGAGGGCCGAGTGCTGCGGCTCCCCGAGGACTACGCAGTCGATCTCGACCGGGTCGTGGGTGAACTACGCGTGGCGTTCGGCCATGACGCGATCCTGATCTGACCAGGCCAGACGGGGCGCCTGTGACACGCCCGATGGCGACGGCCTCGAGTCCGTTTCGGCTCTCGCAGGGCTCAAGTGGCAGACTATGGAGCATGCCCATCGACGTGGAGACCAGGGACGCGACCGCCCTGACCGACGCCGATCTCGACGAGATGGCGGCGCTGGGGGGAGCGTTCGACATCGGGCTCGTATCCAAGGCCAAAGAAGACTGGGTTCTGTGCACCACCGCCCGGGATGCTGACGGCCTGCAGGGAGTGATGTTTGCGACCCTCGAGCGCATCGGCGGAACACCGTGTGTGCTCATCGGGTTGTTGTCCACTCGCCGGGGTCCCCAAGCCTCTGATGCCCTCGACGGCTTGATGGGTGAGGCCTATCACCGGGCCTTGATGGCCTTTCCCGATGAGGACGTGGTCGTGGGCACGCGAATGGTGCGTGCCGACGCTTGGGTGGCCTTTGAGGATCTGTCCGAGTTGATTCCCCGTCCTGGACATCGGGCCGTGGGTGAAGAGCGGGCCTGGGGGCGTCGACTAGCGAAACGGTTCGCCGTGGACGCACATTACGACGAGCAGTCCTTCGTGGTCACCGAGGCCGGCCAGGCCGGCTTCTTGGATTATGTCGCGTCAGGCGCCACCGGAGACAAGAAGATCGCGACGTTGTTCGATGCCGTCCCCGCTGATGTTGGCGGGGCGTTGATCGTCCACGGCTGGTCGATGGCCGAGGACCTCGTGGAACTCGGTCGGCGCTGACCTCTCTCGACGATCTGGTGCGCCGCCGGCGCATGACTCGACGCTTCGAACGTCGCCCTCTCGACATGGACGAGGTCGTGGCGATATGCGATCTGGCTAGACGAGCGCCGTCCGCGGGCTTCAGCCAGGGATCGCACCTCGTCATCCTCGACGGCGAGGATGTCGCTCGTTTCTGGGAGGTCACCGCAGCGGGGGCCTGGTTCGCTCGGGTGCAACCCGGAGTCCTCGATGCTCCGGTGATCATCGTGGCTCTCGCGGATCCTTTCGCCTATACGCAGCGCTACTCCGAAGCCGACAAAGCCGGACATGGACTCGAAGCGACACGAGGATGGCCGGTGCCGTTCTGGTCCACCGATACCGCCATGGTGCTCCAGAACCTGTTGTTGCTGGCCGAGGACCGCCGTCTGGGGGCGTTGCTCTTCGGGGTCTTTCATCAACGGGAAGAACTTCTCGAGGCGCTCGGCGCACCTGAACATTTCGAGATCGTGGCGGCGGTGGCTGTGGGGCATCGCCATCCCGAGGACGTCGTATCGGGGACGGCGAGTCGGCGGACACGACGCGATCGCGACGATGTCGTGCACCGAGGTCGCTTCGGGCCCTCCGATCCGCCTGGGTGACCGCGCCGGAAGCGGTCCCTGCCCCTCGACGTGTCGTTGTAGTGTGCAAGCGCAGGATCGATTTCTCGACGGCCGCCGCAGCGAGACGACGGAGGTCGAGAGTAGGTAAAGGGGTGTCGATGGCCGAGCAGATCCCGATGGTGGATTATCTGGTTTTGGGAGATGATCCCCATCTGATCGCCCATGAATGCACGACCTGTGGGGCTCGCTTCTTCGACCGGCGCAACGCTTGCGCGAGTTGCGGCGGGCGCGAGTTCACCACCGTGGACGTCGCCACGACAGGAGAGTTGCGTTCGTACACGATCGTGACCTTCGCGGCTCCCGGGGTGCCGGTTCCCTTCGTGAACGCCATCGTGGACTGCGCGGGAACCAGTGTGCGCGGCAATCTGATCGGTGTCGATCCCGATCCTGCCCAGATCGCTCTGGGCATGCCGGTGCGCCTGACGACGACCAGTTTGGGAAGCGATGACCATGGGGTGGAGGCGCTCGGGTACGCCTTCGAACCCGCCAGCTGATCCGTTACCCGCCACCAACGCGATACCTCCGTCCACCGCTTTCGAGACAAGGACCCACCATGGCCAGTGATGACATCTGGATCCTCGGGATCCACATGACCAAATTCGGGAAACATCCCGACCTCGACACCGTCGATCTCGCCGCTCAGGCCGCGCTCGGCGCCCTCGACGACGCTGGTGTGACCATCAAAGAGATGGGGGTTCTCGCGGCTGGATGTCTCATGGGCTCGCGTTCGATCGGTCAGGAACTGCAAAAGCAGATCGGCCAGACCGGCATCCCCGTCTACAACGTCGCCAATGCCTGCGCGACGGGAGCCACCGCACTTCGGACTGCGATCATGGCGATCAAGGCCGGGGAATGCGATATGGGTTTGGCCGTCGGCGTCGAGAAGTTGGCCGGGGCCGGACTCCTCGGTGCTGGTGGTCGACCCAAGTCCGATGTGAACGAATGGACCCGTCAGGGTCGGTTCGGTTCGGTGGCGCCTCTCGACGGCCGGGTGGCGACTGAGGCGATGCCCGGGGTCTTCGCCCAGGTCGGCATGGAATACGGCCACAAATATGGAGGCACCAGCTTCGAACTGTTCGCTCGAATCAGCGAAAAGAATCACGCTCATTCGACCCTGAACCCGCTTGCGGCCTATCAGAAGCGGTTCACCCTCGACGAGATCATGGGCGACATGATGATCGCCTACCCCAATACGCGGCCGATGTGTTCAGCGAACTGTGATGGTGCGGCGGCGGCAGTGGTGGTGAGCGGGTCGAAGCTCAAGACGCTGTCGCTCGAACAGCAACGGCGGGCGGTGAAGGTCTCGGCCTCCGTGTTGACATCGGATCCGTATCAGGAGGCCTGTCAGGTCCTTCCCGATGTGAACACGCTGACCCGGCGCGCGGCCGTTCAAGCCTATGAGTCAGCCGGGATCGGACCTGAGGATCTGGATCTCGTCGAACTGCACGACTGTTTCGCGACGGCCGAACTCGTTCACTACGACAACTTGATGTTGTGTGCCGAGGGTGGGGCCGTGGATTTCTTCGAATCGGGCGCCACCTGGCGGGATGGGTCGATGCCGGTGAACGTCTCGGGGGGACTGGAATCCAAGGGTCATCCCATCGCGGCGACGGGAATCGCCAACATCTGGGAGATCTGTCATCACCTCCGCGGGGAAGCGGGTGACCGCCAGATCGAAGGAGCCAAGGTCGGACTCGCTCACGTGATCGGATTGGCCTCGGCCTGCGGTGTACACATTCTGGAGAGCTCCGGTCTGTGAATCCGGCTGCGCAAGGCGCGTGGTCGTGGGCAGGCACCACGCCCACTACCCGAGGTTTCGCCCTCGTTGCTCCCGGGCGTTGAGTCTCAGTCGGCGGCCGACAGCAACCCGAGGCTGAGGGCTTTGGCCACGGCTTCGGCGCGACCGCTGACGGACAGTTTGCGATAGATCGAGATCGTGTCCACGCGAATCGTCGAGGTGCTGAAGTTCAGTTGGGAGGCGATCTGAGGATTCGTCGCTCCTGCCGCGAGCAACTCGAGGACTCGGCGTTCACGGTCGCTGAGACTGATCTGGGGAGGAACCGGTGAGGCGTCAAGGGCGGTCTCCCAGACGTCGAGACGTCGAATCGAGGCCACATCATTGATCGTGCGGGCCAGAGGTCGGGCCGTGTCGAGATAGCGGCGAGCGGCATGATGGTCGTCGAGGACCAGACACAGCCCGGCCAACCACGCCGCGACCGGGCCATCACACCACCATCCGTTCGCGTCGACAGCGACTCGATCCCACCATGGGGCGAGCATCTGACGACAGGTTCGAGCCAGGTCGAGATCCCGGTTCTCGATCGCCACGGCGGCGACTCTCGTCGCCACCAACAGATACGAGGATTCCGAGTCGATCTGGCGGAGGGCGTGAAGCGCATGGCGGCGCGCGATCTCAGGGTCACCGGTGTGCGCGAAGGCGTAGGCGACACTGGCCCGGATCATCGGATGGCTGAGGCCTGCGAAGTCGTCGGGGAAACGAAACGCCTTGAGGGCATCGGGATCGTTGCGGCGTATGACCTGTTGGCCGAAGAAGAAAGAATCCACCGCCAAGGATCCTGGAGACATCACGTCTTCACAGAACTCCTTGAGTTCCCGACGATGAGCATCCAAAGCGTCGTCATCCTCATCGAGAAGTGCGGCCCCGGCAGCCAGGGTCAGCGCCCGCCAGCGCAATCTCGGATTGCCATCCGCGCGGCTGACCCATCGGGCCACCGCGAGTGATTCGTCGAAATGGGCTCGGTCGCCGGCCTCGAGTGCGTCCACCGCGCTCCAGATCGCCGCTTCGACCTGGAAAGTCGGAAATCGAAGCCGTTGAGCGAGATCTCCCGCACGCGCGGAGATCTGTCGACGTCGTTCGAGAAACTCCGGGGCACGGTGGGTGGTGCGCCAGGCGATGTGAACGAGAGCCTTGACCTCGTCGCTACAGGTCTCACACGTGGCAAGAGCCTCCTCGGCGAGGGGATGGGCGATCGAGGGTCGAGTCGCCCAGGCCCACTGATGTCCGCCTTGGCTGGTGACGGGAATGCGGATTTCAGCGATCGCTCGGGCGGCGGCCAGCGCCGTGCGAGTTTGGGGGTCGCCGCCCATGGACGAGGCCCGCTGGAGAAACGCGAGAGTGCGGGGATCACCCGCGAACCAGTCAGCGGGGAGCGCGTGCATGATGGCGGCGCGGGCGACGAGGGCTGAGTTGTTGGCCATTTCGCCCAGGTTGATGGCTCGGGCGAGATGCTGGCGGGCTTCGGCGACGCGTCCCAAGCCGTCGGCGGCGTTGGCGAGGTCGCAGAGTCGATGGCCTTGAGTGACGAGATCGTTGGAGGTGTCGTAGTCGACCCCGAGAGCCAGGAGTTCGTGGGCGGTGGCGTAGTCACCGAGAGACAAACTCAACTTCCCGCCGCGGTCGACCATGGTGAGGAGCTCCGCGATGGGCATGGTGGTGACTGCGGAGCGGACGTGGTCGATGGCCTCTGGGAGTCGGTCGGGACCGGCTGCGAACAGGTGTCGAGCGGCGGCAGCGTGGATGTCGACGACGAGGTCGGCGGGCAGATCCGCGATCAGGTTGGTCGCAGTGAGGGGGTCGATCGTGCCGTCGGTTTCGATGACCCCGCGCTGTCTGGCGGTCTCGAGAGCATCGGCGGCCTCGCGAGGGTGGACCCCGGCGTAGCGGGCGATTCCCGCCACGGTTCGGTCTCCAGCCACGAGGCCGATCGCGAGGGGGCGGCGCCATGCCAGGTCGTCGTCCACCGAGTCGACGCGAGTAGTCACGATCCAAGGGTACGGCACCGACTCGTGCATGCTCGATCGAGGTGTGCCATGGTGCAAAGATCGCTCCGCCCCCGCACGGCGGTTCGACTAGCACTCGCCAGTTCAGGCAGGTATGCAGATTCGCGCCGAGAGGCCGCACTTGGTCATTGCCTGTCAGGTCAGATCGGATCGATATGCGAAGTCGCTTCCGTCGGCTACAACGCCGCCATGCAAACGTTGTACACGCTGGTGCAGAACGTCCTCGGCCGGCGCGCCTGGGAGACTCGTAACGACCTGTGCATCGAGTTCCTCATCTGGACCAACTCTCGGGTCCTCCTCGACGTCAGCGTCGCGAGTACGCACCCCAGAGCTCTTCGGACCAGTGAGGGCGTAGCTCTCCGGTGACGAAGTCCGAGGTCCACCGCACCATGTCCGCCCAGGGGAGATGTGCACTTGCCATCTCGGTGAACGCCATGCCTTCGAGGAGCAACGCAGCATCGTCGAGACCCAACTCCACACTCACGGTGTCGCCGGACTCATGAGGCTCGCCGTGGTGGAGCCGTACTTCGATGGCCATCAACTCGTCCATCGTCCAACGTGTCCAGTCACCCTCGGTCTCGAGTACCTGATCGGTCATGATGCCGAGCAACTGCAGTAACGCTTCGACGGCATCGCGTCCGAGAGTCAGGGTGCGGGGTTCGAGCACAGTGCGATCGTGTCAGGTGCGTCGCCGAGACGTCATACCCGGGCGAATTGGAGGTCGTCGCCGCCAGGGACGAAGACGTCGGCCCATCGCCACTGCGGTGGCGGGAATGACGAGGGGACGGCCTGCCGTGGGTACTTCGTTCCACGGTTTGGCTCGAGTCTCGGTGGGATGCTGCAGCACTCGAATCCCGAGGAATGTCGCAATGACGCCATGCGCGACGACTGTGGTCCACGCAAAGCCGTCAGGACCGGTGGCGGCCATCACGGTCGCTCCGATGACCGGACCGAACATCGCTCCGGCACCGAACAGCATGACGAGTTGGCTCGAGGCTGCCGTCAGCTTGGCCGTCGGCACCCAGTCGTTGGTGTAGGCGCCTGCGATCGAATAGAGAGGAAACGTCATTCCTCCGATGACGAACACCGCGATCAGACCGGTGATGGCACGTGGTCCACTCGCCAGGAGCACCCCAGCTGCTGAGGCGGCGACGACTGCGGTGACGGCTCCCACGATCCGTCGGTCACGGCCATCCGATGCTCCCGAGACGGCGACACTCAACACGAGCGAACCCACGGTCGGGAGGGCGACGAACACTGCGATCGCGGCCACCGATAGCCCGGAACGCGCCGCGTAGATGGCGATGAGACCGCTGAAGGCACCATGGGTGATTCCTACGAGCAGTGAGGTCACGACTCCGGTCGGTGCGATCGACCACAAGTCCCGTAACGATAGTCGCTCCGGGGTGGCGACGATCGGAGGAGACGCCTCCTCGGACAGCATCACCGGCACGACGGCGGTGGAGATGAGAATCGCCGCGATCCCGAACCCCGTGAGCGTGTCAGGGTCCACCCCGGCGAAAATTGCCTGTCCGGCACCGAAGGCTGACACCGTCAACACTGTGTATGTCGATAAGAGCCGGCCCCGGGAACTGTTCGTCACGAGGTGATTGAGCCAGGACTCGCTCACCACGTATTGCCCGGCGAGACAGGCTCCCGCCAGGAGCCGCAACACGATCCAGACCAGCGGATGGCTGGTGAGGCCTGCGGCCAGGATCGCCGCGGCGAGCACCGAGGCCAGAGCGGCATAGACCCGAATGTGACCCACGGAACCGAGGATCCGCACCACGGTGCGCGAACCGATCAGGAATCCGGCGTAGTAGGCCGCGGCCAGGGCGCCCACGGTGATCGAGCTGGAACCGGATAGTTCCGCCCGCACGGTGATCAAGGTGCCAAAGAGTCCGGCGCCCACGAGCATGAAACCCAGACCGAGGAACAACGCCCAGGTCGCGAGCATCAGTGAGGAGGTGGCGGGACCAGCCTCGGTCTCTACCACGGCTGGGTCGATCAGGATTCCGGGAGGTGACGGCGTACTCGAGGCGGTGTGGGTGCCTGAGGGTGCGGTGGCGACGCCGTCGGGTTGATCGGGCGGGGAGTCGGCGGGGGAGCCCACGAGGCGTCACAGTACGGGATAACGCGCCCGAGATCGGGGCGCTCGATCCGATGTCACTACGTCAGGCCCTGGTGGGGGTCGAAGTCAGTGTCGGGCGCGCTCGAGAGCTTGGTCGAGACTGTCAAGATCGCGTGCTGGGGCCTCGCACGCGAATCGTCGACACACGTAGGCATTCCCGGGTTCGCGCGATTCCCACAACGGCGAGGCCCAGCCGTCACCCCACGACAGCACCAGATCTCCATGCCATGAGCGATGGATGTGCTCGACCCAGGCCTGAGCCTGCGGTTCCCGGCCCGGTATGACGACTTCGAGGGGCCCTGAGGCCATCAGCGCGAGCGCATCCAGCCCGCTTGTCACCGCCAGGGGGGTGTCAGCTCCGACGCGCCAACACAGTCCGGTGAGAACCTCACCGCAGCGCCGATACCGCTCATCGCCGGTGAGCGCAGCGAGACGGGTCAGTGCCCCCGCGGCGAGGCCGTTGGCCGACGGTGTCGCGTTGTCGACGAGGTCCTTTTGGCGGACCACCAGGTCGGTGGCGTCGTGATGGGCGCTGAACAGTCCGCCTCGGTCACGATCCCAGTAGCCCTCGAGGAGTTCGTCGGCGGTGGTCGTCGCGTGGTCGATCCACACGGCATCTCCCGTGGCTTCGTGAAGACGAACGAAGGCATCGATCACGGCGGCAAGGTCACCGGCCAACGCCTGATGACGCGCCGGCGGATGCGAGCCTTCATGCCAGGTCCGTTTCCAGCCTCCACTCTCGGAGCGAAGGTTCTCGAGGAGCCACCGGGCGGTCTCGGTCGCGAGGTCCAGCCACTCGCCACGCCCCCAGGCCATTGCGGCCTCGGCGAGCGCGCCCACCACGAGAGCGTTCAGGTCGAGAACCACCTTGTCGTCACGCATCGGTCGCGGGCGGCGGCCACGGGCAGCGAGCAGTCGCAACCGGGCCATGTCGAGATCTGAGTCCCGTATCAGACCACCGCGAACGGTGAGACGGTTCGGAATGCTGTGGCCCTCGAAGTTGCCCTCATCGGTGATGTTCCACCACGTCGCAACCCGCGTCGCGAGTTCAGAGTCCTCGCTGAACACCTCGCTGATCTCGCCGGGAGTCCAGGTGTAGAAGCGGCCTTCCACACCAGGAGTGGGCCCATCATGGTGATCCTGGGCGTCCGGGTCGGGGGAGTCGGCATCCTCGGCGGTTGCGAAACCACCACCGACAAGCCTCATATCGCGAATGAGGTACTCGATCGTTTCGTCAACCACCTGAGCGAACACCTCGCGGCGCGTCACCTGCCAGGCAACGGTGTAGATCCGAATCGCGAGTGCCTGGTCGTAGAGCATCTTTTCGAAATGGGGAACCAGCCACCGCTCGTCGGTCGAATAGCGGGCGAAACCACCGCCGATGTGGTCGTAGATCCCACCGGAGGCCATCGCATTCAGCGTGACCGTCAACTCGTGGAGAGCGTCGGCGTCGCCCCGAGCGGCGCAGCGAGCTACGAGCAACAGGTTGGGAACGCTCGGAAATTTGGGGGCCGGTCCGTATCCGCCCCATACCGGATCGAACACCTCGCGTTGCCGGGTCCGCACCGCGTCGAGAACCTCGAGGCTGGGGAGCTCGGAGGGAGGATCCAGACGGGCGGTGCGCCCCAACGCCTCGGTGAGCGCGTCGACGTTCGTCGTGACGTCGTCGCGCCGATTCGTCCAGACGTCGGTCACCACGTCGAGAAGTTGCAGGAACTGCTCGGGCCGGTAATAGGTGCCACCAAAGAACGGGGATCCTTGCGGAGTGGTGAACACCGTGAGGGGCCAACCGCCACGACCGGTGATCGCTTGGACGACATCCATGTAGAGAGCATCGACATCGGGTCGTTCCTCGCGGTCCACTTTGATGGCCACGAACCGGTCGTTCATCACCGCGGCGATCGCGGGATCGTCGAAGGATTCATGGGCCATGACATGACACCAATGACACGAGGAGTAGCCGATCGACACGATCACGGGCACCTGGCGACGTCGAGCTTCGGCGAAGGCTTCAGGTCCCCAGGCGAACCAGTCGACGGGTTGATGGGCGTGTTGACGCAGATACGCCGAGGGTTCGTTCGCCAACCGATCGGCCACGGAGCCTCAGGCCCCAGTCGCGTGGTAGCCGCCGTCGACGTGGACCATCTCGCCGGTGGTGGAGGGGAACCAGTCCGACAACAGCGCGACCGTGGTACGGGCCACGGGCTCGGCGTTGTTGACATCCCATCCCAACGGAGCACGGTCATCCCAGACGTCTTCGAACGTGGCGAAGCCCGGAATGGACTTCGCGGCCATCGTGCGCACCGGTCCGGCGGCGACGAGATTGCATCGAATCCCCTGGGGACCCAGCGCCCGGGCCAGATAGCGATTGATCGACTCGAGGGCCGATTTCGCCACTCCCATCCAGTTGTAGGCGGGCCAGGCGACGGTGTTGTCGAAGTCGAGCCCCACGAATGTCGAACCCGGAGGCATAAGAGGTACGAACGCCTCGGCCAAGGCCTTGAGCGAGTACGCCGAGACGTGCATCGCAACCGACACATCATCCCAGGATGGCGCGAGGAAGTCCTCGCCCAGACATGCCTCGGGGGCGAAGCCGATCGAATGCACCACCCCGTCGACGCGTCCCCACCTGGAGGCGAGTTCGGAACGTACGGACTCGAGATGTTCAGGAACGGTGACGTCGAGTTCGTACACGGCGATGTCATCACCGAGCTTGCGCGCCGTGCGTCGGGTCAGGCTGAGAGCCCGTCCTGCTCCAGTCAGCACCACATCGGCGCCCTCGGCGATCGCGATGCGCGCCACGCCATACGCCAATGACGCATCGGTGAGTACGCCGGTGACGACGATCTTCTTGCCCTCGAGCAGACCCATGTCCCCGACGGTAGCGCTCCGTCGCCTGCGGAGGAGCCATGGCGCATGTGACAGTCTGACGGGATGCGTATCGGCATCCTCGGCGGAACCGGACCGGCGGGCAGCGCTCTCGCTGCCCGGTTGGCGTCCATCGGCTACCCCTCCCTCATCGGATCGCGGTCCAAGTACCGCGCCATGGAGGCCCGGGATCAGATCGTGGAGCGGTGGCCGGAGTTGGTGGATCGTCTCGGATACGGGGACAACGACGCCGCTGCCGACTGCGATCTCGTCGTGATCGCGACGCCCTGGGACTCCGCCGCCACGACCGCTCAAGAGCATGAAGAGGCTCTCGCAGGCAAGATCGTGATCTCGATGGCGAACGCGTTGGTGAGGGTCGGAGGAGAGTTTCAGCCCCTGGTTCCTCCTCGCGGCAGCGTCGCAGCGCACGTCCAAGCAGCGGTGCCTCGGTGCCGGGTGGTGGCGGCCTTTCATCACCTGCCCGCCAAGGAACTGGGTCACCTTGGTGAACCCATCGAGTCCGATGTGTTGATCTGCTCCGATGACGCCGAAGCGACCCGCACGGTGTCGGCGTTGGTCAACAAGATTCCGGGCTGTCGACCCCTCGATGCCGGCGAGTTGTCCAACGCCACCGCCATCGAGGCCTTCACGGCGGTGCTGTTGCAGCTCAACGTTCGCTACCGGACTCGAGTGGCGCCCAAATTGTGGGGAATTCGGTCCGATCCTCGCGAGTCGCGCCCCGCTTCATGACGGCTTCGTTCGACGCGCCCATGCGGCTCTTTGACACCTCCAGCGAAGCGATCGTGGCGTTCGAGCCCGGTCCGTTGGTGACGATGTACACCTGCGGGATCACCCCCTATGACGCCACCCATCTCGGCCACGCGGCGACCTTCCTCGCCTATGACGTGTTGATTCGGCGCCTCATGGACCGGGGCCATGAGGTGCGGTGTGTTCGCAACGTCACCGACGTCGACGATCCCCTCTTCGCCAAGGCCCGCGAACTCGGGGTCCATTATCTGGATCTCGCAGCCGGAGAAGAGGCGCGGTTCAACCAGGATATGGAAGCGCTCGGGGCGATCCCGATGTACTCGACTCCACGGGCGTCCTCGGCGATCGCCGATATTCGTGGCTTCATCGGCATGGTTCTCGAACGTGGTCATGCCTACGAAGCTGGCGGCTCGGTGTACTTCGACGTGTCGACTTTCGAGTCCTTCGGATCTGTCTCGCATTACACCGAAGATCAGATGTTGGCCTTCGCAGCCGAGAGAGGCGGAAACGTCGACGACCCTCATAAGCGGTCCCCGTTGGACTTCGTGTTGTGGCAGGCCTCAGCCCCCGACGAACCATCCTGGGACGCCGTATGGGGACCGGGACGTCCCGGCTGGCATATCGAATGCTCCGCTTTGGCACTGCGGGAACTGGGGACCACGATCGATCTTCACGGAGGGGGGACCGATCTCATTTTCCCGCATCACGAATGTGAACGCGCCCAGAGCGAATGCGCCACGGGCGAACCCTTCGTGAAGCATTGGATGCACGTCGCCATGGTGCACAAAGACGGTCACAAGATGTCCAAGAGTCTCGGGAATCTCGTCTTCGTCGATCATCTCCGCACGCTGTGGGACCCTCGGGTGATCCGCCTCGGGGTGATCGAACATCACTATCGCCACGAATGGTCCTGGGAGGACGATCTGATGCCCCGCGCAGCTGTGCGTCTCGATCGGTGGCTCGGCGGCGATCGAGACGGTTCGGGAGATGTCGTACTCGCCGAGGTTCGTCGCCATCTCGACTCCGATCTCGACACGCCAGGGGCACTCGACGCGATCGACGACGCGGTGGACCGCGGTCTCGACGTTCGAGCGGCAGCGGCGCTCCTCGGTGTCGATCTCGAGGCGGGTCCGACGTCGCCATGAACCTCGAGCTACTCTCGTCACCCAGGTTGTGACGTAGGGCACAGCGAAAGGTGTCCCTGTGGCGTAGTGTGACGACGACGAAGGGGGCGCAGTGTCGGGTCGGCCACAGCGGGTGGGGCAAGGAGCCACGCAGTTGCAGGACCGTTTGCGTCGTGTGCTGGGTCCCCTCAGCCGTCGGGTCTGGACGCTGGACCTCGAAGGGTTCGACACTCTGCCCGAAACCGGACCCGCCATCTTGTGCCCCAATCACATCAGCTTCATGGACTCGGCATTGTTGATGCTGTGTGTACCGCGACGCATCAGCTTCGTAGGTAAAGCCGACTACATGGACTCCTGGAAGACCAAGCACCTGTTCCCCGCTGTGGGGATGATCCCGATCGATCGATCCGGAGGGGACCGATCCGCGAGCGCGCTCGAGGCCGCCCAGGCAGTCCTGCGTCGGGGCGAACTCTTTGGGATCTACCCCGAAGGCACCCGAAGTCGGGACGGATTCTTGTTCAAAGGCCATACCGGAGCGGCACGACTGGCATTGGCGATCGACTGTCCGATCTATCCCGTGGGAATCACCGGTACCGACGCGATCCAACCTCCCGACGCGCGGATGCCTAAACCCTTCAAACCTGCCCACATTCGCATTGGACGTCCGATCTATCCCGATCGATATCGGGACCGCGGTAACGACCACCTGGCATGGCGTCAGTACATCGACGAGGTGATGTTCGAAATCCGCGAACTCACCGGTCAGGAGTACCGCAACGTCTACGCGACCCGTCAGGCCGAGGCCCTTCCCACCGATGTGGCCCGGCCCGGTCGTCTCGAGGCCGAGGCCAACGTTCCTGGTTCCTGATACCGCTCTCGGCAGCGGACCCGCCATCGCTGCGAGATCGGGTTCGGGGAGCGAGAGGCGGTGTCGTCGTAGACTCGGACCCGCCATGTCCCAGATCACGATTTCTCTCCCCGATGGTTCCCAACGTTCCCTCGACGCTGGATCCACGGCCTTGGACCTCGCAGCCGGAATCGGCCGGCGTCTTGCCCAGGCCGCGGTCGCCGCAGTAGTAGACGGAGAGGAATGGGATCTGACCCGACCCCTGGCAGATGGCTCGACCGTGCAGATCCTCACCGCCGAGAGCGAAGCCGGTCGCCATGTGTTGCGCCATTCCACCGCGCATGTGCTCGCTCAGGCGGTCACCCAGTTGTTCCCGGGGGCCAAGTTCACGATCGGTCCCGCCATCGAGGACGGCTTCTATTACGACTTCGACCTTCCTGGGAACCAGACGTTCTCGGCTGAGGATCTCGATGCGATCGAGACTCGGATGCGCGAGATCATGAAAGCCGATCAACCCTTCGTTCGCGACGAAGTACCCGCCGACGCGGCTCTCGACGTCTTCGCCGATCAGCCCTACAAATGCGAGATCATCGAACGGGTTCGTTCAGGCGGATTCGATGGCGCCGATGCCGGCGAGGTCGGAAGTGGGTCCACCATCAGCGTGTATCGCAACTCCGACACCTTCGTGGATCTGTGTCGCGGCCCCCATGTTCCGTCGACGGGGCGCCTCGGCCACTTCAAGTTGATGAAGGTCGCCGGTGCGTACTGGCGCGGGAACGAAAAAGGCCCGATGCTGCAGCGCATCTACGGCACCGCATGGGAGTCCAAAGCCGCCCTCGAGGAACATCTTCACCGTCTCGCCGAGGCCGAGAAACGGGACCATCGCAAGTTGGCCACCGAACTCGACTTGTTGTCGTTCCCGAGCGAACTCGGAGGCGGACTCGCGGTCTGGCATCCCAAGGGCGCAGTGGTGCGCAAGTTGATGGAGGACTACAGCCGGTCCCGGCACGCGTCGGGTGGTTATCAGTTCGTGTACACCCCCCATCTGTCGAACGGGCACCTGTTCGAAACCTCGGGGCACCTCGATTTCTACGCCGAGGGCATGTATCCGGCCATGGAGATGGACAACGGGGTCTATTACCCCAAGCCCATGAACTGTCCGATGCATTGTTTGATCTATCGAGCTCGGCAGCGTTCGTATCGCGAGTTGCCGTTGCGGTTGTTCGAACTCGGAACCGTGTATCGCTACGAGCGCGCCGGAACTCTGCACGGACTCATGCGGATCCGGGGATTCACCCAGGACGACAGCCACATCTATTGCACCGAGGAACAGCTGCCCTCGGAGATCGAATCACTGCTCGGGTTCGTGTTGTCGGTGTTGAGAGCATTCGGATTCGACGATTTCAGCTTCCATCTCTCGACCAAGGATCCCGACAAGTACGTCGGTTCCGACGAGATCTGGGAGCGCGCCACCGCGGCGCTCGCGGCCGCGCTCGAAGCCTCAGGTGTCGAGTACGGCATCAAAGAGGGCGACGCGGCCTTCTATGGACCCAAGATCGACATCCACGTCCGCGACGCGATCGGGCGGACCTGGCAGTTGTCCACGATCCAATGCGACTTCAACCTTCCGGAACGCTTCGACCTCGAATACGTGGCCAACGACAACACCCGCCGACGTCCGATCATGGTGCACCGAGCCCTGTTCGGATCGATCGAACGATTCTTCGGCGTTCTCCTCGAGCATTACGCCGGGGCCTTCCCGACGTGGCTGGCTCCGGTTCAGGTACGCGTTCTTCCGGTCGCCTCGGCCCATGAGGCCTACGCCAACGATCTCGTGGCTCGTCTGACTCGCGACGGCTTCCGTGCCGATCTGATCGACGCGTCCGATCA
>CAYYHU010000020.1:7423-7805 GCA_964471865.1 uncultured Ilumatobacteraceae bacterium | reverse complement strand
AAGATGGACAAGATTCCCTATGTCCTCGTGGTGGGCGACGCCGATGTCGAGGCCGGCACCGTGGGTGTGAACCCGCGTGGTGGCGACGTCGAGCGGGATGTGAGCGTCGACGCGTTTCTCGAGCGGCTTCGCGACGATGTCGACACGGCGCAACGCCTCGCCGGTATCGGTTCCGGAGACCGGTGATGCTCGAGCGGATCTGGAGCGGCTGGCGGGCGAGTTACGTCTCGTCGGTGCCGGCACCGGGATCCGCGTCGGCCCCATCGGATGCGTCGCCAGAGTCGTCATCGGGTTCGGTTTTCACCCGCATTCTCCACTCGGGTCTCGACGACATCGAGACCCATATCGTTCATCGTGGCGCCGCGGTGTTCGCGATTCTCAA
>CAYYHU010000020.1:0-7413 GCA_964471865.1 uncultured Ilumatobacteraceae bacterium | reverse complement strand
CTACGGAACGGGGCATCTGCTGGTGCTTCCGTACCGTGAGATCGCCGATCTCGAAGCTCTCGATGCCGCCGAGACGGGGGAGTTGTGGGCGACGGTCACCCAGGCCGTGCAGGCGCTCAAGACCGCGTATCGGCCCGAAGGCATCAACGTCGGAATCAACCTGGGTCGCCCCGCCGGAGGCAGCGTGTCGGAACATCTTCATGTTCACGTTCTGCCCCGGTGGACCGGGGATGCGAACTTCATGACCTCGATCGCCAACGCCCGAACCCTTCCCGAACCACTCGACGAGACCGCCGCTCGGGTGCGTTCGGCATGGCCTGTGCCCCTAGCCTGACCGACGATGGATCACCCCTCCCGAGATGACGGCACCGATGTGGTGTCCTCGCCCGACCCTGACCCCGCCGAGCAGCTCGAGGCTTCCACCGACGCTGTCGTGAGCCACACGAACGAATCGAGCGACACCGCCGATGAGGTGCGCGACGAATTGCCCGATGATCTCGTCGCGCACGGCTATGTCGGGCCCTATCAGTTCCCCGACAACTCCCGCCGACGAATTCCCGGGATCATGTATCTCGTTCTCGCCGTGATCTGTGCGGTGGTATGGCTGGTGTGGTCCGACACCTCCACTGCGGTCAATGGAGGGTTCCTTGCGGCGGCCGTGCTGCTCGGTGCGACCGGTGCGATGCATCTGGGATCGGGTTGGCGTATGAACGTCGATGAATCCCAGGCTCTGGCCGCAGCCGCAGGATCCGTCGGCTTCGCCGTCGGACACGCTTCGGCTCAGCAGGTGTGGCGGGGAGTGCGCAGTCGTCCGACGTGGCGGGTGCTGTGCTACTCCGCTGACGACCCCCCCTCCAAGCGGGCTCTGGTGCTCGTGGATGCGATCGATGCATCGGTGGTCGAGAGTCTCGTCGAGGACAATCCCGAACTCGATGCTCTCGACACCACGTCGTCGGGATCCCGTGATCCCGAGACCGTCCCCGAAGTCTGACTCGTCGGCGGTGTAGCCTGACGAGCGATGTTCGACGGACGCTTTCGCGCGTCGGTGGACAAAGCGGTCACGCCGATCGGTGACGGTCTGCGGCGCACCGGTCTGTCGCCCGACCACCTCACCGCTGCTGGCCTGATCGTTGCGGTCGGAGCCGCAGTGGCGATCGGGGCGGGAGCGACTCGCCTCGGACTGTTTCTCGTCATCCTCGCCGCGTTACCCGACCTTCTCGATGGGGCCCTGGCCAAGGCGGCCGGATCGGCGAGCCAACGGGGATCATTCTTCGACTCCGTCGTCGACCGGGTGACCGACGCGTTTTTGTTCGGCGGGTTGGCCTGGTTCTACGCGAGTGGCGATCAGCCACGCCTCGCCTTGTTGCCCTTCGCAGTGATGGCGGTGTCCTCGTTCATCTCGTATCAGCGCGCCAAGGCCGAATCCCTCGGACTCGACGCCAAGGGCGGACTGATGGAACGAGCGGAACGCATCGTGTTGTTGTGTTTCGGCTTGTTGTTCGACGAGATCCTCACGCTCGTGTTGTGGGTGATGCTGGTTCTGACGGTCGTCACCGCCATCCAACGGTTCGTGAAGGTGTGGCGTCAGGCCGCGGTGGCACCTGTGGTCGCCGCCCGCATCGAACAACGACGGTCTCGTCGTCAGTCCCGACGGGTGGCGCGAGCCCAGCGCCGGTCCCGCGCGACGGCTCGTCGCCGACCCTGAGCGAGACACCCAGGTCCACATGGCGCGTCGGGATCCCGTCGTCGACGCCCTGACCGTGGCGGCATACCGAATGGCCTCAGTGGGTGCGCGAGTCACCCCGGGACCTCTCGCCGACGCCACGGCCGCCACGATCGGTTTATCGCTCATGGGGCTCATGCGGTCGCGGCGAGCCATGGTGGAACGCCATCTTCGCCGTGTCGATCCGACTCTGCGCGGGGTCGCGCTCAGGCGTGCCGTGCAGGGATCCTTCGAGTCCTACGCCCGGTACTACGTGGAGAGCTTCCGACTGCCGACGTTGTCTCGGGCCACCGTTGCGGCCGGTCTCGAACCGCGCGGGTATCACGAACATCTCGTACCGGCGCTCGAACAAGGCAACGGCGCGATCATCGCACTCGCTCATCTCGGGGGCTGGGAGTGGGCGGGACGTTGGGTGGCGGACCGAGGTCATCCCATCTCGGTCGTGGTCGAAGCCTTACAGCCTCCTGAACTCTTCGAATGGTTCGCCGGGCTACGCCGCGAGCTCGGCATGAACGTGATCGCTCTCGGACCCGATGCCGCCACTCAGGTGGCAGCGGCGTTGAAAGACAATCACGTGGTCTGTCTGCTGTGTGATCGCGATCTACAACGCACCGGAGTGCCAGTGGAGTTCTTCGGCGAGACCACGACCCTGCCGGCGGGACCCGCGCTGATGGCATTGCGGACCGGAGCGCCGATTCTTCCCACCGGGGTCTATTTCACGAATCGCCAGCATGGTCATGTCGGCATCGTTCATCCTCCGGTTCCCGTGGAACGCACCGGGCGTCTTCGTGAGGACGTCACGAGGATCATGGGTCTCGTCGCAGCCGAGCTCGAAGTGTTGATTCGTCGAGCCCCTGATCAATGGCATCTGCTGCAGCCGAACTGGCCGAGCGATCCCGGCTACTGAGCGTCGCCATCCCACCCCTCACGGTCATGTGAGACGTCGAGGCTTCACCGGTAGGCGTCGGAGAGTTCTCCCAGAGCGCGCAGTTGGCCTCCGCTGGTGGATGACATCACCGCGATCGGGGTCACACCGATCTCGCGCCAGGACTCCAATCCGTCACGGATGCGCTCGACGGATCCCGACAGGGTGCAATCGTCCAACCAGGCGTCACTCATCACTTCGGGCAACCGGCTGCGATCTCCAGACGCGAGTACGTCTTCGATGGCGTCCATCTCCTCGACATATCCGCACGCTCGCCACGCATGGCGATAGTTCGGCAATCCGACATAGGTCGTCATCGTGCGTCGGTTGATGGCTCGCGCGGCAGTGAGATCGTCATCGATCACGCAGGGCACCATGTTGGCGAGCGTGAACCCCTCCGCCCGAGTGTCGGGGATCCGCTCGAGTTGTTCGGCCACGGCGCGACGCGATGCGTTCGCCCAGATCGCCCCCTGAGCGATCTCGGTGGCGAGGGTCACCATCCGGTCCCGAAGTGCGGCGAGCACGATCGGAGGAATCGTTCCGGTGAAACGCTCCTGGGCTCGTAGCGCCTCGACGTATGAGCGCTGATCCTCGAGGGGGCGTCCAGGAGCCGCGCCCTGAACTCGTTTGTTCATCGCCTCATGGCTCACCCCGAGACCGAGAGTGAAACGACCTCCGCTGATCTCGTGCACATAGGCCGCGATCGATGCGGTTTCGTTCGCGCTGGCCCGATAGATCGGTTGGATCGCGGTCAGGATCTGGGCGCTGGTCGTCACATGGGCGAGCGAGACGCACAACGCCATGGTGTCGCCGAGGCTCGGGACTGCGATTCCAGGGAATCCTTCGGCATCGAGACGGGCGGCCATCTCCACCGTGGACGCTCGCTTCGTGGCGGTTGCGACCAGAGAGACATAGGGGCGTTGGCTCATCGACGTGACCGTAGCGGTGTCGGGCCCGAGGTGGAGGGTATGGAGGTGGAGGGTATGGAGGCGGCGAGTACCGTGCGGGTCCGTGCCTGTCGATCCGACGACTCCGACTTCGTCGGTCGAAGCGCCCGAGCGCCTCCGTATCGGGCTGATCTGCCCGTACAGCCTCACCGTGCCCGGGGGAGTGCAGGGTCAGGTGATGGGTCTCGCTCGCGAACTGCGGGCTCTGGGACATGAGGCGCGAGTTCTCGGACCCTGCGATGGGGCGCCGCCGGCATCGTTTGTGACCCCCTTGGGCAACAGTCTTCCCACCGCCGCCAACGGTTCGATCGCTCCGCTCGCCCCGGATGTATCTGCGGCGCTTCGAACCATGCGGGCGTTACGGGATGAAGACTTCGACGTTCTGCATCTCCACGAACCCCTCGCACCGGGTCCCACGATGACCGCACTCACCTTTGGCGCCACCCCGATGCTGGGAACGTTCCACGCGGCTGGTGATTCGGCCTCGTACCGGATGTTGAACCCGGTGGTGCGCTGGCTGGCTGATCATCTCGACCATCGCGTCGTGGTCTCCAAGGACGCACTCGAACTGGCCCAGCGCTACTTGGGCGGCGACTACGAAGTCATGTTCAACGGGGTCGAACTCGATCGTTATCGCCGGGTTCGTCAGGTGACGACCACCGCCCCGACGGTGTTCTTTTGTGGTCGCCACGAGGAGCGAAAGGGCCTGGCGGTGCTGCTGGCCGCGTTGGACCATCTCGGTCCCGACATCGTGGTCTGGGTGGCGTCAGACGGTCCGGAAACCGCCATGCTCCAACAACGTCATGCCGGGGACCCCCGAATCCACTGGTTGGGCCGCCTCAGCGATGACGACAAGATCGATCGCCTCGCTGCGGCCGACGTCTTTTGTGCCCCTTCGCTTCGGGGCGAATCCTTCGGCGTGGTGTTGCTCGAGGCGATGGCGGCCGGAACCGCGGTGGTCGCCTCGGGGCTCGATGGGTATCGCAATGTCGCCACCCATGGTCGCGATGCCGTGCTCGTGGAACCTGGTGATGCTCCCGGCCTGGCTCAGGCTCTCGTTCGGGTTCTCAGCGATGACGATCTTCGCCACGGACTCGTCACCGCGGGACGTGATCGGGCCGCGGAGTTCTCGATGGGTTCCCTAGCTGCTCACTATCTCGAGCGCTACCGGGACCTGATCACCGCGCCGAGGTCGAGGCCACAGTCCCCATCGGGCTGGGTCAGGTGGCGCGAAGGTGCCGCCTCGGGCCGTAGGTGGCGTCGTAGACTCGACGCCTGACCGCCCCGGCCTCATGGGCCGCATCGGACAAAGGACGGAGTCCCCATGGGTCTTGTCATCACCCTCATCATCGTGGCGATCCTGCTGCTCGCTGGCGTACTGCTGTTCAACGGCCTGGTTCGCAAGCGCAACCAAGTCGACAATGCCTGGTCTCAGATCGACGTGCAGCTCAAGCGCCGCTTGGACCTGATCCCGAACCTCGTGGAGACGGTCAAGGGCTACGCCGCCCATGAGCGTGAGACTCTCGACGCCGTGATCCAGGCCCGTGCGGCGGCCCAGGCGGCTCCCGAAGCCCCCGCTGCTCAGGCGGCGGCCGATTCGATGTTGACCGGAGCCTTGCGGCAGTTGTTCGCGCTCAGCGAGGCCTACCCCGATCTCAAAGCCAACCAGAACTTCCTGGCTCTCCAGGAAGAGTTGAGCGCCACCGAAGGCCGTATCGCCTATGCCCGCCAGTTCTACAACGATTCGGTGCTGACCTATCACAACGCGATCCACCAGTTCCCTGGTCTGATCGTGGCCCGGGTCGGCGGCTTCAACGAACGCGAGTTCTTCGAAGCCGAAGAGGCTGCTCGTACCGCACCTGACGTCCGGTTCTGATGGGTGAGGTCTCCTCGGCGCATCGCCGCCGGGCTCTGTCGATCATCGCGATCACCAGTCTCGTCGCGGTGATCGTTCCCACGGTGCTGGGTGCTCTCGTGGGTCTGTGGTGGCTGGGTCTCGTTGTCGGAGTCCTGGCCGCGGCCGCCTGGGTGTGGTGGGTGTGGGAACGCAGCGAACGTCATGTCCTGGCGGCGCTGAAGGCCCGTATGGCCCCGCCTGAGGAATTCCGACGACTTCACAACCTCGTCGACGGCCTCCATGTGACCGCCGGTGTTCCCCGTCCCGACCTCTGGGTGGTCGATTCGCCGTCTCCCAACGCCTGCGCCGTCGGACGCGATCCCAACCGGGCCGGACTGGTGTTCACCACCGGCCTGCTCGAAGACATGTCTCGGATCGAACTCGAAGGCATCGTCGCGGCGTTGCTCGCCGAGGTCCGCTCCGGGGACACCTTCCTCGATGGGATCGCGGCAGCCGTCGCTGCCCCCGTGGCCCGACTCGGACATCTCGCCAGCCGCGTCGTCTCCGCGATCGCGAGTCCGGATCGGCGGACTCGCAGCGATGTCGCTGGCTGTCGCCTCACCCGATACCCGCCGGGGATGATCGCGGCGCTGGAACGCCTGCGGTCCGCACCCCCAGGACCGGTGACTCCGCCGACCTTGGCCCATATCTGGTGGCTACCGGTCCAGGACCGCGACGAATCGACCCTCGACGAACGCATCTCGATGCTCAGGGAGCTGTGACGTGACATTTTCTCGTTCGATCCGACCGGTTCGCACCGGTGCCGCGCTGGCTGTGGGGCTCGTAGCCCTGGTCGCGTGTGGCGGAGGCGGTGACAGCGATACCGCTGCCGACACCTCGACGACCGCGGTCGCCGCGGTGTCGGTGGCACCTGCGACCACGGCTGAGCCGACCACGGAGGCGACCTCGACACCCTCGACCACCTCGACGGTTCCCGATGGCCCGGTCATGCCCCTCACCGGACTCCCGGTTGCGGATCCCACCGCCGCGACCCGCCCGGCACTCGTGGTCAAGATCGACAACGGCCCCCCGGCGCGACCCCAGACGGGTCTCAACCTCGCCGACATCGTGTACGAGGAGAACGTCGAACAGATCACCCGCTTCGCTGCGGTGTACCACACGAATCTGCCCGATCCCGTGGGACCCATCCGGTCGGGCCGAACCCAAGACATCGAACTGCTGGGATCTCTCGAGCGGCCCCTGTTCGCATGGAGCGGAGGGAACTCACGGGTCACCTCCGCGGTGCGTCAAAGCGATCTGCGCGATGTGGGGGCTCTCACCGAATACGGACCGGGGGGTTATTTCCGGTCCTCATCTCGATCCGCACCTCACAATCTCTACGCCCAAGGGTCGATGTTGATGTCGCTCGCACCCGAGGATGCGTCGCCACCTCCGGCACAGTTTGTCTATCGCGATGCCGGGGTCGCCTCGAACGGCGCTGAGGTGGATGCCATCAAGTTGTCGATGGACGGCGTTCGCGTCGAATGGGGATGGGACGATGTGTCCCAGTCGTTCCTGCGCAGCCAGGCCGGCTCGGCCCATGTCGGTTCCGAAGGGGAGCGAATCTCGGCTGTGAACGTCGTGGCGTTGTTCGTCGGATACCGGGCATCGGCGGCTGACCCCCGCAGCCCCGAAGCCGTCACGATCGGCACCGGAGACGCCTGGGTGCTCACCGATGGACGACTCGTCGAAGGCACCTGGTCTCGCGCCGATCGCTCGGATCCGATCGCCTTGGTCGACGCGTCGGGCAACGACATCGGTCTCACTGCCGGGCGAACCTGGGTGGAACTGGTGCGTCGGGACAAAGGCGCGATCGTCGCCGCTGGAGTCGACCCGGCCTCGGTGGCGTTCCCCTGATCGAATCGGTCGAGACCAGGATCGCGTTCCTGGTTTCGGGTGATCGAGTCTGGATCCCGGCTGC
>CAYYHU010000019.1:0-41360 GCA_964471865.1 uncultured Ilumatobacteraceae bacterium | reverse complement strand
CTGGTGCTGCGGTGTCCCACTGGTACATCCCGCCGTCGTGGACGTAGATGTCGGCGTCTCCGAGGATGACCGCCATCGTCTTGGCGCCCGCGGATCCGATACGGATCGCGTCGCAGTCCAAGGCGCGCGCGACCACCCCAGCGACGTAGGGAGCGCGGAACCTCGAGGTGACCAGACGGGGTCGATCTCGGTTCGTCGACGCGAGCGTGGGAGCCGGCTCGGTGCCGAAGACCACCTCGAGCGCGGGCAAGGACACCGCTCCTGCGGTCAGGCGATCGCGCTCCCACAACGCCACATGCACCGCCCAGTCGACTCGACCCGGTTCGCCGAACTCGTTGGTGCCATCCAGAGGATCCACGATCCACACTCGATCGGCGTCGAGGCGGCGACGGTCGTCGGCGCCTTCTTCAGACAACACGATGTCGCCGGGACGCGCAGCGGCGAGTTCGTCCATCAACAACTGATGGGCCGCTTGATCGCCAGCATCCATCACCTGCCAGGACGACGCACCCCGAGCCCAGAGCCGTTCGCGCAGGGTGACGAGTAACTGTCCCGCCTGGACGGCGAGATCGCGAGCCAGTTCGGCGTCGGAGCGGCTCACCGGCTCAACGGTTTGTAGGTGATTCGGCGAGGTTGGTCCACAGCGGAACCGAACTCTTTGCGGCGCCAGGCCTCGTAATCCGAGAAGTTGCCCTCGAACCAACGAACGACGCTGTCGCCTTCGAAGGCCAGGACATGGGTGGCGATCCGATCGAGGAACCACCGGTCGTGGGAGATCACCACCGCACAACCCGGGAAGGAGTCGAGCCCAGTCTCGAGTGCCCGCAACGTATCGACGTCGAGGTCGTTGGTGGGCTCGTCGAGCAACAGCACGTTGCCGCCCCGCCGCAGCACTTTGGCGAGGTGAACACGGTTGCGTTCACCACCCGAGAGGTCTCCGACCAGCTTCTGCTGATCGGATCCCTTGAAGTTGAAGCTCGCCACATAGGCCCGGCCATGAACCTCACGGTTCCCGACTCGCAGGTGCTCGACCCCGTCGGTGATCTCTTCGTAGACCGTTTTGGCGGGATCCAAGGCGTCACGACTCTGGTCGACGTAGCACAACTGCACGGTCTCACCGATCTTGATCGTTCCCGAATCCGGTGCTTCTTGCCCGGTGAGCATCCGGAACAGAGTCGTCTTTCCCGCTCCGTTGGGACCGATGATGCCCACGATGCCCGCTCGGGGAAGCGTGAAGGACAACTCGTCGATCAGGAGCCGATCCCCAAAGCCCTTCGACAGACCGTCGACCTCGATGACCGTGTCGCCGAGACGAGGGCCCGGGGGAATCGCGATCTCGAGACGATCCGGTCCCCGTTCGGCCTCTTCGGCCTCGGCCTGGAGTTTGTCGTAGGCCGCCAGACGCGCCTTGCCCTTGGCTTGCCGGGCTTTGGGGGCCATACGCACCCATTCGAGTTCGCGCTCGAGGGTTCGGCGGCGGGCCTCGTTACTGCGTTCCTCGCGGGCGAGCCGCTCCTGTTTCTGCTCGAGCCAACTCGTGTAGTTCCCTTCGAAGGGGATCCCCTTGCCTCGGTCCAACTCGAGAATCCAACGCGCCACGTTGTCGAGGAAGTACCGGTCGTGGGTGATGGCCACGACCGTCCCGTGATACTCCTGCAAGAAGCGCTCGAGCCATTCGACGCTCTCGGCGTCGAGATGGTTCGTCGGCTCGTCGAGAAGCAACAGATCGGGCCGGCTGAGCAGCAGTCGGCCCAACGCCACACGGCGCCGCTCACCACCCGACAGAGTGGTGACATCGGCATCGTTGGGCGGGCAGCGCAGCGCGTCCATCGCGATCTCGACGTTTCGATCGAGGCTCCAGGCGTCCGCAGCCGCGATCTTGTCCTCGAGTTCGGCCTGAAGTGCCCCGACCTTGTCGTAGTCGGCGTCGGGGTCTCCCCACATCGCCATGACCTCGTCGTAGCGAGCCAACATGTCACGAATAGGGGCGACGCCATCCATCACGTTGCCGAGTACGTCTTTGTCCGGATCGAGCTGAGGCTCCTGGGCGAGGTAGCCCACGGTGAACCCGGGGGTGAGACGTGCCTGACCGGTGTAGCCGTCATCGAGACCCGCCATGATTCGCAAGAGCGAGGACTTACCCGAGCCGTTGGCGCCGATCACGCCGATCTTGGCGCCCGGGTAGAACGACAGCGAGATGTTTTCGAGCACGGTGCGGTCAGGCGGATAGTGCCGGGCCAGTTTGTGGCAGGTGTAGATGAACTCGTGGGCCATGATGGCTGCGAGGTTACCGTCCGCCGCGGGCCTGGATCCGGGCCTCGCATCGGCGCCGAGGACTCAGGGACACCGAGGTGAGGTGAATACCAGAGCATCTCAGGTGCCATAGGCGGTCCTTGGTCCCTGAAGTCCACAGTCCAACAGCAGGGATTTGGTACCCTACCCCCACTCTCGTCACCACTTGACGTCACTGGGGGGTTTGCCGTGGAACTGTTGAGCCAGGACTATCTGGGAACTGTCGCTTTTCGATGGCTTCACGTTCTCGCCGGAATCACCTGGATCGGATTGCTGTACTACTTCAACATGGTGCAGGTACCGGCCTTCGCGGCCTATGGCGACGAAGGCCGGGCGCGCAACATCGCGATCGACAAAGTCGCCCGACGGGCGCTGTGGTGGTTTCGCTGGGCGGCGATCGCGACGCTGGTCACCGGATTGTTGATCACGGGACTCATCGAGAACTACTTCCAGGACTTCATGTCCGAGACCTCGTTGTTCGGTCCCGGACATAACGCTGCGATCTCGGTGGGGATGCTCTTCGGTATCACGATGGCCGCCAACGTCTGGATGGTGATCTGGAAGAACCAGCGGGTCGTTCTGGCCAATGCCGTCAACCTCATCGAGGGTGGCGAAGCTGATCCCGCTGCCGCCGGTGCTGGCCGTAAGGCGCTGTTGGCGAGCCGTCAGAACACGGTGTTCTCCGTGGCGATGTTGTTCTTCATGATCGGAGCCCCGCACTTCTACAGCGGTGCCTTCGCCGACGCGAGTTCGGGTTCGGCATGGACGTTCCTGCTCATTGCGGTGGTCATCGGCGCTCTGCTCGAGATCAACTGTCTCGGTCTGATCGGAGGCACAAGCACCTCCAACAAATTGCTGTGGCCCTATGAGAGCCATAAGAACGCCATCATCACCTCGGTGGTGCTGTGGGCGGTTCTGTGGATCCTCTCTGAAATCATCCTGGGCTGATCACCGCAGCCGACCCCGCCGACATCGGGGTCGTGTGGACATGACAACCGACGTCGCGACCCCCGTCTATGACGGGGGTCGTGTCATTGGTGGCGGAGCCAGGATGTCCCCGGCTCGAATCGGGAGAGTTCGAGGGCGCGAGCCTCTCGCTCGAACGTGATCGAGGGGGTCCCTGGGTGCCGTGGTAGCGGCGCTGGCGGCGAGTCGGACTAGCGGACGTCGAGTTGGGAGTTCATGCTCTGGTGGCCGGGAACGGTGCAGAACAACTGATACCGGCCGGGCTCGAGCGTGACGGTTCCCGAGTCGACATCGCCTCGACGGTTGACCGCCAGTTCGAAATCGGCCACCTTGTCGCCGTCGCGCAGAATCACCAAGGTGTGGCGCACGCTGTCGTCGTTTCGCAGTCCCACCGTGATCTCACCAGCCGGGGCGGTGTAGGCATCGGCGTCCCAACGGATCGTGGGGATAGCGGTGACGACCAGATCAGCCTCGACCTCGGGCGCCGGCTCAGAACTGCCACCGCACCCCACGAGCAGGCTCGAAGCACCCAGGAACGTCGCAGTCAGGATCGAACCGAAGCGAAGTCGACGCGTCATAGCCGGGACGATATCGGCTGCGCACCGTCTCGCGACCCGATGCCGGGTACGATCCAAGGCGTGTCTGACCCTCATTCCGAAGGCCCCTCGTTTGGCGCGAACTCCTGGCTCGTGGAGGAGATGTACGAGCAGTTCAAGGCCGACCCGGCGTCGGTCGGTGCGACATGGCGCGAGTTCTTCGCCGACTATCGCTCCGCTGGTGAACACGCCGCCGCAGTCGCGGCACCGGTAGCCACCATGGCTCAGGTGACCCAGACGCCTGGGGCGGCGACGCCGCCGAGCGCTACGCCATCGGGCAACGGCGCCACGGCGTCCAACGGCACGGCAAGCGCCACGGGGTCGAAGCCTTCAGCGGCGAGCGCCGAGGCCGAGTCGGGCTCGCCGATCCGGGGCGTGGCTGCGGCGATCGCGTCCAACATGGAACGCAGCCTCACCGTGCCCACGGCGACGAGTTTCCGCAACGTCCCCGCCAAGCTTCTCGAAGTCAACCGCAAGGTGATCAACGGCTATCGAGAGCGCGCCGGTCAGGGCAAGGTGTCGTTCACTCACATCATCGCGTTCGCGGTGGTACGAGCGATCGTGGATGCCGTTCCCAACATGAACAACACGTATGTCGCAGGTGCCGATGGCAGCCCGAGGCTCGTCACGAATCCCCATCTCAACCTGGGTCTGGCCGTGGATGTGGACAAAGGCGACGGCAACCGCACTCTGGTGGTGCCAGTGCTTCGCGAGGCCGACACCCTCGACTTTGCCGGCTTCCTCGCTGCCTACGAAGAGATCATTCGCAAGGTTCGGACCAACAAGTTGGCTGTGAGCGATTTCCAGGGTGCGACGGTGTCGTTGACCAACCCCGGAACGATCGGAACCGTGCAGTCGGTTCCGCGCCTCATGCCGGGCCAAGGTGTCATCGTCGGCGTCGGATCGATCGATTATCCCGCCGAGTTCCAGGGGGCTGACGAGCGGTCCCTGGCCGATCTGGGCGTATCGAAGGTCGTCACGGTCACCAGCACCTATGACCATCGCATCATCCAGGGTGCCGAGTCGGGGATGTTCCTCAAGCGGGTGCACGAGTTGCTCCTCGGGGAGCACGGCTTCTACGAGGCCGTCTTCAACAGCCTCGGTGTTCCCTACAAGGCCGTTCAGTGGCGTACCGATGTCAACCCCATCGACCGTGAAGCCGCCATGCTCCACAAGCAGATGCAGGTGGCGACGCTGATCCGAACCCACCGCGTTCGCGGCCACTTGATCGCGGATCTGGATCCTCTGCGCTGGAAGGAGCCGGTGATGCCCGCCGAGCTCGATCCGGCCACGTATGGACTGAGCATCTGGGATCTCGACCGAGAGTTCCTGACCGGTGGAGTCGCGGGGACCGAGACGATGACGCTGGGCAAGTTGCTCGGGGTGCTTCGCGATGCCTATTGCCGGACCATCGGCATCGAGTACATGCATATCCAAGACACCGAGGAACAACGCTGGATCCAATCCAAGGTCGAAGGCCAGCGGCCTTCGTTCTCTAGTGATCAACAGCGTCGAATCCTCGAACGTCTCAATGCTGCGGAGGCTTTCGAAAAGTTCCTGGCGACGAAGTACGTCGGTACGAAGCGGTTCGGTCTCGAAGGTGCCGAGTCGGCGATTCCGGTTCTCGACGAGATCCTCTCGGCAGCAGCCGACGAGGGTCTCGACGCAGCGGTGTTGGGTATGGCCCACCGGGGCCGTCTCAACGTCCTCGGCAACATCATGGGCAAGTCCTATGACCAGATCTTCAAAGAATTCGAAGGGCATGTCGACCCGTCATCGGTGCAGGGGTCGGGTGACGTCAAGTACCACCTCGGGGCCATGGGCAAGTACGAGAGCCCCTCAGGAGCTGACATTCCCATCGAGTTGGCCGCCAACCCGAGCCATCTCGAGACGGTCGACCCGATCGTGATGGGTATGGCGCGAGCGATGCAGGACCGCATCGATCGTCCCTACACCTATTCGGTGCTGCCCTTGTTGATCCATGGAGATGCCGCCTTCGCCGGCCAAGGGGTCGTGGCGGAATGCCTCGCCATGTCCGATACCACCGGGTATCGCGTCGGGGGCACGATCCATCTGATCATCAACAACCAGATCGGGTTCACCACCGCACCGCAGTTCGCTCGGTCGTCGCTGTACTGCAGCGATGTCGCAAAGACCGTCCAGGCTCCGATCTTCCACGTCAACGGGGATGATCCCGAAGCGTGTGTCCGAGTGGCCCGTTTGGCCTGGGAGTATCGCCAGCGCTTCCACAAGGACGTGGTCATCGATCTCGTGTGTTACCGCCGCCATGGCCACAACGAGGGTGATGATCCCAGCTACACCCAGCCGCTGATGTACAAAGCGATCGGGGAGCGGCGCAGCGTGCGCAAGCTCTACGTCGAAGCGTTGGTCAAGCGCGGTGACATCACCCTCGAGGACGCCGAGGCGGCCCTGGCCGACTACCAGAGCAAGTTGCAGGTGGCGCTCGACGAGACCCGCGCTCATGCGCCGGATCAGCCTTTCAAGGCGGCTCGACCCCCGCGCCCTCAAGGAGTGTTGCCGCACATTCCCACCGGGGTCGACCGAGCGATCCTCGATCGGATCTTCCATCAGCTCACCAACTATCCCGAGGGCTTCACACCTCATCCCAAGTTGGCGCGCCAGTTCGAGACCCGGGCGAAGTTGTATGCCGATGCCGGGGAAGTGGATTGGGCGACCGCTGAGGCGATGGCCATCGGTTCTTTGGTGCTCGAGGGCACTCTCGTTCGCTTGGCCGGTGAGGACTGCCGCCGGGGAACCTTCAGCCAGCGACATGCCGCGCTCATCGACTTCGAGAACGAGAACCCCTTCGTCCCCCTCAACGAGATGGAGGGTGCGTCGGGCAAGTTCATGGTCTACGACTCGCTGCTCTCGGAGTACGCGGCGCTGGGCTTCGAGTACGGCTACTCCCATGCCAACCGTGACGCTCTGGTCATGTGGGAAGCGCAGTTCGGTGACTTCATGAACGGCGCCCAGATCATCATCGACCAGTACATCGTTGCGGCCGAGGACAAATGGGGCCAGGCCAATGGTGTGGTCATGTTGCTGCCCCATGGTTACGAAGGCCAGGGACCCGAGCACTCCTCGGCCCGGATCGAACGGTTCTTGACCTTGGCGGCCGAGGACAACATCCAACTCGTCAACGCCACGACCGCCGCGCAGTACTTCCATCTGTTGCGGCGTCAGGTTCGTCGCCAGATCCGCAAGCCGCTCGTGGTGTTCACTCCCAAACAGGGTTTGCGCATGAACCAGACCCGCTCCTCGATCGATCTGCTCACCCAGGGGTCCTTCGAAGAGGTGCTCGACGATCCCTTCGTGACCGATCCCGCAGCGGTGAAGCGGGTCGTGTTCTGCAGCGGCAAGGTGGCATGGGATGCGATGGCGGAACGAGATCGTCTCGGCGCTCCCGTCGCCGTAGTGAGAATCGAGCAGCTCTATCCGCTTCCCACCGAGCAGATGATGGAAGTGCTCGAGCGGTACCCGGCGGCACGTGAACTCGTCTGGCTGCAAGAGGAGCCCGAGAACATGGGTGCTTGGAAGTTCATCGAACACCGGTCCTGGCGGGTCAAAGAGCGCGGCTACGACCTGCGCCATGTGGCCCGGGTCGAGTCGGGCAGCCCGGCGACGGGATCAAAGGTGATCCACGATCAAGAGCTTGCGGATCTGATGGAGGAGACCTTCGCCGGTCTCGTCTGACTGCGAGTTCTCGATCCCGATGCCACAGAGCTCTGAAGCGTTGTGAGGTGACGTTTCAGACCAAACCGATTCCCAAGATGGCGTCGAGATCGCTGAGCGCCTGAGCTGCTGAGGTCACCTTGATCGTTCGCATACCCATCTGGGCGGCGGGCTTCAGGTTGATACCGAGATCGTCGAGAAAGACGCAGTCGGGGGCCTGGACGCCGAGTAGCTCACAAGCGAGTTCGTAGAAGCGCACTTCGGGTTTACGCACTCCGACCTTCGAGGACTCCACCACGATGTGGAAGCGGTCCATCACCTCGGCGATCGCTTGGCGCCGGCCGGTCGGATCCTCGGTCACGGTCCCGCGTCCATCTCCACCGACCACGTTGTTGGTCAGACAGGCGGTGCGGAGTCCCGCATCGAGTACCCGGTCGAGAGCGACGACCATTTCGGGTCGAAGCTCACCATGGAGCAAGGCCAACACATCGGCGCCGGGGACCCGATGGCCCAAGCGCTCTGATTCGGCCGCAAAGGCGGTGTCGAAGTCCTCAGGTGTGATCTCGGACCGCTCGAAGCGGGCCCACGCGTTGGCGTCGGGATTCACCGAGTTGACCCGCCGGATGAAGTCGGTCGGGAGGCCGTGGCGGTTCTCGTAGTCGTTGAAGGCTTCGAAGGGACTGGTGAGAATCACTCCACCGAAGTCGAACAGGACTGCAGACACACCATGGGGAGGCATGGTTGCGATGTTACGAGGGCGGTGGACCCCCGACACCAGCCCATGGCGGATCCGTCCGTTCAGCCCTGCGGGGTGATTGACTGGGCTCTTGGTATGACCTCCCTTGACGCATCATGACCCGGCACGTCGTCGTGGACGGATCGAACCTGGCCACCGAGGGCCGGTCGATGCCGAGTCTCACTCAACTCAATGAAGCAGTCCTCGCCTTCATGGCCGAGCATCCCGCAGACACCGTCACCGTCGTGGTCGACGCCACGTTCGGACACCGCATCGCCAGCTCGGAAGTGGACGAGTTCAACGAGGCCGTGGCCAACAACGAACTCGTCGCGCCTCCCGCAGGAGCGGTAGGACGCGGAGACGCCTTCGTGTTGTCGATCGCCAACAAAGTCGGCGCCGTCGTACTGTCGAACGATTCCTTCCAAGAGTTCCACCCCGAGTACCCGTGGCTATTCGACGAGGGGCGTCTCGTGGGTGGCAAACCGGTACCGCACGTGGGCTGGGTCTTCGTCGCCCGTACACCGGTTCGGGGCCCGGTGAGTCGACGGGCCACCAAAGAGGCCAAAGCCAAAGCATCGGGCAAGGCGGTGGTACGGCGGTCCTCGAAGGCTGCGAGTCAGCCCATGCCGGTCCCCAAAGAGCCGCCACCGCGGGCGAGTTTCTCGACATCGCGGCGGTCGGAGTCTCAGGAACCCGAGACGGCTGCGGTGACGACATCGGCCCCAGGCGATGGCGCAGCGGGTGCCTCGGCGGGGGAGTGGGTCAACGATCTGATGCCGTTCTTGGACTTCGCCCAGGACCATCCCGTGGGCTCGAGAGTTCAAGCGAGCATCGAGTCGTACTCGTCTCATGGGGCGTATGTGACGATGGACGGCGGCCTACGTGGCTATGTGCCGCTGCGCTTGATGGGTGACCCCCAGCCTCGGAGTGCTCGGTCGGTGCTGGCCCTCGGTGACCGAGTCGAACTCGAAGTCGCGAGTTACAACCCGGCGAGGCGCAGCGTCGATCTGGCTCTGGTCAAACGACTCGATGCGCCAGCCTCGACGCCCCCCTCGGAAACGAGCGAGCGCAGCGATGGAGCGGAGACCCAGCCGGCGGCAACTTCGTCGTCGAGGCGAAAGACGTCGGACCGGGGGAAGGCTTCGTCACCAGACGTCGCCCAGGCTCCGGGCGCGAACGAGTCCCGACGAACGTCAGAGATGCCAGACGAATCGTCGACGCCGCGGGCGAAGAAGGCTGCAGCCAAGAAGGCCGTGGCGAAGAAGACTGCGGCCCCGAAGGCCACGTCCACCAAGAAGGTGGCGGCAACGAAGGCGACCCCGAAGAAGGCGCCGGTCAAGGCGGCAGTCGTGAAGAAGACTGCGAAGGCCAAGCCCGAGCCGACGAAGAAGGCCGCTGCCAAGAAAGCCGCACCCACGAAGGCCGCGCCTGCGACCACGGCCGCTGCGAAGAAGGCGCCGGCCACGAAGGCCCCCGTGAAGAAGGCTGCAGAGAAAAAGACTCCGGCGAAGAAAGCCGCAGTGAAGAAGGCCGCAGTGAAGAAGGCCGCACCCACGAAGGCCGCAGTGAAGAAGGCTGTGGCGAAGAAGGCACCGGCCACCTAGACGACGCCACCACGCCGAGCCGCCATCGGCGGCGGGATGTCCGGGTTGGGTCCGGGAACGCCGCCGGCGGGTCTCAGAGGTGAGGCGGCGCCTCAGATCCCGGTGGTGATCACGTCGTTCATGGGTCGAGACCGAGACGATCGCCGGTGGGCACCAGGGCATGGGCAACGCTACGGTCGGGGTGTGCGGTTGGTGACCTGGAACGTGAACTCTCTCAAGGCTCGGCTCGGGCGAGTCGAGGAGTGGCTCAGCGATGTCCACCCCGATGTCGTGTGTATGCAGGAGACCAAGATGGCCGACGCTGCGTTCCCGGCGTTGACCTTCGAGGCTCTCGGTTATCAGAGCGCTCATCACGGTGAGGGACGCTGGAACGGCGTGGCAATCCTCTCCCGAGTCGGTCTGGACGATGTCATCAATGGTTTCGCGGATGGTGAGGCGCCGGATCCTGAGGCTCGTCTCATTTCGGCGACGTGTGGAGGCATCCGGGTGAGTTCGGTCTATGTGCCCAATGGCCGGGCTCTGGATCACGATCACTATCGCTACAAGTTGGCGTGGCTGGGGCGCCTGCGCCGCCATCTCGAGATGACGACCTCACCCGAGGACGCAGTGGTCGTGGCGGGTGACTACAACATCGCGCCGACCGATGACGATGTGTGGGACGCGGCAGCACTGGTGGGATCCACTCATGTGAGCGAGCCGGAACGACAGCGCCTCGATGAGTTGTGCGCGTGGGGTATGAGCGATTTGTTTCGCCGCTATCGCCCTGAGCCGGGACTGTTCAGTTGGTGGGATTATCGCGGGGGCGACTTCCATCAGGGGCGCGGAATGCGTATCGATCTCCTCTTGGGGACGAACTCGGTGGCGGAGCGGGTCTGCTTTGCAGTGACCGATCGCAATGCTCGAAAGGGCGAACAACCCAGCGATCATGCTCCGGTGCTGGTGGACCTCATCGACTGATCCGTGATCTCGGATCAGGAGTTGCTGCGTTGTCGCTCGTGAGTGCGCGCTGCAGCGCCGTGAGGATTCGTTGACCGTGATGATGAGTCGCCATCGAGCCGATGACACCCGCGATGTCATCGAGAGTGCACTCCTCGATCTGGGCGAGCTGTGCCAGGTGGGTGTCCGAGCAGATCACTTCAGCAGGCACCCGTGCCGACCGAGCCGCGCCGGCTCGCCATCGTCGCAGCGCTGTGAGTCGCGTCGGACTCTGATCGAGGGTGGCATCGGGTCGACTTCTCGGCCCCGGTGGTGGCGCGACGATCGGTTCGCTCACTGGTCGCACGGCCTCGACGAGTGGGCTGGGACCTGAATCCTGGCCCTGACGGTGATGGGCCCATGAGACCAAAACGACATCACTGGCTCGGGACAACGCCACATATGCCAGGCGGATTTCTTCGTCGCGGGCTGCTCGCTGACGGGCTGATGAGTGCGGAACGAGTCCCTGTTCGAAGCCCGCAACCGCGACACAGGGCCATTCACGCCCTTTGGCAGCGTGGAAGGTGAGCACTTCGACACCGTCGCCTGGCAGCTCATCGATGCTCCCAGCGCCGGTGGAACGCAACCATCCAACGAAGGTTCTCGAGTCACCACCGCCGGTATCGGAGACGAACTCGTCCACGAGCGACGCAACGCGACGGCGACAACTTGCGAGTTCATCCTCGGGTCCAGGTGGTGGAGCGTCCTCACCGAGGATCTCGTTGGCCCAGGCCACAAGCCGGTGAAGCCCTCCCAGACCGCTGACTTCCTGTACTGCGCGTTCCCACGGGCCTCGTCCTCGCCGTTGCGGAACGGTGAGACCGACATTCTCCAATGCGGTGACGATGGCGGGGATCTGGGCGTTGGTTCGCACCAGAACCGCAGCACCGGGTTGGCTGGTCCCGAGAGGGCGATGATCCCGGATCCAGCGGGCGACGGCCTGGGCTTCGGCGGCTTCATCCTGGGAACCGAGCAACGTGATGGGTGTTCCCGGTGGGCGCACGGCCTCGACCCGGACCTCGAGATCGGTGGTCGCCAGCACCGCCCGGCCTGCGGCGACGATTTCAGGGGTCGAGCGCCGATTGCGATCAAGGTGTAGCACCGTCACCTGCGGATACCACTCCTCGACCTCCCGTAACAGACGTGGTTCGGCCCCGTTCCAGCCGTAGATGGCCTGGGCCGGGTCGCCGACCAAGAACAGATCATCGCGTCCGGCTCGCCACGCCTCGAGAACCGCATGCTGCAGCGGGTTGAGGTCCTGGGCCTCGTCCACATGAAAGTGGCGGAGTCGCCAACGCACGATATGGGTGAAGGTCTCATCGCGCCGCATCTCATCCAGCATGCGAACCAGGAGATCATCGAGGTCGACGAGGCGTCGCCGCGACTTGAAGGTCTCGTAGGTCTTCCACGCCGCAGCGATGGCCCCAGGACTCAGGGATCGCCGACGCCTCTGGGTGGCGGCGACCTCCTCATAACGATCGGGTCCCAAGGCCCGGGCTCGGGCCCAGTCGATCTCGCTGATGATCTCGGCGAGATGGGCATCAGCAACGGTTCCTGCGACCGCTTCGCGCAGTGGTCGCCAGCGCTCGGAGATCACCTGTGGGATCGCTTTGTGCTGAGTGGTCCAGTGCTGACGCAACAGCGCGAAGGCCGTGGCGTGAAAGGTGCCGGTGACGATCTCGTCATGCAGACCCAACCGCTGCAGCCGTTGGTGCAGCTCCGACGCAGCGTCCCGGGTGAAGGTGATCGCCACGGTGTGGCGTGCGTCAGCACTACCGGTGGCGATCCGATGAGCGATTCGCCGGCTGAGCACGGTCGTCTTTCCCGATCCGGCGGTTGCGACGACAGCCACGAGTCCCACCGGTGCGGTGACCGCAGCTCGCTGGAACTCGTCGAGACCGTCGAGCAGGGCGGAGGACTCCACATCTGAACGCTAGCGGTCCGAGCGGGAACGGGCCATCGATCCCTCGGCTAACGTGCGCGCTGTGCCGATCCCGCCCTCGCTGCTCAACGACTACGAGACCCTGGAGCTGGATCTTCATCCCCACTGGTGGTACTTCGCCGGACCGGTGTCAGCACTCGGGGGTTCGGTGATCGCATCCCTGGTGGTGCTCGGGGTTCTCGACGGTGACGCCGAACGCATTCTCGGGTGGATTCTGCTCGCCGTCATCGTGATCTGTGCTCTGTGGACGCTCGTGCGCTATGTGACCTGGGTGACGACGCATTTCGCCGTGACATCGCATCGGTTGATCTTCCGCAGCGGAGTGCTGTCCAAAGTCGGGGTCGAGATTCCACTCGAACGGGTCAACAACGTGAACTTTCACCAGACGATCTTCGAGCGGCTGATCGGAGCTGGTGACCTGTTGATCGAATCCGCTGGCAGTGATGGTCGTCAACGTTTCACCGACATCCGTCATCCCGGTCGCGTCCAGAACCTGATCCACGCCCAGATCGAGGCCAAATCGGACCGTCGTCTCGCGAGCACCAGCGAGGGCGCGGTCGATCTCGCATCCCAATTGGAGCGCCTCGCAGCGCTGCGAGACCGTGGTGTGCTGACCGCTGAGGAGTTCGACGCTCAGAAGCGTCGCCTGCTGAACTGAAGGTGTGGCCCCCCGGATCGTGAGTCTCGTCCCCTCGGCGACTGAAACCTTGGTGGCCTGGGGAGCGGACGTGGTGGCCTGCACCCGGTTCTGTGAACAACCCGATCGGGTTCACGTCGGGGGGACCAAAGATCCCGATATCGACGCGATCGTGGCGCTCGCTCCCGACCTGGTGGTCGTCGACCGGGAAGAAAATCGCCGTGAGGATGCCGAGGCTTTGGATGCGGCGGGTCTCGAAGTGCATGTGTTGCATGTGACCTCGCTCGCGACATCGGTCGCCGATCTTGCCGAGTTGGCGGCGAGAATCGGGTGCGATCCGGGCCATTTCACCCCACCCGAGCCTCGACCTGTTCGCCACCGGGCGTTCGTTCCGATCTGGAGGCGACCGTGGATGTCGATCAACGACGACACCTATGCGGCCTCGGTCCTTTCCGTTCTCGGGGTGGGGCTCGTCACCGGATCGGCGTCACAGCGATATCCGGTGGTGGAACTCGAAGAGATCGCCGCCGCCGAACCCGAGCTGGTGTTGTTGCCCAGTGAGCCCTATCCCTTTGGTGAGCGCCACGTTCCGGAGATCCGGTCGGCGCTGGGTGATGTGGCGATCCTGTGCATCGATGGAGCGGATCTGGTGTGGTGGGGAGCGCGTAGCGAGGCTGCCATCAGTCGTCTCCAAGCGGTGCTGGACGCTGCGACTCACGGGGCATGATCGCGGTGAATTCGCCAGATGAAATGCGCCTCAGTGACCGAACCCTTCGAATCACATGTTCTTCGAGAGGGGAGTAGACGTGGGGAAACAGCGGCTCGTCTGATCGCGTTGGGCTGCCGTCGGGATGCTGGGCCGCTTCCCAGACCAGTGTCGGTCCGAGAGCGTCGACATCGAGATCGAGAACTACGAAGTCTTCGGGGCGGTGACGGTAGAAGCGGTTGGCGACCTCGAGCAGGGTGGCCTCGTCTCCACAGCAGTGCACGAAGCCGGCCTCGTGAAAGCCCTCAGGCTGATAGGCGCGCCCGGCATGAGCCTCGAGTTCTGAGACCGACGCAAGGTGATACACGACGCGCTGAGGTGGGGCATCGCTGGGGGAGTCGGTGACCCGAGTCGGGTCCATCACTCGAGTTCAGGGATGACCGGCGTGGCCGACCTCGACCCGGATCTGTTCGATCCGGCCGGTTCGTGCCGCTGAGGCGTCCGTGTGGTCGGCACTATGAGCGGTCAGCATGAACAGATCTCGGCCGTCATCGCCTCCGAGCATGCATGCGAAGCAGGGTTGGCTGGTGACGACGACGTCGATCACATCTCCAGCAGAGGGATCCTCAGCGACGAGGAAACACTCAGGAGCAAGAGGGTTGGCCACCCAGATCATGCCCTCTGCGTCCAGACAGATCCCGTCGGGGGCTCGACCTCCGAGGTCGGCCCAGACCCGCTGGTTCGACAGTGATCCGTCTGCTGCTATGTCGAAGGCGCTGAGCCGCAGGCCGAGGGTCTCAGCGACGATCAGAGTCGAACCACCGGGAGTGATGACCGATCCGTTGGGAAAATGCAGGCCCTCGGCAGCAGCGGTCACGGTTCCGTCGGGATCGATCCGGGCCAGAGTCGCAGTGGGATGGTCCACGAGCACCGATTCGACACCCTGATCGGCGAGCGCTCGGTCGAGGTCGAACCCGAAGTTGCCGACATAGGCCCGTCCCTGCGCGTCCACCACCATGTCGTTGCAGTGGAAACCGGCGATGTCTGACAGATCGGCATGCACCGATACTGATGTTCCGTCTACTACGAGAACCTGTCGGGACTGCATGGCGACCACGAGCATCCGGCCATCGGGGAGCCAACCCAGACCACTGGGTTGATCTTCGAGTTCGATGACGGTTCTGACACCTTCGTCGGCGCGAAACGTCTTGACCGCATGGTCGTAGAAGTCGCTGAACCAGAGACGGCCGTCATGCCAACGGGGTCCCTCTCCGAAGTACAGGCCCTCGGCCACCACGTCTGCGTGCATGACCCGACTGTAGCGCTCATCGGCGTCGGGGTGTTCGGAGGGCTCCGGCGACGGCGCGGACGGTCCAGGTGTGTTCATCCGATGGGATCACTCCCGGACGTGTGAGCGCTACCACGCAGCCCCCGAAACCTCCCCCGGTGAGGCGAGCCCCGAAAACTCCGGGGGTGGCGCTCCAACGTGTGACGCGTTCGTCCACGGCGGGGGTCGAGACCTCGAGATCGTCGCGGAGACTGCGGTGACTCGCGATCATGAGTCGTCCGACCTCTTCGAGATCGCCCACTGCCAGCGCGGCTGCCACGTCTCGAACTCGGCGGTTCTCCGTGATCACATGGCGGGCCCGGCGCACCAGAGTCGGGTCCGAGAGGCCATCGGCCTCGCGGGGATCCCGGTCTCGTAGGTCGCCGAGTTCACGAGCGACCGTGGCCAGTTCACGGGTGCGCTCGGCGTAGCCGCTGGCCGCGAGGGTTCGTGGAGCGACGAAGCTCACCACGATCTCCACATCATCGGGGAGAGCGACGACATGACGGTCGAGACTCGTCGTGTCGATGAGCAATGCGGCATCCTCGTGGGCATCCACGATCACGAGTTGGTCCATCACCCCGCATGGCACTCCGCTCGCACGGTGTTCGGCGCGCTGGCACCGGCGGGCGAGGTCCACCGCATCCAGATCCATGGGGGCGCCACCATCGGCATCGGCGTAGGCATCGGCATCGGGAGTGGCTGGCGTCGTGGTGTTCATCAATGCGCATGCGACTGCGACCTCGAGAGCGGCGCTCGAGGACAGACCAGCGCCTACGGGGACGGTGGTGTTGACGATGGCATCGAAACCGGTCTGCTCGGGGTCGAGGAGATCGGCGAACTCGTGGGCCACCGCAAGGGGATAGCGCGACCATTCGGGACCGGTGATCTCGCGATCGATCGCCGATGGCGCTGTTGGACCGATCTCGGACCAGGCCCAGTCGATGGTTCCCTCGAGGGCATGAGAGCGCAGACGGACCCGACCCGGCGTCGGTCGTCCGATGATCTCGGTATAGCGATCGATCGCCAGGGGTAGGACCAGGCCGCCGGTGGTGTCGGTGTGATCGCCGATCAGATTCACCCGGCCGGGGGCCCGCCCGAGAACGCGTGCAGGCCCATGTCCGGTGTCGGTCATCGCAGCCCGAGAGCGCTCGAGAACCGTTCGAGGGCTTCGGTGTCGAACGGGGCGCGCAATGCCAGGTTGATCTGGTCCGCTCCCGCGTCGACGTAGCGTCCGATACGGTCCACCACCTCGTCATCGGAGCCGGTCAACACTCCGGGCCGAACCATGTCGGTGAGAGCGCCGAATTGAGTCCGAAGCGAATCCTCGGACCAGGCGATTCCCAGATTCACACTGCGGCGAACTGCGCTCGGATCGCGTCCGAGTTCCTCACAGTGGCGGTCGAGAACCGAGTTCTTGTGGGTGAAGGTCTCTGGTGACACGAACGGCACATTCCAGCCGTCGGCGCTCTCGGCCACGATGCGCAGGGTTCGGCGTTCCCCGCCGCCACCGATCCAGATCGGCAGCGCGCCTTGAACAGGCCGGGGTTCATTGCGGGCGTCGCGCACCGTGAACCAGTGGCCCTCATAACTCGTGGTCTCGTCATGGAGAAGTCCCCGTATGACCCGCGCCGATTCAGCGAGTTGATCGAGTCGCGTTCCCGCAGGAGGGAACTCGATTCCATACGCGTCGTACTCGACCTGGGCCCAGCCGGCGCCGAGACCGAGATCGGCGCGGCCGCCCGAGAGATGATCGATCGCTGTGATCATCTTGGCGAGCACCGCCGGATGGCGGTAGCCAACGGAGTAGACGAGGGATCCGACGCGGACCCGGGAGGTCTCACAGGCTAGGGCGGCGTGCATCGCGACGGCTTCGAAACAGGCTGCGTCATCGGGGAGTCCGGTGGCGCCGTAGAAATGGTCCCATATGGAGATCCACCCGAAACCGAGATCCTCGATCTGGCGCCAGAGACGACGAAGGTCATCACTGGTGGTGTGCTGCAGTCCGGTGTGGACCCCGAAGGTGGTCATGATCGAACGCTAATCGGTTCTCACCAGGCGCTCGTCGACTGTGGATTTCACCCCGGGACCGGGTTGACGGACCCGAAAGGGTCTGTGAGCATCGCAGGATGGCGGTTGCGTCCCTGGCTCACGGTATCGAACTGTTCTACGACGAAATCGGTGACCCCGATTCCACCCCATTGGTGTTGGTCATGGGGTTCACGGCCCAGTTGATCGCCTGGCCCGACGGATTCTGTGAGGAATTGGCCGACCGTGGTTTTCGGGTCATCCGCTTCGACAACCGGGACTGCGGCTGGTCGACCAAACTCGACGGCGTTGAGGTGGACCTTGGCGAGGTGATGACCGCCCGGCTCGCTGGACGGCCCGAGGACATTCCTGAGGTCCCCTACACCTTGTCCGATATGGCCTTCGACGTCGTCGGGTTGCTCGATCATCTCGACATCGAACGAGCCCATATCGCCGGCGCGTCGATGGGGGGCATGATCGTTCAGCATCTCGCTATCGAGCATCCTCAGCGGGTGCGATCGATGGTGTCGATCATGTCGATGACAGGCGAGTTGGACCACGGCACCCCCACGGCGGAGGCGATGACCGTGCTCATGGCGCCACCACCCCCAGACCGGGAGGCCCATATCGAACGGAGCGTCGACGCCCGGATCTGGCAATCGCGTCGATACTTCGATGCCGATGAAGTCCGGGCCCAGGCGGCTCGGTCCTACGACCGGTCGTTCTATCCCGAGGGGGCGATGCGCCAGATGGCTGCGATCCACGCATCAGGATCGCGTGCTGAGGGCCTCGGGCGTCTCGAGGTCCCGACATTGGTGATCCACGGTCGCGATGACACCCTGATCACCCCGAGCGGTGGACAGCGCACCGCCGAACTGGTGCCTCGAGCGAACCTGCTGATGCTGGCCGATATGGGCCATGATGTTCCTCGGCCGCTGTGGCCGTTGATCGCCGATGCGATCGCGCGGCATGCCGAACTGGCCGATCAGGCTTCCTGAACTGCCAGAACCGAACCCTCATCCTTCGCTGTCAAGGAGACGATGACCCATGTCTGGACCGCTCGCGGGATACCGCATCATCGAGATCGCCGGAATCGGACCCGGGCCCTTTGCCGCCATGATCCTGGCCGACCTCGGTGCCGAGGTCATTCGCGTCGAACGGGCCCAAGCGGTGCGTGGGCCTGCACCTGATACGGCTCATTTCGACGTGCTGCTGCGCGGACGTCGCAACATCGCCATCGATCTCAAGAATCCTGATGGGGTCGAGACTCTGCTGAGGCTCGTGGAAGGCGCTGATGCTCTCATCGAGGGGTTCCGACCCGGGGTCATGGAGCGTCTTGGATGTGGGCCTGATGTGTGCCAGGCCCGTAACGAACGCCTGGTCTTTGGTCGGATGACCGGGTGGGGTCAAGAAGGTCCCTATGCCCAGTCGGCGGGACACGACATCAACTACATCGCGTTGGCGGGGGCGCTGGCTCATTTCGGCCGGGCGGGAGAACCGCCGACGCCACCTCTCAACATGGTGGGCGACTTCGGTGGTGGGGGGATGTTCCTGGCTCTCGGCGTCGTATGCGGTCTGCTCGAAGCGGCGCGTTCGGGTCGGGGTCAGGTCGTGGATACTGCCATGGTCGACGGTTCGGCGGTGTTGATGTCGATGTTTTGGGCCTTCAAGGAGATCGGTGTCTTCGACGAGAATGCGCGGGGGACGAATCTGCTCGACACGGGCGCTCATTTCTACGACGTCTTCCCATGCGCGGATGGCGAATACGTCTCGATCGGTTCGATCGAGCCGCAGTTCTATGCCGAGTTGATGCGCCTGACCGGACTCGAGGGGGATCCCGGTTTCGCTGCTCAGAACGACCAGAGCCACTGGCCCGAGCTCAAGGCGCGTCTGACCGAGGTCTTCGCCACTCGCACCCAGGCCGAATGGTGTGAGCTGATGGAAGGGACCGATGTGTGTTTCGCTCCGGTGTTGACGATGTCCCAAGCCGCTCAGCATCCCCACAACCAGGCTCGTTCCACCTTCATCGAGATCGCAGGCGTAACCCAGCCGGCACCTGCTCCCCGGTTCTCGCGTTCGGTTCCCGACGTGCCCACTCCACCCGCACATCCGGGCCAGCATTCTCGTGAGATCCTCATCGACTGGGGTGTCGCCTCTGAGGAGGTCGAACGCCTCATCGAGGTGGGGGCAGTGCGGGACGCCTGATCATGGCGACTCTGGTTTTCTTTCACGCCCATCCCGATGATGAGGCGATCTCGACGGGTGGAACGATGGCCCGGGCGGCCGATGAGGGTCATCGGGTGGTGCTCGTGGTCGCCACCGACGGGGCCCATGGGGAGATTCCCGATGACCTGGGTCCGGAGGAGAGCCTGGTGGATCGCCGTCGTCTCGAAACGGAACGTTCCGCAGAGGTGCTCGGGATTCACCGGATCGTTTGGCTGGACTACACCGATTCCGGAATGAACGGATGGGAACAAAACGCCCATCCCGACGCGTTCTGGCAGGCCGATATCGAACTCGCGGCGCATCGTCTGGCCGAGATTCTCACCGAGGAGAGTGCCGATCTCGTCGTGGTCTACGACTGGCACGGGATCTATGGCCATCCCGATCACCTGCAGGTGCATCGAGTCGGTCACCGTGCCGCCGCGATCGCCGAGGTCGGCAGCATTCTCGACGTCACGATGAACCGTGATCACATGCGGCGGCTCTTTGCTCTGGCCACCGAGGCCGGTATGGACGGGGCTGGATTCGATCCCGACGCTCCGATGGATGACGGCAATCCGTTCGGACTCCCCGAGAACGAGGTCACCCTGGCGGTGGACGTGAGCCGATATGCGAGTCGTAAACGGGATGCGATCCGGTGTCATGCGAGTCAGGTCGCGGACTCGGCGTTCTTCGCCCAGATGCCTGACGAGGTGTTCACCGCCGCCTTCGGCACCGAGTGGTACACCGTAGGTCCCCAACCCGAGATCGGATCGGGACCCCGAACCGGGTGGGTTCTGTGATCGGTTCTCGCCGAGACCGGGAGCGCATCTGTGGGTGATCTGGCGTCCTGGCACGAAGTGTGGGCCTGGATCGTCATGGGTCTCAACACCGCAGTCGGGATCTGGGCACTCGCTGCACACCGGGTGGCGGTGTTACGACATCGCATCGGCTGGTGGGCCACCGGTATCGCCCAAGTCGCGTTGGTGGTCCAGGTGGCTCTCGGCGTTGCGATGGTGAACCGTCAGGATCGCGAACTCCCCGGATTCCACGCGTTCTACGGGTTCGTTTCGGTGGCTGCGATCGGCATCATCTACAGCTATCGCCATCAACTCAAGGGCAAGGTGTATCTGCTCTATGGCGGCGGGGGACTGTTTCTCGCCGGGATGGCGCTGCGCGCGATCTTTCTGCCGCCGACGGGCTGAGCGCATCGGGGCGGCGGTCGCCCGCCGACCCGATGGGCATCGATGACCGGATGCGATCAGTTCAACGTGGCGTCGAGAGCGTCGAGGGCTTTGACGAGGGCCTCGGGGAGACGATCGCCAAAGGCCGCGTAATGATCCCGGATCTGGGGTACGGCGGACTTCCATCCGGCCTCATCCACCGACAACAGTTCAGCCAGATCGCTGTCGTCGACCTCGAGACCGTCGAGATCCAAGGCCTCGGGGGTGGGAAGTTGACCGATCGGAGTGTCGATCGCCTGGGCCTCGCCGTTGACGCGTTCGAACACCCACTTGAGGACCCGTGAGTTCTCGCCGAAACCGGGCCAGAGGAAGCGGCCATCCTCATCGCGACGGAACCAGTTGACGAAGAAGATCTTGGGAAGCACCGATTCATCGGCACGCGAGCCGATCGCCAACCAGTGAGCGAAATAGTCCGCCATGTTGTACCCGCAGAACGGCAACATGGCCATGGGGTCGAAGCGCAACTTGCCCACAGCGCCAGCCTGAGCCGCGGTGGTCTCTGACGCCATGATCGATCCGAGGAACACCCCATGCTCCCAGTCGTAGGCCTGGGTCACGAGAGGCACCGTCGTGCGGCGCCGACCGCCAAAGAGGATCGCCGAGATGGGGACACCAGCGGGGTCCTGCCATTCCGGGGCGATCGAGGGACACTGGGATGCGGGCGCTGTGAATCGAGCGTTGGGATGAGCGGCGGGACCATCGTTTTCGGGGGTCCACACATCACCGCGCCAGTCGGTGGCTCGGGCGGGGGACTCAGGCGACATTCCCTCCCACCACACATCACCGTCGGAGGTGAGCGCGGTGTTGGTGAAAACGCAGTTACCCCAGAGGGTCTCCATGGCATTGGCGTTCGTGTCGTAGCCGGTTCCGGGTGCGACGCCGAAGAAGCCCGCCTCGGGATTGATCGCATAGAGGCGACCGTCGGGGCCGAACTTCATCCAACAGATGTCGTCACCCACGGTCTCGGCGCTCCAACCCGCAATGGTCGGAACCAACATCGCAAGGTTCGTTTTCCCGCACGCCGACGGGAACGCCGCGGCGATGTATTTAGATTCGCCCTGAGGGTTGGTGAGCTTCAAGATCAGCATGTGCTCAGCGAGCCAGCCGTCGTCACGAGCCATCACCGAGGCGATGCGCAGAGCGAAGCACTTCTTGCCGAGCAGAGCGTTGCCGCCATATCCGGACCCGAAGGACCAGATTTCCCGGGTTTCAGGGAAGTGGACGATGTACTTGTTGTCGGGGTTACACGGCCAGGCGACATCGGCTTCGCCATCGGCGAGCGGGGCGCCGACCGAATGGACGCAGGGTACCCAGTCGCCATTGCCCAAAACGTCGAGGGCCCTCTGACCCATGCGGGTCATGATCCGCATCGACACCGCCACATACGCCGAGTCGGTCAACTGCACGCCGATATGGGCGATCGGCGAACCCAGAGGCCCCATCGAAAAGGGCACGACATACATGGTGCGGCCCCGCATCGCGCCCCGATACAGGTCCCGCATCTCGACGCGCATCTCATCGGGATGCCGCCAGTTGTTGTTCGGGCCGGCATCGTCCTGGCTCGCCGAGCAGATGAACGTGCGATCCTCGACTCGGGCGACATCACCAGGGTCGGAATGAGCCCAGTAGCTGTTGGGTCGCTTGGCTTCGTCGAGTCGGGTGAATGTTCCGGCGTCCACCAACTGCTGACACAGTCGGTCGTACTCCTCAGCGGACCCGTCACACCACTCGATTCCGGCCGGCTCGAGCAGGTCAGCCCATTCTTGGACCCAGGCGACAAGCCGTTGGTTCGACGTGGTGGTGGTCATGGTCGTGGAGTCCCTCCTGGGTGGGTGGCCGCCGCCGGCGACCAGGGGGTCGGACGTCACCAAGCGCTAGTGGCTTGGTGTTCCCATGTCGACTTCGCTTCCGAGTCGCAGTCGCGTCGCGTAGCCGTCCTCATCGAGGTCGAACACGACGCGCTGGCCCTGTCGAAGCATGCGAAATACCGAACCGTCAAGCGCATCAGCTGCCAGTTCGATCTCGCTCAGATCGGTGTCTCGAAGTAGAACGCCCTCGCCGTTGGACGGGTCGTAGGCCTTCACGACACCCTGCATCGCTGTCAGCCCTTCGCAGCCGCGCTCGCGCCTCGGCCGGCTTTGGTGATCTTGCCCGCCTTGATGCAGCCCGTACAGACGTACATGCGCTTGGGTGTGGCACCCACGAGTACGCGAACCCGCTGGATGTTGGGATTCCAGCGACGCTTGGTACGCCGGTGGGAGTGCGATACCGACATACCCCACGAGGGGCCTTTACCGCACACTTCACATACTGCTGCCATGGGACGCGCCTTTCGACCCGAACGTTCTGCGAGAGGCCACACCCTACCAGCGAGGTTGGTGACGCCCACAGCCCACGGCGTCATCTTCGCAGCAGCATGACGGCAGAGGGCTCGTTCCGGCGGTCTGAGTGCATGGCGCGGGGGCGCAGGTCATCGGTGGGCTGGCGGGGGCGGCCTAGCATGATCTGTGTGACCCGGCGAGACGCGACCTCGGCTTCGGGTCGGGGTCGCTGGAAGCCCTGTGGTGGTCGATGACGGCGCCGCTCACACTGGGCGACCTCGACGCGATCGGCGTGGAAAGACTGCGCGGCGTCGGGGACAAGAAGCGGACCGCACTGGCCGAGTTGGGAATCCATACCGTTCTCGATCTGGTGAGCACCTATCCGCGTCGTTGGATCGACCGAACTCGCGAAGCCCGTCTCGCCGATGTGGTACCAGGTGAGGAGGCTCTGGTTCTCGTCACCGTTCGCTCGGTGACCAAACGCCCGACCCGCGGCCGCAAGATCATGGTCACCGCCGTGGTCGGGGACGGTTCGGGCCGAATGCAGGCGGTGTTCTTCAACCAACCCTGGCGCGATCGTCAACTCCGGGAGGGGTTGTCGGTGGCCTTGTTCGGCCGAGTCGAGTCGTTCCGTGGTGGCTTGCAGATGACCAATCCGGTCGTGGATCTCATCGGCGATCGCACGGGACGGATCGTGGCGATCTACCCCCAAAGCGACAAGGCGCAGGTGCACACCTGGGAACTCGCCGGCTGGGTCGAATCCGCGCTGGCGCGTTGTCGACCCCGTGGCCTGGCCGATCCGGTACCCGACGAGATTCGCCGACGTCTGGGGCTCATGGGTCGCTTCGATGCGCTGATGGGGATCCATCTGCCCGAGTCGTTGCGAGCGCGCGACGAGGCGCGGCGTCGACTCGCCTTCGACGAACTCTTACGGGTCCAGACGGTGCTCGTGATGCGTAAGCGGGCACTGGAGCGAGCCGCAATCGGTGTGGATCATGTGGGTGGGATGTCGGGATCACTGGTGCGACGCTTCCACGACGCGTTGGCGTTCTCGTTGACCTCGGATCAGACCCGCGTTCTCGACGAGATCGAGCGGGACCTCCTCGGCCCGGCGCCGATGCATCGACTTCTGCAAGGCGATGTGGGTTCGGGCAAGACGGTCGTGGCGGTGTCGGCGATGCTCGTTGCGGTCCAAGGCGGGCACCAGGCGGCCTTGATGGCTCCCACCGAGGTTCTCGCCGAGCAGCATGCGGCTGGGATCGCGTCTCTGTTGGCGGGTGTCGACGTACCTGCGGGTGACAACCTGTTCGGGGATCGACCCCTACGAGTCGAACTGCTGACCAATCGAGTGACGGGGGCGCACAGGCGGTCGGTGCTCGCGGGTCTCGCTGATGGCAGTGTGGATCTCGTCGTAGGCACTCATGCTTTGATCCAGGAGGCGGTCACGTTTTCCAGCCTCGGTGTCGTCGTCATCGATGAACAACACCGATTCGGAGTCGAGCAACGAGCCGAGCTTCGAGACAAGGGATCAGGAGGTTCGGGAGCCACCCCCGATGTGCTGGTGATGACGGCGACTCCGATTCCTCGAACCGCCGCGATGACGGTCTATGGGGATCTCGACGTGAGCGTGTTGGCCGCCAAGCCCCCGGGACGGACTCCGATCCAGACTCGCTGGGCGGATGGTCCGTTGCTCACCGCCGAGGTCTGGGCTCAGGTGCGATCCGAGGTCGGCGCCGGCCGCCAGGCCTATGTCGTGTGTCCACTCGTCGAGGACAGCGACAAGTTGGACATCGCGTCGGCCGAGGCCACCCGTGACGAACTCGCAGCCGGGGAGCTGGCGGGATTACGAATCGGATTGCTCCATGGGCGCATGCCGGCTGCGGACAAAGAACACGTGATGGACGAGTTCCGCCGGGGTGATCTCGATGTCTTGGTCTCGACCACTGTCATCGAGGTCGGAGTCGATGTTCCCAATGCCACCGTCATGGTCGTGCTGGACGCGGATCGGTTCGGGATCGCACAGCTCCATCAGTTGCGCGGTCGAGTCGGACGAGGATCGGCGGCCTCGTACTGCTGGCTCGTCACCGATCTCGACGGTGTGGTCCATCCCAAGGTCGCGGCCCTCGTCGACTCCGATGACGGCTTCGAGCTCGCCGAGGTCGACCTCGAACTTCGAGGTGAGGGAACGTTGATGTCCACGGCCCAAAAGGGTCGCAGTGATCTTCGGTTGGCCTCGCTGCGCCGCGATCGCGAACTCGTCGAACTCGCTCGCTCGGTGGCCTTCGAGATTGTCGATGCCGACCCATTGCTCGAGCGGCACGAGGTTCTGCGCGACGAGATCGATCTGATGTTGTCACCCGAGGACGCCGAATTCTTGTTCAAGAGTTGAACCCGATCGGCGACGAGCCGGTGTGGTGTTCAGGCGATAATGCCGGGTTGTCAGGGACTTCGGCGTCGGTCCACGACCAGGCTCTGCACGCTGCGGCCTACCCGGCCGATCGAGTCGACGAGTTCGGTCTCGGCGAGACCTGCCCCATCCTCACCAAACCATGATCTGCTCGACAGTCCGATCCAGGGACCCGTTGAGGGTCGCACTAGATGGATCGAGATATCGGCGTTGATGAAGGTGTAGCGATCGAGAGGCAGAACCGCCGACACACCGCTGCCGAAGTCCGCCGCGGCGGCCAAGCGTTGGAGCCCGGTGGGCTCTTCACCGTCCACGACCGCAACGGTGAGTCGGGTCCACATCGCGCAGGGACCTGGTTCGAGCCAGCCGCCCCGAGTGAAGCGGTGTTCACAGGCATGGGAGTGATACGCAACGAGATCCCCCATGAGACCGGTGACTCGTTCCCGGCGACCCTGTCCCGGCGACTCGAGACCGACAACGGGGGTGTCGAGAGCGGAGCCTGTGGGCACGGGAATGGCGACGCGACGAATCCGCAGGGCTCGAACCCGAGCAACGAGGCGGTCACCATGACGCAGCTCGGCCCCCACGAGAGACACGGTGCGCCCAGGTCGCTCGATCGCAACGGCGACGGACAGCGGCTCGCCCACCGGGACTGGGCGTTCGATGTCCACGGAGAGACGCGCCACCTGCCAGTCGGTGTCGCTGTCGTCGGGACAGGTTTCCACGGCCCGAGCCAGGATCGCGCATACCGGACCCCCATGGCAGTTCCGCGGATCCCAGGGACCTCGGGACAGTTCGGTGGGGATCACCTGGTCGCCTTCGCTCACGAACAAAGCGGTGGCGATCAGATGCGATGACGCAGGCGCGCTCACGTCTCGAGCGCCATCAGCACCTCGGCGCCCTCGTGGAGGTGTTCGATCCAGGACTCGGCGTCTTCGGGCTCGTCGAGGGGTACCACCACGAACTTGGAGGATCCCACCGCGACGAATGCGCGAATCGCGTCGGCGAGTTGATCGAATCCTCGGGGTACGAGCACAGCGGGATCCTCGAGATCGGGACGTCGTGTGGCGAGTGCTGCGCGCATCGCTTCGGGCAACGGGCCGCGGGTGTAGGGGACGAGGACTCCGAAGTGTTCGGGATCGATCATCCGGTCATGGTCGGCGGCGACCTGTTCCACCACCACCCGTCCGGCCTCGACATCGCCAGGGAGAACGAACGAAGGAAGCCAGCCATCGGCAAGTCGACCGACCCGGCGTAGTTCTGAGGGGGCGATCCCACCCAACCAGACATCAGGTGGTGTCTGACGAGGGCTCGGGCGCACCACGAGTTCGTCGTAGTGGAACCAGCGGCCGTGGTGAGTGACGGGCTGCCCGCTCCAACAGGCGCGCAGCACCGTCAAGGACTCGTCGAACAACGAGGCGCGCTCTGAACGTTCCACGCCGAAGGCCTGTTGTTCCATCGGGTCGGCGACGCCGAGGCCGAAAGCGGGTAGAAGTCGGCCCCCCGAGAGTTGGTCCAGTGTTGCGAGTTCTTTGGCCAGGACCACGGGATTACGGCCGGGAAGGACCATGACGCTGAAACCGAACTTGAGCCTCGTCGTGCGCCCGGCGGCATACGCGCAGGCCACGAGCGGATCCGGGGCCTCGCCGCCGATGCGCTCCGACAGCCACAAGCTGTCGAAGCCCAGAGCCTCGATGGCGTCCACGACCGGACCCAACGATTCGTCATGCAGCCGGGTGCGGACCCCCAAGCCGAGTCCCACTCGGACTTTCATCCTGGCTCCTCCTCTGTTCGCGAGCTCGGTTCCGCCGCGGCGCTCGATCGCCAGTGTCCTTCGATCACATCGGCGAGCGTTCGAGGGTCGGTGAGGAAAGGGGAGTGGTCGGCATCGAGGGTCACCACGGTCCCGGCTCGTTCGGCCATGACCATTTGATGGTCGGGGTGGATGGCCTCATCGCGGCGGCACAGAACATACGTGCTGGGAACTCGGCGCCACGCGACATCGGGTGCGAGATGCGTGATCGTTTCGGTGAAACTCGCCGTGGCTTCGGGGACGAGGCGTTGCACCGCGGCTCGAGCGACGGCGGGATCGGCATCGCCGTACAGGGCGGCCACCGCCGAGTCGGGGTCGAGAACCAGAGTGTCGGGTGTCGGTCCGGGTGCCTGCGCAGCGGCAAGGGCCACCACTCGACGTTCCGCACTGCCGAGAAAGCCGAGCACCGATTCCCCGGTGTCGAGCTGAAACGCGGCGACGTAGACGAGGCCGGCCACGTCGAGATCCGGGGTGGCGCCTTGGGTGATGACTGCCCCTCCATAGGAGTGGCCAACGAGGATGACTCGCCGGCCCGAGCGCCGCACCCATGCCTCGAGCACAGCCGCGTCACCGTAGAGCCCGGTCACCTCATCGAGGCTCGAACCGTGACCGGGAAGGTCGATGGCAACGCTGGGTATGCCCCGGCGATCGAGCTCCGCGGCGACCCCCGACCAGCACCAGGCCCCATGCCAGGCGCCGTGGATGAGAACGACGATCGGAGGTTTCTTCGCGTCGGTGCCGCCAGAGGTCATCACGGCATCGTGGCATATCAGCGGCCTCACAGCGATATGGCGTTGTCACACTTTCGTCGAAGGAACTCCTCGCGCCCACCTGTCGACGAGGCGGCGACCCGGCGTGGTCGTGGACGTCTCGGCCTCATCGCGATCAGACCCCTAAGGTGGCGACATGACGCTCGATGACCCCACCGCCAAGTTCCGCCTCGACGGACGCTGCGCCATCGTGACTGGTGCCTCGTCAGGTCTCGGTGTCCGCTTTGCTCGCGTTCTGCAGGCGGCCGGTGCTCATGTGGTGATCGCAGCTCGGCGGCGCGAGCGCCTCGAGGCGTTGGCCGCCGAGTTGCCCGGATCGCTCGCCGTGCCCACAGACGTCGCCGACTCGGATGCTCGTGAAGCCCTCGTGGCGGCTGCGGCCGAGCGCTTCGGTCGTATCGACATCTTGGTGAACAACGCTGGTATCGGTCACAAGGTCGCCGTCGAAGAGGAGAGTCTCGACATCTTCCGCTCGGCGATGGAGGTCAACGTGACCGCCATCTGGCATCTGTCCAAGCTCGTCGCTCCCCACATGATGGAGGGCGGATCGGGCAGTGTCATCAACGTCGCTTCGGTGCTCGGCCATGTGGGATCCACTCCGATCAAACAGGCCCACTACTGCGCATCCAAAGGGGCGGTGGTGAACCTCACCCGGGAACTCGCGCTGCAGTGGGCGCGACGGGGAATCCGAGTGAACGCTCTGTGCCCGGGATGGTTCGTGTCGGAGATGACCGCGGGGATGGACACCGATGAGGGGTCACAGCGTTTCATCAAAGCGAACACTCCGATTCCTCGTATGGGCGAGGAACACGAACTCGATGGCGCCTTGTTGATGCTCGCGAGCGACGCGAGCACGTACATGACGGGACAAAGCCTGGTGGTGGACGGAGGCTGGTTGGCCCGCTGACCGGCTTCGAGCCCCGGTGCCGTGTGGGGTTCAGCGGGGCGGTGTTGCCGACCCGACGGGATCGGGAGGAATGCGCTGGGCCCACGGGTGGGCCGCTTCGAGTTGGGCCGCGACCCGCAGCAACAGATCCTCACGCCCGTATGCGGCCACGAGTTGGATACCCACGGGGAGCCCTTGTGGCGTCATACCCATCGGAAGGCTGATCGCGGGCTGGCCGGACGTGTTGAACGGCGGCGTGAAGGAGATCCATGATCCCGCCCGCCGCAGTGGCGCCATGGGGTCGGTGGGATCATCGGCGTGTTCGCCCAGTAGGGGAGCGGGCTCGGCGGTGGTCGGTGTCAACAGCAGATCCCAGCCCTCGGTCCACCAGGCGCGGATCGCGCGCCGGTATGCGAGGGCCTCACCGAGAGCTCGGGCGTAGTCGACCGCTGTGATGTTGTCGGCCCAGCGCGCCTGTGCCCATGTCGATGACTCGACATCCTCAGCGGTCAGAGTCCGACCGAGCATGTCGCTGAGAGCTGCGACCCCCACGGCCATGTTGGTGGACCACCGGGTCGCGAAGCCTCGCTGGAACACGGGATCGGCAAGGGCGGGGGGAAACCCGGCCTCGACGTGATGTCCGAGCGCCTCGAGAGCCCCCGCCGTATGGCGCACGACTTCGGCACAGTCGGGATGCACCGGGGTGGAATCGGGGCGGTGATCGAGCAGGCCGATACGCAACCGTCCCGGATCGACCCCGACTTCGTGCAGGAAGGGGCCTCGTGGAGCCGGTGCGATCACGGCATCGCCAATCCCGGGTCCATGGGTCACATCCAGAACCAGAGCGCAATCGCGCACCGTGCGCGTCACGACGTGTTCGACTCCGAGCCCGGATTCGTCACGGCGAGGACCCTGGGTGATGCGACCCTGTGAGGGCTTGAGCCCGACCAGACCACAACAGGCTGCCGGGATCCGAATCGATCCACCGCCATCGGAAGCGTGGGCGACAGGCACCATCCCACTTGCGACGGCAGCGGCGGCACCACCACTCGAGCCCCCCGGGGTGCGGGTCAGATCCCAAGGGTTTCGCGTCGGACCCCAGGCGAGGGGTTCGGTGGTGGGCAACGCGCCGAGTTCGGGGCTGTTGGTGCGTCCCAGGGTGACCAAGCCGGCCTTGCGGTAGCGCGCGACCAGCCAGGAGTCCTCGACAGAGCGGTACCCCGCAGCGCGCATGGCGGCGTTTCCGTGGGTGATCGGTCGTCCCGCCTCATCGGCCCACAGATCCTTGAGCAGAGTCGGTACGCCCGCAAGGCGGCCCGATGTCGACCCAGCCGCAGTGCGGGCCTCCTCGAACCATGACAAAACGACTGCGTTGAGCGCAGGGTTGAGCGCCTCGATGCGTTGGATTGCCGCGTCGACGAGTTCCGTGGCGCTGACCTGACGGGAACGCACCAGATCCGCCTGGTCGATCGCGTCGAGCCATCTGAGTTCATCCCCCAACCCCATGACACCATCGTGGCATCCCGTGACGGGGATAGCGTGCGATCCTCGTGGGAACGACGTCGAGCCGACCGCCGGGGGCATCCGGGGAGATCAAGGCGTCGACGCTCTTACGAGACCGTCAGGTGGCGACGTATCTGTTCGCAGCCACGATCGTGTCGGTGGCGGGCGCCCTGCAGGCTGCGGCGCTCGGCAAGTTGGTTTTCGACCGCACCGGGAGCGCGCTGGCACTGGGAATCCTGGGCCTCGCCGAGTTCGTACCGTCAGTACTTCTTATTCCGGTCACCGGTGTGATCGCAGACCGTTTCGATCGTCGCCGCGTCGCGGCGTTGGCCTATGCCGGAGAGGTCGTCTGTTCGCTCGTTCTCGTCGGATACGTGATGAGTGACACCGAGTCGATCTGGCCGGTTTACGTGGTGGCAGCGTTCTTTGGCGCCTTTCGGTCTTTCGCCCAACCGGCGGCACGCTCGATACCTCCACTCGTCACCCCCGAAGGCGCGCTCGCGCGGTTGATGGCGATGTCCTCTCTCACTTGGCAGATCGGCATGGTGCTCGGCCCGGTCTCGGCGGGCTTTCTACTCGATGTGGATGCTGCGATTCCGTATCTCGTGGCCGCAGCGATGGCGGTCACGGGAACGATTGCGATGAGCACCGTCGTGTATCGCCGTCCTCAGGACCGCTCATTGGCCGAGCAACGCCCCACCTGGGGGCACGCTCTCGAAGGCCTGCGGTTCATTCGTCGGACGCCGGTCGTGTTCGGAGCGATCGCTCTCGATCTGTTCGCGGTTCTCTTTGGTGGAGCGGTCGCGTTGCTGCCAGCCATCGCCGATGAACGCCTTGGGGTCGGCAACGTCGGGTACGGATGGTTGCGGGCCGCTCCTGGTATCGGCGCCTTGGCGATGACGGCCTATCTCGCGTTGCGTCCACCCCGACGGCATGTGGGACGTCTGCTCTATCTCGTGGTGGGCGTCTTCGGACTCGGAACCCTGGCGCTGGGGATCACGCGAAGTTTCGTCGTCGCGATGATCGCGCTACTCGTGTTGTCGGCGGCGGACTCCGTCAGCGTCATGATCAGAGCCACCTTGGTTCCCCTCGCCACCCCCGATGACACCCGGGGTCGGGTCATGGCGGTCGAAAGCGTGTTCATCGGGGCATCCAACGAACTTGGAGCCTTCTCCTCCGGGGTGACGGGACAGCTCGTGGGGATCGGTCCCGCCGTGGTTCTCGGGGGAGCGCTCACTCTCGGAGTGGTCGGAATATGGTGGTTCGTGTTCACGGACCTACGCGACGTCGACCGTTTCGGCGATGTCGAGGTCGCGACTTGATCCCCGCACGGGGTCGGGGTGGACTGAGGTCTGCCATGTCGACCCCCCTTCGTTTCGGACTCGCTCGACGAGTCGCGGCCCGCAGCCGCCGGGTTGGACCCTCAGGCCGCGCCCTGATCCTCGCGGCGCTCTCGGGGTCGGCGCTGATGGGATGCGGCCAGTCCGACGCGTCGACTGCGACGACTGCGGCGGCTCAGGTCTCCACCACCCTCACCGTTCCGGGAGTCGGTCGACTTCCTGATGCGGATGTCGAGGTGACCGTTCCGTTGCGAACCCTGAACGACCCGGTGCGGCTCCCGGCATACGAGGGGCCGACCATCGCCACTCAGGTCGAAGGCAACCGACTCTTGATGATCGGTGATTCGATCTTTGCGGGCCTGTCGACGCGTCACGGTGGCGAAGCCTGTCGACAACTGACCGAGATCGGCTGGCAGGTTTCGGTCGAGGCGGAATCAGGTCGCTTCGCCGATTTCGGTCAGACCGTGGTGGCCACCCGCCGCAGCGAGGGATGGGATGCGGCTGCGGTATTCCTCGGGTCGAATTACGACGGCAACGAGGAGCGCTACCGCCGGTCGATGGAACGGATCCTCGACGGTCTCGGTGACATGCCGGTGATCCTCGTGACCACGACCCCGTTTCGGATGATGCAAGACGAAGTGAACGAGGTCGTGCGGTCCCTGGGAGCGGAGCGTGGCAACGTCCGCGTTCTCGAGTGGGCGGCGTTGTCGACTCTGGATGGGATGTTGAGCCGAGATGGTCTGCACCCATCGGCGGACGGCCAAACCGTGCTCGTGGCGGCGCTCGCTCAGATTCTGGGGGCGTTCCCCGATGACGGCGCCTGTCTCACGTCGTACTTCGTGGACGACTCGGCCAACCCCGAGGGTCCTCGATCGGGGCGGACCTCGGCGTCCACGTCAGCGACGACATCGAGCACCTCATCAGCGACCAACTCGCCCGCCACCAACTCCCCAGCCAGCGGCTCCACCACCTCGGCGGGAACGCCGCCGTCTCCTTCCACGAGCCTGGATGGGAATGATGGTGACCCCGCTGACTCTGAAGGCGAGTCGAACCCCGATGGCACCGAGGGTGACTCCGAGGAATCCGATGGACTCGACGATCCGACCGATGTCGACGACACCAACCACGATGACATCGGTGAACCAGAGATGACCGAGCCGGGTACCACCACCACGACGATCGTGTCCCCTGCGCCCTCGACGACGGTGGCGACGTCGACAGAACCGGTCACGACCTCTGAAGCTGATCCGACGCCTTCAGAGTCGACCTCGCCGGTGCCGTCGGCGCCCGAGGAGGGTGCGTGATGCTGACGGTGTCGGATCTCCACGTGGAAATCGGCGGCATGACGGTGCTTGCGGGAGCGTCGTTTTCGGTCGTGGCTCGCGACAAGGTGGGAATCGTCGGTCGTAACGGTGCCGGAAAGACGACGTTGTTCAAAGTCCTCGGCGGCGCGCTCGAACCCATCGCAGGACGAGTCGTTCACAAGGGTGCGCTCGGCTATCTCCCCCAGGATCCTCGGGTCGGCGGGGAACTCGATACGCGCCGGGGAATCGACCATGTGCTGTCCGGGCGGGGGATCGACGAGGATCTGGTCCGTCTCGAGAAGTTGCGTCTGGCGATGGAAGAGGTGGCCAACGAGGCCGCCGTCGGGCGGTACAGCCGGGCCGAGGAGGAGTTCCGTCTCAAAGGTGGATATTCCGCTGAGAGCGAGGCCCGTTCCATCGCGGCGGGGCTCGGACTCGCGGCGGATCGCCTCGAATTGCCCCTCGGAGTGCTGTCGGGAGGTGAGCGTCGTCGACTCGAGATCGCCCGCATCCTGTTTGCAGGCAGTGACTTGTTGTTGCTCGACGAACCCACCAACCATCTCGACGTCGATGCCAAAGCTTGGCTCATGGGTTTCTTGCGCAACTACCGGGGAGCCCTGGTGGTGATCAGCCACGACCTCGACCTCCTGGACGAATCCATCACTCGGGTCCTGCATCTCGATCGGCCCGACGAGGCCGATGTCGGCGAGTTGATCGAGTACCGCGGAACGTACTCCCAGTACCGATCGGCCCGAGCCGCCGACGAGGAACGTCTGGCGAAACGCGCGCAACAGCAATCCCGCGAGATCGACCGACTTCAACAGGTCGTCGATCGCTTCGGGGCCAAGGCGACCAAGGCGGCAATGGCTCACAGCGTGTCCAAGCGCATCGCCCGTCTCGAAGCAGATCGGGTGCGGGCGCCATCGGCCTCACGTCGCCTCGAGGTGCGCTTTCCTCCTCCGCCCCCATCGGGCGCCACCAGCCTCGTCGTGGAACATCTCTGCAAGGGCTATGGCGGACCCCGGGTGTTCGACGATGTGTCTTTCGATCTGGGCCGGGGTGAGCGGCTGTTGGTCCTGGGTCTCAACGGAGCTGGTAAGACCTCATTGCTGCGCATCCTCGCCGGTCAGATCGATGCCACCCTGGGAACGTTCCGGTTCGGGCATCAGGTGATCGCTGGCTACTACGCCCAAGAGCACGAAGGTCTCGAGCGTCATCGCAGCCTCCTCGACAACATGCGCCGTGAGGTGCCCGCCGGGGTCCAGTTGACCGAGACTCAGTTGCGAGGCTTGTTGGGAATGTTCGGTCTCTCAGGCTCCAAGGTGTTCCAAGAGGCTGGCACGCTCTCGGGGGGAGAAGCGACCAAGTTGGCGTTGGCGATGTTGATGGTGGGTCGCAACAACCTGCTGTTGCTCGACGAACCGACGAACAACCTCGATCCCTCGAGCCGTGAAGCCGTGGCGAATGCGCTCGGCGACTGGCCTGGGACCATCGTGTTCGTCAGCCATGACACCGAGTTCGTCGAACGCATGGACCCCACGAAGGTGTTGTTGCTTCCCGACGGGGACGTCGACTACTTCGATCCCTCCTGGCTCGAACTGGTCGAACTGGCCTAGGACCCGCAGCTGCTGACGCCGCGTCAGTAAGGCCTCGGATCCGTTCCCGGGTCAGGGGATCAGGGTGGTGGTTCGAGGGGGTCGGCGCGGCCAGTAGGGTCCCGCTATGCGCCTGGGACTCTTCTCCACCGCCGCGGCTGCGGGCACGATCGACGACATCATCGCTGAGGCCCGTCGAGCCGAGGTCGAGGGTTTCGATTCTTTCTGGGTGCCCCAGATCTTTGGCTGGGATGCGATCACGGTGCTCGCGCTCATCGGAGCCGAAGTGCCTCGGATCGAACTCGGAACCAGCGTCGTGCCGACGTATCCCCGGCATCCGATGATGCTCGCCCAGCAGGCCCATACCGCCCATGCCGCGAGCGGGGGGCGACTGGCACTCGGGATCGGACTGTCCCATCGCATCGTGATCGAGTCGATGATGGGGATGAGCTTCGAGCGTCCGGTGCGGCATCTACGCGACTACCTCTCGGTTCTGATGCCCTTGGTGCGTGGCGAAGCGGTCGCCTTCGATGGGGAGCTCTACCAGACCCACGCCGCGCTCGGTATCCCCGATATGACGCCGTTCCCCGTGCTGATCGCCGCTCTGGGGCCTCAGATGCTCGCAGCGACGGGTGAGCTCGCCGATGGAACGATCACCTGGTGCACGGGACCGTTGACGCTGCGTGATCACATCGTGCCCACGTTGAACCGGGCGACGCAGGCCGCCGGTCGGCCCGAGGGTCGCGTCGTCGCAGCGTTACCGGTCTGTGTGACGCAGGACCGGGCGGCGGCTCGTGAGCGCGCGGCCTCGGTGTTCGCGATCTATGGGCAGTTACCGAGTTATCGGGCGATGCTCGACCGGGAAGGGGCCACCGGACCTGCCGATATTGCTCTGATCGGATCCGAGGACGAGGTGATGGCCAAGATCGCCGGGCTCTACGAAATCGGGGTCACCGAATTCGCGGCTGTCGAGTTTCCCGGAACTCCCGATGAAGCCGTCGCGACCCGCGAGGCTCTGCGAGCATTGCTGCCCGAATGATGCTTCGGCCTCCGGCGGGATCGGAGATGATCAGGACAAAGCGACCGGAGTCGCGCCCAATGACGCGGCGTTGACGAGATCGAAGAAGTCGTTGCCCTTGTCGTCGACCACGATGAAGGCGGGAAAATCTTCGACGTCGATGCGCCAGACGGCTTCCATCCCCAGTTCGGGATACTCGAGCACCTCGACGTGACGGATGCAGTCCTGAGCCAGACGGGCCGCGGGGCCGCCGATCGAGCCGAGATAGAAGCCTCCGAAGCGACCGCAGGCCTCGGTGACCTGACGGGATCGGTTGCCTTTGGCCAACATCACGAGACTGCCGCCAGCTTCTTGGAACTGTGCGACGTAGCTGTCCATACGTCCCGCCGTGGTCGGCCCGAACGAACCCGATGCATAGCCTTCGGGAGTCTTGGCCGGTCCGGCGTAGTAGACGCAGTGGTCGCGCAGATACGACGGCATCGGTTCACCGGCTGCGAGTCTCTCTGCAATTTTCGCATGGGCGATATCGCGGGCCACCACCATCGGTCCGGTCAACATGACCCGGGTCTTGACGGGGTACTTGGACAACTCGGCGCGGATCTCCGCCATCGGGCGGTTCAGATCGATGTGGACCACATCGGTGCCATCGAGATCGTCATGGGTGACCTCGGGGAGAAAACGCGCCGGATCCGTTTCGAGCTGTTCGAGGAACACACCATCTCGGGTGATCTTGCCCAGAGCCTGACGATCTGCGCTGCAGGACACGGCCATTCCCACGGGACAGGAGGCGCCGTGACGGGGCAGGCGGATGACGCGCACGTCATGACAGAAGTACTTGCCTCCGAACTGGGCGCCGATTCCGGTGCGTTGAGCGAGTTCGAGAACCTTCGCTTCGAGCTCGACATCGCGAAAGCCGTGGCCGAGGCGTGATCCCTGGGTCGGCAACGCATCGAGATAGCGCGCCGAGGCCAACTTGGCCGTTTCGACCGCGAATTCGGCGGAGGTGCCGCCGATGACCACAGCGAGGTGATACGGGGGACATGCCGCAGTTCCGAGGGTCTTCATCTTCTCGAACAACCAGGGCAGCAACGTGCGTTCGTTCAACAGCGCCTTGGTCTCTTGGAACAGGTAGCTCTTGTTGGCGCTGCCGCCACCTTTGGCCATGAACAAGAACTTGTACGCGTCTCCGTCAGTGGCGGCGATCTTGATCTCGGCGGGCAGGTTGTTGCCCGTGTTCACCTCGTCGTACATCGTGACGGGTGCGAGCTGGCTGTAGCGCAGGTTGCTCGTGAGATAGGTGTCGTAGACGCCTCGCGCGATCGCCGCTTCGTCACCGCCAGGAGTCAGGATCCGCTGACCCTTCTTCGCCTTCACGATCGCAGTCCCGGTGTCCTGACACATCGGAAGCACGCCCCCAGCGGCGATGTTTGCGTTCTGGAGCAGATCCATGGCCACGAACCGGTCGTTCGCGCTGGCCTCGGGATCGTCGAGAATCGCGGCGAGTTGGCCGAGATGGCCGGGCCGCAGGAAATGGGCGATGTCGTGCATCGCCTCACGGGTGATGAGGGTGAGCACCTCGGGGTCCACGGTGACGAACTCGCCTACTGCGGTCTCCACGACAGATATGCCTTCGGTGGTCAACAACCGGTACGGGGTGGTGTCTGGACCCAGGGGCAACAGCTCGGTGAACTCGAAGTCGGCCATGGCGATCACGCTAACGGGTGGGTGGAGCGACCCCAGGATCGACCGGCCAGGCATGTTTCGGGTACCGGCCGGCCATCTCGGCGCGTACCTGAGCCCAGGACCCTGTCCAGAACCCGGGGAGATCCGACGTGATCTGAAGCGGTCGATCCGCGGGGGACAACACGATCACCGTGAGAGGAACACGTCCCTGCAGGATTCGGGGGTGTTCGGTGGTGCCGAACCATTGTTGGGCTCGAGCGGCGACGACGGGACCGGGGGAGTCTTCGAGTGCCTCGGCGTAGTCGATGGGGACCTCGCGTCCTGCGGGCAGAGTCCATGTCGAAGGCGCGAGCTCGTCGAGTTCTCCCGCCTCGGGCCAGGGCAAACGCGCCCGCAGCGGCAATGTCACGTCGAGAGCCGCGACCTCACCGAGACCGGTCGGATGACCCAGGATCGGGATCAGCCAGTCCTCGAGCTCATCGAGGAGTTCCTGATCGGACCATGACGGCCACGGGGCTCCCAGGATCCGGTTCACGAAGCGGACCCGGGCCCGCAGACTGCTGGCCTCGGGCGTCCATCCGAGAGCGGGGAGCCCGATGTCTCGCACCCGGGCGAGTACCTGAGCGCTGACCTCGGGGGTGGGTTCGGGACGGCGCCGAGTGCTCGTGACCACCACCGAGCCGATCCGACGTTCGATCACTTCCATGAGATCGTCGCCCTCCCAGGACCAACTCGTCACCGTGGTGGTCGCGTCGGCGAGGAGGTCGGGGATGGCGTCGGGATCGACTGCTGCCGCACGCCGGATCCGCGCTCGGCGACGATCTCCGTCGGTGTCGGCGACCACGAGGACCGCCACATCGGCGAGAGGATCGTCATCGGGAAGCCATGCTCCTGATCCGTCGAGGAACTGGAACTGACCCCGGCGGCGTCGCAGCGCGATCCGGTCGGGATATCCGTGGGCCAGAACGGTCCCGAGATCGGTGGTGATGCCCGTGACGAGTGTCGTCGATACGTCGCTGCGTCGCCGCAGGTCCTCGACCCGTCGACGCCAGGTGGCCACGGCTCCCCGGTCCATCCGCTCATCACTCAGATCGCCGCGAGCGATCTCGAGGCGCCATCCCAGATCCGAAGCCAGATCGTCGGGCCGACCCCGAACGACATCGCGTTCGTCCACGAGCGCCGCGATTTCACAGGCCAGTGACCGCTGTGACTCGCTGGGCGCGTTGACGATCATCGCTGCGAGACGTGGATGCACTCCGAGACGAGCCATCGCCCGACCGATCTCGGTGGGAAACCCGTGAGCGTCGAGAGCTCCAAGGCGTGTGAGCAGCATCCGAGCCTGATCGAGGCCGCGGCGTGGTGGTGGGTCCACGAAGGACATCTGCCCGACGGCCGCATCATCGCGAGCCCCCCACAAGGCGAGGTCGAGAGCGAGGCCGGCGAGATCGACCTGAAGGATTTCGGGTTCGAGTTCGCGCCGACGGGTCTGGTGTTCACCCCGGGACCACATCCGATGAGCGACTCCGGGTTCGACTCGGCCCGCCCGCCCGGCACGCTGATCCGCGGACGCTCGTGATGCCGTGATGGTCGTGAGGCGAGTCATGCCGGTGCGAGCGTCGAAACGAGGGACCCGGGCCTGGCCGGCGTCCACGACGATCCGGATTCCCTCCACGGTGAGACTGGTTTCGGCGATATCGGTGGAGAGCACGATGCGGCGTCGCCCCGGAGCCGAGGCCGCCAGGGCGGCGTCTTGCTCGGCGAGCGACAGCGAGCCCGCCAGTTCGAACACATCGACATGGGGACCGACTCGGGCGTCGAGCATCGTGTGCATCCGTCGGATCTCCCCGATACCGGGAAGAAAAACCAAGACATCACCGGGATCGCCATTCATCGCGGTGAGGACCATGTCGGCGGTGGCCTCGAGCAGGCGTTGCTCGCGTCGTAGACCGTGATGATGGATCTCGACAGGAAACGTGCGGCCGTCGACACGCACCACGGGAGCGGAACCCTCAGAACCTGCCAGAACCGCGGCGAATGCATCAGCGTCCACCGTGGCTGACATGGCAGCGATCATCAGGTCCTCACGCACCACCGAGGCGGCGTCGAGAGCGAGAGCGAGCCCGAGATCGGTGGGCAGATTGCGCTCGTGGACCTCGTCGAAAATGACCCCTGCGACTCCAGGAAGGGTCGGATCCCCGAGGAGCCGGCGAGTGAGGATGCCTTCGGTGACCACCTCGATCCGGGTGCGCGGCCCGATGCGGCGTTCGTCCCGGGTCTGGTAGCCAACACGTTCCCCTACCGGTTCACCCAGAAGTGAGGCCATGCGCTGGGCTGCAGCGCGCGCGGCGAGACGCCGAGGTTCGAGCATCACGATGCGACCGCTGGTGTCGCCATCGCCGTGGAGCATCTCGGCCAATCGAATCGGCACCACCGTCGTCTTCCCGGCTCCCGGCGGAGCCACCACGACGACGCGTCGGGTGGTGCGTAGGGCAGTGAGGATGTCGGCGATCCCCGCTTCGACGGGAAGCCCGGTCGAAGGCAGGGTCATCGACGGTGCGGGTTCAGCCCAGTGCTGGCGTTCCGGCGAAGGATCCCGGGTCGCCAGGGCCGGGAAGATGCAGCGATGACCATGAGGTGGTCTGAGCGATCACGTCGGCCACCTTCTTCCATTCGGCTGCATTCCAGCCTTCGGCGCTGGCCGCCACGGTTCCGTCGATGCGCAAGAACACCAGAGCCGGGAGGGCGCTGAGCCCCAGTGATCGCACGAAATCCCGATCCGGATCACAGAACGTGAGGAAGCGATCCGCAAGCGGACCCAGGAATCGGCGAGCGTCAGCGGCACCGCAGGTGACCACCCAGTTGGTGCGCGCGGAGGATCCACTGAACTTGTCGAGCACCTTGACGGCGGTGTCGAGGATCCAAGAACTCTCGTTGGTGTACGGGTCGAGGATCACCGAGGCCAGGTGGAAGGTCGTGAGCCATTCCTCGACAGGACGGGGTGATCCCGACAGCGGTGTGAGCACCACGTCGGGCGAGGGATCGGTAGCCACGACGTGTGACGGTAGCGCGCCGGGACGGTAACCCATCAAGCGAGTGGTCGTGTCGAGGGGTAGGTTCGCGGTGTGCATCCGATCGAGAGGCTCAGGGCGGTGGCTCGTTCACCCCAGGGTGATCCTCGCCTTCTGGTCGAGGAGACCGCGAGCGCGCTGCGGGGTCTGCACCTCGATCCGGGAGGGCTGGTGCTGGCCTGTCGTCGCATCGTGGAACGCCATCCGAGTTGTGGACCGTTGTGGTGGCTCGCAGCGCGTCTGGTGACGGCGGTGGACCCCTTCGAACAGTTGCGCGATCTCGCTGAGTGGATCGTCGACGACCCCACACCGGTTCAACTGGCTCGAGCGCTTCCCGACGATGCCACGGTGGTGCTGGTGGGATGGCCCGATCTCGCCGCTGATGCTGTGGCTCGTCGAGGCGATCTGCGCGTCCTCGTGGTGGACTCGATCGGCGAGGGAGCACCGTTGGTGAGACGCCTCGAGCGTGCCGACATGGATGTCGAACTCGTCGAACCCGCAGGGGCGGCAGCGGCGGTCGCCGCGGCTGATCTGGTCGTGATCGAGGCGGTGGCCACCGGAGACCACGAGGTCATGGCGCGCATCGGGTCCGCCGCCGCCGCCGCTGTGGCGAAGCAACGGGGCGTTGCGACTTGGGCGGTGCGTGGACGCGGTCGCCATCTGCCCGAAGGGCTGTGGACGGCCATGGTGCGCCGAAACTCTGA
>CAYYHU010000018.1:0-41957 GCA_964471865.1 uncultured Ilumatobacteraceae bacterium | reverse complement strand
TTCAGCCTGTAGCGCAGTCCCCATCCCTCTCACGGTTCGATGGCCCAAGATGCCAGGATGGTTGGCGCGTTCGACGGGATGGGAGAGCAGCCATGGACACGATGATGCGAGCGGCGATCCTGCCCGGACCCCGTGAGCAACTCGTGGTCGAGGCGATACCGATCCCCGCACCCGGGCCCGGCGAAGTCTTGATTCGAACCCGAGCCTGCGGCGTGTGCCATACCGATCTCCATGTCATGAATGGTGATATTCCCTTTCCGTGTCCCTGTGTCATGGGACATGAGATCTCCGGGGCCGTCGTCGGCCTGGGAGATGGAGTCGACCATGTCGCGGTGGGAGACACCGTCGTGAGCGCATTCATCATGCCGTGTGGGACCTGCCGCTTCTGTCAGCGCGGCCGCGACGACCTCTGTGAGACCTTCTTCGCGCTCAACCGTGGCCGAGGAGTCCTCTATGACGGCACCAGCCGCCTGCAGCGCGCCGATGGCTCCGTTCTCGCCATGTACTCCATGGCTGGATTGGCCGAGTACTGCGTCGTGCCCGCCACCGACGTCTTCATTCTTCCTCCAGGTGTCGATCCAGTTGCGGGGGCGATCATCGGCTGCTCGGTGTTCACCGCCTACGGAGCCGTCCGACACGGTGCGTCTCTCGAGGCGGGTATGACGGTGGCGGTGTTCGGCGTCGGGGGCATCGGGCTCAATATCGTCCAGATCGCTCGGGCTCGGGGAGCAGATCGGGTGATCGCTGTGGATCTGGCCGGCGACAAACTCGCGACCGCCGCACGTCTCGGCGCCACCGACACGATCGACGCATCGGCAACGAGCGCTCCCGCAGCGCTGCGAGAACTCACCGCCGGCGAGGGTGTGGACGTGGCCTTCGAGGCGGTCGGGCGACCGGCCTCGTTCGAGGCGGCGGTCGCCTCGGTTCGCGATGGTGGCCACATGGTCGCGGTGGGACTCGCCGCCACGGACACGACAGCCAGTATCGGCATCACCCATCTGGTGCGGCGCGGCATCACGATCAGTGGGTCCTATGGAGCGCGAACTCGCAGCGACATGCCCGAGATCCTCGGTCTCGTCGCCGAGGGACACATCGACCTCAGCGGGGTGATCACACGTCGTGTCGGACTCGACGAGGCCGCCGCGACCTACGAGGCGCTCGACCGCGGCGAGATCGTGGGACGCGCCGTCGTCGTGATGAACGAGGAGGATCAATGACTCAGGAACCCACCGTCATCGGTGAACGTCACGGCCCACTGGGCCTCATCACCCTCAATCGACCCCGGGCGATCAACGCGTTGGATCTCGACATGATCCGACAACTCCAGGTCCTCATCGACGACTACGACGCCGATGATGAGATCACCTCGATCGCTCTACGCGGGGCGGGCGACCGCGGCTTGTGCGCCGGCGGGGACATGGTCACCGCCCGAGCGGCAGTTCTGTCCGGGGATCCCGAGCCCTACCGGTTCTTCCTCGAGGAGTACACCCTCAATGCCCGCATCGCCCGATGCGCCACACCCGTGATCGCGTTCATGGATGGTCTCGTGCTCGGAGGCGGAATCGGCCTGGCAGGCCATGCGAGGCACCGACTCGTGACGGAATCCTCCAAGGTGGGGATGCCCGAGGTGACCATCGGATTCGTCCCTGACGTCGGTGGAACCTGGCTGCTGTCCCGAGCGCCGGGCGACACCGGAATGCTGGCGGCATTGAGCGGTGAACACCTCGGATGGAACGACGCGATCTACATGGGTCTCGCGGATCGCCTCACCACGAAGGACGGTTTCGACACGCTCATCGATCAGATCTCCAGTGGGGTCGCAGCCTCGGATGCGGTGAATGCCGCCACGGTGGCGAGCTTCGATGAGGCTCCGTTGTCGCTGGCCCGGTCGTGGGTCGACACCTGTTTCGGCGCTCCCGATGTGGCGTCGGTGCTCGCCCGACTCGAACGCGACGACCATGCCGAGGCGCATCGTCTCGCCGAGGTGATCGCGACGAAGTCACCGAGCTCGCTCGTGCTCACCCATGCCTTGATCACGCGGGCTCGACACCTCGCCGACCTCGAATCTGCTCTGGCTCTCGAATATTCGGTGGTGCTCGAGGTGCTCATGTCCCATGACCTCATCGAAGGAGTCCGCGCCGCGCTCGTGGACAAGGACCGGTCACCTCGCTGGAACCCTCACACCCTGAGCGCCGTCCCAGCCGATCTCGTGGCGCGAGCATTCGAACGCTACGAGCGTGAACCTGGCTTCGCCGAGACGTTCCGGGCGACTCGGTGACGACCACCGGTCACTGATCACGCCATCACGAGTGTCCCGTGACGGCTGGCTCGGGTTCGAGACGGTCAGTTCTCGATCAAACGGTGCCGGAGCAACGAGATCGCATCGGGCTCGAGACCCGCTGAGGTGAGGTAGTTCCCCACCGAACCGTGCTCCCGCCGCAACCGTTGCAGGATGCCGATCATCGTTCCTGGTGGGGATGACAACAGCCCAGCAGCCACCATCTGATCCCAGTCGGCGTCTTCCATCATGTTCGCCGGGGCCTGCGATGCCCATGCCGACAACATGGCCTCCGACAACGCGTAATCCGCATCGACCTCGTCATCGGAGACACCGAGAAGTTCGAGAGCCACGCCGATCACCACTCCGGTTCGATCTTTCCCTCCTGTGCAGTGCACCAACACCCCGCGCTCGGCATTCTCAGCAATCAACGTGATGGATTGCGCCACCTGGGGTGCACACCAGTCGACGATCTGTCGGTAGACGTCATCGAGGGTGGGAAGCCCCGACTCGGGAGGGCGCATGGCACCCGGATCGATCGTGATGTCGTAGCGAGTCACGCCGTCGAGATCAGGGGTGGGATGTTCGAGACGTTCCCGATCACTGCGAAGATCGATCACCGTGGCGATTCCGTGGGATGCCAACGATGTCGGATCTTCGAGGCGCATCAGCATCTCGGAACGAAACAACACACCTGGGCGCACCCGGCCTCTCGTGGCCATCCGACCTCCGACATCTCGGAAGTTCAACAGACCTGCCGGTTGGTTCACCACGGATCGATCATGGGTCGCCGGGGTCCATCGCGCCAAGAAACTTCCGGTGACGATCGGAACAACTTCGCCACCACACCGCGTGTTTCGGCTGGGTCGATCACATCGTCGATCTCGAGATGCGTGGCCATGTTGATCGCGGTGCCGTGGGCGTACATCCGCTCGATCAACTCGGCCTCGAGAGCGGCGCGCTCACCAGGATCGGCGACCGCGTCCAGCTCCCGGCGATAACCGAGGCGCACCGCACCTTCGAGTCCCATCCCTCCGAACTCGCCCGTCGGCCAGGCCAGCGTGGCGAGCGGCGCCCGGAACGACCCGGCTGCCATCGCCTGAGCACCGAGCCCATATCCCTTGCGCAGCACCACGGTCACCGTGGGCACACTCATCGATGCCGCCGTGACGAACATGCGGGTGCAATGGCGTACGAGAGCCCGGGCTTCGATATCGGGGCCGACCATCATTCCGGGCGTGTCACATAGTGACAGGACGGGAAATCCATAGGCATCGCACAACTGCATGAAGCGAGCGGCCTTGTCGGCGGCATCGACGTCGATGGCCCCACCGAGATGGGAGGGATCATTGGCGATGATGCCGATCGCACGGCCTTCGAGGCGAGCGAGTGCCGTGATCATCGAGGGGCCGAAGCGTCGACGTAACTCGAGAACCGATCCGGTGTCGGCCACGAGGTCGATCACGGCGCGCATGTCATAGGCCCGTCGGCGATCCTCGGGAACCAGATGGCGGGCTCGGAACGGGTCGCCCTCCTGCCAGGTCGGCAACGCGCCCTGGGCGTATCCGAGAAATGTCCGCGCCACCGCCACCGCTTCGGCCTCATCGGCGACGAGGACGTCGATGACACCGTTGGCCTCCTGCACATCGGACGGTCCGATATCGGTCGGAGCGACCACCCCAAGCCCGCCGCCTTCGATCATGGCGGGTCCGCCCATACCGATATTGGACTCGCGAGTCGCGATGACGATGTCGCACATTCCCAACAACGCTGCGTTGCCCGCGAAGCAGTAGCCCGTCGTGATCCCGACGAGGGGCACGTTCCCCGAGAGTTCGGCAAAGGCCCGAAAGGCCCAGCAGTCGAGACCGGCCACGCCGAGACCATCGGTATCACCGGGACGACCGCCACCGCCCTCGGCGAACACGATCACCGGAAGACGATCCCGACGAGCCACATCGAGCATGCGGTCCTTCTTGTGATGATTGAACTGGCCTTGAGTTCCGGCGAGAACCGTGTAGTCGTAGGCCATCACCACACAGGACGCATCCCGAGGGCCAAAAGTGGGCGCGTTGACCGTCGCTCGTCCCGCCACGAGACCATCAGCAGGTGTCGACACGATCAGATCGTCCTCGGATCGTCGGCGACGCTGAGCGGCGACGACGAGACCTCCGTATTCGACGAAGGAACCCGGATCACAGAGATCGGCGAGATTCTCCCGAGCCGTTCGCCGCCCCGTTGCGTGACGTCGGGCGACGGCCTCAGGACGGGCTGAGTCGAGAATCGCAGCCCGACGTTCCACGAGCGCCGCGAGATCGGGCCGAATCCGGGTGGTGTCGACATCATCGTCGACCTCGTCGAGGGCTGGGGATGCGCTCCCGATGCCGTCGATCACCACGAGATCCTGATCTCCTGCCACGGTGTCACCCACTGCGACGAGCACGGAGCGGACCACGGCGGAATGAGGCGCGACGACGTGATGGTGCATCTTCATCGCCTCGAGGACCATCAAGGTCGAACCCGCAGCGATCTCGGCGCCCGGGCTGACCATGACCTCGATGACCGTTGCGGTCATGGGCGCCGTCACCACCACCGAGTGCGCCCCATCTCCAGGAGCTCCCGTCGAGGGTCCGTCTTGACGTTGCTCGGGTGCGAGGTCCCCTCCGGTGCTCACCCCTTGTACGCTACAAGAGTGCCGGAGACCTCTGCCCCGATCGGGAACGAGACCGTTGTGCCGGTGCATCAACGAGTCTCACTCGCGTGGCGCGAACTGCGCCGTGGCGCGTCGATGGCCGCCATGAGAGAGGTCGTTCTCGGTACGGGACCCGGAGCTCTCGAACCGGGTGAACTCGACACCATGGATCTGTTGTCCCAGCAGGATGCCTGGCGGATGGGAGACCTCGCCCGCGCTCTGCGAGTGGATCCCTCCACTGCGACCCGAGCGGTTCAGCGCCTCACACGTGCCGGATTGGCCGAGCGCCGAAGCTGTCATGAGGACGGCCGAGTCGCGTATGTGGCTCTCACCTCGGCGGGACGCGATCGCCATCGCATGGCGGTGGAACAACGTCGCGCCGTGCTCGATCGCATGTTCGAACATTTCGACGAGGACGAAGCCCAACAGCTTGCGGAGTTGATGGAGCGCCTCGTTGCCGCATTCGATGAAGCCGTCGGCCATCAACTCGCCCCTCCGGCGAACGACTGACCTCGCCGAAGAGCCAACAGCCGGGTCCTCGACACCCGTGGTGTTCTAGGGTCCCGAAGCGATGGCTGATCAACAGCGCTTCGCCGAGGACGTGATGCCCCTCGCCGGTGTTCTCTACTCGGCCGCGCTTCGCCTCACCCGTAACTCCGCTGATGCTGAAGACCTCGTGCAAGAGGCGATGTTGCGCGGATACCGGTCCTATGAGTCCTTCACCGAAGGAACGAACCTGCGGGCGTGGATGCTTCGCATCCTGACCAATGCCTTCATCAATCGCTACCGGGCCCGTCAACGCCGGGTCGACGAGGCCGAATTCGCCGACCTCGAAGACTTCTACTTGTACCGCCGCATGGGAGCGATCGAGACCGCTCTGGCTAGCCGCAGCGCCGAGGACCAGTTGATGGACGTTTTCACCGATGATGAAGTGCGTCAGGCGGTGGAAGAACTTCCCGAAGCGTTCAGAATTCCGGTGCTGCTCGCCGACGTCGAAGGATTCGCCTACAAAGAAATAGCAGAAATGCTCGATGTTCCGATCGGTACGGTGATGTCGCGACTGCATCGGGGAAGAAAGGCGATACAGAGAGCGTTGTACGACTACGCGCAGGCCCGAGGCCTGGTCTCTGCGCCCGATGAGGCCACGAGTGGCCACCCGACGACGTGAGGATTCTGTGAGTGTCCGAGTGTGACGAGACCCTGAACGAGCTCGACCGGTTCTTGGACCGTGAACTCGACGCGACGACTCAGGCCGAGATCGATGCACACCTCGCAGAGTGCGTCTTGTGCCTCCAGGCCTTCGATTTCCATGCCGAATTACGTCTCGTGATCGCGCATAAGTGCCACAACGACGAGTTGCCGCCGGGGTTCGTCGATCGATTGCGACGCTGTCTCGAACTCGGCGCTCCCGTAGCACCCGGAGATCCCAACGACGATCGGGTGGGCTGAAGCCGTTCCCTGGGACTACGCTTGAGCTCATGCTCGCTGCGAACGTGTGGCACTGGTGGATCGGGGCGGCGCTTGCTCTGTTGGGCGGAGGCGCCGTTTTGGGTCTCGTCGCTGGCTACATCAAGCAGGTGGTGGCTCCTCAGCATCCCTCGCGACGTCAACGTCAAGTGCTCGAGGCCCAAGAACGCGAGTCTCTCAACTCTCAGTGAGCGACCCGGCGATCTCGGCAGATCCCTCGGACCCCCTGATCGCTGATCTCCTTTTCCGCTGCACCTTCCCTGAACCAGCAACGCCGGTCGTATGCGCAGTGTCGGGTGGGGCAGATTCCTCGGCCCTCGCGGTGCTCGCCACCGCTCGGGGACTCGACGTCACACTGGTTCACGTGGACCACGGCCTCCGTCCAGGGTCCGATCTCGAATCAGACGTGGTCGAAACCCTCGCCCGACGCCTCGGCGTGCGTTACCGCAGCGAACGAGTGAGCGTGACCGAGGGCCCCAACCTCGAAGCCCGGGCCCGACAGGCCCGATTGTCGGTTCTTCCCCCCGACGTCATGACCGGACATACCGCTGATGATCAGGCCGAGACGATCCTGATGAATCTGTTGCGGGGTGGGGGCCTGCGGGGAGCCAGCGGCATGGAACCCGGTCATCGACACCCTTTGTTACGTCTGCGGCGCCGCGACACCCGGGCCCTGTGCGACCATCTCGGGATCGCGACCGTCGAGGATCCGATGAACGCCGATCCGCGATTCATGCGCGTACGGATTCGTCACGAAGTCCTGCCATTGCTCGATGACATCGCTGGTCGCGACGTGACCGCGGTCCTGTCACAACGCGCCGATGTGATCCGCGATGACCTCGAGTGGCTCGACGAACTCGCCAGCGACCTCGATCCCTGTGATGCTCGCGCGGTCGCCACTGCTCCCCCCGCCTTGGCCCGCGCGGCGCTGCGGCGATGGCTCGCCAATCCCCTGCCGCCTGATTCCGCTGCCGTGGACCGGGTCCTCGCTGTCGCCAGAGGTGAGCGCACAGCATGTGAACTCGAGGGCGGCCGGCGGGTGTCACGACACCGGCAACGTCTCGTGATCACGACCACACCGGGAACGATCGCCGCCCAGAGCGGTGGGGTAACCTGATGAGACGATGATGTCGCTTGTAGTCAACCCCCGCCGCTCGGAAGTCTGCTGATGCCGCCCAAGTTGCGCGGAAAGTGGGCTCTGGGGATCACGCCCCGAAACTTCACCTGGATCCTCAAGGACAAGTTGGCGGTCTGTGAACGCCCCGGAGGGTATGGCGACAATCACCGACGGGTTCGGCGCCAAGAAGAGATCATCTGGATTCGCGAAAACGGCTTCGCTCGGGTCATTTCGATCGTCGCGGGTCCCAACAACTTGCACAACTACGACGAACTCGGTGTCCACGCTCTGCATCGGCCGCTGCGCTCGAGTGACGACTTGGACCTGTACCTTCGCCAGTTCTATCCCGAGTTGAAGGGACTCCTCGCTGAGGGCCACAAGGTCGTGGTGCACGGTGACGAGGTCGGTGATCGGCTGATGGGCATCATGGGAGGGTTCATCCGCTGGAGCGGCCTCGTCGAGGAAGGATCCGCCGCGATCGCCATCACCGAGCGTCTCGCCGGCCATCAACTCGATCCCGAGGCTCGGGCTCTGATCCTGCGGGTGACCGCACTGCGATGAGGTGACGTGATGGCAACGGGGCGTCGGGTACTGGTGACGGGAATGGGCGGTGAGCTCGGTTCCCAGGTGACCCGAATGCTCGAGGAGGAACCCTGGGCCGGTCGGCTCCTCGGGGTGGACCTCGATCCGCCCCGCCGTCGTCTCCGCCGAGCCGAGTTCCACCGGATCCTGCCGGGACAGCGTGAGCGGGCCATCGATCTGATCACGGGTTTCGATCCCCACGTCGTGGTTCATGTCGGTGTCTGGGAGCCCGATGCTCGGGCCGGGGCCCGTGAAGCTCGGGATCTCACGACGAGAGCGGCCACCACCGTGCTCGGAGCCGCAGGCGAAGGCCGCAGTCTGGAAGCTGTCGTGGTGCGATCAGGTCTCGAAATCTATGGACGGTCGTCGCAGGCTCCGGTGCGGCCCGATGAGAGCGCGCCGGTGGCACCGACGAGTCCCTACGGCCGAGCGGTCGCCGAGGTGGAAGCCGCAGCTCTGCGGCTACGTCGCTTCGGGGCCACCGTGGGCGCACTACGACTGGCCCCGGTGGTTGGACCCCATATCCCGAGTCCTCTCGGGCGCCTGCTGCGGCTGCCCGCCGTGCCGTTTTCGGCATTGGCCGATCCGCCCTTCACGGTGATCGAGGCCAGCGACGCCGCCCGGGCGATCGTGGCCGCAGCCCGAGTCGGACTCGACGAGCCCGTCAACGTGGTGGCATCGGGTGCCACCACGGTACGGCGAGCCCTGTGGGCGGGGCGGCGACTTCCGATCCCCTTGATCGGCCCCGAATGGATGTTGGCTCGCGCCATCACCCATCTCGTCGGCGCCCCGGTACCCGAGCATGTGCTCGAGTTGATCCATCGCGGTCGGCTCGGGGATGGCTCCCGGATGGAACCACTTCTCGGTGTGCGAGCTCGCCATCGGGCCCCTGAGGTGATCGACGCCCTGTATCGATGGCCCAGTGTGGTGCGCCAACCACCGCGGCAAGCCTGGGAACCAGTCGCTGAGGACCGCCACGAGGTGACCGCGTCATGACGACGGCTCGAGTCATCGAACTTCCTGTCGAGTCGGTGGACGACTCCGACGATGTCGAGCGTCACGATCTCGACGACTGGGGTCGGTCCCGGCGCGTCGCTGCAGTTGCCGGTGCGCTGGCTCGAGGCCGCTGGGCGGTCTCGAGCGGAGGCCTCGACCACCTCGACAGCGTCGATGCCGCCCTGCTCGTGGTGAGTTCGCGATGGGCCGCAGGATCGACCCTCATGGTCGCCTCGACGCTGACCCGTCGACTCGAGCGCACCGTGAGGATCTCTGGCCGACCCCAACGAGTCCCGCTGGGACCCGTACTGGCCCGCGTCGGCGCGATTCCGGCCCGGCCCGGCGAAGTCCGTCAGGCGCTCGCCGGAGGTGACCTCGTGGTCGTCGGAACTCATGCGGTGCGCGAAACCCGTCGGGCCGGCCGAGTCGATCCGGCCATGATCGAGGTCGCTCTCGAACTCGGTGTGGGCATCTTTCCCGTGGCGGCGGTGTCCTCACCGGCCAGTCGGCGCGCCCGACTCGAGGTCGGCGCCCGGGTCGTCCCCAGTGCCCGTCGGGGCGGACTCGCCCCAATCGAGACCGCCGAAACGGTTCGTGACTCTCTTCAGAACCTTCTCGATGGACTCGGTGGAGCCCCCGTTCTCGATCTGATCGGAGAGGTCTGATGCCTTTCGCCCGAGCCACCGACGGAACGCGGTTGCACTACGAGGTCACCGGTCGTCGTCATGGACCACCCGTGCTGATGATCCAGGGACTCGGTGCCGACAAGACCGGTTGGAACATGCAGCGCCTGGCGTTCGGACCCCGCTACAGAGTCATCGCTCATGACAACCGGGGCGCAGGACGCAGCGACCAACCCTTTGGGACCTACACCCTGGAACAAATGGCCCAGGACGCGATCACGGTTCTCGATGCCGCCGGGGTGGACAAAGCCCACGTCATGGGGGCATCGATGGGCGGGGTGATCGCGCAACTGGTCGCGTTGAACCATCCCGAGCGAGTTCGCTCGCTGACATTGGCCTGTACGGCATGTCGGAACCATGAGTGGCGCCGAGAACTCGTCACCGGCTGGGCATCGACGGCGTCCGAGCGCGGTATGTCGGCGATGACCCGCGAAGCCGCACGTTGGGTCATCGGTCCCCGCTCGCTGCGGCGGCTCTGGCCAGCGTTGGGTTGGCTCGGACCGATTCGATCACCCCGAGCCAGCCATGGTTTCGTCGCCCAGGTGCGCGCCATCCTCGATGCCGACGACACCATCGCCCGAGACCTGTCCCAGATCACCGTTCCGGCTCTCGTCGTGGTGGGCAACCAGGACGTGTTGACAACCCGCGGGGATGCCGAAGAGCTCGCCGAGAGCATCCCGACCGCAGAACTCGTCGTCATTTCCGGAGCGGCTCACGGACTGATGGTGGAGCACGCATCGACCTACAACCGGGTGGTGCTCGACTTCTTACGTCGGGTACATCGCGCCGAGAACCACCAGATGGCCCCCCTGGCCGATGTGGCGACTGCTTCGTAATCCCCGATGAGAGTCGTTGTCGTAGGAGCCGGTCTGGCCGGGTTGTTCGCAGCCCGAACCGCTGTCGACGCCGGTCACGAGGTGATCGTTCTCGACAAGGGGCGGTCCCCCGGAGGTCGCATGGCGACGCGCCGTATCGACACGGCCGAGGGCACCGCCCGGTTGGATCACGGAGCCCAGTTCTTCACCGTTCGTGATGATCGGTTCCGGCGAGTGGTCGACACCTGGATCGCATCGAATCTGGTGCATGAATGGTGCCGCGGTTTCGACCTCGAGGCCGATGGACATCCGCGCTACGTCGGATCCGGGGGCATGAACTCATTGGCCAAGCACCTCGCGGCTGATCTCGATGTGCGCTGTTCGACCTTGGTGTTCTCACTCCAAGCGGGGACGAACCCACGGTCCTGGCGGGTCGGACTCGATGACGGAACCGGGCTCGATGCCGACGCCGTGGTCATCACGACCCCGATTCCTCAAGCCCTGGCGCTCACATTGCCTGCCGGTATCGATCTGCCCGAGGATCTCATGACCATCGAGTACGACCGGACTCTGGGAGTGTTGTTGGCCTTGGACCGCCCTCCTGGCGTTCCCGAACCCGGCGGCCGTAACGCTCCTGATGCCCACATCGGATTCGTTGCCGACAACGTCGCCAAAGGCATCAGCGAGATTCCGGCGCTCACTCTGCACGCGAGCGCCACCTGGAGCCTCGAACACTGGGATGACGCCCCCGAGGACACCGAGGCCGCGCTACACGAACTGGCCCGTCCCTGGCTGGGTGATGCCCAGATCGTCGAGTCCCAACTGAAGCGTTGGCGCTTCGCCACGCCCCAACGGTTGTGGCCCGATCCCTGCTGGTCGGCTCCCGATGTCGATGCTCCCTTGATCCTGGCGGGAGATGCTTTCGCCGGACCCCGTGTCGAAGGCGCAGTGCTGTCAGGACTAGCCGCGGGCGACGTGTTGGCCAGGATGAACTGAGACTGCCGACGCCGACTCAGACCGGGATGGCGATGGTCTCCACGAGAGCCGCTGGCGCGGCTCGCAGTGCCTCGGTCACCTCGCCTGGCGGCAAGGCATCACAGGTGCGCGAGGCGGCAGCGGCGAGATCTCGTGCCGTGTCGAGAGCCGAATGAAGTCCCCCATTGGACCGCACGATGCCCAGTGCCACATCGCGAGACACCGAGTCGAGTGGTCGCCCCAACAAGTCGGCGAGTTCCGCCGCCAGTCCGTCACCTCGGGACAGGGTGCGAAGAACCGGCAGGGTGTAGACGCCTTCGACGAGATCGTGACCAGCGGGCTTCCCGAGCTGTTCCTCCGTGGCGGTGAGATCCAAGAGATCGTCGACCACCTGAAAGACCATGCCGTACAACTCGCCGTACTCGGTCAACGCGTCCACGACCACGCGATCATGACCCGCCACGATCGCTCCGATGCGCGCTGCGGTCGAATACAACGACGCGGTCTTGCCTCCGATCGAGGACAGATACGACGATTCGGGACGGCTGGCGTCATAGGTATGGCGCAATTCTTCGATCTGGCCCTCGCAGAGGCGCCCGATCGTGCGAGCGAGCAAGGCGGCCACCTCGGTACCGAGGGATGCTGCGATCTCACTCGCGCGGCTCAACAAGAAGTCGCCGGCGAGAATCGCTTGGAGGTTGCCCCATTTCGCGTTGACCGTCTCGACGCCGCGGCGCGTCGTCGCCTCGTCCATCACGTCGTCGTGGTAGAGCGACCCGAGATGAACGAGTTCGCAGGCGATGCCACCAGCGACCACATCGTCACTGACCATCGCCGTGGCTGGAGAGCCCACCAAAGCGGCCGCGACGCTCAGCACCGGCCGAAGCCGCTTGCCGCCCGCCACGATGAGATGAGACGCCAAGGTCGTCAGATGGTCGTCTCCGGTTCGCACGGCGTCTCGGAGCGCGGCCTCGATCCGGTCGAGGTCGGCGTCCATACGCACGAGTCCGAGCAACGGAGACGAGGTCATCGACGGGTCAGGCTAGGCCATGGGACCTGGGAACCCACGATGGAGCCAGCCTCAGATACCGGCCTCGGGAAACCCGGGGCCCGCTGATGTGGTCTGGTGACCGAGGGGTAGAGTGATCGCCACCGCCTCACCACATTGGAAAGGTCGGCCATGTTCGAACGCTTCACGGATCGGGCCCGTCGGGTCGTCGTCCTCGCCCAAGAAGAGGCGCGACTCCTCAATCATTCCTACATCGGTACCGAGCACATTCTTCTCGGTCTGATCCACGAGGGTGAAGGCGTTGCTGCCAAAGCCCTCGAGAGTCTCAACATCTCCCTCGAGGCCGTACGCGCTCAGGTCGAAGAGATCATCGGCCAGGGTGGCTCCTCCCCTTCGGGACACATCCCCTTCACGCCGCGGGCCAAGAAGGTCCTCGAGTTGTCCTTGCGCGAAGCGCTGCAGCTCGGCCACAACTACATCGGCACCGAGCACATCCTCTTGGGTCTGATCCGTGAGGGTGAGGGCGTTGCCGCCCAGGTGCTCGTCAAGCTCGGAGCCGACCTGTCCCGGGTGCGCCAGCAGGTCATCCAGTTGCTGTCGGGCTACCAGGGTCCCCAATCCAAAGGCGAGCCTGCGGCTGCGGGTGCCCCCGCCGGTGGCGGAAAAGAAGACGCTGCTGACAAGGGCGGCAGCCAGATCCTCGACCAGTTCGGGCGCAACCTCACTCAGCAGGCCCGTGAAAAGCAGCTCGATCCGGTGATCGGACGGGCTCGCGAGCTCGAGCGGGTCATGCAGATCCTGTCCCGGCGTACCAAGAACAACCCGGTGCTGATCGGTGAGCCCGGGGTTGGAAAGACTGCGATCGTGGAGGGACTCGCTCAGCGCATCGTCAACGACGACGTGCCCGACACCCTGCGGAACAAGCAGCTCTACACCCTCGATCTCGGCGCCCTCGTGGCTGGTAGCCGCTACCGCGGTGATTTCGAGGAACGCCTCAAGAAGGTGCTCAAAGAGATCAAGTCTCGTGGCGACATCATCTTGTTCATCGACGAGATCCACACCCTCGTGGGTGCTGGCGCCGCCGAAGGCGCCATCGATGCAGCCAGCATCCTCAAGCCGATGCTGGCCCGCGGCGAGCTGCAGACCATCGGCGCCACCACGCTGGACGAGTACCGCAAGCATCTCGAAAAGGACGCCGCTTTGGAGCGGCGCTTCCAGCCCGTCAAGGTCGAAGAGCCCACCGTCGCTCATACGATCGAGATCCTCAAGGGCGTGCGCGACAAGTACGAGGCGCACCACCGGGTGACGATCACCGACCAGGCTCTCGTCGCCTCGGCCAACCTCGCCGACCGCTACATCTCCGACCGTCAGCTTCCTGACAAGGCGATCGACTTGATCGACGAGGCCGGCAGCCGGCTGCGGATCAAGCGGATGCAGACCCCTCCGGATCTCAAAGAACTCGAAACCAAGCTCAACGAGGTCCAGTCCGCGAAGAAGACCGCCGTCGAGGAACAGCGCTTCGAGGATGCCGGACGCCTCCGGGATCAGGAAAAGGCGCTTCTCGAAGAGCGGGCGACCAAAGAAGCCGAGATCAAGGCCCAGGGCGTCGACCTGTTCGACGAGGTGGATGAAGAGGCCATCGCCGAGGTCTTGTCGATCTGGACCGGTATCCCGGTGTACAAGCTCACCGAGGAAGAGACCCAGAAGCTGCTCAACATGGAAGGTGAGCTGCACAAGCGGATCATCGGCCAAGAAGACGCCATCAAGGCCGTCAGCCAGAGCATCAGGCGTACCCGAGCGGGCCTGAAGGACCCCCGTCGCCCCAGCGGGTCGTTCATCTTCCTCGGACCCACCGGTGTCGGAAAGACCGAGCTCGCCAAGACGCTGGCGGAGTTCCTCTTTGGTGATCAGGACGCTCTCATCTCGCTCGATATGAGCGAATACATGGAGAAGCACACCGTGAGCCGGCTCGTGGGTTCGCCCCCCGGCTACGTCGGCTACGAAGAAGGTGGCCAACTCACCGAGGCCGTGCGGCGTCGTCCCTTCAGCGTCGTGCTGTTCGACGAGATCGAAAAGGCGCATCCGGACGTGTTCAACACGCTGTTGCAGATCCTCGAAGAGGGTCGCCTCACCGACAGCCAGGGCCGCACGGTGGACTTCCGCAACACGGTGTTGATCATGACCTCGAACCTGGGCACCCAGGAGTTGCGTAAGGCGAACGTCGGCTTCACCAAGGTCGATGAAGCCATGAGCTACGAGCGTATGAAGGACAAGGTCAACGAGGCCCTCAAGGTCCATTTCCGGCCCGAGTTCTTGAACCGCATCGACGAGGTGATCGTCTTCCACGAGCTCGCCAAGGACGAGGTCGTGCAGATGGTGGACCTCATGACGAAGCGGCTCGTCACCCAGCTCGAGAGCCAGGGTCTCGGGATCGAACTGACCCAGAGCGCCAAGGACCTGCTCGCCGAACGGGGCTACGACCCCCTGCTCGGAGCCCGGCCCCTGCGTCGTGCGATCCAACGCCATATCGAGGATCCGTTGTCGGAGAAGATCCTCTACAAGGAGTTCCACGCCGGCCAGATCGTGGTCGTGGACACCGAAGAGGATCCCGATCGTCCCGGGGAGCTGCACCTGGTGTTCCGCGCCGTGGAAGGCTTCCAGCCTCCCGCAGGTGTCGAACTGGCAGCCACTGCACCGACCGAACCGGATCTCGGTCAGCATCCCAACGACTGAGGACATGACCAGCGGCGCATGGCGGCGGTGGCTGCGCCCCGCCGCCCTCGTCACTGTCGTGGCCGCGGCGGTGACGCTGGCTGGATGCCGGGTCGACATCTCTGTCGACGTCGTGCTCGATGAGGCCGGCGCCGGAACCGTCACCGTGACCGCTCGTGCCGACGCCGAGGTTCTCACCGTCGTGCCCCGACTCGGAGAGGACCTCGAACTCGAGGATCTGAAGAGTCGTGGATGGACCCTCGAGGGCCCGAACCCCACCCCGGACGGGGGCCTCGAGGTCATCGCCACCCGCGAAGTCGACGACCTGATCGGCCTGAATGCGGCTCTCGCCGACATCGGCCCACCCGTGATCGATCTGAGGGTGGAACGCACAGACGAATTCGCCCGTACCGCCTGGACATTGTCAGGGGAGACGGCAGCGATCACCGGACCCGGAGCGTTCGCCGATGACGGGCTCGTCGAGGCCTTGGGTGAGGAGCCTGTGGCTCAGGACTTCACCGATCGAGGTCTCACGATCGCTGACGCCCTCGACTATTCACTCAGCATCCGCCTTCCTGGTGAGCCGGTGACGACGACTGGGGAACTCGTCGATGGTGTTCTTCGCTGGCAGGTCCCCGTCGATGGCACCACCCTCGACATATCGGCCATTGCCGAACGTACCGACGACATCGCCCGCCAAGCCCGCACTGTCGCCGATGTCGCGCGTTTCGTGATGGTCGTGTGGATCCTCATCACCGTGCCCTTCGTGATCTGGGTCCTGCTGGCGCGTCGCCGCCGTCGCCTCGCCCGGCGACGACCTGGCACACCCCTGGCCTAGGGTCGAGCGCGTGGCACGAACCCGGATCCTGCACCGCTGCGGCGACTGCGGAACCTCCCATCCGAAATGGTCCGGGCAGTGTTCGGGCTGTGGCGCCTGGAACACCCTGATCGAAGAGGTGGATCTTCCTGAGGACGGCCCAGCCTCTCTGGCCGCCGGCTATGCCCTGGTCCCTGCTGGAGTTCCCTCCCCGATCGGTGACGTCGACCTGGCTGCCGCATCACCGGTACCGACTCGCCTGACCGAGCTCGACCGGGTTCTCGATGGTGGTCTGGTGCCAGGTTCGGTGACTTTGCTCGGCGGGGAGCCCGGTGTCGGTAAGAGCACTCTGTTGTTGCAGCTGCTGTCTTCGTGGCCCTCGCGTTCGTTGTATGTCTCCGCTGAAGAAAGTGCCACTCAGGTCCGGCTCCGCGCCGAGCGGCTCGGAGCCGTGGACGAACGGGTGTGGCTGCTGTCTGAGACCGCGCTACCCCACATCCTCGCCGCGCTCGATTCCGTGGAACCCGACCTGGTCGTGATCGACAGCGTTCAGACCATTGCCGACCCCGAACTCGGATCGGCCCCCGGCTCAGTGGTCCAGGTCAGAGGCTGCGCGCATCGACTGGTCCAGGAGGCCAAGCGGCGCGGATTGACGATGGTGCTCGTCGGTCATGTGACCAAGGAGGGCGGGCTGGCGGGTCCGCGCGTCCTCGAACACGTGGTCGACACCGTGCTGTCCTTCGATGGTGAGCGCCACCACGCTCTACGGCTGCTGCGAGCGACGAAACACCGCTTCGGATCCACGAACGAACTCGGACTGTTCGAAATGGCCGAAAAGGGTCTCATCGCCGTCCCTGATCCCAGCCGACTCTTCCTGTCGGACCGCCGCACCGGTGTGGCAGGTTCGGCAGTCGTACCCACGATGGAAGGGCAGCGACCACTCCTCGTCGAGGTCCAGGCACTCACCATTCCCGTGGCGGGCCCCACCCCACCGCGCCGCAATGTGCACGGCCTCGACTCGTCACGCTTGGCCATGCTGCTGGCAGTGCTCGAACAGCGAGCCGCCTTGGGCGCCCGAGATCATGACGTCTTCGTCTCGGTCGTGGGCGGCGTGCGGCTTGCAGAACCTGGCATCGACCTGGGAACGGCCTTGGCGATCGCGTCATCGTTGACATCCACTCCGCTTCCACCCGATCTGGTGGCGATCGGCGAGGTCGGCCTCGCCGGTGAAGTCCGCCAAGTCGCCCATCTTCCCCGCCGCCTCGCCGAGGCCCATCGCCTCGGGTATCGCCGAGCCCTGGTTCCCGCATCGGCCGAGGTCGAAACCTCTCCGGCGTCCCTGACCCGAGTGGCCAGTCTGGCTGAGGCGCTCACCGCCGCTGGTCTCCACCGCAGTCGAGGCGGTGCTCCTCTATGATCGCACCATGATCAACCCTCAGCGTCGCCTCGATGGCGCATTGCTGAGTGCTTTGGGCACCGTGTCGCCCGGGACACCGTTGCGCGACGGCGTGGACCGGATCGTGCGAGCCAAGATGGGGGCTCTGGTCGTGCTCGGGGACGGTCCCGAGGTCCTGTCGATCTGCACCGGCGGTTTCCTCCTCGACGCCCCGTTCAGCCCACAGAAGTTGTCCGAACTCGCCAAGATGGACGGAGCGATCATTCTGTCCTCGGATGGTTCGCGAATCGCCCGAGCCAATGTGCAGCTCATGCCCGATGCCCGGGTACCCACCGATGAAACCGGCACCCGCCACCGCACCGCCGAGCGGGTTGCCCGCTCCCTGCGGGTTCCGGTGGTCAGCGTCAGCGAAGAAATGGGGGTCATCGCCATCTACGTGGGCGAGATCCGTCATCAACTCCAAGACGTCTCGCGTCTGCTGGACCGCGCCAATCAGGCGCTTCAGACCCTCGAGCGCTACAAGTCCCGTCTCGACGATGCCCTCGCCAATCTGACCGCGCTCGAGGTGGAGGACCTCGTGACCCTGCGCGATGTTGCGATCGTGGTGCAGCGCGCCGAGATGGTGCGCCGGATCGCTGATGAGATCGAGACGATGATCGCCGAGTTGGGTATGGATGCCCGGCTGCTCAAGTTGCAGCTCGAGGAGGTCTACGGCGATGTCGACCTGGAAGCCGAACTGACCGTCAAGGACTACCTGCCGCCGCATGACACCCGTACGGCACGCCAGGTCCTCGACGCGCTCGCTCATGTGGCCGAGGGCGAAACGATCGACCTTCGTCAAGCTGCCGACTCTCTCGGGGTGGCCGCCGGTCCCGGAGCCGATCTCGACGAGAGCCTCATCCCGCGTGGCGAACGTCTGCTGACCCGAGTGCCCCGCCTTCCTGCGCTGCTCGCCACCCGGGTTGCTGATCACTTCGGTGACCTGTCGAAGGTTCTACGAGCCACGATCGCCGATCTCGCCGAGGTCGAAGGGGTCGGAATGGTGCGCGCCCGAGCGATCAAGGACAGCCTGGCCCGTATCACCGAGACCAGCATCCTCGATCAGTACAGCTGAGTCGACCACGATGCGTCACCGCGACGCACGTGGACAGCCTCTTGGTAGGTCCTCGAATCCTGGGCCTGATCAGGATGGGCGCGTGTCGCCGAGTAGCTCGTAACGCAAAGCCAGCAGCATCTCTGAGGGTCGGGTCTGCCACGGATCATCGGCGATGCAGCGTTCATACGTCGCCCATTCCGAACGCACTGCGGCGAGATTGCCCGCAGTTGCGTGAGCTCGCATCCGTAGCGCCAACAACTCCTCGTATCCGGGAAGGACTCGAAGTCCGATCCCGGTGGCTGCGAGCACCCCGGGGAGATCCCCCCGTCCCAGACGGCGCCGAGCCAGATCCCCAGCCACCGTCATGGCGAGAAACGTCAGTTCGGAAGTGATGCCTTCATGATCGGCCCACAGGAAGCGGCCGCCATCGAGGGGAATGCCCTCGATACGTTCGACCGCCTCGGCCAAGGCCGCCTCGGATTCGGCATCGAAGCGACCTTCGGTACGACGCCACACTCGGCGCAGAACGTCGACGTCGGTGGTGATCATCGGGTGCAACGGGAGCGCTTCGCCCACTCCTCGCCCGATCCATTCCGAACCTGGTGGTGGCGTTCCGGCATCGTTGAGTGCGCGCCGAGCATCGGACACGACGTTGCCGAGCGCGCCGTGTTTCATCGGTCGATCCCAGAGCGCCGCCCGAGCCGCCGACCGGGTCGGACGATGGCGATGAAAGGCCAACCATGTCACCAACTCGAGGGCCTTGGTGCGCTCGAAGACCACGGGCTCGCCCTCAGCGGTGATCACCTCGGGCGGGCCGAGGACCTTGACCATGAACCTCCAGTTGGAGGGCTGATCGATGTCGCCTGATGGGCTCGAAGCCCCAGTCACCGGCGGCGATGAGACCGGAGGGGTCGAACCCCGCCGGCTCGATGGGGTGAGGGACATGATTCTCTCCTTGGGTCGTGGACGGTCACCCGTCCGGGGAGTCGGCGCTCTGGCCGACGATCGTGTCGAGGTCCCAGGCCAGCGGATCAAGACGCCATGTCGAGGCCCGATAGTCGAGGGCGAGGCCTCGGGATGTGGAACCGGCCACCACCACGTTCACTCCGGTGGGAAGGCGAAAGGGACGAGGTCCCGGGATCTGCCCGAGGACCAGAACACAACGATCTCCGCCATGCGCGATCCGTGCCGATTCATCGAGGGCGCGCTGGAGATCGGAGGTGGTGTGAACCCGATGACCCGAGGAGTCGAGTTCGATGTTCCAACACCAGATGGGGGGTCGACGACCAGCGAGCGATCCGAGATCCTCGACCAGACGCGAGATGATCCGAACCTGTCCGGGACCAGTGACTCCCAGAACTCTCCAGGACTCGAGGTCGACCACGATCAGGGCTCCGTCGCGGCGCCGCCCGACGGTGACGTAGGACCGAAGATCCACCGCAACGTCACGTGACATGACGGCGAGTTCTTCGAGCGAACGCTGAGCCGGCACCTCACGGTGGGTTCCGTCGACCCAGACCAGGGTCAGCGCTCCCGTCGAGTCGACTGCCACGGCACCAGGAGGTGTCGCACCAGGGATCGTTGCACCGCTGCGTATGGCGAGATCCAAGCGCAGAGCCAACTCACTTCCGCGGGGACCGCGCCACCGATGTCGTGGACCCACAGATCCCCCGACGACGTGATGAGCAGTCATGGTCATCCCCGTTTCACCACCGCAGTCCGACTGGCCTCGACATCGCGACCTGACAGTCCCACCAGCGTCAACAACACGAAGGGAACCCGCACCCGAACGGTGACCTCCACGGATTCGGGTGTCGCTCGCACCTCACCGTTCGTTCCATGGGCCGCGAGATGGCTCCGCACGGCCTCACGCGCGGCACTCGGGTCGATTTCGACGCTGTCGGCGCGCACTCCACGGAGGCGTTGAGCTCCGATCCGAGCTGCAGCACCAGCCCGGTCACTCGCCTCGACCTGCGCGGCGACGAGGCGACTGCCATCGTGGACGAGGCCCGCGAGAAGGATGAGGGACCCGACCATCACGATGACAAAGGCGCTCACGGTGCCCTGATCGCTATCAACCCTCGGGATCACGGTGATGCCCTCCAGACGTCAACGACTTCGCGGGAGCGCCCCACCAGGGTGGTCGATCCGACCCCAAGCAGACTCAGATCGGTGGTGTCGAGTCGACAGCGGACCTCAACGGTCACCGATGAGTCATCGATCTCGGTCGAAGCCTGACCCGATCCGCAGCCCACCACGATGTCCTCGAGCGCATCGACGGTCACCCGCGTGGCGTGATCCGCCATGGCGCCAGGATGTCGCAACGACGCCTCACGGGCGGCCGCTGCGGCGACGGAGCGCACGGCCACGGTCCGGTCCCCGAGACGACCGGCGTAGACGACGAAAAGCGCACAGACCATCAGCACCGGGGTCAGCAGGACCATCTCCACCGACATGGAGCCACGCGAGGTCATCGCTCGGCCTCCCCGACGAAGCGCTCGACGGTTGCTCGAGCCTCGCGTCGCACCACCCCCGGGAAGCCGGGGAGGAGGCGGGGAACGGCCACGGCCACCTCGGCGTGGACGGTGGTCGGTGACCGGGTGACCTCGATCGCGGATCCGTCGTGGGCGCCGAGGTCCTCGAGCAAGAGCCATCCGGCCCTTTCGCCGTCCTCGGCGCGCGCATCGAGCAGACCGGCCTCAGCCACCGCTTTCCACGCTGTTGCCCGCGCGATCGTCGCCCGGTGGTACCAGGTGGCGAATTGCATCGTGACCACCACGAGTCCAATGAGCACCGGCACGAGGATGACGGCTTCGGAACTCACCTCGCCGCGGTCACCTTCGGCTTGGGCGAACCTCATCCCAGATCGAGTGAGTTCGCTTTCGACGTGACGCGCGACGTGATGATGGCGCCGACTGCAAGCGCCAAGGCGATCAGCGCGGCAGCCATGACGATCGTGGTGGCGCTGACTTCCCCTCGATCGCGTATCGGGGTGACCGGAAGCCCCATCCGGATGCTCAGATACAACCACCACTGCTCGAGAACGGACATCGCTACTCATCTCCTCGGATTCGACTGCTGACATGGGCCACGACGACCGCGGCGATGACTCGCTGGAGTGTGGATGGGGCATCACAGGCCTCCCACGACCAAGGACAGAGCTGGATAGCCGAGCAAGACGACGAAGCCCACGAACACCAGCACCATGGGTAGACCCATGCGCTCGGTCGCGGACTGCGCTCGAGCCTCGATGAGGGCCAGTTGGCGATTTCGTAGCGACGCAGCCCGCACCATCAACGAGGTTCTGACTCGAGCACCCTGCTCACCAGCAAGTTCGACTGTGGCCGCGAGTTCCACCAGTTCATCGAGGCCCCAGCGCCGACCGAGGTCACCAAGGCCCACCCATGGAGAACGACGAAGGGCCCGCGATCTCGTCAATTCATTGCGAACGGCCGAAAAGAAGGGGCCCTCGGCGATATCGGCAGCGGCGACGAGAGCGGTCTCCACGCCGGCACCTCCTGCGAGCAACACCGTCACCAGATCGAGATACGCCGACAAGGACTGGGACGCAGCGTGACGCCGGTTCGCAGCGAGTTGGCGGAGACGGGCACCAGGGATCACCGCGGCAGCGCCGAGCACGAGGAGCCCCACGACTGCCGCGACACCAGGACCCCAGGCGACCCCCGCCACGCTGGAGCCGATGCCAAGGACCGTGAGCAGCACCCCCGAGAGGACGATCGTGGTGGTCCACGAAGCCACCTGATCGGGGGAACTGCGCCCCAGGATCGCTCGATCCTCATCGCGACCGACGAGAAGATCAGGAAGGCGCCGCCACCACGGCACCGGTCGTGATCTCCCACTCAGTCGTGCGAGCACGGTGTCGAGTGCCGGAGGCACGGGAGCCACACTGCGGCGGATGATGAGAGCTCCCGTGCCCATCACCGAGCCCGCCACGATGGGTGCCAGCGAGATCGAGGTCATGGCCCCACTCTCCGCGAAGCCGGTGGCCGCAGGCTGAAACGTTCGGGCATGGCGAGGCGACCCCAACGCTCCATGACCACGAACGACCCCAAGAAGATGATCCCGATCATCGACAAGACCATCTGACCTTCGAGGCTTTCGTAGGCGGCGAGATATCCGGGATCGACCACAGCCAGCCCACCGACCACGACGATGATGACCGCGATGATCATCCGACTCGCAGTACGAGTCCGGGCTCGAGCCACCCATACCCGGCGACGAAGGGCCGCCTCGTCGCGAGCACTGATCGCGAGTTGACCCAGGAGCGGAGCGAGATCTCGGGCTTCATGGCGTGTGGCCGTGATCAACGCAGCGGCGACGAAGTCCGCACTGGGATGACCGACGCGGCGCGCGAAGTCCTCGAGACCGCGGGCCAGGCCCCGTTGACGTGTCGCGTCGGCCAAGGCGACGAGTTCATCGGCAAGTGGACCATGAGCCACCTGGGCGGTAGCGAGCACGGCGTGTTCGAGACCCGAGGCCGCCGAGAGGGTGTCGCGCAATTGCTCGGTCCATGTGGCCACGGCTTCGACCACTCGCTGCTCGTGATGGTGGCGGCCACGTCGCGCCCATACGGTCGGAGCCCACCACGCCGACAGTCCGGCGAGCACACCGATGACCGGCCAGTTCGATATCGCCGTGATGACCAGTGCCACGGCCCCGACGCCGACCAGACGAACGATTCCTCCTGACACCTGGCGGGACGCCAACTGAGTACGACGACGACCCAGTCCAGGACCGGGTGGATGCCTCGTGACGACCACAGCGCGAAGTCGGAGCATGCCCACGGCGATGATCGCCCCGCACAGCGCTGGAATCACGCGGCTCACCAGACGTGCTCCAAGACGGCCCCGTGACTGGCGAGCAGCTCCCAGGTACTTTCACGCACCGGGTAGCCCGGAACTGCTGACCCGTCGGGGCCAGGTGTCCAGACTTCGTTGGTGACGATGGTTCCGGAGTCGACACCGACGACTTCACGCACGCTGCTCACCATCCGTCGTCCCTGACGCAGGTCCACATGGGCAACGAAATGGACCGAGCTGGCCAACAGTTGATTGACGACATCGGTGGGTACTCCGGTGCCCGCAAGTGCGGAATAGGCCGCCAGTTTCGACAGCACCGTCCGGGTCGAATCGGCATGCATCGTGCACATCGAGCTGTTTCCCTGCGACATCGCCAGGAGCAAGGCAAAGGCTTCGCCCCCTCGGACCTCACCGACGATCACCCGATCGGGATCCATGCGCAGGGCCATCCGGGTGAGATCGAACAAGGTGACTTCACCGCGTCCTTCGATATTGGCGACCCGGGCCTGGAGCATGTCGTGATCGGGATGGAGATCAGCGAAGCGATCGAGCCCCAGCTCGAAGGAGTCCTCGATCGTCACGATCCGTTCGGTGACGGGGATCTCGTTGATCAACGCTCGCAACAAGGTGGTCTTTCCCGAGCCGGTCCCACCGGCGATGACGAGATTGCGCCGGGAGCGGACCAATGCGGTGAAGAACTCGGCCAACTCCTCAGACACCATTCCGCGAGCAGCCAACTCGGACAACGAGGACAGCTCGAAACGGTGACGGCGTATGACCATGGCTGGGCGAGCTGACACGTCCATGACGGCGAAGAGACGAGAGCCATCGGGAAGTCGAAGATTCACCTCAGGGTGGGCAGCATCGAAACGATGCTCGATGGCCGTGGCTCGAGTCGCAACGTGGCGGATGAGCTCGATGAGTTCGCCATCGTCGTCCACGATCGAGCGAAGACGTTCCCGACCACCATCACGACGCTTCACCCAGACGGGCTCTCGACCGCGAATATGAATATCGGTGATGTCATCGTCATCGAGGAGCTGTTGAAGCCGTCCCAGTCCGAGCGCTTCGTCGAGAGCTTCGGTGAGCACGGTGCGTTCGTCATGACCCGACAACGGCTCCTCACCAGCAGCGAGGTGTTGGGCCGCCAGCGCGCCCAGGTGGCGTCGAGCCGCCCGCTCGGCCACTCGGCGCTCACCGCGCTCACCGTCGCCACTGCGGGAATTCCCAGAAGACTCTGAATGAACCCGATGATCGGCCACCGCTTCAGCGGCGAGGCGGGCGAGTTCTTCAACGAGTCCCGACCGGGCCGATGCCCGAGTCATGACGCCACCGGTCCGTACGTGTTGTCGACGATCTCATCATGAAGATGGTCGATCGCTGCGCCATAGCGCCGGGCTGACCCGTACCGGAGGGTGGGAATCCATTCCACGGGTCGCGCGAGGGCTTCAGCGACCTCTCCGGGACGGTACGGACCGGATCCAACGACCACCGGATGCCACGAACCGATTTCGTCGAGACGATGCGTGGCGGCGGCGAGGATCGCGATGTCCTCCGCCCGAGGTCGAACCAACACCAGACGGTGATCGACCGCGGTGACCACGGCCCGAACTGCAGACGAGAGTCGAAAACGACCCGCGTCGAAGATCACGATGCCCCCAGGTGTTCCTCGCTCGAGAACCCGGCACAACGACGAATCCCATTCCTGAAGCGCCGCGGTGACGAGATGGGCATCGGTGGGCGCCGCCACGAGACCGCGCCATCCGGGCTCGATGATCGATCCGAAACACCACGGGGCACAGGACACGACGTCCTCGCCATCCTCATCGGCGTCATCACCACCCGCCAGCACCTCGAGCAGTCCCGGTCGGATGGGAAGACCATGGCGAGCTGCGACACATCCTCCATCGATATCGACCTCCACCAGAATCGCCGGCACGGGCGCTCGCTCCCACATCGCCACCGCAGTCGTCGTCACTCCGGGAGATCCACAGACGCTGAGAAGAGCCACCGAACTCATGACGCCACCACCGCCAGGCGAACACGATCCGCGACCACGAGCCGACTGGTCAGATCACGTGGAGCCCTCAGCGTCACGACGGTCTCGGCATCGAGCTCACCACGCGGCGTCACATCCATGACCTCAGCCCGGATCGTCGAGATCTCGTCATCGATTCCGAGTCCCGATCCGAGACTCAAGGTCACCACCTCGACCCGGTCGCTGGCGCTGAGTCGAGTTGGGAAGTCACCGTCTCGAACCGCCAGCGCCACCAACGCCTCGTCGATACCGAGAGGCTCCACGGGTGCGAGCAAACCGGGATCGACTGGTGTTCCCGCGGCCGCATCGACCATGAGCCGTCGACCGAGGATGTCAGGCAGGCTCGGGTCGTCGGCGTTCATGACGCGAAGTCCCTCCGCTCCCCGCACGACCGCGGTATCGAGGTCCTGGGACGTCACGATGTGACCCCGCTGTAGGTCGCGCCCGAGCACCACCACATCCGTCGGAGTGGTCGCCCGCTGGAACCACGCGCTCATGGCAACTGCACCGCCGACGACGAGAGCGAGTCCGAGAACCAACTCACCCAGAACGCGACCCCCGCGCTCTGATGAGGTGAGCCGGCTCACACCGCGGCGCGGACCCCGCTCCCGACTGGTGCGACTAGCCACCCCCTTGGACATGGTGTGCTCTCCATCCCGGGACCTGGTCACCGACCGGACCCGATGCTTAAACGAGGATATGTCGAGAGTTTTAGGGGATGAGGAATCGTGCCGAGATCTGGTCACGTCCGGATGTGGGAACCGATACCGGTGGACTGGTAGATCGAGGACGGGTCGTGACCCGGTTATGAACAGGCCTAGCCTGATCCCATGACCAGCACCGATGCTCCCACCGTGCTGCCGGCGGCCAACGATCCGTGCTGGTGCGGAAGCGGCCGAAAGTACAAGCGATGCCACAAGCCTCTCGAGGGTCGCGTCCTACCGGGCGAGATCAGCCCCATGCGCCCGGTTCCCGCGCATATCCCCCGGCCCTCGTATGCCGACACGGGTGTTCCCACCCGCTTCGATGAGCCCCGCATCAAATCGCCCGAGGTCATCGACCGGATGCGCCACGCGGGAGCGCTAGCGGCTGAGGTCTTGCGCCTGGCGGGCGAGCTCGTCGCGCCGGGAGTCACGACCGAGGAGATCGATGCCGAGGTGCACCGAATGTGCATCGAACGGGATGCGTATCCGAGTCCTCTGAACTATCACGGCTATCCCAAGAGCGTGTGCACCTCGGTCAACGAAGTGATCTGCCATGGGATCCCCGACAGCCGGGCACTTCGAGACGGCGACATCGTCAATCTCGATGTGACCCTCTTCATCGGTGGTGTCCATGGCGATACCAACGCCACGTTCTTCGTCGGAGATGTGGATCCCGCCAGCCAGGATCTGGTTCGCGTCACAGAGGAATGTATGTGGCATGGAATCGAAGCCGTGGTCCCGGGCCGGCCGGTCTCCGATATCGGACGAGCCATCGAGCAGCACGCGAAAACCCATCGGTACGGGGTGGTGCGAGCCTTCATCGGCCATGGAATCGGAGAGCAGTTCCACACCGATATCCAGATCCTCCACTACTACGACCAGCGAGCTTCCACGGTCATGCGACCCGGGATGACCTTCACGATCGAGCCCATGATCACTCTGGGCACCTGGCAGCACCGGATGTGGGATGACGACTGGACCGCGGTCACCGCGGATGGAAAGCGGACGGCACAGTACGAACACACGATTCTGGTGACCGATGACGGCTATGAGGTCCTCACCGGTGGTGAGGGAGCGGTGTCACCCACGGCGCCCTGGAAGCGCTGAGGACCACCACTCCATCAGTTCGCGAGTGGTCGCAGTACCGAGCCCATAAGCGGCAGTGGCCTCCTGGGCGCATGAGGCCACATCCCCCGCCTCGAGTGCCGTGACAGCGGGATCGAGGGATCCGCTCGGGCAGGGAATCGAGGCCAACGTCGACGCCGAGATCCTCAAGGCCGAACCGGCACGACCCGAGCCGGCCGAACGATGAGCCACCCAGGCCGACGCCACCGGTGAGGTGAGCACGGCTGCGAGTCTCGACGTCGTCGGCATGACCTGTGAACTCTGTGATGACGGGATGACACTGACCACGGGCACTGAGGGCACCCACCGACCCGTGGGATCGGCGACGGCTTCGATCACCCGGGTCTGACTGGCCACGAGCACCTTGGGCACGAGACGCCGACGGACCCAGGCCCGCATCGTCGGGGTGAGTGTCGAGCGACGGACTCGGGGCGCATCGAAAGCCTGGCCGCCGAAACGGACGCGCCGCTCACCCCAATGGCAGCGGCCGGGATCGATGAGACCGCTGGTCACCAGTCCAGGTCCGGCCCCCTCCTCGGTGATCGATCCAATGAGTCCGTAGTACTGATCTCGGAAATCCCCTCGCACCACCGCATGATCCGCGATACAACCCCTGACGTCGAGACGATCTGCGACGAGGTCAGGAACCCCGAGGGTGTCGGTGATGAGACCGGACCATGACACTGGTGCGAGCACCGTGGCATCGCGAGGCGCAAGTGGTTCGAAATCCGGACCCGTCACTCTGTTGACCATGGACGCTGGCACCCCGTTGACCGTCACCAAAGCACACGTGATCACCTGAGCGTCGGGAAACACCGAGACCGGGGACCACCAACACCAGTGAAGGCCTGCGCGCTCGAGGATCCGTTGGCGCACCACCCGAGAGTCACGACTCGCAAGAACGGACTGCGGGAGCACCAACGCCACGACACCCCCATCGGGACGGGCGAGATCGTGGGCCCGATTCCAAAACTCGACGGCCGCATCGGCATAGCGACCCGAGGCTCCATAGCGTGACCGATTCCGGCGATGGAGCGGACTCAAGAACGGAGGGTTTCCGATCACGAGATCGAAGTTGGCGTCACCGGGGTCGAACTCGAGGGCATCGGCATGCACCAAACGGGCACCGTCACCCAGATGTCGCCGAGCGAGGTCCAGCGCCACCGGATCGAGGTCGACGCCCACGAGTTCGAGCGCCCCTGAACCGATACCGCTGCGACGCCGGAGTTCATCGCGCACGGCGGCAAGGAAGCGTCCATCCCCACAGGCCGGATCGATGATCCGTAGCGGACGGCCCTGATCCAACGCCGCGTTCGTGACCGCTGCGACGAGTGAAGGGGGCGTGTACCACGCCCCCAAACGACGACGCTCGCTGTCAGTGGGCACGAGGGACCAGTACAGCAGATACGGAGCCCCCCCCCCGACCGCTTGGTCGCACATGGGTTGCTCGTCACTGCCGGGCGCCTTGGGGCAGGTACCACCGTCATGAGAACTGCTGAATCCGTCTGGGATCGCTCGTCAACCGACGGATAGGGTCCCGCCGTGGCCGACCGCTACCTCACATTCGACCGGGATGAATGGGCGGTGCTGCGCGCGGCGACTCCCCTCACGATTCGAGAGCCCGATCTCGAAGCACTCCGGGGTATCAACGAACGCATCGACCTCGATGAGGTCCGCGATGTCTATCTGCCCCTGACCCGGTTGTTGAACCTCTATGTGAGTGCCACTCAGGACCTCCACAAGGTCGCAGCCACGTTCTTGGGAACGTTGGCTCCCAAGGTTCCCTATGTGATCGGTGTCGCGGGTTCGGTTGCGGTCGGCAAGAGCACCTTTGCCCGAATCCTTCAGACGCTGCTGGCGCGGTGGCCCGACCATCCCAAAGTGGATCTGGTCACGACGGACGGTTTCTTGCACCCCAACCGGATCCTTGCGGAACGCGGCATCATGAACCGCAAGGGCTTCCCCGAAAGCTACGACACCAAGCAACTGTTGGCCTTTCTTCGAGAACTCAAGAGCGGATCCGACGAGGTCGACGCCCCGGTGTACAGCCACGTCGTCTACGACATCGTCGAAGGCGAACACATCAAAGTTCGCCAGCCCGACATCTTGATCATCGAGGGACTCAACGTCTTACAGGTCGGCACCGACGCCGACGAGTTCGTCAGTGACTACTTCGATTTCTCGATCTACATCGATGCTGACGAAGACGACATCCGGCACTGGTACGTCGACCGGTTCCATGCCCTGCGCCGCACGGTGTTCCAGAATCCGTCGAGTTACTTCTCGGTCTACGCCGATCTCGACGACGAAACGGCCACCCAGACGGCACTGGGGATCTGGGACGAGATCAACGGCCGCAACCTCCGTGAGAACATCGCCCCCACCCGGGAGCGAGCGTCCTTGGTGTTGCGCAAGGACGCACATCACCGCGTGGATCACGTACGGCTGCTCAAACTCTGATCTCGCACCCGGCGGGGATCACACACAACCCAACCAGTCGGGCAGCTTCGCTATCGAGTCGAGTTCGACGACATCCCACCCGTGGTCATCCGGAGCGCGTTCGAGATCCCAGAGCAGCGGGTACGGGACGTGGACGCCATGTCCGCCGATCGCGAGCACCGGAAGGATGTCGCTTCGCACGCTGTTGCCCACCATGCACATCCGTTCCGGTTCGATGTTCCACTCCCTCAGAATGCGGCGATAGGTCGCCGCATCTTTTTCGAGAACGATCTCGACGTGATCGAAATGATGGTCGAGGCCACTGGTCGTGACCTTGCGGGTCTGATGGATGAGATCACCTTTGGTGATGAGCGCCAGCCGATACGTCGAACCGACGGTTGCGAGAACCTCGGGAACGTGGTCCAGAACCCGAACAGGGGCGAGCATCAGGTCCCGTACCGTGCGAAGCAGTTCGCTCAGGACCTCATGAGGAACGCGGTGCTCGGTGATTGTCAACGCTGCTTCCATCATCGACAGCCCGAAAGCTTTGACCCCATAGCCGTACACCGACAGATTCGCTCGCTCATGAGCGGTCAGCGCCGCATCGATATCGACCCCCTCGGGAACATGGGGACCGACCATCTCGACGAAGCGGGCTGTCGCTGCTCGAAACCCGTCCTCGCTGTGCCAGAGAGTGTCGTCGGCATCGAAGACGACCATGTCGACATCGAGGTGACCCGAGCCCCGAGTCGACGTCATCGATGCAGCGCGTTGAGATAGTTGTAGACCGTGATCCGGCTCACGCCGAGGGCATCGGCCACGTCTTCGACGCTGCGCCTGAGTGTGAATGCTCCCGCTTCGTCGAGGAGGCGAACGGCCCGCTGTTTACCCTCGCGATCGAGTTCGCTGAGCCGCGATCCCAACTCGCGCTCCACGAAGCCGATGAGACGTTCCAGAGCCCCGCGCAAGGGCGGTAGACCGGCTCGTTCACCCAAGGCCATGACCTGGACGTGAACGGCGCTGGCGCCAGTGCCGTAGGCCGCAGCCAGGAGATCGCCCACGACGGCTCCCACCTCATCGGCATCGATCTCGAACGAGGAGCCAAACGGCCCGAAGTCGACGCGGTGACCGCGAGCCTCGACGGCGTCGACCGCCGCCACGACATGACGTCCAGGTCGACCCTCGACAAAGGGTTCGACGAGGAACTCGACTCTCAGCATCTCGAGAACCGCCCCGACACGGCCCTGACTCTAGGTCGGCTACACCCCCATGATCCGGCGCAATTCCTGAGAACGGGCCGAACAGTCGGTACCGGCCGCTGAAAACGCCTCGTTCAACCGACTGAGCGTGGTGGCGAAGGTCGCTCTCCAGTCCTCTTCGAAACGGTCGCGAGCAGGACCCACCCAGTTGGTTCCCGACAAGGCGGCATCGACCTCGGCTCGAACGGAGTCGATCGCCGTCATCTGTCGACGCAGGGTGACACCGAGGCGTTCGAGTTCATCGGGATCCGCACCGTAGAGACCCATGGACACCTCCCTGTGGTTCCATCACCTCTCCGATGTGGGAACGCGTCGAGGCGATCCGGACGTCACCCGCCCTCACCGACGTCCCCACGATCACCTCGACGACAACGGCAACCAGGGCTCGAGAAGGGCCAACGAGTCGGGAAGAAACCGGTCGCGATGACGACGCCGAGCCAACTCGGTCCCATCTACGAACATCGCGTCGATCACCTCGCCATCAGCGAACACGAAGGGCCCCGTACTCGACACCCGAAAGCACCGTGCGAGGAGATCGACGTCATCATCGGTGTAGGACCCGCCGCCGAGCTCGATCAGTTCGCCAGTCTCGACGCAGAGTCCGATCTCCTCGGCAAGCTCCCGCTGGGCGCCTTCGATCCAACTCTCTCCCACCCCCATGACACCCCCGACGGCGACGTCCCACCAGCCTGGCCACAGGTCCTTGTCCAGACTGCGCCGATGGATCAGAACCCGGTGGGCATCGTCGAGAACCATCACGAAGACCGCCCGATGCCGCAGCCGGCGGGCGCGCATCTCGGACCGTGACACGATCTCGATCACCTGATCCTGGGCGTCGAGGATCTCGACGCGTTCATCACCGGCTGCGGCCACCATCGACACGTGCCTAGCATGCGGTATGTCCAGCGACCAGGGATCGACGAGCGGGGCCGCCGCGACACCGCTCGAACCACGAGAGATCGACGAGGTCCACTCGCAGTCCCTCGCGCTGATGAAGGACACGATCGCTCTTCGTCGTCGCCTGCATCAGTGGCCCGAACTGGGAAACGATCTTCCCCGAACCCGCGACGAGGTCCTCGCCTCGCTCGAGGGCCTCGGGCTCACCACCACGCTGCACGAGACGACGAGCGGAATCGCGGCATTGCTCGAAGGCGACCGTCCAGGTCCCACAGTGCTCTTGCGCGGCGATATGGACGCACTTCCTCTGGCTGAGGACACCGGTCTCGACTTCGCATCCCGAGAAACGGGATGTATGCACGCGTGTGGCCATGACACCCATACCGCGATGCTCGTGGGAGCCGCTCGGATCCTGGCGGATCGCCGCGGCGAGATCGCCGGTCGGGTTCTGTTCATGTTCCAACCCGGCGAAGAAGGCCATCACGGGGCTCGCTACATGCTGGATGAGGGTCTGCTCGATCCGACGCCTGCGTCCTGGGGTGAACCGTCTCCCATCGTGTCGGCCTTCGCACTCCACATCACCTCGACGCTGCCCAGTGGCTGGTTCGGAAGTCGCCCGGGACCCGTGATGGCCTCGGCGGACAGTTTCTCCATCGAGATCACCGGGGCTGGAGGGCATGCATCCGAACCTCACCGAGCCCGGGATCCGATCCCGGTTGCCTGCGAGATCGTCCAGGCACTCCAGACCATGGTGACCCGCCAGGTCGATGTGTTCGATCCGGCGGTGCTCACCGTGGCGCGGATCGATGCCGGCACCACCCACAACGTGATTCCCGAGACCGCTGACATCGAAGGCACGGTGCGAACGGTGAGTGAAAAGACCCGTGCACACGTCCACGCCACGATGCGTCGTGTCGCCGAGGGAGTGGCGAGTGCTCATGGGCTGACAGCCACGGTGCATCTCGAGACCGGCTACCCGGTGACGGTCAACGACCGGCGCCATGCCGAGGCCATGCTCGACGCCGCTCGCCGAGTCGTTCGTCCCGATGCGCGGGTCATCACGATGCCCCATCCGATCATGGGTGCTGAGGACTTCAGCTACGTGTTGTCACGGGTTCCGGGAACGATGATGTTCCTCGGAGGCACCCCGAACGGCGCCGATCCGGCGCGGGCGGCTCCGAACCATTCGAACCGGGTGATGTTCGACGAGGACGCCATGGCGAGCGGGATGGCGATGTACGCGACCGTGGCACTCGAACGACTCCGTTGATCGTTCCGCAACACTCTCCGTCGGCAGACAGAGAACCGGCAACGATCTCGACGAGATCGACAGGGGTCACAGCGGGCATGATCGATTCGTGGACGACACTGACGGCATGAATCCGACCGCAGCACGAGATGGGTCCGAACCTGCGCCGCGCCCTCTCGCCGGAGTTCGGGTACTCGATCTGACCCGAGTTCTGTCGGGGCCACATGCGACGCGCATGCTGGCGGATCTCGGTGCCGACGTGATCAAGATCGAACCCCCCGACGGCGATCTGACCCGGTTCGCATCACCCAAGGTCGGCTCGTTCTCGACCTATTTCATTCAGCAGAACGCCGGGAAACGGAACCTGTCGATCGATCTGTCCACGAGTGAGGGTGTCGACATCCTCACTCGATTGGCCCTGATCAGTGATGTCCTGATCGAGAACTTCCGTCCCGGGGTGATGCAACGCCTCGGCCTGGGTCCCGACCGCCTGCGCGAGCTCGCCCCTCGTCTGATCTACGTGTCGATCTCGGGTTACGGCGCGACTGGTCCCTGGACTCATCGCCGGGCCTACGCGCCCGTCGTGGGGGCCGAATCGGGACTGACCCAGATCCAAGGTGAGGCCCGGGGCGGGGAGATCGTCAACGACCCCCACAGCCATGCCGACGTCTACACAGCCATGGAATCCGCAACCGCAGTCCTCGCCGCGCTGTATCTGCGCGAACGCACCGGGACCGGGCAATGGATCGACATGTCGATGGCGGACACGATGCTCTATGTGAACGAGCACGTCCATGACCGACTCTTCGACGGTGATATCTCGCCGAGTTGGATCCGAAGCTTCCAACCCGGCGACTATCCGGTGCTCACCGTGGCAGACGGTGCGGTGGTGGTCGTGAGTGGACATCCCGCGGAACGCGGAACCTTCGAACGCTTCGCAGCGGCGATGGGACGACCAGAGTTGTCACAGGATCCTCGCTTCGGCGACGTCGAGTCTCGTCTCGCCCATCTCGGAGATCTCGCAGCGATCCTGGCGGACTGGGCCCGCACGATCCCCGATTCCGGAGCGCTCGAAGCCGCCCTCGACGAGCATGGTCTCGCAGCAGGCCAGGTTCGTTCGATTCGCGACCTCGCCGAGAGCGACTGGGCGCGGGACCGGGGGTCGATCACCTCCGTCGAAGACGGTCACGGTGGCCGGCTGCGGGTCCCGTCACCGCCGTGGCGGTTCTCCGATGCTTCCACAGGCACCGACGGTCGGCCGCGCTACCGCGGTGAGGACAACCGCGCCATCCTTGCCGATCTGCTCGGTCTCGACGACGCGACCCTCGATGACTACGAGGAGCGGGGAGTGTTGAGTTCCCGACCGCCTCGCTGAGCACGCGATGACGGGTCCTGGCACACTGGGGCCATGAGCGTCGTGAAGATCAATGCCATCGAAGTCCCGAGCGGAATGGGACCCGAACTCGAAAAGCGATTCGCCGCGCGCGCTCGCAGCGTCGAGAACATGCCGGGTTTCGAAGCCTTCGAGTTGCTGCGACCCGTCGAGGGCGAGACCCGATATTTCGTCTACACCCGGTGGGAGACCGAAGAGGCGTTCCAGAACTGGGTTTCGAGCCAGGAGTTCGCTCATGGTCACGCCCGAGCGGAAAGCGAGGACGGTCGGCCCGTAGCCGCAGGGGCGTCACTGCTGGCCTTCGAGGTCGTTCAACACATTCCCTGACCGGCGGGTGACGAGTCGGCCTGAGATGGGCCGCCTCGCCTATCCGGACGCTGCGGGCATCAGCTGGGCGTGGCGTCGTCTGTCGTCGCGGCGACAGGCAGGAAGACCCGTTCGCGGTAGTACTGCAATTCGGCCACCGAGGCCTTGATGTCATCGAGAGCTCGATGCTGTCCCACCCCGCGCGGTCGGGCTGAATCGATAGCCGGATACCACCGCTTCACGAGTTCTTTGACGCTCGAGACATCGACGCTGCGATAGTGCAAGAAGTTCTCGATCTCGGGGAGGTACCGAGCGAGGAAACGTCGATCGGTACCGATGGAGCTGCCAGCGAGGGGCACGCTGCGCGCCGCGGGAATCATCGCGGTCAAGAACTCCATCGTCGCGGCACCGGCATCGGCGAGTGAGACCGTGGACGCTCGGATCTGGGTCAACAGACCCGATCGGGTGTGCATGTCCACCACGACAGGATCCATCGTGGCGAGGATCTCCTCGGGTTGATGAATCACCAGATCAGGACCTTCGGCGATGATCTGGAGTTCGTCATCGGTGATCAACGTGGCGATCTCGACGATCACATCCCGAGACGGTTCCAGTCCAGTCATCTCGAGATCCATCCACACCAGCACGCCTCGAAGGCTAGGCCGTGGGTTAGCGTCGCGGTGTGTTGCCGATCGAGATCGTCCATCTCGATCCCGAACTCCCCCTACCGGCCTATGCCCATCAGGGGGATGCGGGACTCGATCTCGTCGCGCGCGAAGACGCCGTGATTCCCCGCAGTGGTGGACGGGCTCTCGTGCCGACCGGCATCGCCATCGCCGTGCCCATCGGTTACGTGGGCTACGTCATGCCTCGGAGCGGTTTGGCTCTCACCTACGGCGTGACGGTGCTCAACGCGCCCGGAGTGATCGACGCCGGATATCGGGGCGAAATCAAGGTGGTCCTGCTCAACACCGATCAACACGACAGCTATCAGGTCCACCGCGGTGATCGGATCGCTCAACTCGTGGTCGCCCCAGTGGAGCAGGTGCGATGGGAACTCGTCGAGGGCTTCGACGGTGAGCATCGCGGTGGCGGCTTTGGTCACTCGGGCCGCTGACGAACCGTAACCCCTCGGCCTTTCCATGAGATCCGCCGACCGGTGACTGCAGCCAGGATGCTGCGCACCAGCACGACCACCACGACGAGGACCCCGAGGGGATAGAGCGCCACAGTGAGTGGTGAAAACGATCCGATCCTGCGGACCAGCACGGTCAGTTGGACCACTGAGGCCATGGCGAACCACGGTGACGCGAGCCAACCCCCACCCAGCGACCACATCCATGCGATGACGGCCAAAGTCGCCCACCACGGGGCACTTCGAACCCCGACGGCGAAATTCTTGGTCCAACCGTTGATCGCCGCAACGACACCATCGGGATACATCCGGTAGGTGACCTCGTCGGGTCGAGCCAACAACGGACGGGCCGAGGAGAAGCACTGTGCGAGGGCCAGGTCCTCAGCCACCGCTCCCCGCACTGCCGATGCACCATGCCCGCCGACGGTGAGATAGTCCTCACGACGACAGGCCAGCACCGGTCCGAAGGCGAGCCGGGGTGGCATGGCGGTCGAGCCTCGACGAGCGAAGGCCCCGGTGGCCATGACGCTCACCAGATTGAACAGCATCGAGATCTGTTCGGACCAGGTCCGCACCGTATGCCACGGCTGCACCGAGACCAGGCTCGCTGTCGTGTCGAGGACGGCCTGAGCCAGCCGGTCCACGAGTCCGGGGCCCGCATGGACGTCGGCATCGAGAAACACCAGGATCGGTGCTGTGGTGCCATGGACTCCTTGCCAGCAGGCATGAGGTTTTCCCGCCCATCCCGGTGGAGGGCCCTCGACGCGTATGACTCGGGCTCCCAATCCCGTTGCGACCTCCCCGGTACCGTCCGTCGAGGCATCGTCGACGACGACGAGTTCGTCCTCGGGTCCCAGATCGGCGAGTAACGCCGGGAGCCCGATACGTAACCGCTCCGCTTCGTTGCGGGCTGGGATCACGATGGCGACCCCGGGTCGAGGTCCACGAGAACCTCGCGGGGGCAGCCCGACCCGCTGAGCGAGCAGCCACCATCCTGCGACCCATCCGATCGCAAAAGTGGTGACCGCGAACCAGGAGGGGCCGAGATCGAACACGGGCTGATCCTGTCAGCCGGTGAACCGTGGGTGCGGAGTCGCGCCAATACCGAGATCCTTGCACCCTGCACCTATTCTGATGTCGTGAGCGACTCCTCCGAGCACCCACCGGCCTCGGCGCCTCGCCCTGAGAAGCAGGAACAGCGAACCGCCACCGAGGCGATCGACGAGGTCGCTCCGGGAATCCTGCGTACCCAGTTGCCCATCAACTTCCCCGGTCTCGGACACGTGAACATGTACGTGCTCGAAGACGACAAGGGCGTGGCGGTGGTCGATCCCGGGCTTCCGGATCGAGCGTCGTGGAAAGCGGTGACGGCTCGCCTGGCCGCCATCGGGGTTCCGCTGCGACGTGTGCACACCGTCATCGTCACCCACAGTCATCCCGACCATTACGGGGGTGCCCGCCGGTTTCAGAAAGAGACCGGGGCCGCGATCGTCACCGATCGAAGGTTCCATCTGTGGTGGGACCCGTCCGAACCGGTGGATCTGGATCCCGAGGACCTTCCTCAACACGCACCCTTTGATCCTCCGCCGTGGGGTGGTGAGGCGCAGCGTCCGATGTTGCGCCATGGGTTGCGCTGGAAGGTCGCCCGACGGGTCCCCCGACTGTTGCCCACGGTGCGCCCCGACACCCGTCTCGAAGATGCCGAGACCATTCGCCTCGCTGGACGTGAGTGGGTCGCAGTCCACACTCCCGGACACACCCGCGACCATCTGTGTTTGTTCGATCCGACCGAAGGGGTGTTGTTGTCAGGCGATCATGTGTTGCCCACGATCACGCCTCATATTTCGGGCCTGGCCCATGACGACTCCCTGACCACCTATTTCGCATCTCTCGACAAGGTGGCCGCCCTCGAGACTCGGACCACCACCGTGCTTCCGGCTCATGGTGACCCCTTCACCGGTCTGAGTGACCGCGTCCGATCGATCCATGACCACCATCTTGGAAGGCTCGATCGCCTCAAGGGAGCCCTCGATGGTCTCGATCGTCCCGCGACGGTGACCGAACTGTCGGGTCACATCTTCTCTCCTCGCGCTCAAGGGCCCCTGGCCGACTCCGAAACCTACGCCCACGTCGAACATCTGCGCCGGGTGGGTCAGGCGGACCGTTCCGTACGGGATGGGGTCGCCTACTACGCGCCGGTCTGAGCCTTCCCACCACTGGGTAGCCTTCGAGACGTGGTTCGATTGGGCGGTGTGAGGCTCCGGCCTCGACTGTTGCTCGTGTCGATGGCGATGGCCCTCGTGCTTGCGATCGTGGTGGGAGCGTTGTGGAGCTCCCGTGACGATGGCGGGTCCAGTTCCGCTGACGTGGTCCTCGACGAACCTGGAGAGTTCACCGAGCCGACCATTGCGGTGAACGAACCCGTCGAGGGCGACCCTGTGCCTCGGGTGGATCTCGGAACTCTGTCGGGAGCCTCGCTGTCGACACAGGAGCTCCTCGGTGGACCTCTCGTGGTGAACCTGTGGTTCGCCGACTGTCCACCATGTCGGCGCGAGCTTCCGGCCTTTGCCGCGGTGCACGCCGAGGTCGGGGATCGCATCCGTTTCGTCGGGGTCAACACCCGTGACGATGCGGCCCGAACCGAGTCCTTCGCTCGTGATCGAGGCGTGTTCTACGAGAACTATCTCGATTCCAACGGTGAGTTCCTCGCCGCTGTGGGTATCACCGCGATGCCCACGACTCTGTTCGTCTCGCCCGGGGGCACGATCCTCGAACAGCGCTCGGGCGAACTGGACGAGGCGGCACTGAGCGCCCTGATCGAGAAGTGGTTCGGGTGATGGTCGCGATCGAAGGCAACTTCGCGTACAGCTTTCTCCTCGGAGTCCTCGCGGCGGTCAATCCCTGTGGCTTCGTACTGCTGCCGGCGTATCTGATGTATTTCCTCGGGATCGAAGGAACCGCGCCCCGCGGTGATCAGCGTGCAACCATGCGGCGAGCTCTCGTGGTCTCGGGGGCGACATCGGCTGGGTTCATCGCCGTCTTCCTCGTCGTGGGCACGATCTCGCGGTTGTTCACCCAGTGGGTCGAACAACAGGCGAAATACGCGGCTTTGGTGATCGGGCTGGCGCTCATCGTGATGGGTATCGCGATGCTTGCGGGCTGGAAACCGCGCCTCGGTGCACTCCAGCGCGGCGGCACGGCGTTGAGCGGTGACCGTCGAGACCGGACCTTTCGGTCGATGTTCCTGTTCGGAATCGCCTACGCCGTGGCCTCGATCGGCTGCACCCTGGCATTTCTCACCACCGCCATCATGGGCAGCATCAACACCAAAGGGTTCGTGAGCGGGGTCATCAGCATCGCGCTGTACGGGGTGGGAATGTCACTGCTCGTGATGGCTCTCACGGTGAGCCTGGCCTTCGCCCAAGGAGGTCTCTTGCGGATCCTGAAGCGTTCGATGGCCTATCTCGAGCGAGCGGCGGCGGTGTTCATCCTGCTGACGGGGGCGTATCTGAGCTGGTACTGGTGGTCGGCGATCACCGAGAGAACCGGAACCGACGGAGTCGTCGGACGAGTCGAACGCTGGCAGGCGGAGGTGGCGAACTTCCTCCAACGACAAGGCGCGGTGCGACTCGGGCTGATTCTCGGACTCGTCGTGGCGGTCGGCGTGGTCATCGCGCTGCGGCGGCGTCCCAGCGAGCAGACGTCATGAGCGCCTTCGCCGACTTGCTGTCTCATCCCGAAGTGGACGAGGTGAGCGAACTGCGGGGACGGTTCGGCTTCATGGCGTACCACGGTGGCGGCCTCGAGGTCATGACCGACGTCATCGCCCAACGAGCAGCCGAGCTCAGCGGGGCGAGCTACTACGGCGTGCACCAGCCCCCGGGCATGGAGTGGCATATTCCGTCGGCGAAGATCTCCCCGGACCATTCACCTGCGATGGCGGAATTCCTGGAACACGTCGACTGTGTGATCACCGTGCACGGTTACGGGCGGCGAGGACTGTTCACATCGCTGTTGGTGGGAGGCACCAATCGGGAACTCGCCGATCACATCGCTCCCCATCTCCGCCGGGCTCTTCCGGCCTATGACATCCGTACCGATCTGGACTCGATCCCGCGCGAGCTACGGGGCCAACATCCCGCCAATCCGGTGAACCTGCCTCGGCACCGTGGTGTCCAGTTGGAACTGCCGCCCCGAGTTCGGGGTTCGAGCCCGCTGTGGTGGGACTGGGAAGGTCCCGGCCTCACTCCACACACCGAGTCACTCATCACGGCGCTCGCCGATGCGGCGGTGACCTGGAGTACACGAGCCTGAGGACCCAGCTCACCGCAACGGAGGATGACCTCAGAAGGACGTGATCCCGAGTGTCAGGGGGCGAGACGTTCCACGATCCAGGAACCGCCCGGATCCGAACGCCGATAGCGAAACCGGTCATGCAGGCGACTTGGACGCCCCTGCCAGAACTCCCATTCGTCGGGAATGAGGACGTAACCACCCCAGAACGGCGGCCGGGGCACGTCCACTCCGGCAAAGCGCGTCTCGACCTCACTGCGGAGCGCGTCGAGAACGGCTCGCGATTCGATCACCTCCGATTGAGGTGACGTCCAGGCCCCGAGTTGATGGTCGCGGGGCCGAGAGGAGAAATACGCATCCGATTCGTCATCGCTCGCCAGTTCGATCCGGCCCCGAAACCGGACCTGACGATTCATCTCGAGCCAGGCACTGACCCCCGACGCCCGAGACGACAACGCGAGTTGGCGCCCCTTGGCGCTGTTGCGATTGGTGTAGATCACCAGGCCGTTCGCGTCCGCTCGCCGCACCAGCACCACCCGGGCATCGGGCGCGCCCTGGGGGTCCACCGTCGACAAGACCACCGCATTGGGTTCGCTGAGACCCGCCTCGACAGCCTCGCCATACCAACGGTTCCACACGTCGACGGGATCATCGCCGAGGTCCTCGCGCTCGAGGCCTCGCCCCTCATAGGTGACGCGACGATCCCGCAAGCTCACGACGGACCACCGATGCGATCTCGTCCTCGCAGATACGGCTGCAGCGCCGGGGGAACCAAAACCGAACCATCGGGTTGGCGGTAGGTCTCGAGCAGCGCCGCCCACACTCGGGGAACGGCGAGAGCCGAACCGTTGAGGGTGTGAACGAGATGGGTGCCCTTGTCGCCGGCGATCTTGTACCGGATGTCAGCACGACGCGCCTGGTAGTCAGCGAACCATGAGATCGACGAGACCTCGAGCCAGGCATCGACCCCGGGGGCGTACACCTCGAGATCGAAGGACCGATGATGGCTCTGGCCCATGTCCCCCGTGCAGATCTCGATGATCCGATAGGTGAGACCCAACGCCGCGATCAGAGACTCGGCCCGGGCCACGAGTTCCTCGAGCATGGCGGGCGCCTGGTCGGGGGTGGTGAGCGCCAAGATCTCGACCTTGTCGAACTCATGCGTTCGCAACATGCCCCGAGTGTCACGTCCAGCCGACCCCGCCTCTCGACGAAAGCACGGGGTGGCGGCCATCAGTCGGATCGGAAGGTCAGCACCGTCGAGAACCTCGCCTGCGTACAGCGAGGTCAAAGGCACTTCCCCGGTCGGGATCAACCAGAGGTCGTCACGCTCGACGGCGAACGCATCGTTGGCGAACTTGGGCAGATGACCCGTGGCCGTCAGCGTCGCCGTCGAGACCAGACTCGGCGGTCGGATCTCCTCGAAATCATCGGCATTCGCATCGAGCGCGTACTGCAGGAGCGCTCGCGCGAGCGCTGCGCCCGCGCCTCGCTGCATCGTGAACATCGACTTGGCGATCTTCGTCGCTCGCTCGTTGTCCAGAATTCCGAGGGCTGCACCGGTCTCCCAATGAGGAACCTGCTGATGAGGCGCCCACTGTCCCGGATCCTGCAGTGGCCCTTTCACGACGGGGTTGTCGGAGTCGTCACGACCGTCGGGGGCCTCG
>CAYYHU010000017.1:0-42626 GCA_964471865.1 uncultured Ilumatobacteraceae bacterium | reverse complement strand
ATGACGACTCTGTGCGGGCTGCGTTCGCGCCACCACCACCAGGTAGCGATCGCTGCGACGCCGATCCCGACCAGGATCAGGGCGAAAAACCAGAGAAACAGCGAGGAACTGGCTCGCAGATGGGGCAGACCCCACCATGGGGGAACGGTTTCGGCGAGAACCTGAAACATGCCGTCGAGGCGGTCCCATGACGGAGGCCGGGGCAGAGCACGTCCCGCGCGTAAGCGCACCACAGGGTCCCAGACCATTCCCTCGATGCTGCGCCGCGGTCCCACGATCACCATGTGAAGGATCAACGGCGATACTCCCAGCGCCCACCCCGAACCCAGATGTCGCCACGGGACGCGCCCGCCCGTCGACGGAGTCCGGGTGGTACTGGCGATCAGGATCGCCGTGACCGCGCCGAGCGCCAGGACCAGATCGGGACGAAAGCCCAGCGCCAATCCGCCTAACACACCGCTGGTGAACCACCAGCGGCGAGTTCGCCCTGCGTCATCGCGCAGCGCGTGAGCCCGGCATCCCGCCACCACACTCCAGAGCCCCAGAGCAACCGCTCCGCTCCACGCCATCGCCACGAGTCCGGTGGCGGTGAACACGAAGACCGTGACGAACGCACCCACGGCCACCCCGATTCGTCGACCGGCGATCCCCGCCAGGGTCACCATGGCGGTGATGGTGGCGAGATGCTGTCCGAGCCCCCATATCCGTTCGGCTTCGATCGTGGTGCCCACGGCCCAGAACCAGCCGGCGAGCGCGTACAGAGCTCCGGGACCGTACAGGTAGAGAAAGTCCCGATGGGGAAGGTCTCCAGCGAGGATGCGTTCGGGAAAGACCAGTACGAAGCCCTCTTCCATCGGGCCTCCGGGGAGGCGCCACAGGCCGGGCAGGGGAGCGATGATCACCGCGAGCAGCACCACAGCGCCGACGATGCTGCGTCGATCTCGTCGCGGATCTCGACTGCGGGCGAACCAGGGACCCCCGAGAACGAAGGGGACGCCCGCCGGGGACGTCGTCCCAGACGGGGTCGTGTCGGTGCCAGAGTCCATCGACATCGTCATGGGATCTGATGCGGATTCGGGTCCAGGTGCGTTCCCGGTTCGATGCTCGTCTCCGACGCCGCGATGGCCATGCCATCTGGAGCACGCCTGAGCGTGACCGGCACGAGCGCAGCGAGACCGGAGGCCGCGAGGATGCACAGCAGCGGTTCCATCGGGGCTCGGAACCGAACGTTTCCGTATGCGTAGGCCGCCGTGAGGGTCACCATCACTGCGATCGCTGCGACCGGTCCGATCGCGACCTTGCGGCGCCGCCATAGCCAGATACCCGGAACCGCGAGAACCACGAAGGCACCGTAGGTGATGACACCCACGGTGGCGGCGCTTTGGTGGCGTCCTTCGAAGCCGGTGAGTTGCGCGTTCTGAATGGGACGAAAGAGCTCCCATTGGCGCGCGATGCGGGCGGTGATGACGACGGGAAGCCGCTCGAGGTTGTCTGACGCGTACTCGAATCCGATCGAACGCCAGGCTCGAGCCCGTTCGGATTCGTCACCGGGAGGGTCGCCTCGATCTCGGCGGATACGGTCCTGGCACTCATAGAGCCAATATCCGATGAGATCGCCCTGGTAGGTCTCGTCACAGTTCGCGTATACGAAGACCTCATCCGCGTTGGTCGAGATCAGTACCGGTCGTTCGAAGGTGACCAGATTGCGGATCGTCCAGGGGGCCAGCACCACCAGGGCAGCGAGGCCGACGGTGGCAGTCTGGAAGAGCCGGTGACGCCATGGCAGGGTCCGGTGGCGCAAGAACCAGGGGGCGATGAGGACCGGTCCGAGCAGGAGAGCTTCGCCTCGGGTCAGCGCGGCGAGTCCGAGGAGGATTCCGCAGCCGATGGCGGTGGTGCTCCGGGGATCGTCACGCCAGCGCCAGATACCGATGAGCAGCGCCGTGATGAGAGCTGCGAACAATCCTTCGGGATACAACTGGGCGTCGATCAACCACAGATTCGGGTAGAGCGCCGCGAGGGCGGCGGCGCCGAGCGCGATGCCAGGACCGAGCAGTCGACGCGCCAGGACGCCCACGAGCGCAACGGTCAGGGTGCCCAGAAGAGACGCGATCATCCGATGGTCCCACCAGGAGGTCGCGCCGAGTCGCGATCCGATCGACAGCACCACGGGAAACAGCGGTCCATGGACTGCGGAGGGTTCGGCTTCACCGGTCTCGATGAAGTCCAGCGGATCGATGAATCCGCGACCGGCCGCAATCAGATTGGCGGCCCCGTGGTAGTAGACGGCATCTCCTCCGATGACTCGGGTCGAAGCGCCCACCCAGGCAGCGATCCGTATCAGCAGTCCGGTCGCGGTGAGTGCGCCCAGAGCGAGCCTCCAGGAGACCTTCGGGGCCTCTCGACGCCCGAGCCCTGCGAGGAGTCGTACCCCCACGGTCATGACGAGACCGATGGCGGCGCTGATCACGATCGTCCAGATCCACAACCATCCCGCCGATCCGAAAAACGCTGGCGCCGTCAGTGTCTGGTCCCACTCTGCGACTGCGGCGTCCACGAAGGCATCTCGGTGTTGGCGCGCCACCATGATCATCACCGGCCCCTGCACCAACGCCAGACCGGGCGCGACCAGCGTCACTGCGTCGGCGAGGCGCCATAGGAGACATCCCACCCCCCGGTTCTCGACCGTGGAGTCGTCGATCGCCACCAGGCCACGGCGTCGAGAGCGCGTCAGCACGATGACAGCGATCGCGGTGAGCAGGGCGAGGGGTATCGCCCATTGCAGATCGGTCATCACTGCGAGTCCCGCCGGCGCCGTTCGCTGTGCATCGGTACTCATGAAGCCGGCTGCAGCCAACCAGGTCCCACCTGACACCGAGGGTGATACCGCCACCGCGGTGACGCCCAGAGCCAGCCACCACCACACCAGTCCGGTCGCGAGCATCCCTGCAGGTCTCGAGAACGCCACTGCCCCTGAGGAGGTCTCGGTTCGCTCGGCGAGCCACCCGCCGGCCGCCACGGCGGCGATCACCACAGCGATGGTGGACACCGTGGACAGCACTCCGAGCTCTGCACCGGTGACGCGATGGGCTTGATGGCCACTTGCCGCGATACCGCCCAACGACGCGGTGAGCCCCGAGATGGCTCGAAGGCGCCATGAGCGAGATGACATCGACGGATTCGGGTTCGTAGACCCCGATGACGACGCCTCGGACACCACCATCGAGATTAGGGGCCGGAGATCACGACGGTGGGTACCTCGAGTCCGCCTCTCGGTATGCCCCTGGGCAGGGGACACCATCACCCGAGGTGATCGAGGTCTCACAGCCGGGTCCCACAGTAGGGTTCGACGTCGTGTCGGGGGAGGAACTTCAACGCTGGATCGACGTGATCCGTCGTCACGGCGTCGAGACCGTGCACGCGGTGGCCTGGCGGGATCTCGAGGATCCTGACGCCGGAGGGTCCGAACGCCATGCCGAGGAGGTGTTCTCGCGCTGGGCTGATGCCGGATTGAGGATTCACATACGCACCTCGCACGCGCCCGGTCGCCCCGAGCGAACTCGTCGAGGAGGACTCGACGTCACCCGCCGCGGCGGTCGGATGACGGTGTTCCCTCGGGGGGTGGCCGCCGAGGTTCTTCGCCGCCCCGGTCATGGGGATGCGCTCATCGAAATCTGGAACGGGATGCCGTGGATGTCGCCATGGTGGTGGCGAGGCCCTCGACTCGTGATCTTCCATCACGTCCACGGTCCGATGTGGAATCAGATTCTGCCTGCGCCGATCGCGGCCCTGGGCCGAACTCTGGAATCCTCGATCGCGCCACGCTTCTATCGAGGCAGCACGGTCGTGACGCCATCGGAGGCGACTCGCGGTGATCTCGTCGGGTTGGGAATGCCCCCAGAGCGAGTCCATGCCGTCGACAATGGTGTCGACGCGTTCTTCACCCCCGATGAACGGGGCCGAGGCGAGCGCCCCACGGTCGTGGCCGTGGGGCGACTCGCTCCCGTGAAGCGGTTCGAACTCGTCATCGATGCCTGTGTTCGCGCCCGTGAACGAGTTCCCACCCTCGAGTTGCGCATCGTCGGGGAGGGGCCATTGCTCGGTGATCTCGAAGCCCAGGTGGCGCGTTGGGGGGCTCGGGACTGGATCACGTTCACCGGTCGTCTCGACCGCGACGGGTTACGGGCCGAGTATCGGCGAGCCTGGGTGGTGACGAGTGGATCCCTCGCCGAAGGCTGGGGACTGTCGTTGACCGAGGCGGGAGCGTGCGCGACACCGGCGGTGGCCACCGATATCGGCGGCCACCGCTGTTCGGTCATCGACGGAACCACCGGAGTGCTCGTCGACCCCGAGGGGCTCGGATCGGCGCTCGCGGATGTGCTCCTCGATCATGATCGACGTCACCATCTGGGCACCGCAGCCCGTGAACGTGCCGCCCAGCTCACCTGGGATGCCACCGCGAGTGGAATCGCGGCAGTGTTCGCCTCCGAGGTTCGACAACGGGCGAGGCGCCCATGGATCTCAGGCGCGAACGATGAATGACCCGAGCGGTACCGATGACCGCTCGGATGGATCGACCCGATACGGGTCGGGGTGGCGGCGAGGCGTCGCAGTGGCGGTGATCGCCGTCATGATCGGGATCGGTGCTGGCGCGGTGGCCTGGCCCTCGTTGCAGGGTCGGATGCCGATGCTGGTCGTGGCGGTGGCCGCAAGCGTCGAGGGTCAAGCCGAAGCGATGGGGCCAGGGGTTCGTGAACTCGGTTGGGAACTCGAACTCGTCTCGGTACCGGGAGGCTGGTGCGGTCTGGGCGATGTCGATCCAGAGACCGTCGACGTCGTGGTGATGGATCCGGACCCGTTGTGTCGCGATGTGGCGGCTGCCAACGTCGAACTCGTTCTGGTGGCGCCCTCGGCCACGATGATCGAGGCGCCGTCATCGTGGAGGGTGATCGATGTCTCATGGATTCTCGGTGATGGTGGAACCCTGCGGATGCCCTGTGAGGTGCGCGAAAACTGTGAGATCGACGGCCAGGTGACGGTCCGTAGCGAACCCGGAGTGTTGAGCGAACTCGGATGGGCGCGGGTGGGTCGGGTTCTGGCGGTGGCGTCATGACCGCTGTGGAGCCCTCACGGATCATCGTCGTCGCCCCCACCTACGACGAGATCGACAACATCGCCGACTTCTTGACCGCGGTGCGGCGCTCGCTTCCCGAGGCCGACATTCTGATCGTCGACGACGCCAGTCCCGACGGTACGGCGGATCGAGCCGATGCCGTCGGTTCCGAGATCGGTGGGGTGATGGTTCTGCGGCGTCCGGCCAAGGTCGGTCTGGGCAGCGCGTACCGTCATGGTTTTTCTGTCGCCGTGGGGGAGAGCGACGACGACACGGTCGTGGTGTCGATGGACGTGGACGCGAGTCACGATCCCGAGGACCTGCCCCGGTTGATCGCCGCGATCGACGAGGGTGCTGATCTCGTCATCGGATCCCGGTACGTTCCCGGTGGGGGCACCCGACATTGGTCCTGGTCGCGGCGCTGGTTGTCGCGGTGGGGTAACCGCTACACCGCCGCGGTGCTGGGAACCGGGGTCCGAGATTCGACTTCGGGGTACCGGGCCTATCGTGCTGGCGCGTTACGTGACGTCGACATCGAGTCCACCACCGCCGAGGGGTATGCCTTCTTGACCGAGGTGGTCTGGAGGATGTCGCGTCACGGCCATCGCGTCGTCGAGATTCCGATCGTGTTCACCGATCGGATCCGAGGCCAGTCGAAGATGTCGGGGCGCATCATCGTGGAATCGATGTTGCTCGTCACCCGATGGGGGCTGTCTCGGATGGGACGGGCATCTGGTGGTCAACTCGACGAACACGCACCGCGGGGGTCGTCGTAACGGATGTCGGTCACCCAGTCCCCGGTGGCCCAGACCTCGGGGGGCTGAGGATCCAGAGCGGCGAGGTGAGGTGCGAGGGATTCGAGCAACCATGCTGCGATGCGCGCCGCACCCGAAGGGCACAGATGCACACCGTCGGGTTTGCGTTCGGGGATGCCGTCGCCATCCACATCGCGTTCGAACTCGTCGCCGAACACCGGTGTCTGATCGAGAACCAGGATGCGATCGGGATGTCGGGAAGCGAGCGCAGTGGTGGCATCGACGAGGCGGGCCATTCCCGGATCGGAGAGTTCCTCGGTGACCACGGGAGCCGTCACGATCACCAACGCGATGCCGCGTTCGTCGAGAATGGACCAGAAGGTGTCGAGAGCTTCGAGTTGTTCGGCGTCACTGCGTCCGGCATCCCATACCGACAGTTGATGGATGAACACATCGGGTTGCCACTCCTCGATGCGTTCGATCATCAGAGCGAACCGATCTCGTCCATCCTCGTACTCGGTGAGACGGATCCCCGGGAATGCGATGGTGTCGGTGGCCACTCCCGACGCGTTGAGCGCGGCGAGAACTGCCAATGACGCATCGAAAGCGATCGAATCGCCGTGCCACATGGCGCGAGAGCCGAGGAACTGGACCGGCAAGGTCGTGGTGGTCGGCGCCACACTCGCTGTCACGCTCGGCTCGGGTGACGTAGGGGTCGGGTCGGGCGTCGGGCTCGGAGATGTCCCATTCGGGTTCGCGACCGGTGTCGTCACCGTCGTCGGGGTGCTCGGGGTGGTGGGAGCCAGGGTGATCGTCGTCGGGTCGAAACCAGCGATCTCGGTTCGAGGGAGCGGTGTCGCCACCCAGAACGCACCGAGCGCGAGCATCGACGTTGCGAATGCCCACCGTCCCTGGCGGCCATGTGCCCACCGCCATTCGAACCGAACCTGTCGTTCGACCAGGGCGTAGGAGGCCACCGCGAGAACCGTGGACACCCCGAGACGGGCCCCGGTGAGGTCCCACCCCGACCATCCGGTTCGCTCCGGTGACATCACTGCATAGACCGGCCAATGCCAGAGATAGAGCGAATACGACAGCGTCCCCACCATGACCAGAGGTCGCCATCCAAGCGCCCTGGTGATCACCCCGCGACCAGTTCCCGATGGGGTCGGGGACGCAGTTGGTGAATCCGTCGAGATCTCTAGCGATCGATGAGCGACGAGGGCCACGATCACGGTGGTGAGGGTCGAATGCAGCGCCAGACCTCCGCGATACAGCGATCCGGCACTCGAGCCGTCGACGCTCCACCACATCCACGCCAGCACCACCAGACCAGCCACGATGACTCCATCAGCCAGAGTGCGCCACCGGTTGACGATCGCAGTCCACAACCGACTCGCTGGCGCCGTTGCCGCAGCGACTCCCACCAGGATCGACGAGGCCCGCGTATCGGTTCCCATGTAGACCCGGGTCGGATCTCCTCCGTCGTAGAGCAGGATCATCGTGAGCACCGAGGCACCGATCCCCGCCAGCGAGACGGCCAACAACGCGATCTGGGGTCGTGGTATCCATCGCCACAGCATCGCGACCACCACAGGCCACACCACATAGAACTGCTCTTCGATCGCCAGGCTCCACAGGTGGCCGAGCAATGGTGGTGAGGCGAAGGAGTCCCAGTAGCCGTCCGAGGACGCGATCTGATTCCAGTTCGCGAGATAGGCCTGGGCCCAGGGGCCGTCACGACGGACTCCGTCCCATTCGGCGCTCGAGCCGAACCATCGCGCCCACAGCATCGTGACCACGAGTAACACCACGACTGCGGGCAGCAGACGGCGCAGACGTCGGCCCCAGAACCCGACGAGATCGATCCGACTGGAGCGTTCGGCTTCACGAATCAACAAGGTGGTGATGAGAAATCCCGACAGAGCGAAAAACGCGTCTACGCCCAAGAAACCACCCGACAAGTGTCCGGCATGGAAGAACAACACGCCCATCACCGACAATCCCCGCAACCCGTCGAGCGCGGGAAGATGCCCCCAGCGCGCCCCGAGGTTGCCCGTCGCTGCGCCCGTGGACGTCGACATCGAACCCGAGGCGGTCATCGGTGTCGAATCCGCCGCCGGTCCCATAACGGTGAGTATCTCAGGATGCACACCAAGGCCGCGACGCCATCGCGCCAGTTGATCTTCTTGCCTTCGGCATAGGTGCGCCCGGCGTAGGAGATTCCGACCTCGTACACCCGCCAGCCGCCCCGGGCGACCTTGGCGGTGATCTCGGGTTCGACCCCGAAGCGGTCCTCGCGCAGATCGAGTCCCTGGGCGACCTCGGTGCGAAAGGCCTTGTAACACGTCTCCATATCGGTGAGGTTCAGATCCGTGAACATGTTCGACACCAAGGTCAAAAAGCGGTTTCCGACCGAATGCCAGAAGTAGAGCACCCGATGGGGACGGCCTCCGAGAAAGCGTGACCCATAGACGACATCGGCACGCCCGCTGAGGAGGGGTTCGAGCATCAACGGATAGTCGGCGGGGTCGTATTCGAGATCGGCGTCCTGGACGATCACATACGGAGTGCTCACCTGAGCGAATCCTGCCCGCACCGCCGCGCCTTTGCCGCGGTTGTGGGCCTGGGTGATGATGCGGACGCGCTCGTCGGTGATCTCACCGAGACGTTCGGGGGTGGCGTCGGTGGATCCGTCGTCCACGATGATCACTTCAGCCACCCAGGGTGATGCGAGCACCCGGTCCACGAGTCTGGCGATGGTCGCTTCTTCATTGAAGCAGGGCACCACCACCCCGAGACAGCGATGGGTCCCAGTCATGATGTCTCACCTCGGGACGGCGGTCTCATCGAGATGGTGGACGCCATGACGAGCGCGACGACGACGAGTCCGGGCCGGTGGAGATCGATGAACTGCTCCGGCCACAGCGGCCCTGGTAGTTCACGGTTGGCGCGCATGCGCATCAGCATGACCACTGCGCCGACCGCGGCTGCGGTGACGGCGAGATGTCCACACCAGTGAGGCCGGCGGATCAGGACTGCGCCCAGGGCGATCACCGTGACGATCGCGCCCCAGTCCCATCGAATTGCATAGCCCGATCCCACGCCGAGACCGAGGGCCGCCACCACGGCGGTGACCATGACCCGTCGCGGTCGCGTCGATGCCGAGTCGTCCTCGCCCACTTCCGCCTGGCTGTCACCGGGGTCGATGATGTCGCGAGGAGCCGTCTCGAACTCATGGTCATCACCGTCCATCGACCGGGGACGAGGCGACCTCGGGCGGCGAATCACGAGCCCCACGCACACCAGGATCGCAAGCGCGGAGATGATCAATCCGAGATCGGCGAATCGTTGGGGACCGAATGACAAAGTGATCGTGGAGACCGAGTCGAACGGCTCGAGCCACCATCCGTTGAATCCACCGTCGACCAGGCTTCCCGAACCCAGAGATCGCCCGGCGAACTGTGCAGTCCAACCCCGGTTGTATCCCTCCCCGTGAACGAACCAACACCCCTGGGGACAGGGACCGATTCGGGCAGTGATCGCAGTGCGGTCCCGACGGGGGACCTCGATGCGTTGCGTGCCCTCCACGGTGTTCGGGTTGGAGCTGGCACCATTGGGGGACTCGTCGAGCGAGGCGAGTGTCGCCCCGGGGGTGCCAGGAGCGATCTCGAGAGGCTGAGAGGGGGAGCTCAACAGGATCCGATCGATGTCGACCCCGTGGCGAAGCCCGGGAGCACTCGTCAGGGTCACGGGCCCGGGTCCCAGAGTGATCGCCGCGTCGCCACAGCGCCTGATGGTCACCGGTCGGTCGTTCCACACATCATCGAGCGTCGTGACGATCTGCACGGGCAGACCGAGCCCGTCGATGGAGATGAGGTCGTCGCGACATCCCATCTCGACTCGACGGTTCGGGTCCACCGGGCGGACCGGGATGGTCGCTCCGCTGATCTCGGCCAGGGCGGTGGGTAACTCGACTGCCACCGCGGTTCCTGGCTCGAGGGTGATGACCGGCTCGACCGCGACGATCTCGAGAGACAGTTCCGATCCCTGCTGGAGCACTGCGGGGTCGAGATCCAGTGTCGATGTTCCCTGGGCGTCGGGTGGGGGAACCTCGAAGGTGCCGAGATCCGCTCCATCGAGGGTCAACGCGACCCGGGTGATTCTCGAGGTTCGATCGTCGAGACGTTGACGAAGTGTCAGCGGCGTCATCTCGGACACAGTCGACCTCGGTGCCAACCGGATCGCGATCGTCGCGTTCACGGAACCGTCCAGGGGTGGTCGCCATGCGGTGTCGGGGTTGGCGTCGATCGCCGACCATGCCCCCGACGCAGGATCTCCGGTGAGTCGACGATTCGCCACCGCGTCGTCAAGGCCAAGCAGGTTGGCGAGGATGTCATCGGGGGCCCGAGCAGCGATTCGAGCTGAGATCGAGACGTCGAAACTGCGGCTACTGCCGAGGGGCACGAGTCGCGATATCGAGGGTTCGGGGTCCTCGCGTCCGGTTTCATGGGGTCCGACTCGCCACCTGGTGACGATGATGTCGAGTGGAGTCGTGACCGGAGTCTCGGTCAGGGCTGGTGCGGCGATGACGACGGTTTCGGTCACAGGACCTTGAGGGACGCGGATCTCCGCGAACCCGACAGGATCCCAGTGTTGGAACTCGTTGCCCACAGACGCTGTGGCGGTGATCACCACCTCGACCCGGCGGGTTCCGGGTGCGAGGTCGACACGTTGACCCGCCGGGGTTCGCGAGGACTCGGTGAGAGCCAACGCGACTGGTGCGGCGGTATCGGTTCGGATCTCCACGCTGTCGATCCATCGCCCGGCCAGGGGATCGAGGGACTGAACGAGTTCGACATGGTCCACCGGGGTCGCGACATCGAGTTGGAGGACCTCTCCGACGGGATCGGTGCGAGTCCCCACCAGCCACGCGGTATCGAGGACACCATCGATCGCGGCAACAGGCCGATGTTCGGGTTGATACGAGAACAAACTGCCGTAGCTCGTCGCAGTGGCCCGCACCGCCCCGACTTGGCGGGCGTAGGTCTGCTCGGCGAGGCGGTCCCGCTCGGTGATCGGGAGGCGTTGATCACCATCCACGGCTCGAAGGACCCCACCGGTTCCAGCGATGTCTTCGGTGTAACCCCAGACATCCTGGGAGCTACGCCAATGATGGGCGCGGATGCGATCGGTATCGGTCACGATGACCCGATCTGCGCTGGTCAGCCAGTCGGGGCGTTCGGATGCCTCGAGAGAACCGGCGTACAACACGAGTTCGTGGCCGTCGATGAGACCAGCCGCTGCAGCATCGACCACGCCGTCGCCTGATCCAGCGAGCACGACCACATCGGTTTTGGTCCGCAGGATCTCGACCGGATCGAGGACCTCGACGAGTTGGACCATTGGCAGGGGCTGTCCCACGGTCGAGTCGACGAGATCGATCGTGTCGAGAGTGTTGCGTTCGGCCCGATTCACCTGCGGTTCGCCAAAGGAGCGGACCGTGCCGAGTCCAGGAGCGGAACTGACGAGGGCGGCGAGGGGTTCGGGACGCGCCGTGGAGAAGCGGTCGAAGGCTGCGTCGTTGGTCAGCCAGATGACATCCGCGCCCAGAAGGCGAGCGATCGGTGCGATCGAGTCGGGTTCAAGAATTCCTGTCTGGATGCGGTCGTCGAAGGCGTAGAGGAGATCCATGGCCGCGGGAGATCCCAAGGGCAGAAGATCTCGGGTGACCACCGAGCGGTTCGTCAAGCCGGGAAGGGGTGGATCGACGGTGTACCCCCATCGAAACGCCCCGAACTCGGCTCCAGGGATCTGCAGCACCCGACGGCCGGGGGGTAGCGAATCGAGATACGAAGCAGCCTCGGTCCATGCCGACGGCACGTCGGCATCGCGATCGAGGGCGGGATCCACGAACCCGGCGGTCCACAGGATCGGGAGGTTGACCACCGCGAGACCCATCATCGCTCCGGCAAGAACCCCTCGACGACCGATGAACGCCATGGGTCGGGGCCCACGATGCGCGAGGATCGTTCCCAGACGAGTGACCCCGTGACCCGCGCCCAGGGCCAGCGCCATCGCGACGAGCGGGAGGGCGCGGGTGCTCGAACGCACAGCCAGAGCCAGAGTCGAACGCGGAGCCTCGGCCAGGGGAGACATGAGTGGTGAGGGGTCGTAGATCGGAAACGCTCCCACGGCGAGAACGACGCCGACTCCGAGCAGGACCGCCGCGTATCGGCGTTGGGACCATGAACCGCCCAGCACACCGCTGAGCCCGATGAGGCCGACGAGAGGCACCGCCAGCGAACTCGCCATGGTGAGCGTGGACGCCTGGTACTCCATCGACGCGGTCGTCGCATACTCAAAGGCATCGCGGATGTAGAACAACCAGTAGCCCAGGCCTCGAAGAACTTCGGTACTCGAGGCGGTCAACGACACCGCTTCGAGCGTCTCGGAGTAGGCGAGGACATCGGCGCCGTATCGGGCTTGGACTGCCAGCATCGAGATCCACCAGGCGGAGACGGCCAGACTGAGAGCCGCGATTCTCGCCGTAGTCGCCGCGGCTCGTGTCCAGGAGATCTCGCGTTGGGCTGCGGCGATGAGCAGCCACAACACGGGAGCGGGAGCGATCATGGCTGTCGCGGTGGCGTTGGGAGCTCCCACGGTGGCTACGACGAGCGCGATCAGAGCCGGATCCCGCCAGCTTCCGCGACGTGCAGCTCTGATGGTGAGGCCAATGAGCCATCCCAATGCCGCGTAGGGCGCCAACATCAACGAGGTTCGCGAGATGTAGGGGACCACATACGGGGAGGTCTGATAGACGACAGCGGCGATCATCGCGGCTGTGGGGCCCAGGCCGAGGTGGCGTGCAGCCCAACGCGCTCCGCAACCGGCACTGGCGAGCAGGATCCCGATCCAGAGTCGGTGCGCGATCCAATCCGGAAGTCGCGCGAGATCAGCCAGGACGTACCAGGGCCCTGACGGCCAGAGATAGCTGATCGATTGATGCGGAACCCATCCCGCCATCTGGCGGGGATCCCAGGACCAGCGGGCGTCGCTGACCAGGCGGAGCGGATCCAAGTACAGATACAACTTGGTGTCGGCTGGCATGCGACCTGGTGACGAGACCAGGGGTGGGATCATCGCCAGGGCGACGAGTAGCGCCACCTCGATGCGTGACCGGTGGCGACGCCACCGTGCGATCACGGAATGGCTCCCAAGGCTCCGTAGAGACCGCTCAGGCCGACCAGGCCGATTCCGCAGGCGACCATCATGACATCCCAGCCGTCGCGTTCGGGGCGGCGAGGCCACCAGGCAGCAACCGCGATGACCAGGGGAAAGGCGGTGAACAGGAACCGAGGACGCGCCGTCACCGTGGCTGGAATCACCATCAGTGCAAGGACTACGGCGTTGTACGCCATCGCCGGAGCGGGCAGGGGACAGCGTCGAGCCGCCCAGACGGCCACGATGGCAGCCGCGACGGTCGCGGCGGTGATGGCATTGGTGGGCGATCCGAACGGGTCGGTCACGAATCCAATCGTGTTCGATACCGCAGTGACCCCGAACGAGGTTCCTTCCTCCCAGGCCTCGCGTTGGACTCGGAACCAGACCCCGGTTTCACCGGTGTGCACCGCCAAGAAGATCTGGAAGGCGATGAATCCCATCGGGGCCATGGCCACCGCAGCGAGTACTCGCCAGCGTTGTCTTCTCGTCTCGGGATGATCCCGGCGGTAGTGAAGCCAGGCAGCGACCCCGACCGCCGCCACGAGCGCAACCCCATTGGGCCTGGTGGCGGTGGCGAAGGCGGCCAGGATGCCAGCCAGGAGCCAACGCTGGTCATGGAGTGCGATCAGGCAGCCCGCGGCCAGCACGATCAGCAAGGCTTCGGCATACGCGAACGACAACACGAAGGAGCCCGGAAACACCGCAAAGAGGACCATCGACCGTCGAACGGTGACCGGGTCGCCTGTATACCGTCGGGCCAGCGCCCCCACGAGAAGCACGGCTGCGACCGAGAGTCCGAGGTTGAGTACCAACACGGCGATGGTGTCTCCACCGGGAAGAAGCCGATCGAGAATCGAGACCAGTTGGGGGAACAGGGGGAAGAACGCTGCGCGCGCTTCGACGTCGAAATAGGTGACCTCGGGAGGAACCGAACGCGGATATCCCGACCGAGCGATTTCGAGATACCAGAGCCCGTCCCATGAGGTCAGCAATTCACTGATGAAACCGGTCGCTGATCGGGGGCGTTCGAGACCGGCGAGGTTGGCATCGACGACGCGTTGGGAAGCACGCACTCCACCAGCGACGATGACGCCGAGGCGCGAGATCACCAGTGCCAACAGGCCGCTGATGACCGCCGACCGGTACTCCGAGCGCAGTCTTTCGGACTCGAGTCCGGCCACGGGGTGATGGTCCATTGTCGTCATAGCCCCCGACCGGTGACGGTCGCCGGGCGAAACTATCAGAAACCTTCTTCGACGCTCCGGCGTTCGAGGGCTGCGAAGGGCACGGCTCATCCCGGTTCGATCGGGGCCAGCCGTCGTCCTGGACCGCGCCGTTCCACTCGATGGCCGGCAGCCGCAAGGAGGCGCACGACGCGGGCGCGCTGACCGGTCCAGGGCGCGAGCAGGGACAACATCTCGGCATCGGAACCGCGGGCTCGCCCCGACAAGGCGCGTACGACCAGATGAGGAAGCCAGAAATCTCCCACGATCACAGCATCGGGATCGCCCCAGGAGATCTGGGCGACATGGGCACTCGACCAGGGTCCGATTCCGGGGAGTAGTTCGAGCCAGGCTCGACCACCGTCAGGGTCCTCAGGGTCACGACGGTCGAGGCGGGGCGCATGTCGCCCCACGGTGCGAAGGGCCTCGGCGCGGGAGGACTCGATTCCGAGTTTGTGATACCACCATGCCGGATGTCTGAGGAGCCGCTGGGGTTCGGGTGGAAGGAGGAGATCACCGTGGGGTCCGGGAGCGGGTTCTCCCAGATGTCGACACAGGCTGCGCCATTGGCGGGCGGCCTCGCGCGCGGTCACCCGTTGAGCGAGGATGACGGGGAGGAGATCGTGGGACGGGGTGCGGGTGCGGCCGAACCGGGGCAGAGGCACCCGGCGGCGGGCTCGGTCGACCACCGGATGCGACACCCAGGTCACCTCGGGTCGATCGGCCACGCCGAGCAGTTCGGGCCACATCGACTCGAGCCAGTGTGCTCCTGGCCCGTAGGTCCGCGCCGCGACGCCCTGAGAGGTGTCGAGGAGTTGCAGGGTGCCAGGACCATCGGGGGTGTATGTCGCTCTCCACCAGTGGGGACCACGCCATCCGGCGGTGGGGTCGTAGCGCCCGACGGTGAGGGCGTCGAGGGTGCCTCGATGGTCGGCGAGGCATCCAGCCACGGTGATCGAGGTCTCCGGGGCTGACGCGAACGTCGGAGTCGTTCCAGAGAACACGGTGGCCATCCCCAGACCGTATCTAGTGGGTGTGGCGCAATACGGTGATGCCATGAGCGATGTCGACACCCCGGTACTGGTGAGCCGTCCCCGCGATGGCGTGGTTCTCGTGACTCTCAATCGTCCCCATGCTCTCAACGCCATGACGGCCGATCTCGTCGAAGGCCTCCATCGCACCCTTGATGAGATCGCCATCGATTCGAGCGCTCGGGTCGTGATCCTCACCGGAGCCGGACGAGGGTTCTGTGCGGGCCTCGACATCTCGGGATACGGCACTGCACCAGGGGCGCCTCAAGGCGGCAAACCGCAGGCCGGTCTGGCAGTCCAGCGTCATATCGCCTCGTTGATCACCCATCTGCGGTCGATACCCCAACCGGTGATCGCTGCGGTCAACGGGCCGGCTGCCGGCGGGGGATTCGCTCTCGTGCTCGGATCCGATATTCGCCTGGCCTCACCGACAGCTCGGTTCAATGCGGCATTCATCCGTATCGGGCTGTCAGCCTGCGATATCGGAACGAGTTGGCTGCTTCCCCGTCTGGTCGGGGCCGCTCGGGCTCAGGAGATGATGTTGACGGGACGTCTCGTCGACGCCGAGGAAGCATTGCGGATCGGTCTCGTCGTCGATATTGCCGAGGACGTGGTGGCCGCTGCGTTCGCCAAGGCTGGTCTGGTGATGGAGAACGCCCCTTTCGGAGTTGCGTTGACCAAAGAAGGGATGTGGGCGGCGCTCGAGATCCCCGCTCTCGCCACCGCGATCGAATACGAGAACCGCCAACAGATCATGGCGACCTTCAGCGAGGACCATCGAGAGGCCATGGCGGCATTTCTCGAACGGCGCCCACCGCGATTCGAAAATCGGTGAGGATCGAGTGGACCGAGGTCGCTCAGACCGTGGTCGTCGACACGGACACCGGCACCTCGGGGGCGTCACCACCGTGAAGGGGATGATGACACGCCACGAAATGGCCTTCGGCGACCTCACGCATGACGGGTTCCTCGACGCGGCACCGGTCCGAAGCCGCCGGGCATCGAGGATGGAAACGACATCCGGGTGGAGGCAGAACCGGGGAGGGAGGTTCACCGGCGATGCGGTGCGCGTCGGGGACCACGAAGGGATCGGCCACGGGTATCGCGGCCATCAACACTTCGGTATACGGGTGGGCTGGCGACAGGTACAAAGCATCTGAGGGAGCGACCTCGCAGAGCTTCCCCAGGTACATGACCGCGACGCGGTCCGAGACGTTCTTGACCACCGCGAGGTCATGAGCGATGAACACCAACGTCAGTCCGTAGGACGCCTTGAGATCTTCGAGCAAGTTCAGAACCTGGGCTTGGACGCTGACGTCGAGTGCGGATACGGGTTCGTCGCAGATGATCAGACGTGGGTCGAGAACGAGGGAACGCGCGATGGAGATCCGCTGGCATTGGCCTCCCGAGAACTGGTGCGGTTGGCTTTCGGCAGCTCGTGCCGGATCGATTCCCACCTCCTCGAGAACCCGATCGACGAGCGCTGAACGTTCCTGTTTCGTACCCCGGTTCCAGATGTTGAGCGGCTCCATGACGATGTCGCGAACCTTGCGGCGCGGGTTCAACGAGGACACCGGATCCTGGAAGATCATCTGCATGGTGGTGCGGGCCGCGCGCAGCTCGTTGCCCGACAGCCGTGTCAGTTCGACCCCGTCGAAGTGGACTTCTCCCGATGTGGGACGGGGGAGTTGCATCAGGGAGCGGCCCGTGGTCGATTTCCCACATCCGCTTTCGCCAACGAGACCGAGTGTCTCTCCGGGCAAGACGTCGAGACTGATGCCTGATACCGCATTCACCTTGAGCCCGGTTCGCCCGACGGGAAACTCCATGACGAGGTTGTGGGCTCGAAGCAACGGATCGCGATCGAGGCGCAGATGAGCGTCGCCGGTGCCAGCCATCAGTTCGCTCCGTCGCTCAGGCTCGGTGCCGGTTCGGCTGGGGGTGATGAGATCTCGACGGGGACCGTGCCCATCTGGGCGCGGTCCTGATCCTCGAGGGGATACCAACACGCGAACACATGGTCAGGACGATCGGCTGCGACCAAGGGTGGATCCTCGCGGTGGCACCGGTCCTGGGCGCGTTCGCAGCGAGGCGCGAACCGGCATCCCGCCGGGGGTGCCACGAGATCCGGCGGACGTCCCGGGATCGCGGTCAGGCGATGATGACTGGGTTGGTCCAGTCGCGGGATGCTGCGCAACAGCGCCTGGGTGTAGGGCATCCGCATACTCGTGAACAGCGTTGTGGTCGGGGCCCGTTCGACGAGCTTGCCCCCGTACATGACTGCGATCTCGTCGGTGTGTCCGGCAACGACTCCGAGGTCATGGGTGACGAGAACGAGAGCCATGTTGCGGTCACGTCGTTGTTCCCCGAGCAAGGTCAGGATCTGAGCTTGCACGGTCACGTCGAGCGCGGTGGTGGGTTCGTCGGCGAACAGAACTGCAGGTCCACACGCGAGCGCGATCGCGATCATGACTCGCTGGCGCATTCCTCCCGACAACTCGTGGGGGTACTGGTCGAGTCGACGTTCCGCCTCGGGGATACGCACGTCCTGAAGCAGCCGCACTGCGGTCTCGCGGGCCGTGGTCTTGGACATTCCGAGATGAACCGACAAAGGCTCGGTGATCTGCTTTCCGATGCGCATCAACGGATTGAGCGAGGACATCGGATCCTGAAAGATCATGGCCATCTCGCGGCCCCAGATGCTGCGCATCGCCTTGGGCGACAGGTCCTGGATCGCCCGGCCTTCGAACAGCACCTCACCGCCTCGATGGGTCCCGCGGCGGGGCAAGAGTCCCATGATCGAGCGAGACAGAACAGTCTTTCCCGAACCGGACTCACCCACGATGCCCAGAGCACGACCTCGGTCCAACGACAGACTGACGCCGTCGACGGCTCTGACGCGTCCCCGTGGAGTGTCGAAATGAGTCGTGAGGTCTCGGACCTCGAGAAGAGTGCCGTCAGCAGGACGGTGTGAGGCCTGAGTCGGGTTCACAACGTGGCCTCTCGGATGTCGAAACGCCGAGCAAGGCGATCTCCGATCAGGTTGAACGACAACACGGTGCCGAACATCATGATGCAGGGCATGATCGTCGCCCACCAGGCCTCTTCGATGCGTTGACGGCTTTCAGAGATCAACAGTCCCCATGTCGGGGTGGGACTCTTGACGCTGTAGCCCAGGAACGCCAAGGCCCCTTCGGCCACGAGCAGCACCGCGACTCCGATGAACAGAACCGACATCATCGCTGGCACGAGGTTGGGAAGGATCTCACGAAAGATGATGCGGCGATCTCGGGCACCGAGGCTGCGAGCGGCGAGCACGAACTCGCGTTCGCGAAGGCTCAACGTCTGAGCGCGCACGATACGAGCCAGAGGTGCAATGGCCAGGATCGCCAAGACGAACGTGATGGCCCAGGTTCGCGACAACCATCCGAAGGAGTCAGGGATCTGATCCGACAAGGCGTCGGTCCGCTGCACGATCAACAAGGCGATGATGAGAGCAGGGAAGGCGAGCAGCACATCGATGATCGTCGACACGATCCGATCCACCCACCCGCGGTAGTAGCCCGCGATCAGGCCGAGGCCGCCACCGATGACGAGAGCAGTGAGGATCGAGAACAATGCGATCCGCAATGAGATCTGAGCGCCGTAGATACAGCGCGCGAAGACGTCGCGCCCGAGTTGGTCCGATCCGAACCAGAATTCGGCCCCGGGCCCGAACGCGAAGTTGCCGGCTCCCCGAACCCGGCTCGTGGACCGAACGAAGGGGAGCAGATCCGCAAAGACCGCGAGGAAACTGAGAGTTCCCAACCAGATCACAGCAAATGACATGGCCAGCGACGGCCGGCGACGACGCCGTCGCCTTGCCGGTGTCTGGTCTGGGTCCGGGTTCGTCACCTCGGTCGGGGTCTCGATCACGGTCATGTCATCACCTCAGAGATCGGGCCGCTCGGATCCGGGGGTCGACCACGCTGTAGAGCAGGTCCACGCTCAGATTCACCACCACGACGATCCCGACCAAGGCGGCGGTGATGGCCTGAAGTGTCAAGAGATCGTTCGACTGGACTGCGAAGATCAGCCGATCACCGATTCCGGGCATCGCGAAGAGTTGCTCCACGACCACAGCTCCACCCACGAGTCCCGAGAGTTGGAGCGCAACGCTGGTGATCAGCGACAGGATCGAGGCTCGCAGAGCATGCACCCACAGGATTCTCCGAGGTGAGACTCCCTTGGCTCTCGCCAACATGATGAAGTCGCTCTGGAGAGTGAGGATCATGTCGGCGCGAAGAAGTCGGCTCCAGATCGCCGCCAGACCGAGCCCGAGGGCCGTCGACGGCAGAAAGAAGTTTCGGAAGTGGTCGATGGGTGAATCCCAAGGTGCCACGTAGTTGGAGTCCACCGGGAAAGCCGATGTCCGCACGGCCACGAGGTACATCAGAAAGATCGCGATGACCAACGGAGGAAACGAAATCACGGCGAAGGAGGTGTTTGCGGCGATCTTGTCGAACCAGCCGTCGCGTCGATACGCCGAGTAGACCCCGATCGGCACGGCGAGGAGCAACCCGATGGCGATCGCCCAGAAACCGATGAAGAAGGTCGGTGGGAACCGTTGCTGGAACATGTCCATCGCCGACTGATTGAGCGTGTAACTCCGTCCGAAGTCACCGGTGACGAGATCACCGAGCCAATATCCGTACTGGACCACCAAGGGCTTGTCGAGGTACGGGTAATCCTCATTGACCTGGGCGATCACGGAATCGCTGGCAATGCCACCAGCGAGATCCCGCGCGGGATCCTGACTGCCGACTCGCGTCGCGACGAGCACGATGAACGTCACGATCACGAACACGATCAGAAACTGACCGATTCGTTGGAGGGCGTATCTCACAGGACTCCTCGTCAGGCTTCGACATCGGCCGGCTCGGGGTGTCGGAAGGCCCACTCGGGACCTTCCGACACCACTCGAGTGGTCATGGCATCACCGAGACATCAGTCTCCGAGGAAGACCGACTGCATCCACACCTGGCCGGGGAAGCCCTGGCCATCGCGCAGGAAACCGTCACCGTCGGCCTGGGGGCTCCGTCCGATGTTCTGCACGGCGGGGTCGTAGATGACTCCCCACCTGGTGAACGTCAACGGAATGATCCAGCACTGCTCGGCGAAGCGTCGGTTGATGTCCTCGGCATAGCCCCGACGAACATCCGGATCGGTTGCGCTGCGGGCCTGATCCAACAGATCGTCGATGACCGGATCGGTGAGACGACCGAAGTTGAGTGAGAACCCGGGGAGGATCGCCTTCGAATGCCACCAGTAGTTCTGCTGGTCCACGATGAGGCCCGCATGGTTCCGCCACAAGAAAGCCTCGAAGTCCGGTGAACCCAACAAGGCGTTGGTGATCAGAGTCGATTGTTCGATCTGATTGATGTTCACATCGACACCGATCGAGCCCCAGACTTCCTGGGCGTATTGGGCGGTGGCGAGGTTCGACGCCGTCGGGGTGGTCGAGTAGTTGACCGTCACCGGCCCGTTCGCGGCTTCGTAGGCTTCGATTGCGGCGGCTGCGGCCTCGGGGTCATAGGGGAGAGCCCCGTTGTCATCGAGGAAGCCCTCTTGGCCGGGCGAGAACGGGCCATTGGCCGCCTCGGCGTAGCCCGAGTTGAGAACCTCGACCACTTCCTGCTTGTCGACGGCCTGAGCCAAGGCGCATCGCACCGACTGGTCCTGGAGCGGCCCCTCCTTGGCAAGGTGGAACATGATGTAACCGGTTTCACCGAACCGGTTCTGATCCGCGAGCACGAAGTCGTCGTCTCCATCGAAGGGCGCGATGACATTCGGATCGCTCGTGGCGATCAGATCGACATCACCGGCACGCAGCGCCTGACCGCGGGTCTGGGAATCCTGGATCACTCGGAACTCGATCTCGTCCAGATACGGAAGCTGATCGCCTTCGGGACTGGTGAGCCAGTAGTTGTCGTTACGAGTCACGACCAGGTTGTCACCAGGGGCGTAACTCTCGAACTTGAACGGTCCCGTACCCACAGCGTCCGTCGGTGCTGCCGCCCCGTCCTTGACCGCCTGCAACCAGGTCGGCGAGGCCATCAGACCCCACTGGGTGCTCAGCGCATAGGGGAAACTCGGCCAGGACACGGCGTTGTCGGGATTTCCGTCGCGACCTGTGCGGACCTCGACGGTCATGGGGCCGGTCGCTGTGATCAGAAAGTCGCCGTTGGCGTCCTTGGCCAGATCCCGCAGGGCACCCATCAACAAGATGCCCTTACCGGCACTGTTCAGGTTGTACACGACCGCTTCGGCGTCGAGTGGCGTTCCGTCATGGAACGTGATGCCGTCGCGCACCGTGAGTGTCCACACGGTGTAGTCCTCATTGGGCTCCATCGCTTCGAGCAGGAAGCCCTGCGGCTCCTGATTCTCGTCGGTGACCGCGAGCGGGTCGTAGAACGACCGGGCGCGCATCTGGCAATAGGAGTCACACGACATCGCCTCCGGAGTCCATCCATTGGACACCTCGGCCTCGCCGGCGACCACGAGACGTCCTCCATAGACGGGAACGATTTCGGGTGCGGGCGCAGTCGTCGGCGGCGGCAACGTCGTCGTCGCTGGCGCCTCGGTGGAACCGGGTGCGGCTGTAGCCGGCGTGGTTGCCGTGGTCGCATCGGTGACGTCGTCGGATTTCGAGCCGCAGGACGCCGCTATCAGCGCCAGTGCGGTCACCGCCGCTCCAGCGAGCGCCGCCCTCGGGCGCTTGCGGATGGGATTCGAACGCCTCATGTGTCCCCCTGGGTCTGCGTGAATCGGGTGGTGTGACGGATGCCACATCACTACCGGGCACTCTAGTGTCTCGAAATCCGGATGACCATGACGATCGAGGCCCGGAATGCCGCCATCGTAGACGGGTCCGAGAGCCCGTGTCGCTACCCTTGCAACGGTGTCTGACGACATGCCACGTCAGGGGCCTCGCGTCCGTCCGGGCTGGCTCACCGAACCCCATCCTCGACGTCTCGCGCCGACTCATCCCCATCGCGAGGAGATCCTGCAACGTCATCACGAGGCGGTGCGCAAGCGCCGATCCTCGTATCGCGATCCGGTGAGCGGTCTTTCGGTCATGACGGCGGCCTTCTTGGCGTCTCGCGAATGGTGCTGTGACAGCGGTTGTCGACACTGTCCCTTCGTCGGGGCCTGATCGCGGTCATCGTCAGCGATGTAGTCGCGACGCGACGCAGTGACCTCGGTCGAGAACGCGTATGCGATGGGTGTCGATACCGGGCCGATCGGCACCGACGCGCGAGGATGAAGGTCGCGAGCGGCGAGGACCAGTGGAGGTACCGTGACGAACGAACGAGAGATCATGGACTGGGCGACGTTCGGCACGGCGTCGCGCCAACTCGCCGAGATCGTGGCTGATGACGGTTATGAGCCCGACATGATCCTGTCGATCGCACGTGGCGGTCTGCTCATCGGGGGATCTCTGGGCTATGCGCTCGCAGTGAAGAACGTCTACACGATGAACGTCGAGTTCTACACCGGTGTGGACGAGCGTCTCGAGGTGCCGCGGATCCTGCCTCCCGCTCCGGATTTCGTCGATCTCGCCGATGCCCGGATTCTCATCGCCGATGATGTCGCCGACACCGGACACACCCTGCGCAGTGTGCAGGAGTTCTGTGCCGGCAAGGTCGGCGAGGTGCGCACTGCGGTCCTGTACGAGAAGTCCCATTCACTGGTGCAATGCGAGTACGTCTGGCGTCGTACCGACCTGTGGATCAACTTCCCGTGGAGCTCGCCCGCCCCGGTCGTGGACCGTCAGGACGCGGTGCGAGACGCCTGAGCCTGCTCGATCCGGTCGCGCAGGACGTCTGCGGGAACGACACCGACCAGGCGATCCTGATGCCATACGGTCAGGAGCGGGTGCGAGGGCTGTATCTGGCTGAGAGCCTCAGCCAGGGTGGTGTCGGGGGTGACATGGCCGATGCGGTCGAGAGGTATCGCGACCTCGCCAACCGGAGTCATCGAGCGTCGAGTGGCATCGATATCCCAGAGATCGTCCTCGGTGGCGAGCGCTATCGGGCGTGACGCGTCGTCGAGCACGACGACGACTCGCGGCGGTCCCATCCGTTGACGCTGCCACAAGATCGTGTCGATATCGGTGTGTGCCGAGGTGTGAGCGAGTCCGAAGCGGGCGATATCAGCCACCATCACCGGTCCGAGTTGTCGCCGGACTCGGGCTCCCACCCGCTCGACGGTGGCGTTGAGGGCGATGAACGCGCCGCTGAGCGCGATCAGGAGTCCGTTGTACCCCGAGAGCAGCAACCAGATGCCGAGGCCAGCGATCGACCAGCCCAGGACGCGTCCTGCGGTGGCGGCCTCCTCCATGGCCCGGTAGCGGTCGCCATGGCGACCCCAGCGCACTGCGGCCAGGACTCGTCCTCCATCCAAGGGTGCCCCGGGAAGCAGATTGAACACCGCAAGCAGGCCGTTGATGACTCCCAACCATGCCGTGACCGTGGTGAGCTCCTCCGGCGCCCCCAGCGCATGAAGTCCCAGTGCGGCCACGATGCCCACGACCCCCAGGACCAGGCTCATCGCCGGTCCCGCGACAGCGATCCAGCCTTGGGCTCGCGCACTTCGCGGTTCGCTCGACAAATGGGCGACACCACCCAGTGCCCACAAGGTGATCGAATCGGTCCCGACGTCATAACGACGCGCGGTCAAAGCATGGGCGAGTTCATGCGCGAGCACCGACGCAAAGAAGGCACCCGCCGCCAAGCCGGCTGCTATGACCGACCAAGCGCTCACTCCACCATCGGGGCTGAGGACCTGGCCCAGGTTCAAAGCGATCAAGCCCGCGATGACGAGAAGACTCCAGTGGACCAGCACCGGAATTCCGGCGAGGCGTCCCAGCCGAAGCGTGCCCGACATGTCCCCAGGGTAGGCAGAGTCGAGCCCGGCTCCAACGTCACCATCGCCATCATCGACGGTGCCGGATTCCTCCACGGCGCTGTCGAGCATCGGCGAGTACCGCCATGGCCACATTGCGGCCGCTGGCTCCCCAGACTCCAGCGCCGGGGAACGTTGCTGCGCCGGTGAGATAGAGACCACCAAGCGCACTTCGATACGAGGTGAGTTCGCGTTCTCGTCCTATGAGGGCGGCCAGGGGCCCGCCCGCGAAGCTCGCGGCATGGCCCTGGGGGAGTGAGAACTGACTTTCGTACAGATCGGGGGTGATCGCTCGCATGGCGAGGACTCGATCCCGCAGCGAGCCTTCGACAAGGTCGGCGTAGGCATCGAACCAGCGATCCGGCTCGGTCGAGCTCGGCCAACCGCCGGGAAGGCCATATGGGGTGAAAAGCGCTTCCAGGCTGAGCACATGGCGGCCCGGGGGTGCCAGCGTGGGATCGAGAGCGGTGGGAACGTTGGCAAGGAACACCGGGCGCTTCATGACCTCACCGCGTCCAAGAAGGGCGAATCCCTGGTCGATCTCGTCGAGGGACGGGCTGACCACCATGGTGGGGCCACTGGGATCAACCTCGGTGATATCGGCTTCGACGTCGCCGAGGTGCCGGTACCGGATCGGCGCGTCGAGGACGACGTCGAGTTTGGACTCGTACCCGGGTACGTGGGCCCGCTTTCGCCACCGATCGATCATCGCCCGAGCCGCCGGTGGAGCACCATCCACCCAGTCCACGAGGGTGGCTCGCGGATCGCAGGCGGAAATGACCACCGAGGTGTCCCAACGACGACCGTCCTGGGCCACCACTGCGGTCGCCGATCCATCACGACATTCGATCCGCGACACCCGGGTTCCTGTCTCGATCTGGCCCCCGCAAGAACGAATCATCGCGGCAATGGCCCGGGCTACCGAACCGCTGCCGCCGACGGGACGTCCTACCGTTGCGACATGGCGAAGCGCCAGGGTGAGCGCACCGAGGCCGGTTCCCTTCAGCCGAGGTGACAACCCCCACACCACCGGCCCCACGGCGAGCGCCGGGGCGAGAATCGCCTCGTCGTCGACGTATCGGCCCAGAACCTCGGCAGCAGAGGACCGGCTCCATCGCATCACCCGGGTCGCAGCTCGTCCGCCGTCGCGAGCGGCGTGAGCCAGGACACGACCCGGGGTCGGGGGGCCCGAGGACGCGACTGACAGGACGAAGCGGGCTGCCGGTATCGCATCGTCCAGATACCGGCGGTACCCCGAGACGGCCTGTGGGCGCAACCGGCCGAGGGAGTCCAGGGTCCGTTCGACGTCGTGGAACACCGCCCATACCGATTCGTCGTCCCAGGTCCGGTTCAGCTGCGCTGGATCGACGTTGAGGTACGTCAGACCGTGGGCGCCGAGATCGAGTTCGTCCATGACCGGTGTCGTCCGGAAGGTCAGATGGTCACAGTTGCAGAGATTCACCGTCGCTCCGGCGAACTCCTCGTCACCCGCAGTACCCCCAAGGAGGTCTCGGGCCTCGAGGACAACGGTTGACCATCCGGCTCGAACGAGATATGCCGCAGCGATCAACCCGTTGTGCCCAGCGCCGATGACGACGGCATCGACGCGACTCCCAGCGCCAGGTCGCTGCCCGGCGTCTGTTAGACCCGTCATCGCAGCGTCGCCGCCCTCGAGTGCGTCAGAAGCCATGGTCATAGTGTCGCAGGCTCGTCACCTTCTGGCTTTCGTCTCCGCGTCAATAGAGTGAACCCGTGGCCCTGCTTCCTCAACGTCGCTATGCCGATCTCTCGGGACCGGAGGTCCTCGAGCACCTGGGGGAACGCAGCATCGTGATCCAACCCCTCGGAGCTGTGGAGCAGCATGGTCCTCATCTGCCGATGTCGACCGATTTGGTGATCGCTCAAGCTGCCGCCGAGGCGGCGGTGGCTGCGGTCGAGGATCTTGACGTGTGGGTATTGCCACCACTCGCATACACGAAGTCGAATGAGCACGCATGGTCGCCGGGAACCATCTGGCTCTCGGCGACGACGTTGCTGGCGGTTCTCGATGATCTGGGGCGCTGCATCGCGGGTACTCGGGCGCGCAAGCTGGTCTTTCTCAACGGCCATGGTGGCAACAGTGCGTTGACCGCAGTAGCGAATCGCGAACTTCGCCTGGCACATGGTCTGATGACGTTCTTGGTGCATCCTTTCGTCCCAGCGGATCAAGGTGGAGCCTCAGCCGAGGATGAAGCTGGAGCCGGGGTCCATGGCGGCACTGATGAGACCTCGGTGATGTTGCATCTGCGTCCGGATCTCGTCGACATGGCTCAGGCGATCGCCAACGTTCCTCGATGGATGACCGAGTTCGAGCGGGTTCGTTTCGGAGGATCGGTGCCCTTTGGCTGGACCTCGGACGATTTCGGCCCCCACGGCCATATCGGTGACCCCACCGCGGCGACGGCCGAACTCGGAGCCCGACTCTTCAACGAGGGCGTCGATCACGTGGCCGCAGCGCTGTATGAAATCGACCGATTCGAGTTTCGCGACCGAGGAGTTTCGTCATGACGACATTCGATCTCGTCACATTGGACGTAGCGGCCCCCGACGCCGCTGCCGAGTTCTGGACAGCCGCACTCGGCTTGGTGGAGACCGAACGAGAGGACGGGGACCGGTGGATCGTTCTGTCGGACCGTGATGGAGTTCGCCGGATCGGGCTCCAGCGTGGACAGCCGAGCCCGGGTGGCGTCCATCTCGACCTGGCGTGCGCCCCAGGTGAGTTCGACGCGGAGGTGAACCGGCTCGTGTCCTTGGGGGCTCGTCTTCAGGGGGAACCTCGCCACGAGCTTTATGGAAGCATCGTGAATCTCATCGACCCCGAGGGATACATCTTCGATCTGTGCGCATACGTCTGATCGGATTCGGCGCTATCCGTCGTCATCATTCGATGCCAGCCTGGTCGAGGCAAGCCTCGACGATGCAACCCTGGTCGGTGTAGGCCTGGAGGTCGATTCGAGCCCATACGCGACATCGGGGCGGCGGCCTGGTGGCCACCGCCCCGATGTTCACACTGTGATCGGAGTCGTGGTTTGAAGGATCAGCGTCCGATGGAAGGATCGATGAACTGATTCGTCACGACACCATCGACGGTGATGCTCGAGTCGTACTCGATGCCGAGCTCATCGAGCAGCGGGAGCAACTCGTCGTAGAGGCTCTGGACGCGGTCGAGGTCGAAGTTCCCGTAAGTGCCGTCGGGACCGTTGGAGCCGATTCCGAGCTCTTCGAAGAGTTCGAAGCCAGCAGCGTTCAGTTCCGAGGTCACGACCCAGTAGTTGTTGTAGGCCTCGGTGATGCCGACGATCACGTCACCGGTCGGGGTGGGATCGTCGAGATAGTCGACCCAGGCCTGCTGCAACATGGGGACGAGGACCTCGAGACAGGGCGAGAGCTCCTCGAGACGCTCGGTCAGCACCGTGTACATCGCCGGATACGGCTGCCATCCGAGATCGTGGATCAGCACGTAATCGATCGGGGCTGGAGCTCCGTCTTTCCATTCGATGAGATTCTCGTACTTGTAGCGCTCGTTGGTCACGAAGCCCTGCTGGACGAAGTCTGCGCCTTCGGCGATCCACTCGGTGGGCGCACCGCCGTAGTTGGGGTCGCTCTGTGAAGCATCAACGAAGCCCTTGCCAATGAGCCAATCCATGTAGGTCGTGGCGGGGAAGTGCAGGATGCGAGCTCCCGAGGTGCCCAACGATGCCGGATCGGTCGGGTCGATATCGAGCTGGGTCGGATCCCACTGTAGGTACTGCGGGTTGATCTCGAGAGTTCCCGCCACACCCGTGACGCGCACGGTGCCCGAGGACTGGATCACGTCGTCGGTGTTCACGTAGCCGAGCGTGATGTCCCGGTCGGTCTGCATGACCGCCACGACGGGCTGGAACTCGATGGCGTCGCCGCCGGCACGGATTTCGACGGTTTCGATGCCGCCCACCGCGTAGGCCGGATCGATGGGACCCGAGTAGGTGAACAACGACGGATCGGCGGTTCCAGCCGCTCCGATGAGCTGATAGGTGCCGCCATGCTCGATCTCGGGCCACCAGTCGGTCTGGATCACCAGATTCGACGGGCACACCGGTTCGGCGGGAGCAGCCGTGGTGTCGGGAGCGGCAGTCTCATCGGGCGCCGCCGTGGTCGCGGGTGCCGCGGTGGTGGCCGGCGCAGCCGTGGTGGCCGGTGCCGAGTCGCCATCGTCATCGCCGCAGGCCGCCGCCACGAGGGCGAGGGCCGCTGCGACGGCACCGAGTTTGCGTGGAGCATGCTTCATGTGGTGTCTCCCCCGTAATGGGTCAAGTGGTGAGGGGTGGATTCACGAGCGGGGGTTCAGGTCGCTCGCGCCTCTGACTCGTGCCAGTTCCGCAACATGCGGTTTCCCAGCCAGCCGATGAGGACATAGATGGCCACGCCAAGAAGCGAGGCCAAGATCACGCCGCCGAACAACTTCTCGTATTCGAGACGCTTGGCGTAGTTGTTGAGAAGTCGACCCAGGCCCATATCGCCTCGGGTGAAGAAGAAGTCCGCGACCAGGGCACCGATCACGCACAGGCCGGCACCGATGCGCAGACCCGTGAAGATCGAGGGCAGCGCCGCCGGAAGCTGCAGCTTGAACAGGCGGGTACGCATCCCCGCCTGATTGAGACGAAACAGATCGACATGTCCACGATCGACGGACTTCAGTCCGAACAAGAAACTCGTCAGGATCGGGAACAGCGCCACGAGAACACACGTGACGACGCGCGCCGTGCGGGTCGGCCCGAACCACACCGAGAACAGCGGAACGAGAGCCAGAACCGGAATCGTCTGCAGAGCTACGGCATAGGGAAACAGCGCCCGTTCCATCACCCGACTCAAGGCCATCACGACGGCGCCAAAGAGGGCTGCGCCTGCCGCGATCGCAAAGCCGATCAACGCGATGCGCCCGGTATTGACCAGACCCTCGATCAACTCGGACCGGGCTTTGGCGTTGAGGAAGGCGCCGTCGATCACGTCGTGCGGAGGTGGCACGATGAAGCGGCGTTGCTCGTTGAGGATCACGTGGTGAACGAGGTACCAGACGCCGATGAATGCTCCGAATACCGCAATGGCCGGACCGTATTGAGCAATGCGTGCTCCGATACTGCGAGCGGTCATCCGTGCGCCTCCTTGAGCGCCTCGGCCACCTGTCCACAGAGTTCACCAAAGCGCGCTTCGTACCGCAGTTCGTGCTGACGCGGGTAGGGGAACTCGATGGGGATATCAGCGATGATCCGCCCGGGGCGAGCTGACATACACAGCACTCGGGTCGACAAGAACACCGCTTCGGCGATCGAGTGCGTGATGAAGAGCCCGGCGAACCCTTCATGGACGAACAAGCGCAACAGTTCGTCGTTGAGGCGCTCTCGGGTGATCTCGTCCAGAGCTCCGAAGGGCTCGTCGAACATGAACACCGAGGGGGACAACACCAACGATCTCGCGAGCGAGCAGCGCATCTTCATGCCACCCGAGAGTTGCTTGGGATACTTCGATTCGTGACCCGCGAGCCCGACCAGTTCGATCGCATCAGCTGCGCGTTGGCGACGTTCGCTCTTGGCCATGCCCTGGAGCTCGGCATTCAACTCGACATTGCGTCGCACCGTGCGCCAGGGCAGAAGGGTCGCGTCCTGGAACACGTAGCCCAGATGCGCCCGATCGACGCGGCACTCGCCGTCGGTATGAGCGGTCAACCCGGATGCGATACGCAACAACGTCGACTTGCCGCAGCCTGATGGACCCACGACGGTCACGAACTCGCCTCGGTCGACGCTGAACGTCACGTCATCGACGGCATGAGTGCCGTCAGGAAAGACCATCGACACGTGCTCGAACTCGAGTGCCGCGGGGTTCACAGCATCGTCTCGAGCCTCATCGCTGACCACCTCAGGGTCGGGAGCGTCGGGGGTCTGCTCGGGAAGCGTGGGTGAGGTCATCATGTCCTCCGGAAACCTAGGCCGCGATGTCTCACGACCACGTCATCTGGTTGTTGACATTGTGTAAACGCATTGTTTCGGCGAGGACACTAGGGCGCCCCGGTGCCACACCCATCGCCCGGACGGGCCGAACGCGATCGCTTCGCGCACCGTGGTGGCAGGAACCGCGACGAGATCGGCGACAGCCCCCACGGCGAGACCATCGGCCGGAGAGTTCAGGACACGATGGGCGATACCCGACACCGTGTCGAGAGCATCTGCGGGCAAGAGGTGAGTGGTCGCGATCATGAGTCCTGCGGTTTCGAGAGGATCGCCGCGTCCGAGAGGATTGAAAGGGTCCTGGAGGTTGTCGGCTCCCGCTGCCACTGCTACACCGGCTCGGCGCAGTGCTGCGACTGCCGTGACGGCCCTAGGCATGGCTTGGGGATGATCTCGGCCCTGCAGGAACAGGTTCGTCTGGGGCAACGCGACGATTCCGATCCCCGCCTGCGCAACGCGCTCGGCAACTCGATTCTGGGTCTCGAGGTCCTGAACCCCGAGGCTCACACAGTGGCTTGCGGTCACCGGAGACTCGAATCCCTGGGAGATGACCTTGTCAGCGAGATCCTCGAGCGACAGCATTCGCGGGTCGAGGGTTTCATCGGTGTGGAGATCCACTCCGACGCCGGCATCGGCCGCGATCTCGAGGAGCACAGCGTTCGCTCCCGATGGATCGTCATCCAGATGAGGGCAACCACCGGCGAGATCCGCTCCAGCGGCGAGCGCGGCCCTGAGCAATGCTCGACTATCGGCACCCGCTCCTCCGGTCACGGGCCACCCGGTCAGTGCCACGATCTCGATCTCGACGATTCCTTCGAGGCGACGACGCACTTCGACGAGTGCTTCCACCGAGCGCAGCCCGTGATCGGGGGTGGTGTCGGCATGGCTGCGAATGACACTGACCCCGTTCGACGCGAGGAGTCGGGCGGCTCGCTCGGCTCGCTCCACGATGTCGGCGGGCTCGAAGGCGTGACGCACCTGCTGCATCGCTGTGATCGCGCCCATCAGATCACCAGTCGGGTTGGTGACCCGTTCCGCCAGGAACGCCTTGTCGAGGTGGGCATGGGGCTCGGCGAAGGCCGGGAGAAGGAGATGGCCAGCGAGATCGATGACGGCCTCGTCGGACGGGGTGAGCGAGGGGCCGATCTCGGCGATCCGATCGCCCTCGAGGCGCATGTCGATGATCGAACCGTCGGGGGCGGTGGCACCACTGAGCAACATCTGGCGCAACGTTAGCCCTCCGGTCATGAAGCGCTGCTACCGTCGTATCACAGGGTGGCTGCGTCCCCGGTGGCCCCGGCGTAGGAGGTTGCGGTGAAGGTTGGAGCGTTCTTCTTCGGTGGCGTCGAGATGGATGATGCCGGAGCTGGTCCGCCGCATCCGATGGACCGACGCTACGACAACGAGCAGGTCTGGAAGGCCACCACCGAGTACGTCAACTCGGCCATCGAAGCGGATCGGCTCGGCTTCGACTCGTTCTGGACCACCGAGCACCACTTCCAGTACGAGGGATACGAGGTCATACCCAACGGTCTGCTGATCTCGACGTGGATCGCTGCTCAGACTCGTTCGATTCGCTTGGGGGCCATGTTCAACGTGGTTCCCCAGTGGAATCCACTGCGGCTCGCCGAGGATTTCGCAACCCTTCACAACCTGTCAGGCGGCCGCGGCATGCTGGGAGTCGGTCGAGGCACCGTGCCGCGTGAAGTGCTGCACCTCAACGACAAAGGCGTGTCGATCGGTTCACATGACAACCCGGACCAGGCCTCCGACGACACGTTTAACCGTGAGGTTTTCGAGGAGTCGATGGAGATCGTGCGGCGAGCGCTGACCCAGGAACGGTTCAGTTTCTCCGGGAAGCATTTTCAGATTCCAGTGCCCGGAATTCCCGACCGCGGCTCCACGGTCCAGGATCTGACCCTGCTGCCGCGTCCGCGTCATCCCTTCGAGATCTGGCAGGCCGTGACGAGTCCTCCGACTCTCGACTATGTCCCGGTGGTAGGCCACTCGGCGGTGTTCTGGAATCAGCACTACTCCTTCATCAAGCGATTCTGGGACACCTACGGTGAGAAGTGGGAAGCCGTCCATGGAACCGCGTTGGCCCCCGCCGAGAAGCGGATGCTGGTGATCTCGGTGCGTATCGAAGACACCTACGAACAGGCCGTCGCCTCGGCGACTCCGGGTCATGACGAGTTCTGGAAGTTCTTAGGTCCCTATGGCTGGAGCCGGGGGTACATGGGCCCAGATGGCAAGCCGGCCAAGCCCGGTCTGATTCCGACCCTCGAGGAGTCTCTCGAGAACAAGACCATGCTGTTGGGAACCCCCGAGCAGGTGGCCGAAGGAGTCCAGTTCTACAAGGACCTTCTCGGACTCGAATACCTCACGATCTTCCCGCATCTCCTGGGCGACTCCTACAAGAAGGCCGATGAACAAATGGCACGGTTCATGGACGAGGTCATGCCCCTGGTGCACTGAGGTGTCGGACCCGGAGTCGACGTTGCGCACCCTCGTCGACACCTTCGGAACCGAGATCATCGTCGTCGACGAGGATCTGAAGAGCAGTTACGACATCGACTGGACTCGGCGGTACCGGGGGCGGTCACTGGCGGTGCTGCGGCCCCGAGACACCGCGGAAATCGCAGCGATGGTCACCTGGTGCCGTGATCACCGAGTGTCGCTCGTCGCTCAAGGTGGGAACACCGGACTGGTCGGCGGTTCGATACCCGACGACAGTGGCCACAGCCTCGTGATGTCGACGCGCTCTCTGGACCAGATCGGCGAACTCGATTCCGTTGCGGGGCAGATCACGGTGGGCGCCGGGGTGACACTGGGTCGCCTCGAGCATCACTTGGCGGCCACGCCCTGGGAATTCGGTGTCGATCTGGGTGCTCGAGACTCGGCAACGCTGGGAGGTATGGCCGCCACCAACGCCGGAGGCATGCGCGTTCTGCGTCACGGCACGATGCGAGCGAACGTGATCGGGGTCGAGGCGGTGCTCGGCACCGGGGAGATCGTCAGCCATCTCACTGGTCTGGTGAAAGACAACACCGGATACGACCTCGCAGGGCTGCTGTGTGGCAGCGAAGGCACCCTCGGAATCATCACGCATCTGCGTCTTCGGCTCGTGCCGCGGCCCACGGATCGCGCCGTGGTCTGGGTGGCGTGTGAAGGGTGGGACGACGCTGTGCATCTCGCGACGCGGGCCCGACACAGTATCGAGGGTCTTGATGCGATCGAGGCGATCGATCGTCGAAGCGTCGAGTTGGTGGCCGCCGCGACGGGTGTATCGCCGCTGGTCGATCCGGTCCCATCCGTCACCGTGATCCTGGCCTGGGCGGGACGAGGGGACGTTCCCGACGCCTTGGGAGAAGTCGTCGAGGATCGTCGTCAGGGCGTGGCGGTCGAATCGGGCCCGATGAACGCGATCTGGGAGCGCCGCGAGCGCGTGACCGAGGCCATTTCCGCCCGTGGCGTTCCCCACAAACTCGATGTGACAGTACCTCTGGGTCGGATCGCTGAGTTCGTCTCCCGTCTCGAGCAGGAACTCGGTGATCTCGATTTGGCGGTGTTCGGCCATCTCGGCGACGGCAATCTTCACGTCAACATCGTCGGTGGGGGAGATGGCCAGGGTCGTCACGATCCCGACACTCTGGATGCAATGGTTCTGGGAACGGTGGCTGAACTCTCCGGTTCGATCAGTGCCGAACATGGCATCGGTCGGCACAAGGTCGGTTGGCTGCACCTCTCACGAACCGCCGCGGAACTCTCGGCCTTCGCCCGGTTGAAGGCAGCATTCGATCCCAACGGGATCCTCAATCCCGGAGTGCTGATCGCCAGGTGAACACCCTCGGTCGTTCGCCCGTGACGACCGGTGTCTCTTCTCGAGGACGATTCGGACTCCGTGATTCTGAGGGTTACGACGCTCCGGTGTGGCGAATGACACACCCAAGACGGCATCATCAGAGGTGTGATCGATCATCTACATGCTGCGTGGACCGACCTGACTGGACCCGAGGGGCCCTTCGCGCTGACCGAAACCACCGTGAGAGGTATACCGATGCAAACTTTTGCGTCGGCTCCTCCCACGATGCGGGCACTCTGGGAGTCCACCGCGGTCCACGAAGCCTCGACCTACATCGTCTATGAGGACGAGCGGTACACCTACGGAGAGATCCAGGCCCAAGTGCGCCGACTGGCCCAGGTCCTTCACGATGATCACGGGGTCCGACGAGGTGACCGAGTGGCCATCGCGATGCGGAACTATCCCGAATGGGTCGTGTCCTACTGGGCGACGGTGTCGTTGGGAGCAGCCGCTGTGGGCATGAACGCCTGGTGGACCGGACCCGAGATGGAATACGGCCTGTCTGACTCCCGTCCCAAGGTGTTGATCTGTGACGACGAGCGTCTCGAACGCGTGACTCCTCACCTCGATGGCTTGCGAGAGGCATCACCTCTCGCGTTGATCACGGTGCGTTCGCAACATCCCCTCCCAGCCGATGCCGCGCGGTGGAGCGATGTCGTCACCACCGGCGAGGTGCCTCAGGCGCTCCCTGAGGTGGAGATCGATCCCGACGATGATGCGACGATCTTCTACACCTCGGGTACCACCGGGTTTCCCAAAGGAGCCCAGCTCACCCATCGAGGGTCGGTTCACAACATCTTGCATCTCGTCTTTTGGACCGTGGTCGGACAAGCCGCGCAGGCGCGGGCGATCGCGGCCGGCGACATACCCGCCCCCGAGCCAGCCTCGGCACCGGCAGGGAAAGCGGTGTTCATGGCCCCGACGCCGCTGTTCCATGTGACGGCCTGCAACTGCTTGTTGCATCCAGCAACCCTGGCCGGAGGAACCCTGGTGCTCACCTATAAATGGGACCCTGCTCGGGCCCTGGAACTCATCGAACGAGAAGGCGTGACGAACTTCTCGGGAGTCCCCACGATGAGCCGGGAATTGTTGAGCCATCCCGATTGGTCGCGTCGAGATACCTCCACGCTGCAAGGAATGGGTGGGGGCGGGGCGGCACTACAGCCCGATCTCGTGGACAAGATCGACAAATCTCTGTCCAAGGGTGTGCCCTCCACCGGCTACGGCTTGACCGAGACCCACGGGATCGTCACGGCGAACTCTGCTGCCTACTTCTTGGCCAAGCCCTCCTCATGCGGGCCGGTGATGCCGACCTTCGAGGCCAAGCTGGTCGATGAGTCCGGCGCCGACCTTCCCGCTGGATCCGACACGATCGGGCAGCTCTGTGTGCGGGGTCCAGCGGTCATCAAGGGGTATCTGAATCGTCCCGAAGCCACTGCGGAGTCGATCCGGGATGGTTGGTTCAACACCGGCGACATCGCTCGCATCGACGAGGACGGATTCGTCTACATCGTCGATCGCGCCAAGGACATGGTCTTGCGCGGTGGTGAGAACGTGTACTGCTCCGAGGTCGAAACGGCGATCTACACCCATCCCGATGTCGCCGAGGTCGCAGTGTTCGGCATGCCTGACGATCGTCTCGGCGAAGAGGTCGCAGCAGCAGTCGTGCCTCGCCCGGGGGCTTCTCTCGACGATGCCACCTTGCGATCTCATCTCGAGGCCCGGATCGCGAAACACAAGATTCCGGCTCGAATGTGGTTTCTCGACGAACCTCTCCCGCGCAATGCGAACGGAAAGTTCGTCAAGCGTGAACTCAAGCGCTCCCTGCTCGGAGAGGACTAGAACGCCGCTGGGCGACGGAACCCGAAGAGTCGGTCTCAGGTCTCGACATTGCTCGTGACCCACTGCCCGCGAACTTCGAGAACCTCTCGCAGCACCGCAGGTCGGTCGGTCATGATTCCGTCGACACCCAGATCGAGCAGGTGGTGCATGATCGCGGGATCGTCCACGGTCCACACATGCACGTCCAGTCCCAGCTGGTGGGACGTCGACACGAAGGACGGAGTGATCACCGGGATCGGACCTTGTGAGATCGGGACCTGGGCGGCGTGGGCACGCCCTGGTCGAGCCAGCACCCGGTGGGTGCGACTGGCAGCCATGAGGCGGGCCGTGGCCGCCGGTCCGAGTGATGTGCAGACCTCGGGACCCATCGCATCGCGAATTCGCGTCAGGCGACGGTCGCTGAAGGAACCGATGCAGATGCGGTCCACGACATCCAGACGATGAAGAAGCGTCACCAACGCGTCGACGGAGCGGTCCGACTTGCAATCGATGTTCCATCGTCGATCCGGCCAAGCCGTGAGGAGTTCCTCGAGCCGAGGAATCGGCTCTGAACCATCGACCCGGACCGCGGCGAGATCATCCCACTCCATATCCGAGATCCGTCCGGGACGGTCACAGGTTCGTTGGAGATCATCGTCGTGGAAGGCCACGACCACACCGTCGCTGGTGACATGGACATCGGTCTCGAGGTACCGGTATCCGAGGTCCACCGCTCGGGCGAAGGCGGCGGCGGTGTTCTCGGGAGCGTCGCTGGCTCCACCTCGATGTGCGAAGGGAATCGGTCCGGGGTGATCGAGAAACGGATGACGGGGTTCGATCATGTGCTCGTAGCGTTCGGGCTCGCCTCGTGGTCTGTGCGTCGGGCCGGGCGGACCATCAGATCGAGCGTCCAGCGTCTTTCCAGTACTCGTCTTTGAGGAGCCGCTTGTAGAGCTTTCCGGTCGGGTGTCGAGGAAGTTCGGCGCGGAAATCCACACTGCGAGGACATTTGACGTCGGCGAGGTGTTCACGGCAATACGCGATGAGTTCGCGCTCGAGTGTGGCCGCGGCCTGCACATCGGCGGGCATCTCCACGGGCTGAACCACGGCCTTGACCTCTTCGCCGAAGTCGTCGTTGGGGACTCCGAACACGGCGACGTCGACCACCTTGGGATGGGTCACGAGCAGGTTCTCGGACTCCTGGGGGTAGATGTTCACCCCTCCGGAGATGATCATGTACGCCTTGCGATCCGTCAGGTAGAGGAAACCATCGGCATCGAGGTAGCCGACGTCTCCCAAGGTGCTCCAGCCCTTGGGATGGCGAGAGTTCTTCGTCTTGTCAGGATCGTTGTGGTATTCGAACGTGCCTCCGCCCTCGAAGTAGATGGTTCCACTCTCGCCCTGGGGAACCTCCTCACCGTCCTCGCCGACGATGTGCACCGTCGAGCCGATCGGCATACCGACGGTCCCTTCATGAGCGAGCCACATCTCACTGTTGCAGTAGACGAAACCATTTCCCTCGGTCCCGGCGTAGTACTCGTGCAAAACCGGACCGAACCATTCGATCATCTGCTTCTTGACCTGAACGGGACACGGCGCAGCCGCGTGGATCACGACCTGAAGCGAAGACACGTCGTAGCGGTTCCTGACCTCGTCGGGCAGCTTCAGCATGCGCACGAACATCGTGGGGACCACCTGGCTGTGGGTGATGTGATGCCGTTCCACCAGAGCGAGGAACTCTTCGGCGTCGAAATGCTCCATGATCACGCTGGTGCCACCGAGCCGATGGACCCCCATCGTGAAGCGCAACGGCGCCGCGTGGTACAGCGGTGCGGGTGAGAGATAGACCGACTCCGCGCTGACACCGAACAGCATCTGCATCACCGGCGCCACCCCGCCCGCTTCTTCGCCCAGAGGTGTGGGAGAGAACGCCGGAAGCACACCTTTGGGTTGGCCGGTGGTGCCGCTCGAGTACAACATGTCGACGCCGGCGACCCGGTCCGGGAGCGGCGAGGCGTCGAGGGTTGCGATCACCTCTTCATACGACTCGTATCCGGGGGCCGTTCCATCCAGCATCAGGCGGCGTTCGACATCCGGGGTCGATTCGAGGACCTCGGACGCCTGACGTGACAGGTACTGCGATGTGATGAACATGCGGGCGCCGCAGTCGTTGATGATGTAAGCGAGTTCTTCACTCGTGAGCCGCGAGGACGCTGCGGTGTAGATCAACCCCGCATAGTGGCAACCCCAGATCACCTCGAAGAACCGAGGATGATTCTCCAAACAGACCGCCACGTGATCGCCGGGCTGGAGTCCGCTGTCGCGAAGCAACCGGCTGACGCGGTTGGCCGCAGCATCGAGTTCGGCGTAGGTGATGACCGCTCCGGTACCCGCCATCGCGATGGCTGGTTTGTCGGGCTGAGTGGCGACATGAGCTCCGGGGAACATGGCGCGAACGGTAGTGGACGGTACGGTCGTCATGTGGAGCCGATCGACCGGTTTGGTGAGATACTCAGCCAGCCGAGCCTGGCGTTGGATGAGGTCATGGTCGAGATCGCGGCTGTGATGCGTCCGGGGATCGATCGCATCGGGGAACTCGCCCGGCTCGACGAACTCGCCGCCACCTGCGCCACGCCGACTGTGGATGGAGTGATCCGTCATCTCTTTCACGGCTCGGAGTCGTTCACGGGGGACACGGCGACGTACCCGGCGATCGAGAATTCGTTGATCGATCGGGTCCTGGATCGTCGTCGGGGTATCCCGATCACCTTGTCGATACTGGCCATAGAGGTCGGTCGGCGCATCGGCGTCGAACTCGTCGGGGTGGGAATGCCAACCCATTTCCTCACGGCTGAACCCGATCCGGCCACCGGACGACCTCGTCGCTTCTTCGATGTTTTCTCCGGCGGCACCGAGCTCGACGAAGCGGGGTGTGAGGCGCTGTATCGGCGGATGACTCGACGGGATGATCGCTTTGATCTGCGGTGGTTGCGACCGACCTCGCCACGATTCATCGTCATCCGAGTACTGAACAATCTCAAAGGGGCGTTGGCCCGGGCCGGAGATCCGGTGGCCTTTCACCGACTGATGCAGATGCGGTCCTTGCTACCCGAACTCGGACCTCATGAGACTCTCGATCGGATCCGAGCTGAGGCCCCGTTCAACTGAGGCTTGTGTGAACTCGAGTTGGGGTCTCGCGGGTCTCGGTGGGAGAAGGTTCCAGTGGAGACCGAGCGGTCCTCGTACCCCGGGTCGGGCGCCGCCGGCTCCCCGGTTCGATGTAGCAAGGGCGAGAACTGCGCCCCGGAGCGTTCTATGACGATCACAGATCGCCGGTAGAACACGTCTATGAGGCGTTTGAGAGGAGGCGGGCTGTGAACGAATCCGATTCGAGTCGAGCCGCCGAGGAGATCGGTTCGACGTCGGTCGTACGCGGCCGATTGGCCGGTGCCGACGAGGTGCCGATGACCGGTGAGATCACCCGGAGGGTGTTCTCGGGGCCCGGTGTCGAACTCGTGGAGATCTGTACGGGAAAACTCGACGGGCCCGTCGAGTTCATCGGTGACGAGGACGAGTGGGTGGTGGTGAACGCGGGTCGGGCCTGGCTCGACGCCGGCGGCACCACCGTCGAACTGGGCCCGGGCGATTGGGTTGTGATTGCGCGCCACACCCCGCATCGCCTCGTCGACGTCGAACCGGGTACCCGGTGGTTGGCTCTTCATGCATCGGGTCGCCCCGTCGAGGACTCGGCCTGGACCACGGGGCCCGCATCCTGGTGATGACCGCGCCCGCCTGATGCGCTGCGATACCGCTTCATCGAATCGACTGGCGCAAAGACCCTGGTAGCGGACGGAGAGGCGCGTTCGGTGAGACAGCGAGAAAGGTGTCTCGTCAGACTGGGGCGATGATCGATCAAGGTCTGAAACGGTGTCTGGGACAGATGATGCATGGGGTTCAGGTGGTGGGCGCCGCTCATGACGGTCTCGTTCGGGCGTACACCAGTCACTGGGTCAGTCAGGTGAGTTTCGCTGAACCCGTGGTCATGGCCTCGGTGTCTCCTCGTCATGACACCTATCCGTTGATGGTGGCATCGGGCGGATACACCGTGTCGATCTTGGCTGGCGACCAAGTCGATGTCGGTCAGTATTTCTCCTATCCGGGGCGCAAGTTCCGCCATATCGTCACCGAGTATCTGGAAGAGTTGCCGGGTTCGGGGTGGCCAGTGGTCCGCAACGCGATCGCCTGGTTGCGGTGTGAGACGTTCAACGTCGTCGAACTCGCCGATCACGAACTCCATCTCGCTCGTGTCGTCGAGGTCGGAGCGGGCCGCCTTCGCGAACCGCCCCTGTTGTACTCGAGTCGCCTTGGATGGCGCATCGCTGGTGACAAGGCGAGGGAGCCGGGAGTGTCGATTCGCGATCAGCTGCTGGAACGTCTCGGCGAGGTTCCTGACGACGAGGAATGAGCGTGATCTCGAGTGCCCCGGTCCGGTTGTGAACCATCTGGTTACCACAGGGTACGGTGCGGGTGTTGAGATGATTTCGGTCATACCAGGGGGTCCTCCATGACCATGACGACGTCCACCGCCACCACCGACGAGAGCCGCATCGTCGAACTGTGTGATCAGTTGTTGGCGAGCCATCCGCCCACGAGCACACCTCCGGCGGAGTTCCTCGGCGCTCAGTTCGACCTCGGGCTCGCCTGGGTGCATTTCCCCGAGGGCAGCGGGGGCCTGGGTCTGAACCCGCGTCTGCAAAAGACCATCAACGAACGCCTCTTTGCGGCCGGCGCTCCCAATCCGATGTCTCGGAATCCGATCGGCCACGGCATGTGTGGACCCACGGTGGCCGTGTGGGGTTCGGATGACCAGAAGCAGCGTTATCTCCGACCGCTCTTCACCGGTGAAGAGATCTGGTGCCAATTGTTCTCCGAACCGGGATCAGGGTCGGACTTCGCTGGGCTTTCAGCCAAGGGCGTGCGCGATGGTGACGAATGGATCGTCAACGGACAAAAGGTGTGGACGACGCTGGCTCACCTGTCGCGGTGGGGACTCCTGGTCGTACGCACGGATCCTGAGGCGGTCAAGCACGCCGGTCTGACCGCGTTCGTGGTCGACATGCAGGCCCCGGGTGTCGAAGTGCGGCCCCTGTATCAGATGACCGGTGAAGCCGAGTTCAACGAGGTGTACTTCACCGACGTCAGAATTCCGGCTGCCGAGATGCTCGGACAGCCCGGTGATGGGTGGCGGGTGTCGTTGACCACGCTGATGAACGAGCGGGTATCGATCGGCGGAGTCATCCCTCAGAAGGGTTCGGGAACCATTCGCGAACTGATTCGTGTCTGGAACGAACTACCCGCCGAGCGTCGGGGTCAGGCCGAGCGCGATGCCGTCATGCAACTGTGGATCCGTGCCGAAGTCCTGCGCCTCACCAACATCCGGGCGGCTCAGAACCGCAAGATGGGCGATCCGGGGCCCGAGGGCTCGATCGCCAAGATGGCATCGGCAGACCTGAACAAGGCCATCTACGAACAAGTCGTCAATCTCCTCGGGGCTGACGGCATGTTGTACGGCACCTACGACAAGGTCCGCCCGGAGACCGCGATGGGCTACGACACGCCTCAGAAGGCGTTCCTGCGCAGTCGAGCGAACTCCATCGAGGGGGGCACGACGGAAGTGATGAAGAACATCCTCGGCGAGCGAGTCCTGGGTCTGCCTGGTGATGTTCGTGTCGACCGTGAGGTTCCCTGGAGTCAGGTCCCTCGCAACTGAGATCGCACAGGCCGGTTGGCGGATCGCCAACCGGCCGGATCCAGGTCCTGGCCCCGACCCGCAGCCGGTGTGTCGCCTCAGGTGGCGAGAGCGGCGAGAACGGCGCTGGCTTCGATGGCGCGGTCTTCGGTTCCGGCGCGAACATCGATACGTCCGCCGACCATGATCGTGGTGGCGAGCTCCACCCCGATCTGGAGTTCTCGAAGATTGCGGGGCGGCGGGAAATACTCGTCCTCATCGGTGACATGGATTTCCTCGACACCACGACGAGGCGCGAGTCGCTCGATGATGGCGGTCACGAGCTCCTCGGGGGCTGAAGCCCCCGCCGTGACGCCGATGATTCCACTCAGGTCATCGGGGATCTCGCCCATATGGTTGACCCGCAGGACCCGGGCGCATCCCGCGTCGATGGCCAGTCGCTCGAGAGCCCGGGTGTTGGAGGAGTTGGCCGAGCCCACGACGACGATGGCGTCACATCGGGGGGCCATCGCCATGAGCGCACTCTGACGATTCGTCGTTGCGAAGCAGAGGTCGGAACGTCCTGGCGTCCAGACATCGGGAAAGCGTTCGCGTACCGCCACGGCCACACCTTCCCAGTCCCGATGCGACAGGGTCGTCTGGGCGAGGAGAGCGATAGGTTCGGAGAAGTCGGGGAGTGCAGCGACCTCATCGAGACTCTCGACTCGCGAGATGGCCTGAGGTGCCACGGCCATGGTGCCCACGGCCTCTTCATGACCTTCATGGCCGACATAGATGATGCGGTAGCCCTTGCCGGCTCGGACCTTGACTTCGTGGTGGACTTTGGTCACGAGCGGGCAGACGCTGTCAACGACATAACGTCCGAAGTCGCGAGCTTGA
>CAYYHU010000016.1:16735-44894 GCA_964471865.1 uncultured Ilumatobacteraceae bacterium | reverse complement strand
CGAGGCCATCGGTCTCGCCGATCAGATTCGATGCCGAAACCCACCAGTTGTCGAGGGCGACCTCGTAGGAGTGCATGCCCCGATATCCAATGGTGTCGATCGGACGGCCTTCCATCTTGCCGATCCGCCCGTCGGGCAGCGGGTCTTGGGTGAATTGGAACCCGTGACCCTCCCCGCGAGGCTTGGGAACGATGAAGAGGCTGAGTCCCTTGTGGGTCTTGGAGCGATCCGGATCGGTGCGCGCGAGCAGCATCAACACGTCGGCTCGCGCCCCGAAGGTGCACCAGGTCTTGACACCGTTGATCACAGAGCCGGGCTCTCCCGACGGGCCCTCGGCGGGGGTGGCGGTCACTTTGAGGCCCGCCACGTCACTGCCATAGTCGGGTTCGGTCACCGCGACGGCGGCCATGACCTCAGCGGTGGCCAACTTGGGCAACCAGGTCTGCTTCTGCTCCTCGGTGCCGCCCTTGACGAGGGCCCGGGTGAGGATCTCGGGCCGTGTGATCAGCGATCCACCGATTCCCAGCGAGGCCCGCGACAACTCTTCAGTGGCCACGACCATGGCGACGTACTCACCGTCACCACCCTCGGAGAATCCGCCGTATTCGACGGGCACCGACAGCCCAAAGGCGCCCATCTCGGCAAGACCCGAGATGATCTCTTCGGGAACGTCGGCATTATGGCGATGCACATGCTCGGCCTGAGGAGCGATCACATTGGCTCCAAAGGACCTGAACGTGTCCTGGACCATCTCGTATTCATCGGCGAGATGGCGCGGTCCGGGGACTTCAGCAAGCGAGGCGAGGAACTGAGGATCGCGGTAGGTCGTGAGGAAGTCGTTGACCGCGGCGAAGGGAGCCGGATCCAGACCCCATGCCGTTTCGCGCCCCGCGGTTCGGGTGATCAGGTCATGGACCATGTCGGCGGTGAATGCACAGGTGAGCAGACCCTCTGCATCACCCTTGGCGCCGTAATCGAGCATGGAACGAGCGGTCTCCACCGCAGCGGCGGCATGAGCGAGGTCGTAGGCGAGCACCTGATGGGTGTCGGGACCACCGCTGGCGGTGAGATGGCGAATGCCGCGTCCCACCACGTTGCGGGCGAGTTCGATGACGCTGGCGCAGGTTTGCAGATCGGGGGTCGTCATGGCGCTGACGTTACCGATCGGTGGCCGCGGAGTCGGCATCGTGTGCCAGTCTTTCCCCGTGTCCGTCACGACCCCTCTCGCCGTGTGTGTGTACTGCGGCTCCAATACCGGGACCCATCCGGGCGCGACCGAGACGGCGATGGCTTTGGGTACTGCACTGGCGAATCGTGGACTCCAACTCGTCTACGGCGGTGGCAACGTCGGGTTGATGGGGGTCGTCGCCGATGCCGCACTGGATGCCGGCGGTGAAGTCATCGGAGTCATTCCGGAACATCTCCAACGCGCCGAGGTGGCCCATGGCGGTCTCACTCGGCTCGAAGTGGTCGCATCGATGCATGAACGAAAAGCGCGTATGGCGGACCTCGCGAGCGGTTTCATCGCCATGCCCGGAGGATTTGGAACTCTCGACGAACTCGTCGAGATGCTCACCTGGAACCAGCTCGGTCTCCAGGCCAAACCGGTGGTGCTTTTGGATGTCGACGGCTTCTTCGGTCCCCTCTTCGATCTGTTCGACGGCCTCGTCGAGGCCGGGTTCCTGCGGCCCGCACACCGACTTCTGGCCCAGCGCGCCTATAGCGTCGACGAGGCTGTGGCCTTGGCGTTGTCCCCGGTGCCGGTGACCCCGCACAAATGGCTCGACCGGGACCCCCGGTAGCGCACCTCGGGCTACCGTCACCGCTGTGGACCCTCGCGAACTCGACACGTGCGTCTCCGGATGCGCCCGGTCACATCAGCGCCTCCTCGCAGATCTCGATGCGCTCAGCCCGGCGGATCTCGCCACGGCGTCGTTGCTCGAGGGGTGGACCCGAGCCCATGTCGTGGCTCATCTGATCGGCAATGCCCGAGGACTGATCCGGATGCTCGTGGCTGCGGACCGAGGTGAGGTGGCCGACCAGTATCCAGGTGGGTTCGAGGGTCGACGTAGCGAGATCGAGACGCTGGCGGCGAACGACCCGGCGGATCTGCTCGTCGAGGCCCGCCGCAGTATTTGGGATTTCGAAACCGCAGTGGCGGGTTTGGGAGCCACCGGTTGGAACGGTCGGGGTCGCACCCTGTCCTTCGAGATCCCCATCACCGAGATCCCGCTTCGCCGCTGGCGTGAGGTCGAAATACACCACGGCGACCTCGACATCGGTTTCGGACCCGAGCAGTGGGATCCTGCCTATGTCGCGCGCGATCTGCCCGAACAGATCCATCGGTATGAGTCCACGACCGGCGAACCGGTTCCTGATGCGCTGCGAGGTCTCGATCCCGGGACCGGGCTGGCCTGGTTGATGGGCCGGTGCCATCTCGAGGGACTCGGCGAGGCACCACCACTGTGATCAAGGTGCTCCGGCGGCCACGACGACGGCGGGGTACCGGATCCACAGCCCGCCGACTCCAGGCCATCGTCGGCCCGGTTGCGGTGATCGTTGCGGTGATCGTCGTCGCGTTGGGACTCGGCGGTGGGAAACCCGTCAGCGCCCATGCGAGCCTCGACTCGAGCGAACCCGCAGGATTCGCCGTGCTCGAGGAGGCCCCCCGCGAGGTTGTTGTGCGATTCGACGAGGAAGTCGAGCCCTCGTTTTCGGATCTGGTGCTCAGCGATGCGACCGGACGACGCTTGAGGCTGGGGCCGTTGGAGCATCGAGACGGTGGCCGCGCCATCGCAGTCGCCGTCGGTGATCTCGAACCTGGGGTGCATGTGGTGACCTGGGCGGTGGTGGGACGCGACGGTCACCGGGTGACGGGTTCGTTCGCCTTCAGTCTCGGAACCGTGGCTCCTGGTGAGGCCCGCGAGGTTCTGGCGGCAGCCCGACGTGGTGTCGCTGACGAGTCCGCAGTCGGTCTCCTCGCCGGTATCGCCCGGTGGTGGGGATGGGCGGGCATGGTGCTGGGTGTCTGGGCGTGGTTCTCGCGACGGGTCACTGCGGGCATCATCGGCGCGGGATGGGTGATCGTGGGATGGCTCGGAGTTCTCGGATTCGATGGAGCCGCTTCAGTATCTGGTCGCCTCGAGGATGCATGGTCGGCCTCGACGTGGTCGACGATGCTCACAACCCGAGAAGGCGCAGCCGCATCCGTCGTCGCCCTCGGAGCGATCCTCCTGGCGATCAGGATCGCGATGCGGGCCCGGCGTTGGGGTTCGCTGGACGCGACGTCCCCGAGAGCGATCATGAGAGCCGACGTTCGGGATCCGATCGCGATCGGGGCGGTGGTCGCGATGGCGGTCGGTCATGGCATCACTGGGCATGTGGCCGCGGTCGGTGGAGCATTCGGGCCCGTGGCCATGGTGAGTTCGGTGGTTCATGTTCTCGCCATCCTCGGATGGCTCGCTGTCATCGCGACCGTGGTCGCCGCGGGCCGTCGGGGCGGTGACATCGCCGCGTATCTGGTGACGCCGGCTCGGGTCTTCGCAGCAGGTGCGGTGATCACGGGGTCGGTCACCGCAGCGATCCTGGGTGACGGAATCATCGTGGGTGATGCCTCGTCATGGAGTCGGCTTCTCGCCACCAAAGTCGGTCTCGTCGCCGTCATCATCGGGATCGGAATCGTCAGTGCTCGGCGTCCCCACGAGCACCGGTCCCGGTTCGCGGTCGCCGAACTCGCTGTCGGTGGGGTCGTCTTGGCGCTAGCCGCAGTCCTTGTCGCCACACCGCCACAATCCGCCATCGAGGTCGAGGCACGCACCGCCCAAGTGGTCGCGGGAGGGGTGATCGCCGAGATCACAGTGTCGCCAGCAGCGACGGGACCCTCAGAACTGCATCTGGTCATGAGCCCTCCAGGAGGGACCCTGCAGCCGGTGCTCGGAGTCGAGGTTCGTCTCGAGGATCGTCGCGAGCGCCTGGCGCCGATCCCCGTCGATATGGCTTTTGCGGGTCCCAATCATTGGAGCGCCCCGGTGCAGTTCCCCCTCTCGGGCTCCTGGCAGGTGGTCGTCGTGGCGGAGATCCGCCCGCGCGAACTCGTGCGTTTCACTGCCGATGTCGACATCGCCGATCGCGGATGAGACGGGCGGGTGCCGAGCCCGCCAGAGACCGCAGAGATCACCGGGCCACCGATCCGCGGCCCCGATCGACAGCGGAGCGTTCCTCGAGTGGCACGACCTCGGTGATGACCAATCGCAATTCGTCGAGGGCGTGGGGATCCCCCCTCACACCCGCAAGCCAGGTGACGAGTGGGTCGGCGGCCCGCAGCCCCGTATACGACGTGGTGATCGGCCCAGGAGCCGTCGTATCGGGGGCCAACCATCCCCGGGAGTACTGATCGGCGGCCACCACGGTGACGAGAGCGGCCGCCGCGATCCGCCGCCGTTGTGAGGACACGAGATGCACAGCGCTCCCATCGGGGGGCAGCGGACGCAGCGCATCGGTGATTCGCCCGGTCGTGTAGGTCCTCACGATGCCCGCCAAAGGCGCAGCGACGAGACCGGTGGCCGCCGCGGCGATCGCGCCGGTCGCATGCCCGAGTCCCAAAGCGATCAGGCCACTCATCAGATCGGCTCCGGGGGCCGAGCCGAGTTCACGAGCATGAAGGAGTTCGTCCACCGCTCCGATCGCAAAGGCCAATCGTTGGATGAGATCGGCCCGAGTCCCCGGATCCTCGTCGAGATCTCGGCTGCGATCCAGAACCGATGCCGAGAGTTCGCGGCCCAGAGTGCGGGCGCTGTCGGGATCCTCACTCAACCATCGCAACTGCTCCAAGGATTCATCGAGTCCGAGGTCGAAGGCCGGGTGTCCGGTGGCGAGATGCATCTGCCACGGGGCGAGGCTCATCGCCGCGCTGCGGCGTAGTTGCCACCACCTCGTTTCGTCGCTGACGCCGTACGCGGGTCGCAACACCAGATCCCGTCGGGGCCCAATCAGATCGGGCGCATGCGCTTGGGGTACCAGGATCAGATAGTCGAGCAGGTTCCGGGTGGTGGTGGACGCCGTGTCGACGTCATGGTGACGGGGGTTGCTGGCGGCCACGACGAACGCGTTCACCGTCGCGATCTCATTGGGTCCGAACAGCAGAACCCCCAGGCGCCCGGGGCGTTGCGCGATCACCGACGCGGCGGCCGCCGGATCCGAGGCGAGCGCCCCCACGACCTGATCGGCGACGTTACGAGGCACCCGACGTCCTTCTGCCCACCATCGCCCGCGACTCCACGAGTCGAGGATCGCAAGTGCCCCCCGGGCGAGATCGGTACCCGTCAGCCCGCTGGATCCGAGGACTTTCGCGGCCACGACCGGATCGAGGCGGTCGAGAACTGCGAGGCGCTCGCCAGTCGACAATGGCGCGAATGCCCCGTGGCTGAGGCGATGCACGACACCCCACAGAGCCGGTAAGCGGGCGAGCCGGGAATCGTCGGCATCGGAGGATCCCGCTGGCTCCGGCAAGATCGCCGATGAACGGGCTTCGTCCTCCCATCGGCCACCGATGCTCACCAGATGGCTGAGAACGGCCACGAGATCATCGAGTCCCAACGCGTCGGGGCGTTCATGGGCCCAGCGATCCAACTCCGCGAGCGCCCCGGTGTCGAGATCCTCGAGCATCGTCAGGGGATGGGGGCGGGTCGCGATCCCACAGCGCGCCACGATCAGCATCTCGTCGCGCCAGTGCCGGCACGTGTTCGCCGCCCGATGCAGCACCCGACAGGGATCGCCGACCAGTCGCTGAGCCCCTTCGGCGATGAGCACGAGTTGCTCTGCCGCGAGTTCGAGGGTGCGGGCCCGGTCCTCGAGCCCGCCGGGGTCATAGCCGAGAAAGGTCATGGTCCCAGCGTTGAGGCTTGGTGTCGTCGCCGTCTCGCTTCAGCCGCAAGACGATCCCGCTCGGCGATCAGGTCGCGCACCATGTCATCGAGATCCTGGGAACAGCGTCGGGCGATAGCACCTGTCCAGGGGACCTCCTCGGTGCGAAGATGCGTGCTGATGGCGATCGAGGATCCGATTTCGTCGGCGAGCATCTCCAAGAGTCCGGCCACTCGCCATGGGTCCACGTCCTCGCCTGGCGCCATCGATGCGGATGTGGGACCTCCTCGAGTCCAGTCGGAGCGACACGTCGACGGACATCTCGCCGGTTTGGATGGTCTTCGAGGTGTGGCGATCGTTCTGGTCGTCGCCTACCACGTGGAACCCGAGACCTTCTCGGGGGGATTCATCGCGTTGTCGCTGTTCTTCGCGTTGTCGGGATATCTGATCACCCACACCTTGCTGACCCGTCTCCACGACGCGTCCGTGTCCCGTCGGCGTCAGATCTCGGACTTCTATCGCCGGCGTGTTCGCCGTCTGGCGCCGATGTCCTTGGCCACCCTTGCCGGGGTCGCGGTCATCTGGGGGCTGGGGGGATGGGCCGATCCCGATCTGGGGCGGGACCTCGGGTGGGGACTGGCGCAGATGGCTAACTGGAACGCCGTTGTCGAGGGTTCCCAATACCGCGTCGCGACGGAGACCTCGCCGCTGATGCATCTGTGGTCGTTGTCCATCGAAGAGCAGATCTATCTCCTCATGCCCCTCGTGGTGATCGGTGTGTCACGGGTGTCGCGGGTTCTCCTCGCCGGGATCGGGGCTCTGGTCATCGCCGCGGTGGCCACGGTCGTGCATGGTGGCGATCTCGGCGTCATCTATTTCGCGACTCATGTGCGCCTCGGGGAGGTGGCCTGGGGAATCGTGGCTGCAGCCGCAGTGACCTGGGTCGGGGCGGATTCGTTACGCGCGCGGATTCCGCCTCGTGTCGTTACTGCGGTCGGTGTTGGTGGGCTCGCGCTGATCGGTGTCATCACGATCACGATGTCGCTGGCGACGCCGGCGGTGGCGTGGGGAGCGTTACTCGCATTCGGTGCACTCTCTGCGTTGGTGGTCACCGCTGCAGTCCTCGATCGAGACTGGGGTCGACGCCTCGACATCGGGCCGCTCGCCTGGTTGGGGCGCCGCTCATACGCGATCTACCTGGTGCATTGGCCGATCATGGTGGGCTGCAAACGAGCCGGTCTCGAGTCGATGGTGGCTCCGGTGACGATCGTGGGATCGGTGGCGATCGCGGCGCTCACGTTCACCTGGTTCGAGACGCCGATTCGTCGGCGAGCATGGGGCCGGTGGCCAGTGGTTCTCGCGGGGCCCGCAGTGGTGACGATCGCAGTGACAGCTGTCGTCCTGGGACGGACCGATCGCGACGAACTCGATCTGACCGAGGCTCGTGAGCGCCTCGCGTCTCTCAGCACCCCGGGAGGTCTCGATACGCAACCCCCATCGACGATGGGAATCACCCCGACCCCCTCGACGAACCCGATGACGCCGTCCCCGTCAATGCTCCCACCGGTGAGTTCGCCGAGTCCGTCGTCTGAGCCCGCCGCTGGCACCGATGTCGAAGGCTCGGAATCGGTGACCGACACATCCGCACCCGACCCGGTCCCCACCGGGCCGGTGCGCTACGGAGTCGTGGGGGATTCCACGGGTCTCGCGTACACGCTGGGAACCGCCATGGCAGGTCATCCCGATACCGAACTCGGTGGCCATCTCACCGAACTCGGCTGTCCTTTGGGCCGAGGGGGGCGGCTACTCGAATCCTCGTTGTCCCCGGTTCCGATCATCATCGGAGAGCAATGCCGCTGGGATCGGCGTCTCGCAGACGCGTTCGCTGACGGGAAACGTGTCGATGTGGTGCTGGTGATGTTCGGCAACTGGGACGTGCGCAAGCGCTCCGTGGCCGAACTCGGGGAGCGTTTCGTCTCCTTGACCGATCCCGCCGCTCGGGCCTGGTTGATGCGCGAAGCCGATCTGTTGACCGACACCTTGCTCGACATCGCCGGTGACCAGGTGGTCTGGGTCACGATTCCCGAGATTCCCGGTGACGTCGAAACGGGTGCCGTCGCGGCCTACAACGCCATCGTCGCGGCCCAGACCCGACACCCGTCGGGATGTGTGACGCGCCTCGACCTCGGAGCGTGGATCGACACCTCCGGGGAGCGGGACCGACTGCTTCCCGATGACGTCCATCTCAGTTGGGAGCCCGATGGGGGGACCGCTGCTGAGGTCGAGGAGCGGTTCGTGGCGGCCCGGTTACGAGATCTCGTCGATCAACGGTCCCGAAGCGAGAACGAACTCACCCCGAACGTTGCAGGCTGCCAAGCTTCGTGACCACGTCAGCGATCACTTCGGCCTCGCGGGCATCGTGAGTGACGAGAATCGCCGTGGTCCCCTCGGCGGTGAGAACCCGGCGGAGCTCGAGGGCCAATCGATCGTGGAGTTCGGCATCGAGACCGGTGAGGGGCTCATCGAGAAGCAGAACTCGCGGTCGCGGCGCCAGAGCCCGAGCCAGCGCTACCCGTTTCGCCTCACCTCCTGAGACATCGGTGACGCGCCGAGTTGCGAAACCCGACAGACCGACGAGTTCCAACAACTCCTCGACTCGGTTCCGAACCGTCACCGAGTCAACTCCGGTCATGTCGAGACCGAAACCGATGTTGCGAGCCACATCGAGATGAGGGAACAGCTGCTCGTCCTGGAACACCAAGCCGACACCGCGGCGATGCGTAGGAACCCGAGTGACATCGTCGTCGTCGATGAGGATGCGGCCATGGTCCGGCGTGACGAGTCCGGCGATGATTCGCAACAAGGTGCTCTTGCCGGAACCGCTCGGCCCCAACACCGCAGTGATGGTGCGCGAGGGGACGTCGAGATCGAGATGGTCGAGTACCCGGTGGCCATCGAATGCGATCGAGAGGTCCTTCACCGCAAGGCTCACCAGCCACCTCCACCGACCCGAGTGCCCATGGGACCCACCCGATCGAGGCTCGCGACCGCGGCGACGGTCAGGGCCAAGAGCACCGTGGCCAAAGCAAAGCCCTGGGCCTGAACGAGGTCACCGGTGCGACCCAGAAGCCGTTCGATCGCAATCGGCAGCGTCTCGGTTCCGCGGCGAGTGAGAAAGCTCGTCGCACCGAATTCCCCCACGGAGACCGCGAACGCAAACCCCGAGGCCGCGGCGAGTGCCGAGGTCAACAGCGGCAACTCCACTCGCCTCCACACCTGCCAGGGTCCCGCTCCGAGAGTGGCTGCTGCCTCGTACAGGCCTTCGGGAATGGACCGGATCACGGGCAGAACGGTCCGCACCACGAAGGGCACAGCGACGAGAGCGTGAACGACGGGAATGATCACCGGTGAGGACCGTAGATCCCAGGGCGGACTGTCATAGGTGATGAGGATGCCGAACCCCACGGTGACCGCTGAGGTTCCCAGTGGCAACATCAAGCCGGTATCCAAGAGCCAACCGCCGCGGCGACTTCCCGCGATCGCCAACGCGGCCGCGAGTCCGAGCAGCACCGACAGCAGCGTCGCCACCGCCGCATAACGCAGCGACACCAGAACCGAACCCCATGGATCGAGCCCTAGGGAGACTCCCGGTCGGATCTCACTGCGTCCCAGGGTTCTCCAGGCGCTCAAGGTCCAGGTGTCACCCACCCGAATGGATCGGATCACGAGCGCCCCCAGCGGAATCGCGATCACGGCGGTGGTCACCGCAGCGATCGACGCGACGAGGACACGTTCGCGACCCGGCCGCGGGCGATTCGCCCGGGCTCGGTAGCGCAACCCGGCCACCGTGGTACGGCGCTGCAGCCGCGACCACCACGCCATCAGCGATGCCACCGCCACCAGTTGAACCAACGCCAGCGCTGCTGCCCCGGACAGGTCACCGAGTTGGGCGGCGCGCAGATAAATCTCGACTTCGACGGTGGCGCGCGAGGGGCCCCCGAGGATGCGCACCACGCCAAAGGAGGTCACCGTGAACAAGAAGACGATCGAACCGGCTGCAACCAGGGAGGGTCGCAACAACGGCCAGGTGATCCGGCGAAACGCAGTCAGTGGCGAAGCTCCCAGCGTGCGAGCAGCCGCGACGAGATCGGGGTCGAGTTGCTCCCAGACTCCTCCCACACTGCGCACCACGACGGCGAGGTTGAAGAACACATGGGCCGCGACGATCGCAGTGACGCTGCGATCGAAACGATCCGGCGACAGAGCCAAAAAGGCGGCTCCGACGACCACTGTCGGTAAGACGAACGGGACCATGACCAGCGTGCGCAGGGCCCTGTGACCTGGAAACCGAAACCGAGCCAGGATCCAGGCAGGAGCGAGCCCCGCGATGAGTGTCACGATCGTGGACACCGCGGCTTGCCAGAGAGTGAACCAGATCACCTGGGTCATCCCGGCCGAGGAGAACACCTCACCGAGCGGGCCGCTGCGCAGCCCTCGTCCGATGAGCGCGATGACCGGGATGACGAACCAGGCGATGAGGAACCCCGCGACGGGAACGGCGAGGGCCGCGGTGATCCACCGGGGCCGATCCCGTCGGCGGGGGTCCGAGGGTCTCAGCGCAACACCACCGACGTCCAGGCGTCTATCCATTCGAGACGGTTCGCGGCGATATCAGCGGGGGGCAGAGTCCAAGGGGTCTCCGGGCGGCTCGCGTACTGGGTGAAGACCTCGGGTAGCGCGGCACGCGAGTTGGCGGGTTCGACGAACAGGGTCAAGGGGAGGTCCTCTTGGACCCGCGGGCTGAGCAACTCGTCCACGAGGGCCCGAGCCGCCTCGAGATGGCGGGTGCCGCGCAGGATCCCGGCGAACTCGATCTGATGAAAGCAGGTTCCATCGATCGACACCGTCGGGGCCTCGGCACCTTCGGGAAGGGGTGGTTCACTGAAGAGGACCTCTGCGGGCGGACTCGAGGCGTAGCTGAGGACCAACGGACGGTCACCGCCGGCTCGGGTGAACTCGCCGTAGTAGGCCTCAGACCACCCGTCGACCACGAGAACTCCGTTGGCTCGCAGCGCGCGCCAATACTCGAGCCAATCACCCTCGGGGGCGGAGGGATCCGTTCCGAATCGGGCGATCGTGGCGAGCATGAAGGCGAGTCCCGGTGAGGACGTTGCGGGAGACGACACCACCAACATGTCGGCATAAGCCGGATCGAGGAGATCCTCCAGGGTCTGAGGTACCTCGACCCCGGCGGCGTCCAGCGCCGCGAGATCAGCGTTGACGCATACGTGACCCTGGTCGACGGGGGTGGCCTGGGCATCGGGGACCAACGATCTCAACGCCTCAGGAACGTCGTCGAGATCGGCAGCGACATGGGGAACGAACAGTTCCGCGTCGAGAGCTCGCGACAACAACGTGTTGTCCACGCCCCACATCACATCTCCCTCGGGATTGCCAGCGCTCAGAACCGCCTTGGACACCATTTCGCCGGCATCTCCGGCTCGGGCGATCTCCACGGTGATACCGGTACGGGCGGTGAAGTCGTCAAAGAGGCCGGGGGAGGGCTCATAGGAGTCGTAGGCCAACAACGTGATCGTCACCGGACGCTCAGGCGATGGCGTGACGTCATCGGCGGTGTCGTCACCACATGCGGCGAGCACGAGGACCGCAGCGGCTGCGGTGGCGAGCAGACGACGGGGGTGAGCAATGCGATGGTTCATGATGCCTCCATCAGGGTTGGTGAGAATCGGATGCCGGGGAATCGTGAGGAGCTTTCGGCGTGGCGCGCGGCGACGGCGACGTCGATCTGGGGGGATGGATCACCGCAAGGACGCCGGTGTCCACTCGGATCGTGACAAGGCCTCCGAGCGTCTCGTTGGAGACGCCTCGGCTGCTCGTTGCACTCAGCGTCTCGGCGTCGAGGGCCCAGATGAGGCCCGTGGTGCTGACACCGTGGGTATCGCCGCCGATGGGGATCAGACTCAGGGTCTGTCCCGGGTCGAAATCGCCCATCGATCGCTCCCGGGGGCCATGGATCACGGCGATTTGCGTCGCTGCGAACCAGGCGTCGAGATACGCGATACGAGCGAGGTCGGGGTGTGACAGTGCCGCCCACCAGCCCAAGAAGTGATCCAGGCGATCACCTCCGCCGCTGATGACACAGACATGATCGACGCCGAGTTCGACCGCGCACAGCAACGCCAGTTCGGTATCGGTGGCGTCTTTGTCGCGGGGATGGGAGCGGATCTCTGCTCCGAGGTCTCGAGCGCGGTGGATCCCCTCAGGCGAGGCCGAGTCGAGATCCCCGACCACGATGCTGGGTCGCCAGCCCAAGGCGAGGGCGTGATCGACTCCACCATCGGCACAGATCACGTGGTCCGTCGCGGTGATCGACCCGATGGCTGTGGCGTTCGGAGCGTCTCCGCCGGTGACGATGATCGCCCGACGTGATGACGAATTGTGACCGTGATCGTTCGTCGTCATGACCGACGTCCCTCCGCTGGCATTACCCAGATCAGGTTCATGGGTCGGTGTCTGAACGAGACACCCTCTCAGCCCGCCGATCCTGCGAGCTCCCCTCGATTTCAGGTGTCAGTATGGGCGTTCAGCGTCGGGTCCGCAACGTGAAGGCCCACAGACCCACGAGAACCGCAACCATGCCCATCACCTGGACCGGTCGAATCGATTCCGCCAACACGATCGCCGCCCACAGGGTCGCCAGCGCGGGTTGCGCGATCTGGAGCATGCCGATCGTGGCCACCGGTACGTGGTGTTGAGCGAACACGATCAGAGCTTGTGCTCCCAGCGCCGTGGCGAGCAGTAACACCACCACGATGAGCCATCCGCGTGCGGTGACGTCGGTGACACCTCCGCGTATGGTCACGATCACCGTCAGGGCCGCTGTTGCGAACGGGGTGACCGAGGCCATGAACTCGGCGACGCCGAGACGGTGGCGAACCCGTTTGGTGGCGAGGAGATACCCGCACCACAGCAGCATCGCGATGATGGCCAATCCGTCTCCACCGCCGATCTTCACCGCCCCCGAGGAACCGCCAAAGAGCACCAAGGCGACTCCGATGAGAGCCACGGGCGCCCATGCCAGCGCGCGCCATGGCACGGCCTCGGACAACACCAGAGCTCCCATGGGCGCCAGGATCAGCGGCGACAGCGATCCGATGAATTCGGCTTGAGCGATCGATGTGCGGGTGACCGCAGTGAAAAAGATCCCCAGGTTCACACCGAACAGGACCCCGGGGAGCGCAGCGAGACGCAGGCTGTGCCATGTGGGGGCCTGGCCGAGAAGCCTGGCGATCAGCCACCACAGCACCATGGCGAACAGGGTGCGCCAGAACGCGATGACCGAGCCGGGGGTTCCGGACCATTTCACCAACGTCGAGGTCAGCGACAACACGAGCACCGCCAGGCCAACGGCCGCCACACCGATTCCCGGGCGGCTCGCTGGGGTCGAGTTCGGGCGGGTCGGAATCGAGGTGTTCGTCACGCTCCGCCGAGCGCCAACCAGGCGGTCGCCGCCCCCTGATCGCCCACGACCTCCACGTCGAGGGGCCAGACATCGGATCCCGGCCACCGGCGTCCCCACACCGCCAGGGCCAATGCTGAGGCGGGACCTCGCAATGCGGCATCACCCTTGGCGTGTTCTCGCTGCATCTCGAGGGTGGATCCCTCGGCCCAGACCAACCATTCGCCCGCAACGTCGGTGCAATGAACGTGCAGACTCGAGCCCGGCAGGCTGCGGCCGCGACGACGCAACGCGGCGGGCAACATCATCTCGAAGTATTCGTCGATGGTGTCGCTCGCCAGGGCGGCGTCGAGAGCCTGAGACGGATTCGGGGCCATGAGCCCTGTCGCGAGTTCGGCATCGACCCGATGGAGCCCTGTTTCGTGGGCCATGCGTCGCGGCCAGAGTCGGGCGGTGTGCTCGCCGCCAAAGGGCGACCAGGTGGGGGCGTCGGGGTCGAGATCGGCCAGGGTCGCCACGAGGGCCTCGGCTCCCTCGAGGAGCCAGGGCCCCAGTGGGGTGCCAGGTGCTGGGTCCTCGGGCCGTTGTGATGGGGCTCGGGCATCCCGAGCCGCTTCGGTGGCCCATCGATGCACGGTTCCCACGTGAATGGCGAGACGTCGCAGATCCCAACCCGGGCACGATCCGATCTCCACCGTCGGGTCCGCCGACGCGAGGATCTCTCCAAGTCGTTCACTGGAGCCGGTGATGGACTCGAGGAGAACGTCGCGGGTGGCGTCGAGAGGGCGGTCGGGCTCCGTCATCTCGTCATCGTAGGGTCGCCGGTAGCCTGGGGGCGATGAGTGCGACCGATTCGAGCCCCCTGGCAGATCTGGCGACGACCGATCAGATCATCGAGATCACTCCCGATGCCCATCGGGAACTCGTGGACCTACGCGATGCCGAAGCCGATGCCGACCGTCTCGGTCTGCGTCTCGAGATCGTCAGTGGTCCCGGTGAGGAATTCCGCTACGACCTGAGTTTCGAGGTGGTGACGAAGGCGGCGTTCAGCGATGAGGTCCGCACCCATGACGGTCTCAAGGTGATCGTTCCGGCCAAGGACATCGAGGCGCTCACGGGGGCGGTGCTCGATCGCAGCGATCAGCAGGGTCTCGTGATCCGCAACCCCAACAAGCCTGCTCCGCCGGTGGTCGACGGGTTGACACGCGATGACGAGGTGTCCGCTGAGGTCGAGATGGTGATCTCGTCAGAGGTGAATCCCGCCTTGGCCGCTCATGGTGGCTTCGTGACCTATGTGGGGCACGACGGTGACGGCACTGCCTATCTGACGATGGGCGGCGGATGTCACGGATGCGCCATGAGTCGGATGACGATGATGGACGGAGTCCAATCGATGCTCGTGGACAAGGTCGAGGCCATCGAACGGGTGAAGGATCTCACCGACCATTCGACGGGGGAGAACCCCTTCTACGCCTGACCGAAGGACCCGGAGCGGGTCTCGGAGACGCCACCGGTCGCGGTGGGGCCCATCATGAACGATCCGAGGGTGCCGGGAGAGTGAGGACCCCGTGGGTTTGACCCAGACCATTGGGTTCGAGATCGACATCGGGATCATCGAAATACTCCGCTGACCGTTCATTTCCCGCGGCGTACCGGAAACGAATCTGTGTCGGGATCGGCATGACAACGGACACCGAACGGGTGCGGTTGGAGCGTCGGCGCATGCGATGCGCGTGGGGATCCCAGTTGTTGAAGTCCCCGATGACGGCGATGTCACGGCCGTCATCAGGCCATGAGAACGTGACTTTCATCCAGTCACCATCGATGGCAGAGAGACGAATCATGCACTTCAGTGTCTCCCAGGGTGATGACGGGGGGTGATCCCCGGGGTGACGAAGCGATGACGTCTTGGTGCGGGGACAACGGTGATCACGAGGATCGGGGGATGGGGGCTCAACGGTGCGTTCGGATCCGCCCCTGGGGTCAAAGCGACAGACGTTCGAGAATCGCGTCGTGGAGTCGGCCGTTGGTCGTAATGGCGGTGGAGTTGTCGATGCGTCGATCGCCGCGGTGGTCGCTGAAGCGTCCTCCAGCCTCTTCCACGATCGGGACGAGTGCTGCGATGTCGTAAGGCGCCAGGCCCACGGCGTCCACGGCCGCGTCCAGGGCGCCTTCGGCGACGAGCATGTGCTGCCAGAAGTCCCCGAAACTCCGAAGGCGTGCCACCTCTTTGCCGAGTTCCCAGAGGGCGTCCTCGCGTCCCAGCCGGTCCCAACCATTGGCCAGGGTCAGGCTGGCATGGGCCTTGGACCAGTCGTTGGTGGCACTCACATGGATGGAGCGGCCGTTCGTGAACGCCCCGGCTCCACGCCGGGCCCACCAACGTCGCGACATCGCTGGAGCGCAGACGACGCCGAGCACCGGTCCGAGTTCGGCATGGACCAATGCGACGAGGGTGGCCCAGATCGGAATACCTCGCACGAAATTCGAGGTTCCATCCACCGGATCGACGATCCACGTCCATGAGGCGTGCTCAGGTCCTCGTCGACCGAATTCCTCGCCGATGAATCCGTGATCGGGGCACTCATTGGCGATGATCTCCGACATGGCCATCTCTGCGGATCGATCAGCTTGGGTGACCTCGCTGCGGTCGTCTTTGTGATCCACGTCGAAGGTCTGTGACAGGAACAGATCGATGGTGTGCACCTGAGCGGCATCCGCGAGGCGATGCGCGCGGGCGAGTTCGATGTCGAGGTCGAGACCTAACAGGGCCGCGTCCGAGTCGGGCGTGGTCATTCGTGCTCTCCGAACACCGGTGGCCGCCGGTTCATGAGGGCGTCGAGGCCCTCAGCCGCGTCGGGTCCGAGAAAGTTGAGCATTTCATAAGCCAAGGATGCTTCGAAGGCGGGAAGCGACTGTCTCAACCAATGGTTCAAAGCCCGCTTGGTGAAGCGAGTGGCATCGCGAGGGCCGGCCGCAAGGCGGCGAGCGATCTCGAAGGCTGCATCGACCACGGTGTCGTCGGGGACGGCACGCGAGACCAAACCGATACGTTCGGCTTCGCGCCCGTCGAGGAAGTCCGAGGTCATCAGGTACAGCTTCGCTTTGGCCATGCCGCACAGCAATGGCCAGATCGCTGCGGCATGGTCGCCTGCTGCGACGCCGAGACGCAGATGGCCATCCGAGAGACGAACGTTTTCGCCGATCACGCTGATGTCAGCCAGCAAAGCGACCGCGAGGCCCGCACCCACGGCGGTTCCGTTGATGGCTGACACGATCGGGGTGTCGCAGTCGATCATGGTGCGCACGATGTCACCCGCTTCGCGCATCACCCGCAGGGTCTGGGTGTAGTTCCCGACCTGTTCCGAGATCCAGTCCAGATCGCCGCCAGCCGAGAACGCCCGTCCGGCCCCGGTGACGACAATGGCTCCTACCGATCCGTCGTCGAGATCACGAAAGACGCGTGCGAGTTCGGCATGGGTGGGTCCATCGGTCGCGTTGAGTCGATCGGGACGGTCGATGGTCACTTGGACGACGCCTTCGCCCCGGTCCTCGAGTCTCAGTCGGTGATAGCCCTCGGGAAGTGTCACGAACTCGAACGCTACCTGGGGTTCTCCTCAGGCCCCGAGCCTGGATGACAGCGTCGTACTCTGTTCAGGATGTGCGAGTGATCGTCGCCGCAATGCCCTCGGCGTCGAGTCCGAAACGCGCCAGGATCCGATCGGGTTTGTCATGGGGAATGAACTGGGTGGGAATTCCCAGAACCTCGACGGAACAACTCGACCCCGCCTGGGCATGGATCTGTTCGGCGATGGACTGTCCGACGCCGCCCTCTCGGACCCCGTCCTCGATGGTGATGACGCGTTGGTGACGGGCTGCATCGGCCAACATGTCGGGATCCATGGGGGCGCAGCTGCGCACGTCCCACAGTGTCACCGACATGTCATCGAGGCGCTTCAGCGCCGCCTCGGCGGCCGCGACCATCTTGCCGACTGCAAGGACGCATATCGAGCCGTCTCCTTCGCTCAGGCGTAAGGCCTTGAGTCCGGATCCCACGAGGTGGTCGCCGACCTGGCGGGCAGTCCCTTTGGGGTAGCGGATCGCGACGGGGCCGGTGTCGGCGAGTTCCATCGCATCGGTCACCATCTGTTGGAGGTCTTGAGCCGAGGACGGTGCAAGGACGCGCATCCCCGGAACCTTGGTCAACAGGGCCAGGTCATAGATGCCATGGTGGCTCGGTCCGTCATCCCCGGTGATGCCGGCGCGGTCGAGACAGAACACCACGCCGAGACGATGCAGCGCGACGTCGTAGACCACCTGGTCCCAGGCCCGGTTGAGAAAGGTCGAATACAGCGCGACCACGGGTCGCAGGCCGCCCATGGCCATCCCCGCGGCTGAGGTGACAGCGTGTTGTTCGGCGATTCCCGCATCGAAGCAGCGTTCGGGGAAGCGGTCCTGGAACGGAAGCAGTCCGGTGGGGCCCGGCATCGCTGCGGTCAGGGCCACCACTCGGGGATCGTGTTCGGCGACTTTGACGAGCGTTTCAGCAAAGGCCTGGGTGTATCCCGTGGGCGTGGACTTGGGAGGGCCTGTGAGCGGGTCGAACACGGGGGCGTCGTGGAGATGCTTTTCGTCGTCGTCTTCGGCAGGGGGATAGCCGCGGCCTTTCTGGGTGAGCACATGCACCACGATCGGACCCTCATGCGACAGGGTCTCCGCGTTGTGGAGGGCCTGTTCGAGAGCGGTGAGGTCGTGACCGTCGACGGGGCCGACGTAGCGCAGTCCGAGAGCTTCGAAAAACGAGGTCGGCTGCAGGAACTCACGTACGGCAGCCTTGACGGCATCCATTCCCTTCTCGGCCTGGTGGCCCACGACGGGAAGATCGCGCAGGAATTGTTCGAGCTTTCGTTGGCGCCTCACGTAGACCGGGTTCAGTCGGATATCGGTGAGGGCGTGAGACAACCATTCGCTGATGCGATCGGGGAGCGCGGCTGCATCGGGAGTGACCGGGGGTTCACTACGGCGGTTCACCGTGAGGTTCGACACCGTGGGGGCGTAGGAGCGGCCGTTGTCGTTGAGAATCACGATGACTCGGCGCTGACTATGGCCGATGTTGTTGAGCGCCTCGTATGCCATGCCTCCCGTCATCGCGCCGTCGCCGATGACGGCGACGATGTGGCGACGCTCGGGATCCATGCCGCGGTCACGCGCCACCGCCAGTCCGTCGGCATAGGACAGGATGGTGGATGCGTGACTGTTCTCGACGAAGTCGTGACGGCTCTCTTCACGTGAGGGATACCCCGAGAGTCCGTCCGATCGGCGAAGTCGTTCGAATCCCGCCCGGCGACCGGTGACGATCTTGTGGACGTAGGCCTGGTGTCCGGTGTCCCACAGAATCGCATCGCGGGGGGAGTCGAACACCCGGTGGAGTGCCAACGTCAACTCGACGGCGCCCAGGTTGGACCCCAGATGGCCGCCGGTTTCCGCCACGGCGCGCACGATGAAGTCCCGGATCTCCCCAGCGAGATCCTCGAGTTCCTCATAGCTGAGGTGCTCCAGGTCCTCGGGTCCGTTGAGGCGCTCGAGCAACATGGTGACCCCGACGCTATCGGGGTGTCAGGGTCACCATGCGACGCTGCTCGACGGCGTCAGTTCGTGGCGGCGGCCCGAACGTTGCCGGCAGCCTCCCAGGCAGTGAAGCCTCCGCGGATATCGGACACGTCCGCAAAGCCATTGGCTCGCAGGGTGCTCGACGCGATCGAGGATCGGTATCCACCGGCGCAGTACACGACGGTGGGGACCGTCGGATCGAGCTCGTCGAGCCGCTTCACCAGCGTGGGCAACTGGACCAGGCGGGCGCCGGGGATCACCCCGAGAGCGGTTTCACCGGGACCGCGGACGTCGACGACTTGCAGTCCCGAGATCTCACCGCGTCGCTTTTCGAATTCTTCCACCGTCAAGCGAGACGAGCGCTCCACGACCTCAGGGTTCTCCACGAACACCCGGACCGGGTCGACCAGATACCCGACCACGGTGTCGAACCCGATGCGGGCCAGGCGGATCCGGGCCTCGGACTCGCCGCCAGGTTCGGCCACGATGACGATGGGCGTCTCAGGAGACACGACTTCACCGGTGTATTCCGCGAAGCGGCCCGAGAGGCCCACGTTCATCGAACCGATGAGATGTCCGACCTCGAAATCCTGGTCCGACCGGGTGTCCACGATCGCCGCACCGTTGCGTTGGGCATCGAGGACCTCATCGAGCGACATCGGAGCGATCTCGGCTTCCTCGTCGAGTCGGCCGCGCTCGAGGCGGTTCTTGGTCGCCGCGAATGCGAAGTACATCGGCGCCGCGGCCTGGCCTTCGGTGACGGCTTGGACGAACTCGTCTTGGGACATCGGCGCCAACGCGTAGTTCGTGCGCCGCTGTTCGCCGATGGTCGACACCGTTTCGGTGGAGAGGTTCTTGCCACACGCCGAGCCGGCGCCGTGAGCGGGGTAGACCTTGGTCTCATCGGGCAAGGTCATCAGCTTGTTGTGCAGCGAGTTGTAGAGCATCACGGCCAACTCGTCAGCGGTCACGCCGAACGAGGCCAACAAGTCCGGGCGGCCCACATCACCGATGAAGAGGGTGTCCCCGGTGAGAACTCCATAGGGGGCGCGGCCCTCGGTGATGTCGGCAGCATGCTCGTACACCACATAGGAGGTGGACTCGGGGGTATGGCCCGGCGTGGCGAGAGCCACGATCACCACGTCGCCGAGTTCGATCCGTTCGCCGTCGTTGATCGGGCGGATCGCGAACTCGGCGCGCTCGGCGGCGGGGGCTCCAAAGACGATCTCGGCACCGGTGGCCTCGGCGAGTTCGAGATGTCCTGACAAGAAGTCAGCATGGAAATGGGTCTCGAGGACGGCGACGATCTCGAGGCTGTTGGCCTTCGCGTCGTCGAGGTACTGAGAGATATCGCGCTGGGGGTCGACGACGACCGCCCGGCCGGTGGTCGTGTCGCCGATCAGATACGACGCATGGCTGAGGCATTCGAGGTAGTACTGCTGGAAAAACATGATCGTCTCCTGAGGTGCGCTTAGGGGGAACTTCGGACAGGGAGTGGAGATCGCGATCGCCGCCGATCGCAGAGTTCCCACGAGGAGTGGCGTGAGATCGAGAACTCAGGCGAGTTTGAGAAACAGGCGCTCGACCTCATCGAGATCGAAACCGGATTCGGCGGCACGCTCGGGATCGGTGAGGCAACTCGCGAGTCCCGAGGCGAGCAACTTGAAGCCCACCTGGTCCATGGCCGCGCTTGCCGCTGAGATCTGAGCCACCACCGTCTTGCAGTCGCGGCCGTCTTGAAGCATCGATTGGATGCCGCGAACTTGGCCTTCGATACGGCGCAGACGTTTCGTGAGATCACTCACGAGATCGGGAGGTAGTTCCACGATGGGCTCCTTTCGGCCGAACGTGGACTCACTATACCCCTGGGGGTATAAGGGTGCAACCTATGATCAGGTGTTGGCGAGACGATCCGGATCGGCGACCCCGAGGCGTTCGAGTTCGCGCCGATCGAGGCGGCGCTGGTTCCATTCATGGAGTCCCCACCCTCCGAGGAACCCCAGGAGGAACACCACCTGGCCGCCCACGCCGTCGAGCCAGAAATGGTTCGCGGTCACGAGGATGCACCACAACGTCGCCAAGGGGTATGCGAGTACTGCGATGCGCACCCAACGCCTTCGGGCCAAAGGCCACATCGCAAACGCGCACCATGTCGCCCAGCCGATGTGGAGACTTGGCATCGCCGCGTACTGGTTCGAGACCGACGCGATCCCGCCCGAGTCGAAGTTCCACAGTCCACCGCGCTCCGCGAGAGTGTCGACGAAACCGAAGTCCTGGATTTCGTCGTCGAAATCCACGCCCCTCATCGCCGTCGGGATGCACGCACCTCCGTAGGCCTCGGGCGGACAGGGTTCGTCGAGGAGTCGGGGAGGCATGACCGGAAAGAACGAAAAGCCCACCAGAGCCAACGCCGTCATGATCGCCAGTGCGTTGCGCCAGAGCGCGAAGACATCGGGACGTTTGCGAAACAACAGCACGAACACTGCGATCGTCACGATGAAATGAGCGGTTCCGTAGAAGGCGTTCCAGAACCGGATCATCCAGATCGGCCACTCGAGGAACCAATCCTGCAGTGTCTCTTCGTGGTACAGCCCCAATGAGCGTTCCCACCGGATGACGCGCATGGCGTTGTTGAATGCCTGTTCCGGGACCCCGTCGTTGGCGAGACGCTGCGAGCCGAACTGGTTCCGAACCAAGGTGTAGATGGTGTAGAAGCCCACCACGAGGAGGGCCTCTTTCCACCACCGGTGACGGTGGGTACGTTGTGGAACCGCGAGGGGTTCCATCACCGCCTGATTCGACACGGGTCGGAATCGTAGGACACCTGGCGCACCGATGGGGGACCCCTTGGACGCTTTCGGTCGGTCCGAAGGTCTGACAGGCTGGTCACGTGAGCACATCGCGACCAGTCGAGCCCGAGGCCGAATCTTTGATGGGCCACGTCGGTCATGGTGCGGTCGCGGCGCTGACATCAGTGGGTACCGATGTGATGTTCACCCTCAACGGCGGCCATATCTGGCCGCTGTACGAAGCGGCTCGCGATCTCGGCATGGCCATCGTGGACACCCGACATGAACAGACGGCCACCTTCGCAGCTGAGGCGTATGCCAAGTTGACTCGGCGGCCTGGACTGGCGGCGCTGACCGCGGGACCGGGTATCACCAATGGGATCTCGGCGGTGACCTCGGCCCATTTCAACGGTTCCCCCCTCGTGGTGCTCGGGGGGCGGGCACCACAGATGCGGTGGGGTTCAGGATCGCTTCAAGAACTTGATCACGTGCCGTTGCTCGCTCCGGTGACCAAAGCGGCACGCACGATCACCGATGCCGAGTCCGGATCACTCGAGATCGCCGATCTCGTGGCAACGGCGATGGCTCCGCATCGGGGTCCGGTCTTCGCGGACTTTCCCCTCGACGTGTTCGCGCCCGTACCGCGACCCCAGGTGGCGGTCTCCCCACCCGAGATCGTCTCGGCGGACCCCGAGAGCATCGCCCGGGTGGCACAGCGCCTCGTTGCCGCGCAGCGTCCAGCGATCATCGTGGGAAGTGACGTGTACTGGGCGGGGGCCTGGGAAGCACTGACCGAACTCGTGGAGCATGTCGATCTTCCCTGTTTCGCAAATGGTTTGGGGCGTGGGCTCTTGGCCCCCGATCATCGGTGCGCGTTTTCGCGTACCCGACGGATGTTGTCTCGTGAGGCTGATCTCGTCGTCGTTGCCGGAACGCCTCTCGACTTCCGGTTGGGATTCGGATCCTTCGGAGATGCCGAGGTCGTGCATCTCGTGGACGCCGAAAGCCAACGGGCTCGCCATATCGATGTCGACACGATCGTGGGCGATCTCGCCGTCACGATGCGCGAACTCGCTCGGTGCTCTCCTGGAGCGTCACATTCAGCGTGGATGGAGCGTCTTCGGGATCTCGAAACCCGCGCCACTCATGAGGATCGGGAACTCATGGCGTCTTCGGCGGATCCGATCGCTCCCGCTCGCGTCTATGGCGAGCTCGCTCGCCGGTTGACGCCGGATTCGGTGGTGATCTGTGATGGGGGTGATTTCGCGAGTTACGCGGGAAAGTTCGTCGAGGTGCCACGACCCGGAGGCTGGTTGGACACCGGCCCCTATGGCTGTCTGGGCAACGGGATGGGTTATGCCCTCGCTGGAGCCGTCACGCGGCCCTCGAGCCCCGTCGTGGCACTGCTCGGCGACGGTGCAGCCGGATTCTCGTTGCTCGATGTCGACACCTTGGTCCGCCATCGACTCCCGGTGGTGATGATCGTGGGGAACAACGGCATCTGGGGTCTCGAGAAGCATCCGATGCAGGCCATCTATGGATGGGATGTGGCCTGTGATCTGCAGCCCGAATGTCGCTATGACGAGGTGGTCACGGCCTTGGGTGGTGCCGGTGAGATCGTGCGCGATCCCGGTCAGATCGGGCCGGCGCTCGATCGGGCCTTGGCATCTGGTGTGCCGTACCTCGTGAACGTGATCACCGATCCCGGTGACGTCTACCCGCGCAGTTCGAATCTGGCCTGAGATGTCTCGGGTCTGAGATGTCGCGGGTCCGAGGTGTCTCGGATCTGGGGCATCACGCCGGGTCTGAGGCCTCGAGCGGGACGCCGACGGGATGCTCGACGTCGTCGAGGTGATGGAGGGGTGCGTCAGCGCGACTTGTCGAGGAAGCGTTCGGGGTCGACCAACACCCGCGTCACGCGCCCTGCCGCGACGAGGCCTCGCGGATCGTTCACTGAGACCGTGAACACGAGACGTCGACCCTCGATGCGTTCGAGAACAGCATCTGCGGTCACCCGAATACCCACACCGGTGGGTCGGAGGTGGTCGAGTTGCACTCGCATTCCCACCGTGGTGTGTCCTTCGGTCACCGCCCCCCGCAGCGCTTCGATCGCGGCCTGCTCGACGAGTGCCACGACCCGCGGAGTGCCCAAAACGGCGACATCTCCCGATCCCAAAGCGATGGCCGTATCGGCATCGCCCACCACCATCGTCACCTCGCCACGGAGTCCCGGTTCGATGGCCACGGGGTGTCAGGTTACGCCCGTGATCGCCGCGAGCACCACCGAAATCGAAACCGCGTACGGGGACTGCATCCGGGCCCAGGCTGTAGGGCCGATATCGTCGACGTCATGATCGACCGTGACGTCCTGGAACGGGTCCTGACCGAGAGTCTTCGCCACGGAGGCGAGTTCGCCGAAATCTTCGCCGAGGACAAACGGTCTCGGGGGGTGGGACTCGATGACGGTCGGGTCGAGCAGGTGGCGAGCGGCCGAGATCGCGGCGCGGGGATCCGGGTGATCGCAGGTGGCACCACAGGCTTCGCTCACACCGCTGATCTCACCGAAGCCGGTCTGATCGCGGCTGCGCAAGCGGCATCGGCCGCGGCACGCGGCGGTGCTGGCGGGGCCCGTACCGTGGCACTTGGCGACAGCGAACGTGCGTCCCGTCCCCCGATTCGGATCGCGCCCGAAGATGTCGACACCGCCGTGAAGGTCGCCTTGTTGGAGCGCATCGACGAGGTGGCGCGTAGCGAATCCGGTGCGGTCGTGCAGGTGTCGGCGGGATGGTCCGAGGCCCGTCGTCGGATCCTGGTCGCGACCAGCGAGGGAGTCCATGCCGAGGACGAGCAGGTCCGCACTCTGGTGAGGGTGAACGTCGTGGCTCAGGGCGATACGGGTCTACAGACCGGTGCCGATTCCTTGGGGCACACCGTTGGATTCGAACTCGTCGAGGATCACGACATCGATGAACTGACCCGCTCGGCTGCACAACGCGCTCTCGTGAAACTGCGAGCCCGTCCGGCGCCGAGTGGAACGATGCCGGTGGTGATCCGTCAGGGCAGTGGCGGCGTGTTGTTCCATGAGGCCTGTGGACATGGGCTCGAAGCCGACCTCGTGGCCAAGGGGGCCAGTGTGTACGCCGGTCGCCGCGGCGAGCGTGTCGCGTCGGAACTCGTGACTCTCGTCGACGACGGCACGATGACGGGGGAGTGGGGCGCCATCGGGATCGATGACGAGGGGCATCGAGCCCGTCGCAACGTGTTGATCGAGAACGGCGTGTTGACCGACTACATGTGGGACCACCTGCGAGCCGTGAAAGAAGGCCGGTCTCCCAGCGGTAATGGCCGCCGACAGAGTTACCAGCATTTACCGATGGTGCGCATGACGAATACCTACGTGTTGGCCGGTGACACCGATCCCGACGACATCGTGCGAGCGACCCCTCGGGGTGTGTACGTCGCCAAGTTGGGTGGAGGCAGTGTGAACACCGCAACGGGTGACTTCGTGTTCGGCATGACCGAGGCCTACCTGATCGAAAACGGAGAGATCACCGAACCGTTGCGCGATGGCAACCTCATCGGCAACGGCCCCAAGGTTCTCGCCGACATCGATCTCCTCGGAACCGATTTCGCCATGGGGAACCCCGGGACCTGCGGTAAAGACGGCCAGGGAGTTCCCGTCGGCGATGGCCAGCCGACCCTGAGAGTGGCTGCGCTCACCGTGGGCGGAACCGCCACATGACCACGAGCGCCCACAGCGGCCACGACGACCTCCTTCGACTCGCGACGCGGGTTCTGGAGCGAGCTGAACCCGGTGAACAGATCGAGGTCTATGTCGGTCGAGGAGCCGAAACCTCGGTTCGGGTGTACGAAGGCGAGGTCGAACACTTCGTCTCTGCTCAGAGCCAAGGCGTCGGAATCCGGGTGATCGCCGAGGGACGTACCGGCTTCGCATATGCCGCGGATCTCGCCGAATCGGCATTCGCAGAGGTCCTCGCCGAAGCCCGAGACAACCGCCGTTTCGCAGGCGTCGATGCCGCAGCCGGTCTGGCCGAACCCGATGGTCATCCGGTGGTGGAACAAGAACTCTGGAATGACGAACTCGCCGCAACCTCCACCGAGGACAAGGTTCGTCTGGCTTTGGACCTCGAGGCTCGTACTCGTTCTCTCGACCCCCGGATTCGGGTCGACGATGCCAACTACGACGACGGGTGGGGCGAAGTGGCAGTGGCCACGACCACCGGAATCGCCGTATCAGGACGTGAAAACGCGTGTTCGATGACAGTTGGCACGCTGGCTGATGATGGCGACGAAACCCAAACGGGCTTTGGCTGGGCGGTAGGCCGTTCGCCCTCGGCATTCGATCTGGATCGTGCCGCTCATATGGCAGTCGAGCGGGCCACTCGGCTTCTCGGAGCCCGCCAACCGGGCAGTGGTCGGGTGACGGTGGTTCTCGATCCTTTGGTGACGGCTCAGTTCCTCGGGATCATCGCCTCGACCCTCAACGGCGAGGCGGTCGTCAAGGGGAGGAGCCCCTTCGCGGATCGCCTCGGAGAGATGGTGGGGGTTCCCGAACTCACCCTCGTCGACGACGCCACCGACACCCGGGCCTACACCGCCACCGATCTGGACGGTGAAGGATTGGCAGCTCGTCGCACGACCTTGATCGACGACGGTCGACTCGCATCCTTCGTGCATTCGTCGTATTCGGCTCGTCGAGCCGGGACGGTCAGCACCGGTAACGCAGTGCGGGGTGGTTTCCGTTCGACTCCTGGTGTCGGATCTCTGGCACTGGCGCTCACCCCCGGCTCTCGGTCTCAGGAGGAGTTGATCGCCAGGGTCGGCGATGGAGTGCTCATCCAGAGTGTCCAAGGTCTCCACAGCGGGGTGAATCCGGTGTCGGGAGACTTCTCCACCGGAGCCTCGGGAATGATGATTCGCGCGGGCGCATTGGCCGAACCGGTGCGCGAATTCACGATCGCGTCCACTCTTCAGAAGATGTTGCTCGGGATCCTCGAGATCGGTGGCGATCTCGAATGGCTGCCGATGCGCGCGGCTGGTCTGAGCCTGGTGATCGGTGATGTCACGATGAGCGGTTCCTGAGGTCTCGGCAGTGCCCTTGCTGCACGCCGTGATCCTGGGAATCGTCCAAGGGCTCTCGGAGTTTCTTCCGATTTCGTCGAGCGGCCATCTGGTCCTCGTGCCTTGGTTGGCGGGATGGGAACCCATCGGCGACCCGCAGGTCGAACAGGCCTTCGATGTGGCGCTTCACCTCGGCACCCTCGTCGCGGTGGTCGGATACTTTCACCGAGACATCGCCGCGATCGCCAGGTCGATGCTGGCCCGGCGGCGCGACGCCGATGCCGCGACGTCAGCCCGTCTCGGATGGTTGATCCTGGTCTCAGCGATCCCAGCCGGTGTCGTGGGCGTTCTCGCGGGCGACTGGATCTCGACCGAACTCGGAACTCCAGGAATCGTGGCGGTGTCGCTCGTGGTGTTCGGTCTCGTGCTCGCTGTGGCGGATCGCCGCCTCGGTGATCGGGGCCTCGCCGATCTCGGATTCGCCGGTGCGATCGCGATCGGTGCGGCTCAGATCCTGGCGCTGAACCCTGGAACCTCGCGCTCGGGAATCACGATCGCCGCCGCACTCGTCATCGGCCTTCGTCGTGACGACGCGGCACGGTTCGCGTTCTTGATGAGTCTTCCGGTGATCGCCGGGGCTGTCGTGCTCGAGGTGGGTGGACTGATCGTGGATGGCGTTCCCGAGGGTCTCGCTGCGGCCATGGTCGTGGGAATCCTCGCGGCTGCCGGGTCGGGACTTGTTGCGGTGTGGGGGATGTTGCGGTTCGTTCGCAGCCGATCCTTTGCACCCTTCGTGGTCTATCGACTGCTGGCTGCTGGGATCGTCGGTGTGGTGATGCTTGCCGGTTGGCGCTGAGATCGCGCCCCGAGCAGCAATCTCAAACGTCCCGATCCTTGAGCGGCGGCCACTCGCGCCCCCTGCGACGCCGGAAGGGCCACGACCACCGACGGATGAGAGTCGACGAACCCGTCTGTCGCGGAGGTGTCGACGACCTCGAGGACGCTGGCGTCGATCCCGTGGACGTCCATATAGGGGTCGCGCAGGGGATCCGCCGTTCCCATATCGACAGACGGCGAGGCCGCAATGACGATCACGACGCGATCGCCGGCAGTCACGGGAAGGCCCCCCGAACTCATCACCAGCGCCACCTGATCCGACTCGAGCCGAGCTCCCACGGACCGGGTTTCGTCGAGGTCGGCAGCCACGAGGATGTCGCCACGGCTCACGCTACGCACCAGTGTCGTCCCGAGAGCCGCCGTGGTGACCGCGGTCTCGGGAACGACGCCGCGTGGTCGCAGCACCCGGTGAACGTTGGCCGCGGTGATCTGTGCTCCG
>CAYYHU010000016.1:14828-16635 GCA_964471865.1 uncultured Ilumatobacteraceae bacterium | reverse complement strand
GACGCCGCGTGGTCGCAGCACCCGGTGAACGTTGGCCGCGGTGATCTGTGCTCCGGGGGCGAGTGGATCCATGGCTACGAACACCTCGGTTGTCGCGCCCCACGAACGCATCGTGGCCTCGGCCCGGGAATGGGAGCGAGCCACCGAGACCGCGGCGATGAAGGCCAAAGCCGCAACCCCGACCCAGCGGATCAGTGGTCGCTGGGTGAGCACGTCGGAGAGGTGGGCCCGAGTTCGCTCGAGAACCAGTGACGAGGCCGGGGTCCTCTCAAAGCCGGGTCGGACCCGATGATGACCCCATGACCGGGGCGGCCGACGACGCTGCACGACGAACTCCGACTGGACGCGGCATCAACCGATGCCGCTGGACCATCGGGACCGCGTCGCCGGTCGATCAGGAGGTGCTCGACGAACTCCCCGAACCCGTCGACGCCGTCGACGAGGACGCACCCGATGACGATGTGGCCGATGAGGTGGAGGATGTGGAAGACGACTCCGAGGATCCACCGCCACTCGACGAGGAGCCCGACGAACTCGAGGATCCCGACGAACTCGATGAACCCGACGAACCCGACCGGGAATCCGTCTTGTAGAAACCGCCGCCTTTGAAGGTGACACCCACAGGAGTGAAGACCTTCTTGACCGCCATGAGCTCGCCGCTCTCGGGATGGACTGCTTCGGTCAAGGAGTCATCGGTGAAGGCCTGGTGGACCTCGATCACTTCTCCGGTCTCGACGAACTTGTAGAGGTAGGTGGGCATCTGGGTCTCCGGGGGACACTGACTTGGCACTCGCTGGCTGAGAGTGCCAACCCTACCGCCGGGGTAGGGTCGGGGGCATGACGGTGCGCACCGCGGTCATCCCCGCCGCCGGTCGCGGGACCCGGTTCCTTCCTCTCACCGGAGCGGTTCCCAAGGAACTGCTGCCCCTGGGTTCCGTCCCGGCTCTGCAGTACGTCCTCGATGAAGCGGTGGGAGCCGGCATCGATCGTGTCGTTCTCGTGGTGAGCGAGGACAAAGACGCCATCCGCCGCTACCTCGTTCCCGACCCCGACACGATTCGTCGGGTTCACGAGTCGGGTCGTGAGGATCTCGCCGAGCGACTCGCATCGTTGGGATCTCGCATCGACGTGCGCTTCGTGGTCCAAGACGCCCCCTTGGGTCTGGGCCATGCCGTGCATTGTGCCCATCGTGAAGTCGGTGATGAGGCCTTCGCCGTTCTGCTTCCCGATGAGGTGATGGGATCTTCAGCGGTTCTTTCGGGCCTCATCGAACGCCACCACCAGACCGGAGCCTCGGTGGTCGGGCTGCGTCGGGTGCCCCGAGATCGGGTCAGCGCCTATGGGGTCGTGGACCCCCACGGCGAGGTGGATCCATCGGGTGTGGTTCGGATGCGCGATGTCGTGGAAAAACCGGCCGTGGCCGATGCCCCCAGCGATCTCATCATCATCGGTCGTTACGTCTTGACGCCCGACATCATGGATCATCTCGCCCGGCTCGAACCCGGCGCCGGTGGAGAACTCCAACTGACCGACGCCTTGAGGGTTCAGGCCGCTACCGGAATGGTCGAAGGGATCATCGACGATGGCATCCGCCATGACACCGGAACACCCGACGGCTGGCTTCGAGCGGTGATCGATCTCGCGCTCGAGGACTCCGAACAGGGTCCGGCCCTTGCTGACTGGCTGCGCGAGCGGCTCCGCTGATCGAGAACCGACGTCCACCTCAGGGCGAGAACGATCTCAGACGTCGGCGGGTCCCACACATCGGCGGGCGATTCGATCGTCACGGTCTGACCCCGATGTCGCA
>CAYYHU010000016.1:5404-14728 GCA_964471865.1 uncultured Ilumatobacteraceae bacterium | reverse complement strand
GTGACCCGCCAGCGATGAGCGAGCACCGCCAATGAGTCGGTGTCGACATGAGCGACCTTGATCTCAGCAGCGTGGCCCTCGTGCAAGGGGAGGGTGCGCACGACGGCGAGGAGGAGAGCCACGCTGCCCTGGACGGTGAGGGCTGAACAGCCATCGAGATCTTCTCGGTGGGCGCCATTGACCTCACCCCAACGCGACGCCCCATCGGTGGCGAGCCAGAGATCGGGCTCGTCGAGATCACGAAAGACGAGTAACTGACGGATCTGCCAGGAAGGTCCCAGTCGGGCGACGAGATGAGAGTCGAGATGACTCGAACGCACCTCGAGGGTCCAGGCCTCGTTTTCCCACCGCAACGAGGCCGATTCGGTATCGCTGGTCTGGGGGTCGTCCCAGAGGGCTTCGAGTCCTTCGGAGGGGATGATGTCGAAGGTGCTCACCAGCCCAGCATCGCACCCTGGCGGCGCCTAGGCCTACCGTGGGGAGATGATCCCTCTCGACGAAGCCCGCACCCGAGTCGTGGGGGCCTGCTCGCCCTTGGCACCTCGGCGAGTACGCCTCGGCGATGCCACATCTTTGGTGCTCGCTCAAGACGTCACAGCTCCCGAGGACGTTCCACCGTTCGCCAACAGCGCCGTGGACGGTTATGCCGTGACGGTCTCCGATGTGGCGTCGGCATCTCGCGAGCATCCCGTGATCCTCGAGGTCGCCGGTGAGATCGCGGCGGGTGACCGTGGCGATGTCGAGGTGCGCCCGGGTACGGCGGTGCGGATCATGACCGGCGCCCCGATCCCTGCAGGAGCCGAGGCGGTGGTGATGGTGGAAGACACCACGCGCCTCGACGGTGACTGCGTCGAGATCCGGGCCACGGTGCCCGCGGGAAGTGCGATCCGCGCGGCCGGTGAGGATCTTCGAGCCGGCCAGTTCGTCGTGGCCGCGGGGACTCGTATCCGACCAGCTCTTGCTGGTGTCCTCGCGAGCGTCAACGCTCTCGAGGTGGAGGTGATTCCTCCCGTGCGCGTGGCGGTGATGTCCACCGGAGACGAACTCGTCGACGATGGATCACCTCTTCAGCGGGGCCAGATTCGTGAGTCGAACCGCACGATGCTGCTCGGACTGGTGCGGTCCATCGGCGCCGAGGCCATCGATCTCGGCATCGTCCGCGACGACGAAGCGGCACTCGAATCGGTCCTCGAACGTGCTGCGGGAACCTGCGATGCGATCGTGACCTCGGGTGGGGTGTCGATGGGGGACTACGACGTGGTCAAAGCGGTCCTGGGGCGAATCGCCGAGATGACCTGGATGCAGATTGCGATCAAGCCGGCCAAACCCTTCGCCTTCGGGATGATGCACCGAGGCCAACGCTCGGTTCCGGTCTTTGGTCTTCCCGGGAATCCCGTCTCCTCGTTGGTGAGTTTCCATCTTCTCGCTCGTCCCGCTCTCGAGATCATGATGGGTCGATCCGAACCCTGCGGGGCGCCCCAGGTGATCGCGGTGGCCGATGAGGATCTGTCTCGGCGCCCCGACGGCAAGGTCCACTTCCAGCGGGTTCGGGCCCGATACGGCACCGATGGTCGGATCCATGTCGCCTCGGTGGGGGCCCAGGGCAGCCATCAACTCGCTGCCACCGCGCTCGCCCATGCCCTCGCCATCGTCCCGGACGGGGAGGGCATCCGGGCGGGTTCCGACGTGACGGTGCTCCTCCTCGACGACCTAACCTGAAGAGATGACCCCTCCGGGTGATGCTGCCTCGTCTCACGACCTGGTCGATCCCTACGGTCGCACGATCCGTGACCTGAGGATTTCGATCACGGATCGCTGCAACTTCCGTTGCACCTACTGCATGCCCGCCGAGGGGATGAACTGGGTGGATCGCAGCGAGGTGCTGAGTTTCGAAGAGATCGAACGTCTCGCCACGATTTTCGTGGAACGTTTTGGCGTGGACGGTTTGAGACTCACCGGGGGCGAGCCCACGGTCCGGGCCCATCTGGCGTTGTTGGTGTCGCGGCTGGCCCGACTGCGAGTCCGTCCCGACACCCCGTCGCCGCATGCGGGTCGCAAACCCGATCTGTCGATCACGACCAATGGTGCGACGTTCCGACTGGTCGCTGAGGAACTCCGCGCGGCGGGTCTGGACCGAGTCAACATCAGCCTCGACACATTGCGCCGAGACCGCTTCGAGGAGATGACTCGCCGGGATCAACTGGACCGGGTACTCGACGGCATCGACGCCGCGATCGAAGCAGGGTTCACCCCCGTGAAAGTGAACGCCGTGGTGCAGCGAGGGGTGAACGATGACGAGATCGTGGATCTGGCGCGATTCGGACGCAACCGCGGTGTCGAGATCCGCTTCATCGAATTCATGCCCCTCGATGCCGATGGACGCTGGCGACGAGACGAAGTGGTGAGCCAGGACGAGATCGTTGCCGCGATCTCCGAGGTGTTCCCGCTCGAACCGGTTCCGGCCCGGGGCGCGGCACCTGCTGACCGGTGGCGTTATCTCGATGGTGCGGGAACCGTGGGTGTGATCCCCACCGTGACGAAACCCTTCTGTGGTGACTGCGACCGGGTGCGTCTCACCGCTGAAGGTCAGTTCCGTACCTGTTTGTTCGAAACTCGCGAATTCGATCTCAAAGCCCTCATGCGATCCGGCGCCGATGACGACGCGGTGATCGCAGAGATCACTCGGGCGGTGGGCACCAAATGGGCCGGACACCAAATCGGTCAGGTCAACTTCATCCGGCCGAGCCGGTCGATGAGCCAGATCGGCGGCTAAGCCCCAGCAGGCGCCGCCGTTCGGCGCTCGCCACGATCCGTCTGGTGGCATCGACCGCTGACGGATCGACCGAGATGGAATCGATCCCGATATCGACGAGATGTTCAGCAAAACTCGGATCGTTGGACGGCGCCTGACCGCACAACGATGACGCCAGCCCCAGGGCTCGACAGCCGGTCACGATCCGTTCGATCGCATCGAGTACCGCAGGATCGCGTTCGTTGAACAACTCGGCGCAGATCTCCGAATCCCGATCGACTCCCAACATGAGCTGCGTCAGATCATTGGACCCGATCGAGACCCCGTGGATCCCGAGTCGGGCGTACTCGGGGAGTGAATGCACCACCGAGGGCACCTCGGCCATGATCCAGCGGCGCAGGTTTCGCACCCGGCCCAAGGGGCCGGTATCGATCGCCGCCATGACTTCGGCAAGTTCCCACTGCGTGCGCACGAAGGGGATCATCACCGCGAGATTGGGACTGGCCGCATGGACGCGAGCGAGCATCTCCATCTCGAGACCGAAGAGATCGGGTTCGCAGACGTACCGGTAACAGCCGCGGTATCCGATCATCGGGTTGGCCTCTACGGGTTCGAACTCCTCGCCACCCAGCAGCTCGCGGAATTCGTGGGACCGAAAATCGATCGTGCGGTAGATCACGGGCCGGGGCGCAAAGGCGGTGGCGATGGCCCCCACCGAGGCCGCCATGGCCTCGATGAATTCCTCGGTGGCGTCGCGTTCGATGAGGCGTCGAGGATGCTCACCTCCGAGCGCAGCGACGAGAAGCAGCTCGGCTCTCAGCAGTCCGACACCGTCCACGTCCATCGCGGCGACCTCCTCGACCCGTTCGGTCAGAGCGAGATTCACCATGATGCGGGTGCCGGTGACGACACCATCCCCCGAAGGCGTCGATCCCGACGGGCGAACTCGAGTCACCGGGGTCGACGATGGCGTGACGTCACGACCAGCGCTGACGGTTCCAGCGGTGCCATCGACGGTGACGATCTGATCGTCATGGAGCGCGGTCGTCGCACTTCGGGTGCCCACGACGCAGGGAACCCCCAGTTCGCGCGCCACGATCGCAGCGTGGCAGGTCATCGACCCCTTATCGGTCACGATCGCTCCGGCTCGGCGTAGGGCTCCGGTCCAGTCCGGGGCCGTCATCGGCGCCACGAGGATGTCCCCGCGGCCAAGACGGCCCCCCTGGGAGGCCTGGGTCAACACTCGGACCGCTCCCGTTGCGGTGCCGGCGGCAACCCCGAGGCCTCGGATGAGGACCTCGGACCGAGCCTCGGTTCGCTCGGGTGGGGCTGGCGACACCTTCTCGTCGGATTCTCGATGCGGCTGCTGAGTCGGCGAGATCGTCGTGATGGGCCGACTCTGGACCACCCAGACGCGCCCCTGGGCGATGAGCCATTCGATGTCTTGGGGTACACCGTTGAACACCTCGGTGATCTGGTGCGCCCGCATGGCCAGTTCCTCGAGTTGGGACTCGTCGAGCACCCAGGGTGCGTCGCCGTCGAGACGGAGTCGTTGCGTGCCTCCTCCCGGACGTGCGAACACCCCGAGGTCTTGGTGACCGTGGCGGCGCGAGAGCACCCGTCCAGTCGAATCGATCACATACGCATCGGGTTCCACCTCACCTCCCACCACGACCTCGCCGAGACCTCGCGCCGCTTCCACGACGATGCGGTGAGGGTCGCCGGTGACGGGATCGGCGCTGAACATCACGCCTGCGACCTCAGCGGCCAGGGACCGTTGGACCACCACGGCGATCGAGGGTTCCCCGCTGATGCCCCGAGCCACGCGGTAGGCGAGAGCTCGCGCCCCGTAGACCGAACGCCAACAGGTCATGATCGCATCGATGACCATGTCGGGACCGACGACGTTGACCACGCTGGTGTGGATCCCGGCGAAAGACGCGCCGGCGGTGTCTTCGTCGGTGGCCGAGGACCGTACGGCTACGGGAACCGACTCCCCGAGACGGCCATAGGCCCGGTGTACAGCTGCGACCAGTTCGTCTGGAATCTCGAGCCGGGCACATATGTCCACGAGCGCTGCCGACTCGGTATCGATGTCGATGGGCTCGGCATCGGTGTCGACGAGGTGGCGAACCCGGCGTCGACACTCATCGCGCCAGCCGGCCTCGTCGAGGGCCTTGAGGAATCCGGATGCTGCGATGACGAAGCCATCAGGCACCGGCAATCCGTGCTGGATCATGATCGACAGATTCGAGCCTTTGCCTCCCGCCCGGGTCACATCGAGGGATTCATCTCCACCCAGGGTGAGAACATCGGTCGACAGTGTGGTGGCCATCGCTCGAGCCTGGTGTGAGCCCGCCGTGTCGACCACGGCCCGAGGGCCTGGGGCTCGCTGGTCCGATGTCGCCCGCTATCAGCGCACGGCGACGAAAGATCCGTCGTCGAGGACCTCGACGACAGACTCGGCGATGAGGCGCTCCAGATGCATCGAGATCGAGCGTCTCTCGACGCTGTCGACGAAAGACAACTCGACGCCGGGCCGGTAGATGAACCGCTGCGCGATCAGCGACTCCAGAGTTCGAGGTTCGCCAACGGCATCGAGAATGCGGTCGTGGCGTCTGGTGATCACCTCCCGGTATCGGGCGACCTCGGAGACGAACGCATCGCAGCCCTCGATCATGCCCTTGTGATGAAAGGTCGCATACCAGTCGGCTTCGAGTGAGGTGACCCGGTCCAATGACGCGTCGAAATCCTCGAGGCTCGACCAGGCATCCCCGTAATAGGGGCCGAAAGAACTGAGGTCGATGTCGCCGACGTAGGCGACTCGTGGGTGGCCGTTCTCCGTGATCACCACGGCGCTGTGACCGCGGGTGTGTCCGGGGAGATGCATCAGCGACACGGTCACATCACCGAGGTCGAGGGTCTCGCCTTCGACGAAATCATGGGCATCGGGTCGCGAGACGTAACCGAATCGGTTGGCGACTTCCTCACGCCAATGATCCTGATGGGGCCCCGCAGGCATGCCGTACATCTCCATGAGTCCATCGAGGCTGTCGAGTCCCACTCGATCGGCGGGATGAACCCACACCTCAGCGGTGGGGACCGTCGACAATCCGGCGATGTGATCCTCGTGGACATGGGACAACACCACATGGTCCACCTCGACGGGGGGTCCGCCAGCGTGAAGGACGTCGAGTGACGGATCGATCAGCGCGCGAGAGTGCCGACCGGTGACGAGGAGGGAGGTTCCCGAGGGATACCGGCTCGCGTCGGCACCGACCAGGGCGGTCACCGCCCCGGTCAGCGCCCACGCGCCTGGCCACGAACTCACGCTGCTCGGGATGTGCCTTGGATCTGGCGGACCACCGCGTTGAGGTCGCAGGAGGCGCCCCGGTTGTAGGGGAGCTTCGCAAGCATCATGCCCATGGCGCAGGTGTTCGACAGCGCCGCGAACGTGAGGCCGGCACCGATGAACCCGGCGATGAAACGGGTCCAGGGCACCCAGATGCTGATGACGACAGCGGTCAGCACGATGCTGCCGGCCACGAGGCGCACCTGGCGCTCGAGCGACCAGCGGGCCTTGGTGACCTTCACGTCCTGGCCCGATGCCGACCAGGCGCCCATGCCTCCTTCGAGCAGGCGCAGGTTCGACATACCCGCCGCGCGCAAGGTGTCTTCGGCCTTGGCGGCACGGGCACCCGACTGGCACACCAGCACGACCGTCTGGTCGACGTTGCGCAGTTCGGCGGCATGTTCGCCGAGGGTGTCGAGGGGAACGTTGTAGGACCCGGGGATGTGGGCGGCCTCGAACTCACCCGCGGTGCGGACGTCGAGGACGCGCAACTCGGGATCGTTGGCCATTGCGGTACGAAGCTCGGCAGGGCTCATGCGCAGGCTGATCGACATGGTGTCTTCTCCTTCTCCTGGTAGTGGTCACGGTAGCCGGTGGATCCGGATCGTGTTCGCTGGTGGGGTCGGGATCCGGCAGGTCCGGATCGGTGGACGAGATCGGTTGGTGAGGTCCAGCCTCTCGAGTGGTCGAAGGTCATGGCCGTTCGTCGACACCCAGGGCGCGACGATCCATGGGGCTGGGGTCCAGTCGACCGCTGGCGGCTTCGACGGCGGCATGAACCGAGGGGTGAGCACGATCCGATCCGAGTCGCGCCCAGAGTCCGGAACGAATGAGAACGTCGCGGACCGGGCCTTTGACATTCGCGAGATGAAGTGCGATCCCGCGTTCCTCGTAGTCGGTGAGTAGATCGGCGAGGGTGGCCTCGGCGGATGCGTCGATGTCGTTGATGCCAGCACCGTCGATGACGATGGCGCGCAGCCCTTCGGGATGCGAGGCCTCGAGTTTCTTGAGCCGATCCTTGAGGAAGGTGGCGTTGGCAAAGTTCAACGAGACGTCGATGCGCAGCACGGCCAGGCCCTCGGTGGTGGTGGCCTCGGGGAACCGAGCCAGATTGCGGTAGGTCTCGGTTCCGGCGAGGCGGCCGAGTTCAGCGGTATGGGGGTTCATGAGCCGAGTCACGACCACGGCCAGAGATCCAATGACGGCCACACCGAGCCCCACTTCGACGCCCAGAGCGAGCGTGGCGACGAACGCAATCGCCATTGTCAGGGTTTCAGAACGTTTCACCGATGCGATGTGGCGCATTTCGGCGACGTCCACGAGGCTCGCGACAGCGGAGATCACGATGGCGCCGAGCAGAGCCTGGGGAAGTTCGGTGAACAATCCGGTCGCTGCGAGAAGAACGATGGTGATCACTGCTGCGCTGACGATCGAGGAGAACGGGGTACGGGCTCCAGCGGTGGCATTGACCGCAGTTCGTGAGAATCCGCCGGTGACGGGCTGGCCACCGATCACGCCCGCAGCGAGGTTCGATGCTCCGAGGGCGACGAGTTCCTGGTTGGGATCGATTTCGTAGCGCGACCGGCGGGCGTACACCTTGGCCACGGCGATGCTCTCGGCGTAGCCCACCACGGTGATCACCAGGGCGGCCGGCAACAGATCGCCCACGATGCCGCCCCCCAGATCGGGAAGGCCCAAACCGGGAAGACCTCCGGGGATATCACCCACCACGGCGACATCACGATCGGCGAGTCCAAAGATCGCACTGGCACCCACACCGGCGAGGACCACGGCGAGAGCCCCCGGGAACGTCTTGCGCCACCGTTTCAACAGGGTGAGAGCGACAAGTCCGGCGATGCCGATGGCCAAGGTGAGCGCCCGCGTCGAGTCGAGGGCCCGGATCAATTCTTCGATCGTGCCGATCCACTCGTCACGTCGGGGGATCTTGACGCCGAGAAGATGCTTGACCTGACTGGTTCCGATGATGATCGCAGCGGCTGCGGTGTACCCCACGAGCACGGGATGGGACAACAGATTCGTCACCCATCCCATTCGCACCACACCCAATGCGATGTTGATCACTCCTACGAGCAGGGCCAGCACTGCGGCCCCCACGAGGTAGGCCTGGGTGCCTTGTTCGGCGATGGGCGCCAGCGCCGAGGCGGTGACCAACGAGACCACGGCGACGGGGCCCACGGCGAGTTGGCGAGACGTTCCGAAGATGGCGTAGACGAGCAACGGCAGCGTGACCGAATAGAGCCCGATCTCAGGGGGGAGACCCGCGAGTTGGGCATACGCCATGCCCTGAGGGACCAACATGGCCCCGACGGTGAGTCCGGCGATCAGGTCCGGTCCGAGATCGTCGCGGCGATAGCGACGCCCCCATCCCACTGCGGGGACGAAACGCTCGATCATCGGGCTCATGCCGCCTCGGACCGCTCCCAGGCCAACATTCCGCCTTTGAGGTTGTGGGCATCCCAGCCGGCGCGATCGAGGGCGTCGGTGGCTGCTCGAGAACGATTGCCGGACCGGCACACCACCACGACTCGGCGATCGCGGGGGACTTCGTTGGCGCGTTCGCCGAGTTCACCAAGGGGGATGTTGACCGCTCCGGCGATCGCGCCATCGGCGAGTTCCCAGGGCTCGCGAACATCGAGAACGAAAGGGGGAGTGGCACTCGCCAGTTCGTCAGCGAGTTGGGTGGGGGTGATCTCGGGGAAGAACATGTCCTTCACTATACCCCCAGGGGTATCACTCCGCAAGGTCAGATCGTTCGATCCAGAACCACTCTGATCACGCCGTGATAGACGGCAGATGCGTCGTAATCGACGAAGCGGGCTTCATCCTCCATGATCATCTCGCGCGTCGCTCGGGCCCGTTGCGGATCAGGCGAGACTGTTTCGAGTACGACCTCACTCACCCCGTCGAAGGGGGCCGGGGCCCCGCGGGCGCGGCGAAGAGGGTGATCGTCGGCCTCCATGGGTGTATGCAACTGCACGTAGTGGTGAAAGCCGAACACGTCGTTGTTCGCCAGAGCCAAAGGACCATGGACATCGTGCCAATGGGCGAGGAACTCGGCTCGGGTGATATCGGCGCGACGTCGCAGCGCTGCGGTCAGACGGGTCTCTCCGTCGGTGGCTTGACGTTGGTCGCCAACTCGCACGACGTGTTCGACGGCCTCCCAGATCGGTGACGCCGAATGATCGATGAAACGCCGTTC
>CAYYHU010000016.1:0-5304 GCA_964471865.1 uncultured Ilumatobacteraceae bacterium | reverse complement strand
TCGAGGCCGTCACGGCGTCGGAGAAGGAACACGATGCGTTTCGCCACGCCTGAACGCTACTCGGGGTGGCAGGCTGGAGCGATGAGCCAACCTCCCGATCCGACGGTCGTCGACGAGGAACTCAGGTCGCGACTCACACCCTTGCAGTACCAGGTGACCCAGTGTTCAGCGACCGAGAGAGCCTTTTCCGGTGAGTACTGGAACACCAAGGATCCCGGCGTCTACCACTGTGTGGTGTGCGACATCGCTCTGTTCGATTCCGAGACGAAATACGACTCGGGTACCGGGTGGCCATCGTTCTGGGCTCCGGTGGCTGCGGGCGCGGTCGGGTTCCATGAAGATCGTTCCTATGGCATGGTGCGCATCGAAGCCGTCTGCGGCAACTGCGGAGCCCACCTCGGTCACCTCTTTCCCGATGGGCCGCGACCCACGGGAGAGCGTTATTGCATGAATTCGGCTTCGTTGCGTCTCGAGCGACGCAGCACCGATCCCACTGACGCCGCGTCCAGTGATGCGGCCCCCAGCCAGGAGGCCTGATATGGCACCGCGTCCTTTCCGTTTTTCCATCCAGGCTTCCAATGCGGCCTCGGGGACAGCCTGGACCGAACTCGCCCGGCGGACCGAAGCCTCGGGGTACTCGACGCTGTACGTCTCGGATCACTACGTCGATGCCGCATCCAACGGCGGGCAGGCCCTGGCGGCCATCCCGTTGATGGCTGCAGCCGCAGCGGTGACCGACACGGTGCGGGTCGGAGCCCGGGTGTTGTGCATCGATTATCACCACCCGGTGGTCTTGGCCAAGACCGCTGCAACCCTGGATCTGTTGTCTGACGGTCGCCTCGAGTTGGGGCTCGGAGCCGGGTGGGTGGCGTCGGAATACGAAGCGATGGGTCTCGAGATGGATCCTCCCGGAGTGCGCCTCGAACGCCTCGCCGACACCGTCGCCTTCCTCGACGACTTCTTCACCGGTGAGGACCTCGCGCCCCGGACCGGAACGGTGACGGCTCACGGATTCAAGGGCCAGCCCACACCGGTGCAACAACCCCGACCCCCGATCATGATCGGCGGCGGGGCGCGCCGGGTCTTGACCATGGCGGGCCGTATCGCCGACATCGTGTCGTTCAACTTCGACAACCGAGCGGGAGTGGTGGGCCCTCAAGGCGTCAAGTCCGCATCTGCGCAAGGCATGCTCGAGCGGATCGGTTGGGTCCGCGATGGTGCCGGCGATCGGTTCGACGACATCGAATTGGAAGTGGGCGCCTACTTCACGGTGGTCACCGACCAGGCGGGACCCACAGCGGAAAAGATGGGGGGCATGTTCGGCCTGAGCGCGGACGAGATGCTGGAGCACCCCAATGCCCTCATTGGCTCGGTGGACGCGATCTGTGATCGTCTCATCGAGCGTCGCGAGCGGTTCGGTTTGTCCTACATCTCGGTGTCGGACCGGAATCTCGACGCGTTCGCTCCGGTGGTGGCCCGCCTGGCTGGCACATGATCGACACGCCGTCAGGGTCCCTGCGTCCCCAGTACCGTGAAGACGGCGTCACCGCCGCGCTCGGCATTCCCTATGCCCGGGCTCGGCTGGGGGAGCCGCCCGATCCGGTCACGTCCTGGGAAGGGATCCTCGACGCCACCGATCACGGTCCGATCTGTCCGCAGATCCCCGGACTGCTCGAACAGGGCATGGGGCTCGATCGGCCGATGGATCACGACTGCACGAACCTGGCGGTGTTCGTTCCCCCGGGTGTGAGCGCAGCCGACCGGGTTCCGGTCATCGTGTGGATCCACGGGGGTGCGTTCGAAACCGGAGCCGCATCGGCACCCTGGTACGACGGCGGAGAGTTCGCTCGGCGTCACGGAGCGATCGTGGTGGGGATCAACTATCGCCTGGGTTTGTTCGGATTCTGGAGGGAACGGAATCTCGGACTCCTCGATCAGATCGTGGCCCTCAGATGGGTTCACTCCTCGATCTCGGCGTTCGGCGGCGATCCGAACCGCATCACTCTGCTTGGCGAGTCCGCTGGAGGATGCAGCGTGCTGGCGTTGTTGGCCTCACCCGAGACGAGCGGGCTGATAGCAGGAGCCTGGGCGATGAGCCCCTCGACGGGTCAGATGCGCACGCGAGTTCGGGCCGAAGAGATCGCAGGTGAAGTCCTCGCTTTGGCCGGAGTGGCGAGTGAGCACGACCTTTTCGCCCGGGGCGTGGAGGGAGTCCTCGACGCACAACGTCGGTTGGGGGAACAGCCCAACCGACGTTTCGATGAGATGGCGCCCACAGTGGGCGGAGCGGCTCTGCCAGAAGATGTCCTCGACGCCCTTGCTCACAGTCCCGCGCCCTTGGTGATCGGCACCACCAAGGACGAGAATCGGCTGTGGACGGCTTTCGATCCGACTCATGCCGCGATGGATCGCGAGTTCGCGCTCCTGGCGCTGCAGGGACTTGTGGGCCCGCAAGCGCCCTACGATCCCCATGAGGTCTGGTCGCGTTACGAGTCCGCGCGGCCCGGTTCGACACCCAGCCAGATCGTCGCTGCCGCGACGACCGACGAGGTGTTCAGACGTCGAGCTCAAGTCGTGGCCGAATCCCGGGCCGAGGCCGGCACCGCGACATGGATGTATTGGTTCAGTTGGGAGTCGCCAGCCTTCGGTGGAGCGTTGGGGTCCTGTCACGGACTCGACATCCCGTTTGCGTTCGCTCATCTCGATGCGCCCGGCGTCACGATGTTCACCGGAGAGCCGCCATCTCGTGAAGCCCTCGCCGTCGCCTACTCGACGGCGGTGGCGACCCTCGCGCATACCGGGGCCGTGGACTGGGAGCCATTCACCCTCTCAGGGCGCGCAACATGGCGTTTCGATGATCACTGCGAACTCCTGCACGACCCCGAACCCGACCTGCGTGCGATCTGGGAGGATCGCGACGTGATCCGCAACCTCGACACGGTGGTGAGACGATGACAGCTCTCGATCCTTCTGGTTCGACCCGGGGTCTGAGCGACCCCGGCGTCCAAGACGATCCGTTCCCCTATTACGCCGACCGCCTCGCCCAGTGTCCGGTGTGGCATGAAGCCGATATCGATCAGTACGTGATCGCCGGGCAGAGCGAACTTCGCGAGACCATCATGGACGTCTCGACTTTTTCGAGTCGGCCCAACCGCAACCGCAACCCCGGCGAGGCTGCGATCACGTATCACCGGGTGCTCGCCGAGAAGGGTTGGGCACGGGCCTCGACCCTGCAGCGGACCGACCCTCCAGTTCACACCCGGTATCGCAAACTGCTGAACCGAGTCTTCACTCCGGCGGCGGTGAAGGAGTTCACCCCCCATATCGACCAGATCGCCTCCGAACTCGTCGACGGATGGATCGCACAGGGCAGTTGTGAGTTCGTGTCCGAGTTCGCTTTGCCCATGCCGGGAATCTTCATCGCCGAACAACTCGGTCTCGACCGGAGCCAATATCGAACTTTTCGCCGATGGGCTGACGCGATGCTCGCGCTGGCACAGCGTCCTCAGATGTCGGTGGAGGAAGCCCTCGAGGAAGTCGAGGTCGAACTCGAAGCCCAACATTTCCTCGCTGCAGAGTTCGAACGTCGGCGCAGCGAACCCGGTGACGATCTGATCTCGATGCTGGTCCACGCCCACGGCGCGGATGAGGAGCCTTTGACGATCAACGAGCTCCAAGACCTGCTGCATCAACTCGTGACCGGAGGTTTCGAAACCACCACCGGAGCCCTCGCGGCGGGAATGTGGCTGCTCGCCACCCATCCGGATCAACAGGAGTTGTTGCGGGACCAGCCCGATCTGATGGGCAACTTCATCGAGGAGGTGTTGCGCTACGACGCCCCTGTCCAAGGGCTGTGGCGCACCACGACCTGTCCAGTCGAGGTGGCTGGCGTCGAGATTCCGGACGGATCATCGGTCATGATGCGCTTCGGCGCGGCGAATCGTGATCCTCGGGTCTATGACGAACCGGATCGTTTCGACATCACCCGAGCCAATGCCCGCAACCACGTCGCGTTCGGCTTCGGCAACCATTTTTGCGTGGGCGCCGCACTCGCACGTCAGGAAATGCTCAGTTCGTTCACGATCCTCATCGAGCGACTCGGCGAGATTCGACTTCGTGAACCTCTCAGTACTCCGGTGCACGAGCCCAGCATCTTCTTGCGTCCGATGAAGCAACTCCCGATCACCTTTACCGCGCTCTAGAGATCCGTGCGCGTCGGTGTCGACACCGGATCGCGAGTTCTCGGAGTCGCACCGTTGGGCATCAGTTCGATCAGGAACGGAATCGTCGAGCGAAGGCTCGAAGGTCTCCTAGGAGCAACTCGGGTTGTTCCATGGCTGCGAAATGACCACCCGCAGGCATGATCGTCCACCGCTCGAGGTCATAGAGAGCCTCACACCAGGCTCGTGGGGGACGGATCATCTCGGCTGGGAACACCGCGATGGCGGTGGGAACCTCCACGCGGCCCTTGATGGCGGCGAGGCCTCCGGTCCGCATCGACTCGTAGTACATCCGCGTCGACGCGTTGATCGTCGCAGTCACCCAGTAGATGGTGAGGTTCGTGCACAACTGATCCATGGTGAAACGACCGAACACGTCGCCGTCACAGTCGCTCCAGGCCCGGAACTTCTCGAGGATCCAACCCGCGAGACCCGCAGGAGAATCAGTGAGACCGTAGGCCAGGGTTTGGGGTTTGGAACCCTGAATGCGCTGGTATCCGGTGCCCTCTTCACGAAACGCTGCCATCGACGCGAGCCAACCGCGTTCCTCCTCCGTGACGCCGGCCATCGGGTCGCCTTCGGGAGCACGGGGGATCGCCATGTTCACATGGATGCCCATGACATGGTGGCGAGCGATCTGGGCGAGATGGGCGGTGGCGATCGCCCCCCAGTCTCCGCCTTGGGCCATGTAGCGGTCGTAACCCAAGGCTTCCATCAGCCCGGCGATGGCGGTGGCCGCGGTTCGAATGTCGACACCTCGGGTGGTGGTGGGACCGGAGAAGCCGTAACCGGGAAGCGACACCACGACGACGTGAAACGCATCAGCCGCGTCACCACCATGAGCAACGGGATCGGTCAGGGGCCCGATCACCTCGAAGAATTCCGCGATCGATCCTGGCCATCCATGGGTCAGACAGATCGGGATCGCGTCGGGGTGGGGGCTGCGCGCGTGGAGCGCGTGCAGGGTGATTCCATCAGCGGTGTAGCGGACCTGAGGCCAGGCATTGAAACGTTCCTGGACGGCGAACCAGTCGAAGTCATGGGCCCAGTAGTCACAGAGTTGTTGGAGGGATGCGAGTTCGCA
>CAYYHU010000015.1:0-46895 GCA_964471865.1 uncultured Ilumatobacteraceae bacterium | reverse complement strand
ATCTCTTCGACGCAGCTGCCCGCGACCGTCTGCGTACCACCGCGCCCTTGGCGGCACGCCTGCGGCCGCGCAGTATCGACGAAGTCGTCGGCCAACGCCATCTCGTGGGACCCGGTCGACCGCTGCGGCTACTCGTCGAACGGGACCGGTTGACCTCGGTGATCCTGTGGGGGCCGCCCGGAACCGGTAAGACGACGTTGGCGTTGGCGATCGCCGGGTCGACCAAGGCCGCTTTCGAACAACTCTCGGCGGTCACCGCCGGAGTGAAAGACGTCCGCGAGGTGATCGCCGCGGCGCGAGACCGCCTCGGCCAACATGGTCGGCGAACCATCGTGTTTCTCGATGAGATCCATCGGTTCTCCACCTCCCAACAAGACGCGCTGTTGCCCTCGGTCGAGGACGGCACCATCGTGTTGATCGGGGCGACCACGGAGAACCCGTTCTTCGAGGTCAATGCTCCGTTGCGGAGCCGCTCCACACTGTTTCGCCTCGAACCGCTCGCCGCTGAGGATCTCGTCGCCCTTGCCGAGCGGGGTCTCGCCGCTGAAGCCGCCCGAGCCGATCCGGTGGCGATTCGGGCACTCGTGGAACGCTCCGGTGGGGACGGGCGGCGACTGTTGACCTCACTCGAAGTTGCGATCGCTCTCGCCGGTGACGGGCCCGTCGAACTCGATCATGTCGTGGCAGCGTTGGGAACCTCGGCGCTGCGCTACGGACGCGATGACCACTACGACGTGATCTCGGCGTTCATCAAATCGGTACGGGGTTCGGATCCCGACGCGGCGTTGCATTGGTTGGCGCGCATGCTCGAATCCGGAGAGGACGCCCGATTCATCGCCCGACGTCTCGTCATCCTCGCCAGTGAAGACATCGGACTCGCAGATCCTCATGCTCTCGGAGTCGCCGTTGCGGCTGCGCATGCCGTCGAACATGTCGGGCTGCCAGAAGCGCAACTGGCTCTCGCTCAGGCCACGGTGCATCTCGCGACCGCGCCCAAGAGCAACGCAGTGGCGCTGGCGATCTGGGCGGCGCGTTCCGATATCACCTCCGGCAAGGTCGCCGAGGTTCCCGCCCACCTGCGCGACGCCCACTATTCGGGTTCGCAGGTCCTCGGCCACGGCGTCGACTACGTGTACCCTCACGATGACCCCCGCGGTTGGGTCGAACAGGCCTACCTGCCCGAAGGATGGCATGACGTGAGCTACTACCGACCGAGCGATCACGGTGAGGAACGCGACCGACTGCGTCACGGTCCCCGCCCCGATCTCGCTGAGCGAGGCGACCACGACACCGGTCGCCAGATGAGCTCTGAGGACGAGTCATGACCGCTGGGGAACTCGCCGTCCTGCTCGCAGCAGTGTTGTGCGCTATCGGTTTCGCCGCTCTCGTCGTCGCCCTCGTGCGGGTTCAGGATTCCCTCAAGGCGCTCTCGCGCGAAGTCGAGGCGCTGCGAGCCGAGACCCGACCCTTGCTCGCCGAATTGCGTTCGAGTACCGATCAGGCGCGCAGCGTCGTGGTGGAAGCCCGCGAGGATCTCGAACGTTTCGACCGGGTTCTCGGGTCCGCCGAGGCGATCTCAGGCGCCGTCGCTGGTGGGTCGCGGGTGGCTCGAGCAGCGTTGTCGACCCCGGTGATCAAGACCGTCGCGTTGACGACGGGAACCCGGCGCGCCTGGGGTCGCTGGCGGCGTAAGGCATCATGATCTCGATGTCACAGCGAGATCGACCAGCACTATCGCTGATGAGGTGTTCGCGATGAAGAAAGTGACGTGGTTCGTCGGCGGTATCGCGGCGGGCGCGGCGGGGGCCGGATACGCGAAGCGCAAAGTGCGCGAAACCGCTGCGCAGTTGGCTCCGACTCGGGTGGTGCGCTCTGCGGGTGAAGGTGTGCGCTCGGGGGTGCGGGCCGCGGCCGACGCGGTCCGCGAGGGACGGGTGGCGATGAAAGCCAAGGAGTCCGAGTTGCGGGCGCGCAGTGAAGGCCGGGCCGCGTCCCTCGACGAAGTGCTCGCTCCCGGAGACGAGGTACTCGTGGATGGGCGCCCTGTGGAACCCGGTCAGGTGATCGTTCTTCGGGATCTGGATCGCAGCGGATCGAGGCGCCGACGCCAGGCTCGATAGTCGACATCAACGCATTAGGCTTCGCCTCCCATGGCTGGCACCCCCCGCACCGCAGACGAACTTCGCGCCGCGTTCACCGGATTCTTCGCCGAACGCGCCCACACCGTGGTTCCGTCGGCCTCGTTGATTCCCCATGACCCCACGGTGTTGTTCACCGTGGCCGGCATGGTGCCGTTCAAGTCGTATTTCGTCGGTGACGAGGTTGCCCCGTACCACCGGGCGGTCAGCGTGCAGAAATGCGCCCGGGCCGGAGGCAAACACAACGATCTCGACGATGTGGGTCGCACCAAACGGCATCTGGTGTTTTTCGAGATGCTCGGGAATTTCTCCTTCGGTGACTACTTCAAGGCGGACGCGATTCCGTGGAGTTGGGAACTCGTCACCGAAGCGTTCGGCCTCGACGGTGACCGACTGTGGATCACGGTACATGACTCCGATGACGAAGCCGAAGCGATCTGGCATGAGGCCGTCGGAGTGCCGATGGAGCGCATCCAACGTCTCGGCGACAAAGACAACTTCTGGCAGATGGGTGACACCGGTCCGTGTGGACCGTGTTCGGAGATCCACATCGATCGCGGACCGGCATTCGGACCCGATGGGGGACCTCTCAACGATCCCCAGGGCGACCGGTTCATGGAGTTCTGGAACCTGGTGTTCATGCAGTTCGATCAGGCCGCCGATGGCACCCGCACCCCGTTGCCGAAACCGTCCATCGACACTGGCGCCGGTCTCGAACGAATCCTGACTCTCGTTCAGGGTGTCGACTCGGTGTGGGATACCGATGTCTTGGCTCCCCTCATCGACCAAGCCCAGTCCGTCACCGGACGGCGGTATGTCAGCGGTGATGAAGCCGACCGGACGAGTTTCAGTCTGCGAGTACTCGCCGAACACGCTCGGTCCTCGGCGATGCTGGTCTCTGACGGCGTCTTTCCCTCCAACGAGGGGCGCGGCTATGTGCTGCGGCGCATCATTCGCCGGGCCGTACGCCATGCCTATCTCCTCGGCACGGAACGTCTCGTCATGCCCGATCTCGTGACCACGGCGATCGGGGTGATGGGCAACGCCTATCCCGATCTGGTCGCCAATCAGGATTTCATCACCGGCGTGTTGACCCGTGAAGAGGAACGGTTCCGCCAGACCCTGCGCACCGGGGTGTCGATTCTCGATGACGAACTGGCGCAGTGTGGCGATCGTCTGCCCGGCGCGACCGCGTTCTTGTTGCACGACACCTACGGATTCCCCCTCGAGTTGACCGAGGAGATCACCTCGGAACGTGGCGTGGGAGTGGACCGGGACGGTTTCGATGCCGAGATGGCCGCCCAACGCGAGCGCGCCAAAGCCGCTCAGAAATCCAAAGCGGTGGATGAGGATCGCGCAGATGCATACCGCGAACTCGTGGAACAGTTCGGGCTGACCGAGTTCGTCGGTGACGCCCAGGACAGCACCGAAGCCCGCGTGCTCGCGGTCATGGCCACCGGAGACGACGAGGTCGAGATCGTTCTCGACCGGACCGTGTTCTATGCCGAATCCGGAGGCCAGGTCGGAGACACCGGAACGATCACGACGCCCACCGGCACCGTCGAGATTCGTGACACGACCTTTGCTCTTCCGGGTCTACGACGTCATATGGGTCGAATCGTCGAGGGTGAGGTGAGTGTCGGCCAGACGGCAACCGCGGCGATCGACGCCGATCGCCGCGCCGCGATCCGTCGAAATCACACCGGCACCCATGTCGTGCACTGGGCGTTACGTCATGTGCTGGGGGATCACGTCAAACAGGCCGGATCCCTCGTGGACGACCAACGTCTGCGTTTCGACTTCAGCCATTATGGCGCCGTCACCGAGGACGAGATCGTCGAGATCGAACGGCTTGCGAATCGTGAAGTGCTCGCCAACACCTCGGTGCGCGCCTTTGAGACCTCCAAGGACGAAGCGTTGAACCTCGGCGCGATCGCGTTCTTTGGAGACAAATACGGCGATGTGGTGCGGGTGCTCGAAGCGGGCACCTCGATCGAGTTGTGTGGAGGAACCCACGTTCGCGCCACCGGCGACATCGGCACGATCAAGATCGTCAGCGAAGGGTCGATCGGATCGAACCTGCGCCGTATCGAAGCGGTCACCGGAGAACACGCTCTGGAACGGCTGCAACGTGACGAGCACATCCTCGCCGAAGCCGGTCGGCTCGTGGGGACCACCGCTGAGGACGTCCTCGACGGGGTGCAACGCAAACTCGACGAGATGCGAGCGCTTCAGGACGAGATCAAGACCCTGCGCGGTCGACTCGCGGCCTCCCAAGCCCTCGAACTCGTCGAACGAGCCGTGGACGGTGTCCTCGTGGAACGAGTCGACGGCGTCGCCCCCGGAGATCTTCGAGATCTCGCCGTGGCGATTCGTCAACGTGGCGTGTCCACCGTGGTGCTCGCCGGGGTCGCTCCCACCGGAGGGGTCGCACTCGTCGCTGCAGTGCAGCCCGATTCGGGTCGCGCGGCGGCTGAGTTGTTGCGCGACGCAGCCAAAGCCGTCGGCGGTGGCGGAGGCGGCAAAGGTGATCTCGCGACCGCGGGTGGGAAGAACGCGGAGGGGATCGACGAAGCCTTGCGGCTCGCCCGGGAGGCGGCCACGTCGTGAGAGCCTTGGGGCTCGACCTCGGGCAACGGCGCGTCGGGGTGGCGGTCAGTGACCGTAGCGGCACGGTGGCGTCACCTCTCATGGTGTTGCAGCGCAGTGGATCACTCGCTCAGGACCATCGGCGGATCGCCGAGCTCGTCTTCGAAGAAGAAGCCGAGATCGTCGTGATCGGCATGCCGTTGTCGCTGTCGGGCGCCGTTGGCCGGGCCGCACAGGCTGCCCGGCGTGAAGCCGATGCGCTGGCTAGCGTGATCTCTGTGCCCGTCACAACTGTGGATGAACGACTCAGTACGGTCACTGCGGAACGCTCGTTACGCGAAGCCGGAGTGACAGGGTCCAAACGCCGCCAAGTGGTGGACAAGGTCGCCGCAGCGGTGTTCTTACAGGCCTGGCTGGATCGGCGGAACTCGTCGTCATGACGGTGCGTGAACGTCTTCGCCGGTCCGGGCGCGACAGTCGCGTCACCTCGAACGACGGGGATCCCGACTGGTACGAGGACCCCTGGGACGATCTCGACGAAGTGTGGAGAGTCGAGACCGAACGCCTCGGGAAACAACGGCGGTGGGTCGGAGTGATCCTGGCAGTCGCCGCGGTGATCGGGGTGATCGCGCTGCTCATCGCGGGGGCGATGGGACTGTGGATGGTGCGCCAGTTGAACCCACCCGGTCAGGCGGCGGTCGCAGAACGGTTCGAAGTCACCGCCACCGACACCGTCGAAACCCTCGCCGCGCGTCTCCAAGCCGAGGGATTCATCGCCAACGCCGGGGCGTTCGAGTGGTACACCCAACGACAAGGAGGACTCGATCTGGTTCCGGGCAGCTACCTGTTGCGCGCCGGAGATCATGCCGGGAACCTGTTGGCGGTGCTGAGAACCCCGCCGAGTCAGACCTTCACTCGAGTGGTGTTCCCCGAAGGTTTCACGATCGATCAGATGGGCCGTCGCCTCGAGGATCGGCTCCCCGATCTCGACGCCGAGTCGTTCTCGGCGTTGGCCCTCGAATCGGGAACGGTTCGCTCGGACTATCAGCCCGATGACATCACCAGCCTCGAAGGGCTGCTGTTCCCGGACACCTATCAGATCGCCGGAGACGAAACCGAAGTACGGGTGCTCGAACGAATGGTCGCACTGATGGAACGCGTCGGGCGTCAAGAAGGCATCGAGGACTCGGCCTTCAGCCCCCACGAGGTCTTGACCATCGCCTCGATGATCGAACGCGAGGCCAAAGTGGATGAGGATCGCGCCAAGATCGCCCGAGTCATCTACAACCGACTGTTGCTCGGAATGCCGCTGCAGATCGACGCGACGCTCTATTACGGGCAGGACTCGAGCACGCCGTTCACAGAACTCCGCGAACGCGACACCCCCTACAACACCTACCTCTACACCGGGCTGCCTCCGACCCCGATCGCCAATCCCGGTCGGGCATCGATTCGCGCCGCGCTCAACCCGGTTCCGAACCCGCCACCGGGCGATCCGATCTGTCGAGAACTCGACCCGAGCGAACCCTGTCTCTACCTGTACTACGTGCTCGCAGACACCGACGGACGTCACGCCTTCGCCTCGACGCTCGAACAACACGAACGCAATATCGAAGCCGCCCGCGAAGCAGGTGTGTTGTGATCCCGACGGGGACCACCCGCGTGGCCGGGGTCATTGGATCACCGGTACGGCATTCGTTGTCGCCAGCGCTGCACAACGCGGCGTTCGCCGCGCGAGGTCTCGACGCCATCTATGTCGCGTTCGAGGTGGCCCCGGGACATGCCAGTGGTGCTCTGGACGCGTTGGAGACCTTGTCGCTGCTCGGTTTGTCGGTGACGATGCCGCATAAAGAGGACCTCGCACATCTGCTGCGCGCCCGGGGACGCCTCACCGACCGTGCCGATCGCCTCGACGCCGTGAACACGATCTGGCGTGATGGTGACGGGACGGTGTGGGGGGACCTCACCGACGGTGAGGGACTCGTCGCGTCGTTGCGTCATGACGCACAGTGGGAACCTCGCGGTACTCGATGCGGAGTGGTGGGAGCCGGGGGAGCGGCCCGGGCGATTCTCGCCGCGCTCGTGGATGCCGGCGCACAGGAAGTGATCGTGGTCAACCGGTCCCCGGAACGTGCCCAAGAGGCCTGCAGGCGACTTGGGGGCAGCATCCGGATCGGAACCCCTCAGGATCTCGCCACCTGCGATCTCATCGTCAATGCGACCCCGATCGGGATGGGGACCGATACCGCCTCGAGCGTCCCCGTCGAGATACTCGGATCCCACCAACTCGTCGCGGACGCCGTGTATCACCCCTTGGATACGCCGTTGCTGATCGCCGCGCGCGCCGCGGGGGCCCGCACCCTCGATGGACTGGGAATGCTCGTGCATCAAGCGGCGGTCCAACTCGAACGCTGGACCGGACAGGCCGGTGATCCGGTGGTCATGCGAGCCGCTGCCCAGGCCGAACTGGCCCGTCGCTCCCACTGAACGAACCGCTCACCCCGGGGGACGCGCCAGTAGCCTTGCGGGAATGCTGCGTTATCTGACCGCCGGAGAATCCCACGGCCAGGGTCTCGTCGTCGTGGTCGAAGGACTGCCCGCCGGTCTCGAGATCACCGTCGAAGACATCCAGGTCGAGATGGGACGCCGACGCCTCGGATACGGCCGCGGTCCCCGACAACGGTTCGAAGTCGATGAACTCACACTCGTGGGTGGAGTCCGTCATGGCCGCACCCTCGGATCACCGGTCGCGATCAGCATCGCCAACACCGAATGGACCCGTTCCGACAAGTGGCATGCCGAGATGTCCCCGGCTCCGGGCGCCACACAATCCCCGCTCACTCAGCCGCGTCCCGGACATGCCGATCTGACGGGAATGCAGAAATACGGATTCACCGATGCCCGTGACGTTTTGGAGCGCGCCAGCGCCCGAGAAACCGCAGCTCGCGTGGCGGCCGGAGCGCTCGCCAAGGCTTTGTTGCGCCATCTCGGCGTCGAGGTCATCTCCCATGTGATCCAGATGGGTTCGGCCCGAGCCACCGCCGGATTGCGACCCACCCCGGCTGATCTCGCCCGGGTCGACGAATCCTCGGTGCGCTGTTTCGATCCTTCCGCTGAAGAGGCGATGGTCACCGAGATCTCGGCTGCGGCCAAAGACGGCGACAGCCTGGGAGGCATCGTCGAAGTTCTCGCCTACGGGGTTCCGATCGGACTCGGTAGCCATGTGCATTGGGATCGCAAGATCGACGGGCTCCTGGCCCAGGCGATCATGAGCATCCAGGCGGTCAAAGGCGTCGAGATCGGCGACGGTTTCGAGGTGGCATCGCGGCGCGGCAGCGATGCGCATGATCCGATCGTCTGGGATGACGCCGAGGGATATCGCCGCACGGGAACTCTCGCGGGTGGCGTCGAAGGCGGAATGACCACGGGTGAACCGCTCGTGGTGCGCGCCGCGATGAAGCCTTTGGCGACGTTGAATCGGCCGACCTTGGCCACTGTCGACATCGTCACCAAGGAATCGACGGTCTCGTTCAAAGAACGCACCGATGTCACCGCGGTACCCGCCATGGGTGTCGTCGCGGAGACGATGGTCGCGTTGGTTCTCGCTGGAGAGGCCCAACGCAAATTCGGTGGGGACAGCATCACCGAGATGGTCCGCAATGCCGAAAGTTTCGCCGCCGCGGTCCGTGCCGGTATCGGATGACGGTCCAGTTCCCACGTCGCATCGTGCTCGTCGGACTGATGGGCACCGGCAAGACGACGGTGGGTCGGCGCCTGGCTCGACGACTCGATCGCCGGTTCGTGGACCTGGATGCCGAAATCGAATCCGACACCGGGTCCACGATTCCTGAGATCTTCGCCACATCAGGCGAGAGCGCCTTTCGAACCGCTGAAACCGCAGCATTGACTCGGGTGCTCGCCGACGGTGATCCGGTGGTGGTGGCCACTGGCGGAGGCGTCGTGGTGACCTCCGCCAATCGTGAACTGCTTCGCAGCGCATCCGATGTCGTCGTGGTGTGGTTGGATGCCCCCGTGGATGCCCTCGTGGAACGTGTCGATGGGGGAGGCAGCGTGAGACCACTTTTGGCCGAGGACCCAGCCGGAGTGCTCACACGTTTGAGCGCCGAGCGCGAACCGCTCTACTCGGAGGTGGCTCATCACCGCATCGGCACCCACCATCGCACCGTCGCCGAAGTCGCGGCCACGGTCTGTCGGGTCGTGACCCGAGATCGCACCGAGGAGGACTCATCGTCATGACCGAGGTTCTCGTACCGCTGGGTGATCGCTCATATCGCGTCCTCGTAGGAGCGGGAACCGTCGACGCGGTGGCCTCGGTGCTGCCCCCGGGTGCGAGCCGAGCGGTGGTTGTGACCCAGGCGGGCGTGCCGTTACGCGAGGCTCTACTTGGCGCGTTGTCGAGCGCGGGTCTCATCACCGATGTTGTGGAGATCGGTGGCGGTGAGCACGACAAGACCCTCGCCACGATCGAGATGTTGTGTCGACGTTTCGCCGATATCGGGATGACCCGTCGTGATGTGGTGATCGGACTCGGCGGGGGACTCGTCACCGATGTCGCCGGCTTCGCGGCGAGCGTCTGGCATCGCGGCATCCCGGTGGTTCATGTCGCCACCTCGCTGTTGGCCATGGTCGATGCTGCGATCGGAGGCAAAACCGGGGTCAATCTGCCCGAAGGGAAGAACCTCGTGGGAGCGTTCTGGCAGCCCTCGGGGGTGATCTGTGATCTCGATGCTCTCGCCACCCTGCCCGAACGCGAGCAGCGATGCGGTCGCGGCGAAATGGCGAAGTACCACTTCATCACCGGAGACGATTTGTTGAACGCCGATCTCGAGACTCGGATCGCTCGATGTGTGGAGATCAAAGCCGAAGTCGTCGCCGCCGATGAGCGCGAAGGCGGACGTCGAGCTCTGCTCAACTACGGCCACACCCTCGCTCACGCCCTCGAGATCACCTCGGGTCATGAACTCGCCCACGGGGAAGCCGTGGCGATCGGACTGGCATATGCCGCTCGGCTCGGATACCGACTCGGTCGTATCGATGCTGACCGCGTGGCGCTGCACGATCGGGTCGTGGTCGAGGAATACGGTCTCGACATCGCGTTGGCGAGCGACCACGATCCCGATGAGCTCGTCGCGTTGATGGGACGTGACAAAAAGGCTCTGGGAGGACTGACCTTCGTGCTCGACGGTCCCCGAGGTCTCGAAGTCGTCGAAGGCGTGGATCCCCTCATGGTGCGCGAGGCGCTCGCGGCGATGCCGCAGAGCTGAGCTGAGATGATGTCTCACACGCCTGGGCATCAGTGCCGGTGACGTCGGGGTCTGGTGATGACCGGTACCGTGGAGACGTGAGCGAACGTCCGATCCTGTTGGTGCTCCACGGCCCGAACCTCAATCTGCTCGGCGACCGCGAACCCGAGATCTACGGGACTGAGACCTTGGCCGATCATCTCGCCGCGATCCGCACCGCCGCCGACGCCGTCGGATTCGATGTCGAAGATCTCCAGTCCAACCACGAGGGCGATCTCGTCGACGCCATTCACGCCGCTCGACGTCGAGTCGCAGGCATCGTGATCAACCCGGGCGCGTTCACCCATTACGCCTGGAGTCTGCACGACGCCTTGGCCGCCTTCGAAGGACCGATCATCGAAGTCCACTTGTCGAACCCGCAAGCGCGGGAGTCCTGGCGTCACACCAGTGTGGTGGCCCCAGTCGCGGTGGGAACGATCGCTGGTTTCGGCGGTCAGGGATACGACTTGGCGGTGGCGGCCATGGCCCGCTTGCTCGCGCCGTGACCACGACCGGCGTCGAGACCTCGGGCCGAGCCGATCACCACGGTCGTCATCAACGGCTCGGTACCCGACTGAACGAGGCCGGACTCGATGCCTATCTGCTCGTCGCCGGCTCGGATCTGAGATGGCTCAGCGGCTTCACCGGATCCACGGCCACCGCGATCGTGACCGCCGAGGAGATCCTGGTGATCGTGGATGGGCGATATCGGGATCAAGCCGTTGCGGAATGCGAGGTCGCCGGGGCACCTATCCATGTAGCCGGGATCGCCACCCTGAGCGAACGCGACGAGACCGTGGCTCGATATCTCCAGGGCCGGGCCCGTGTCGCGGTCGATCCGGCCACGACCACTCTGGCTGAACATCAACGACTCGTCGGGGTTCTGGGTCGCAGCGTCGAGACCCACACCTCGCTGTGTGCCCCGCTGCGTCGCCGCAAAGAACCTGTCGAAATCGACGCGATCAGTCGGGCGTGTGCGATCGCTGATCAGGCTTTGGCATCGGTGATCGATCTCATCGACTCCACACAGGGCGTCACCGAGGTCGATCTTCGCGATGAACTCGAATATCGGATGCGGCGTCTGGGCGCTCAGGGACCGAGTTATCCCACGATCGTCGCGAGCGGACCCCGACACGCAGCCCGCGCCCATCACCAACCGGTACCCAAACCCCTCGAGGAGGGGGACACCCTGGTCATCGATGTCGGTGCTCTCGTGGACGGATACCACTCGGATACGACCCGAACCTTCGTGGTGGGCGATGCCACACCACGCCAACGCGAGCTCTACGAGATCGTCGCTCGCGCCCAACAGGCTGGACTCGATGTCCTGGCTCCAGGGGTTCTCGTGGCACACCTCGACGCCACATGTCGCGAGGTGATCACCCAGGCCGGTCTGGGGGAGTGGTTCAGTCACGGAACCAGCCACGGGGTCGGACTCGACATCCACGAAGCCCCCTTCTCGACACCCTCCTCAACAGCATCCGGTGACGTCTTCGAGGTCGGGGACGTGGTGACCGTGGAGCCGGGGGTCTATCGTGACGGCTTCGGTGGCATCCGAATCGAGGACCTCGTGGTCCTGACCGAAACCGGCCACCGCGTGCTCACCAGTTCACCCAAGGACGACCCATGCCCGCCATCACCACCAACGACCTGAAGAACGGGATCACCCTCGAGTTGGACAACGGCCTGTTCCAGGTCGTGGAGTTCCAACACGTCAAGCCCGGTAAGGGTGGAGCGTTCGTTCGGACCAAACTGCGCAATCTGCGCACCGGCAACGTGTTCGATCGCACATTCAACGCTGGAGTTCGGGTCGAACAGGCGATCCTCGAAAAAAAGGACATGCAGTTCCTCTACCGCGACGGTGACGACTACGTGTTCATGGACACCGACACCTACGACCAGATGAACGTCGCGCCCGCGGCGCTCGGCGATGCGGCGCACTATCTCGTCGAATCCGCAGTGGCGATCATCGCCATCCATCAAGGCGAGATCGTTTCGGTGGAAATCCCTGCCTCAGTCGAGTTGACCGTGTCCGAAACCGAACCCGGCGTCCAAGGCGACCGGGTGTCGGGTGCTCGCAAGGCGGCGACTCTCGAAACCGGCAAGGTGGTGCAGGTGCCGCTGTTCATCGAGATCGGCGACCGGGTCAAAGTGGATACCCGCTCGGGCGACTACATCACCCGGGTCTGAGAGGGTGCGAAGCGATCAGGATCGCCTCGAGAACGCCGTCGCGGGGTCGGGCAGTGGCGAGGACAGCCCCGCGGTCACATCCGATGCCAGTCACGACGATGCCAGTCACGACGATGCCAGCCACGACGTCGAGGGCACCGATGATGTCGAGATCCACGATGTCGACGACACCGACGACATCGATGACATCGACGACTTCGACGATGACGAGCCCTGGGATCTGCGATCGCAGTCCCGGGAACATGCTCTGACGCTGCTGTACGAGGCGGCGACGCGCAACCTGAGCCCGGCTGAGGTGCTCGCCGGTCAGATCGTGGCGCCCTCGGAATTGACGGTGTTGCTGCTCGAAGGGGTGCAAGCGCATCGAGAACGCCTCGACGCCTTGATCGCTGAACGACTCCGCGGTTGGACGATGGAACGCCTCGCCGTGGTCGATGTGAACGTGTTGCGTCTGGGAACCTTCGAGTTGTTGGAACGCCCCGATGTCCCCACCGCGGTGGTCATCGACGAGGCGGTCGAATTGGCCAAGCGCTACTCGACGGAGGACGCCGCCCGGTTCGTCAACGGTGTGCTGTCGGCTTTGGCAGCGGTGCACCGGCCGTCTGCACCCGCGACAAACCAGTCGGAGGCGTCTCCACACTGACTCCACTGCTACGGTGGTCCTCGACCGTGAAGCGGGTCCCGTGAGGCCCATACGGCAGGAGATGATGATGGTTGATCACCATGACGATCACCCCGGCGGCCGTCAGGCTGCGTCGGAGGTGCTCGGGGCCCAGGACGTGCGCCGGGCCGTGACCCGCATCGCTCATGAGATCGTCGAACGCAATCGGGGCGTCGATCGAGTCACCCTCGTGGGTCTGCAACGCGGTGGCGTCTGGCTCGCCGAAGCGCTCGGAGAGGCGCTGGCTCGTATCGCCCACGATGAAGATGGGGCCGTCGTGCCCGTCGGCACTCTCGATGTGGCGATGTATCGCGATGACATCGCTTTGCGTCCCGCCTCGCTGGGTTCGGTGACCGAACTGCCCGGGGCTCTCGACGGGGTCACGGTGATTCTCGTCGACGACGTGCTCTACACCGGACGCACGGTCCGGGCTGCTCTCGACGCTCTCAACGATTACGGGCGACCCGCTGCGGTCCAACTCGCAGTCCTGGTGGACCGCGGTCACCGGGAACTGCCGATCCGCGCCGACTTCGTGGGCAAGAACCTGCCGACGAGTCGAGATGAAGACGTCGTCGCCGGTCCCGACGGTGTGGAGATCCGCCGGGAGGTGACGTCGTGACCGGGCTTGAGCGGCGCCATCTGCGAGGTCTTGACGACCTCGACGCCGACCGGATCCTGCATCTGCTCGAAATCACTGATCACATGGCCGAGATCGGCCGTCGAGCGGTGCCGAAGGTTCCGGCTCTGCGCGGGCGAACCGTCGCGATGCTCTTCTTCGAGGATTCGACTCGGACCCGGCTCAGCTTCGACACCGCCGCGAAACGGCTGTCCGCGGACACGATGACGTTCAGTGCGAGCAGTTCGAGCCTGAACAAAGGGGAGAGTCTGCGAGACACGGTGGAAACCCTCGACGCGATGGGGGTCGACGCGTTCGTGGTCCGGCACAAGTCCTCGGGTGCGCCCTGGCAGATCTCTCGCTGGACCAACGCTCGGATTCTCAACGCCGGCGACGGATGGCATGAACATCCCACGCAAGGTCTCCTCGACGCCTACACGTTGTGGAGCGCGCTCGACCGCCCGACGTTGACGGGAGGGCGACCCCTCGCCGGGGTGCGTATCGGCATCGTCGGCGACATCAAGCATTCCCGAGTCGCGCGCAGCGATGTGGGGATCTTCACCATGTTGGGAGCCGAGGTGGTCCTCATCGCCCCACCCACGTTGTTGCCGCCTGATCTCGACGGATGGCCCGTCACGGTCGCTCATGATCTCGATTGTGTGTTGGGATCTCTCGACGTCGTCTACCTGTTGAGGATGCAGTCCGAACGGATGAACGAAGCTCTCGTTCCGAGTTTGGCTGAATACAGCGTCCGATTCGGTCTCGACGAACCTCGCGTGACCGCGATGCGTCCCGGTGCCATGGTCATGCATCCGGGACCGATGAACCGAGGAGTCGAAATCCTCGTGGATCCGGCCGAACTGGACCGGTCGTTGATCCTCGACCAGGTCACCAACGGGGTCGCGGTGCGTATGGCGGTGCTGTTCGAGATGTTGGGCCACGGTGCGATCGCCGAGGCATCCGAGACGGGAGGTCGATGATGGATCCGACGGACACGGTGGCATCGGTGGTGATTCGTAACGGCACCCTCGTGGATGCCACCGGACGCCGCCCGGGTGATGTCGCGATCGCCGGGGATCAGATTCTCGCGGTCGGTGATCTCGATGCTGTCCTCACCGGTCCTGAGACCGCGGTGCTCGACGCGGCGGGATGTCTCGTCTCGCCCGGATTCGTCGATCTGCACACCCATTTGCGCGAACCCGGTCGCGAAGAAGCCGAAACCATCGAAACGGGTTCGCGCGCGGCCGCGCTCGGAGGCTTCACCGCGGTCGTGGCGATGCCCAACACCGATCCCGCGGCCGATGCTGTCGAAGTCGTCGAGTTCGTCGCCGCCCAAGGCCGCCGGGCGGGTCTATGCGATGTGCGTCCCGCCGGGTGCATCACGGTGGGCCGTCTCGGGGAACGTCTGGCGCCGTTCGCGGCGTTGGCGGGTGCCGGAGTGCACATCTTCACCGATGACGGCTCTGGCGTGCAGGACCCGTTGCTGATGCGGCGGGCGCTCGAATACGGGTCGGATCTCGGCATCCTGCTCGCGCAGCATTGTGAGGTCGCTCGCCTCACTGAAGGCGCCGTCATGCACGAGGGATCATGTTGTTCCCGACTGGGCCTTCCCGGTTGGCCAGCTCTTGCAGAGGAACTCATGGTGCATCGGGATCTCGAGTTGTCGCGGCTGACGGGAGCTCCGATCCATCTGTTGCACCTGTCCACTGCGGGCAGCGTCGAGTTGGTTCGACGCGCCAAAGCCGACGGGGTTCGCGTCACCGCCGAGGTGACCCCTCACCATCTTGCGCTCACCGATGAACTACTCGGCGGTTACGACGCTCTCTACAAGGTGAATCCGCCCTTGCGGACCCGAGCCGATATCGAGGCCTTGCACCTGGGTGTCGCAGACGGCACCATCGACGCCATCGCGACCGATCACGCACCGCATCCGGCTGCGGACAAGGAACGGCCCCTCGATCAGGCCCCTCCCGGAATGCTCGGTCTCGAAACCGCGTTCGCGGTCGCTCATTCGGTGTTGGACATCGAGGTGGATCGGATCCTGGCGTTGTTGTCCTGGCAGCCCGCCGCGATAGCCGGTGTTGCAGATCGTCATGGCGGTCCGATCGAACCGGGGCGGATCGCCAATCTCACCGTGATCGATCCCGATCAGGTGTGGGAGGTGGATCCCGCCGCGCTCGCGTCCAAGAGTCGCAACACCCCCTATGTCGGGCGCCAGCTGCGCGGTCGGGTACGCCACACCGTGTTCGACGGAACGCCGGTGGTCATCGGTGGGGTGGCTCAACGATGAGGGTCGGCCACGACCACATCACGACGGGGGAATCAGAACCGACGCAGGCGACTCGTCGCCAGTCGGTCACGAGGCGTCTCGGGGGCGACGCCGACACGATCGAGAACCAAGGAGGAACCCATGGGTGTTCGTGAAGGAGCCCTCGTGCTGGCTGATGCCAGCGTGTTCGAAGGCGAGTTGATCGGTGCCGAACCCCCTGATGGGATCGCTGCCGGTGAAGTGGTGTTCAACACCGTGATGACCGGGTATCAAGAAGTGATCAGTGATCCGAGTTACGCCGGTCAGATCATCACCTTCACCACATCGCATCTGGGGAACTACGGCACCAACGACGCCGATATGGAAGCGGTGCGGCCCTACTGCCGGGGGGTGGTGGTGCGCGATCTGGCGCGCCGAGCCTCGAATCAGCGCTGTGAGGCCGATCTCGACGCGTTCTTGCGCCGCCACGGGATCGCCGGGATCGCCGGGGTTGATACTCGGCGCCTGACGCGACTCGTGCGCGATACCGGGGCGATGCCCGGGGCGTTCGGATCGGCGGACGTCGCCGCATTGACGGCGGCGGCGACAGCCGAACCTGGCACCGACGGAGTCGATCTGGTCTCTCAGGTCACCACCGCCACCCCCTATACGGTCGGTGCGGGACCGCGCCGGATCGTCGCGATCGATTTCGGGATCAAACACACGATCCTGCGCCATCTGGCGCGTCTGGGAACCGTGGAGGTGGTGCCCGCCTCGACGACGGCGGCTGAGATCCTCGAGCGACGCCCCGATGGCGTGTTTCTCTCCAACGGTCCCGGTGATCCGGCGATGGTTCCGCATGCCCCCGGCGAAATCGCTCAGTTGATCGGCACCGTGCCGGTGTTCGGAATCTGTCTCGGGCATCAATTGCTCGGACGGGCCCTGGGGGGAACCACGTTCAAACTTCCCTTTGGTCATCACGGTGGGAATCACCCGGTGCGCGACGACGACACCGGCCACATCGAGATCACCAGCCAGAACCACAACTTCTGTCTCGACGCCGACAGCCTCGCCTCGGTGGCACGGGTGACGCATCGCAATCTCAACGACGGAACCAACGAAGGGATCATGGTGCTTGGTCAACCGGCCTTCAGCGTCCAATACCACCCCGAAGCCGGGCCGGGTCCGCACGACTCGGCATATCTGTTCGACCGCTTCGCCGAGATGATCGACGATCCCGTTGCCTTCGCCAACCAGGGGTCGCGTATCGCGTCCACTCAGCGCCGGGTATGGGAACTCGATGCCCAACCAGTCGGTCTGCCCACACCGGTGGCGGGGGTGAACTGACATGCCGCGTCGTGACGACATCTCCTCGATCCTGCTGATCGGTTCCGGTCCCATCGTGATCGGACAGGCCTGCGAATTCGACTACTCCGGCACCCAGGCCTGCCGAGTGCTGCGCTCGGAGGGCTACCGGGTGATCCTGGCGAACTCGAATCCGGCCACGATCATGACCGATCCCGATTTCGCCGATCGGACCTATGTCGAACCTCTCACCTGGGAGGTTGTCGCCCGCATCATCGAGCGCGAACGGCCCGACGCAGTTCTCGCGACCCTGGGCGGCCAGACGGCACTCAACATCGCGATGGACCTGTATCGCCGCGAGATGATCGGATATCCCGGAACGCCCGAGATGATCGGGGCGAACGCCGAGGCAATCGAAACCGCCGAGGACCGCGAACGCTTCAAGCAGGCGATGATCGAGGTCGGATTGTCGGTTCCGGCCTCAGGAACCGCTCACACCCTCGACGAGGCCGTGGCGGTGGCAGAACGGATCGGACTGCCCGTCATCGTGCGCCCCGCGTACATCCTGGGAGGACGTGGAACCGGTATCGCCTCCACCCGTGAGGAGTTCGTGCAGATCGCCCGGCGCGGTCTCGAGGCCTCACCGATCAGTGAGATCCTCATCGAACGATCCATCGCGGGTTGGAAAGAGTACGAACTCGAAGTCATGCGCGACCGCGCCGACAACTGCGTGATCATCTGCTCGATCGAGAACGTCGATGCGATGGGTGTGCACACCGGGGACTCGATCACCGTGGCTCCCGCTCAGACCCTGACCGATGTCGAATATCAACGCATGCGCGATGCCGCGTTCACCTGTATTCGCCGCGTCGGTGTTGAAACCGGTGGATCGAACGTCCAGTTCGCCGTGGATCCCCGCACGGGCGATCAGGTCGTCATCGAGATGAATCCCCGAGTGTCACGATCCTCGGCGCTCGCGTCCAAAGCGACCGGGTTTCCGATCGCGAAGATCGCGGCGCGTCTCGCCGTGGGATACACCCTCGACGAGATCCCCAACGACATCACCAAAGCCACACCTGCGAGTTTCGAACCCACCATCGACTATGTGGTGACCAAGATCCCGCGGTGGGCCTTCGAGAAACTGCCCGGCACCTCGGGGGTGTTGGGCACCCAGATGCAAAGCGTCGGCGAGGCCATGGCGATCGGGCGGACTTTCCCTGAGAGCCTGCAAAAGGCGCTGCGATCGCTCGAACAGGGTCGCCTCGGTCTCAATGCCGATCCTGGTGAAGGGGTCTATGAGGCGCTGGGAACCGAGGAGTTGCTCGCCGCGATCGCCCGTCCCACCCCGGAACGGCTCTTCCAGGTCGGTGAACTCCTGCGTCGGGGCGTGTCGATCGAGGCCGTTCACGAGGCCTGCCATATCGACGCGTGGTTCCTCGATCAGATGCTTGCGATCATCGAGGAACGAGCCCATCTCGAATCCCTCGGCACCGTGGACGCCGCGACACGCCGAGATCTGCGTCGTGCGAAGCGACTCGGGTTCGCCGACGGCCAACTCGCGTATCTGTGGTCGGTACCCGAAGCCGAGGTGCGCTCCGCCCGAGAAGCGGCAGGGGTGATTCCGACGTTCAAAGCCGTGGACACCTGTTCAGCCGAATTTGCCGCTCAAACCCCCTACCTGTATTCGAGTTACGAGGACGAAAGCGAGGTCGGTCCGTCCACGAAACCCAAAGTGATCATTCTCGGCTCGGGACCCAACCGGATCGGGCAGGGCATCGAATTCGACTACTGCTGTGTGCACGCCTCGTTCGCGTTGCGCGACGCCGGATTCGAAACGGTGATGGTGAACTGCAACCCCGAAACGGTCTCCACCGACTACGACACCTCCGACCGGTTGTATTTCGAACCCCTCACCACCGAACACGTTCTCGATGTCATCGCCTCCGAAACCGTCGCCTCAGGTGGGGTGGCACCCCGGGTCATCGTGTCCCTGGGAGGTCAGACTCCTCTCAAGTTGGCCGGCGAACTGCCCCCCGACGTGATCGCTGGAACCTCACCTGCTTCGATCGATGCCGCCGAGGACCGCGAACTTTGGAACGAGTTGTGTGAGCGCCTGCGTATCCCTCAACCCCCAGGTGGTACGGCGACGTCGTTCGAGGAAGCGGCTGCGATCGTGGACCGGGTCGGCTTTCCGGTGCTGGTGCGCCCCAGTTACGTCTTGGGCGGTCGGGCGATGCAGATCGTGCACGATCGTGACCATCTCGAACGGGCCATGGCCGAACTCGCCCGGTTCGGGTCTTTGGGACGCGAAGGAGGACTGTCGGCGCAGCGACCGGTGCTCATCGATCGCTTCTTGGAATCCGCGACCGAAGTCGACGTCGATGCGCTTCGTGACCACACCGGTGAGGTGGTCATCGGCGGCATCATGGAACACGTCGAAGAAGCCGGAGTGCATTCGGGAGACTCGGCGTGTGCGCTTCCGCCCCAACACCTGCCGCGCTGGGTGGTCGAGGTCATCGAGGCCTATACGGCCTCGATCGCAGAAGCTCTCGATGTGCGCGGCCTCATCAACATCCAGTTCGCCGTCGTGGGCACCTCGGTCTACGTCATCGAGGCCAATCCCCGGGCGTCGCGAACGGTGCCCTTCGTCGCCAAAGCGACCGGTGTGCCCTTGGCCAAAGTGGCGACCCGGGTGATGTTGGGAGCGACCCTGGCGGAACTGCGTGCCGAGGGTTTGTTGCGCGACCCGGTACCTGGTGGACACGTCTCGGTGAAAGAAGCGGTTCTGCCCTTCAACCGTTTCCCCGAAGTCGATACGGCGCTTGGTCCCGAGATGCGCTCCACCGGTGAGGTGATGGGGATCGACTCGAGCTTCGGACGAGCGTTCTACAAAGCTGCGCTCGCCGCGGGAACGGTTCTGCCCCGTGACGGCATGGTCTTTTTGTCTCTTGCCGACCGCCACAAACCTGCCGGCATCGTGCTCGCACAGCGGATGCGGGCGCTGGGGCTACGACTCGCAGCGACGCGGGGGACCGCTGAGCACCTCGCACGCTTCGGTATGGCCGTGGACACCGTGGTCGCCAAGGTCTCCGATGTCGACGCCGGATCCGGCGCCGAGGATGCGGCGGGGGAGACCGCTGTGGATCTCATCGCACGCGGTGAGGTGACCTTCGTGGTCAACACCCCCCAGGGCCGAGGAGGGCGTCGAGATGGGGAAGCGATTCGCAAGGCTGCCAACGTCCACCAGATCTCACTCGTGACCACCATCGACGCCGCTCTCGTCGCGGTGGAGGGAATGGCCGAGATCCACCAGGATGCAGCAGGTCTCGAGGTGCGCTCCCTGCAGGAGTACCACCAGCGATGACCGCCACCGCGGCTCCCGAAGTCCAGGTCGGTTCGCTGTCGCTTCGCGCCCCGGTCATGGTGGCTTCGGGAACCGCAGGCCATGGCGCGGAGCTCGCCCCTTATCTGGATCTGGCCCATCTCGGTGGGGTCGTCACCAAATCGCTGTTCGCCGATGCGTGGCCCGGTAACCCGCCACCCCGCCTGATCGGAACGACCGCAGGAATGCTCAACGCCGTGGGCCTACAAGGCCCCGGCGTACCGGCCTGGTTGGCCGAGGACCTGCCCGAGCTCATCGCGACCGGCGCGACCGTGATCGCCAGTATCTGGGGTCGCAGTGTCGAGGAGTATGCCCGGGCTGCCGAGGCTCTCGCAGATGCCCCGGTGGCGGCGGTGGAGATCAACTTGTCCTGTCCGAATCTCGAAGGCCGCCGCGGCATTTTCGCCCACGATCCCGAACTGTCCGCCGCCGTCATCGACGCCACCAGTGTCGTGACGATGCCGCGATGGGCCAAGTTGAGCCCCAACACCGATCGCATTGTCGAGGTCGCGAGCTCCGTGGTCGAGGCCGGAGCGGACGCGTTGACACTGATCAACACGGTGTTGGGAATGGTCATCGATCCCGACACCGGCCGCGCCGCGCTCGCTGCGGGGGGCGGAGGGTTGTCGGGTCCAGCGATCCATCCCGTGGCGGTTCGGGCGGTCTTCGACGTGCACGCCGCAATGCCTGAGGTGCCCATCATCGGCGTCGGAGGAGTGCACGACGGCTGGACCGCGGCCGAGTTGATGTTGGCGGGAGCGAGCGCCATCCAGGTCGGAACCGCGTCGTTCCGTGACCCGCGAGCAGCCGGACGAATCCAACAGGAACTGCTCGCGGTCGCAGCTCGCCACGGGTTGGATCGGGTGGCGGATCTGACGGGACGCGCTCATCGCGACGGTTGGTGATCAGCCGCTGCCCGCCCATTGACCGATGGGGTGAACGCGTTGGGGTGAGCCGTTGGTGTGAGGGTCCGACGGCTAATCTGGAGCCATATGGCAACTCCCCCCACCCTCACCCCCGAACAGCGCGCTGCGGCGCTCGAAAAGGCCGCCAAGGCCCGTGCGGAGCGTGCTGAACTCAAAGGTCGGCTGAAGAACGGATCGCTCACCCTGGCCGAGGTTCTCGAGTCGAGCGACACCACGGCTGGCAAGCTCAAAGTTGTCAGCCTCCTCGAAAGCCTCCCCGGAGTCGGCAAGGTCAAGGCCCGCCGCCTCATGGAGGAGATCGGTATCGCCGAGAACCGTCGAGTCCAGGGTCTGGGCGCCCAGCAGAAGCAAGCCATCCTGGACGCGCTTCCGGCGTGACGCGAGAGGGCTCGCCGGAACGTCACCCGAGGGTGTTCGTCGTGTCCGGCCCCGGTGGGGTCGGCAAGGGCACCATCGTGGAAGCACTCGTCCGGCGCGATCCGCGGCTGATTCTCAGTCGGTCGTGGACCACGCGGGATCAACGTCCCGGCGAGCCCGACACCGCCTATGTGTTCACGGACCGGTCCGATTTCGAACATCGCATCGCGCAGGGCGGCTTTTTGGAATGGACCGAGTTCCTCGGCAACTACTACGGGACTCCGACACCCCCCGACACCCATGGTGACGATCTGGTGCTCGAGATCGAGCTCCACGGAGCCCAACAAGTCAAGGCCCGACGACCTGACGCCGTTCTCATCTTCGTCCTGCCACCCTCACGTGCCGAACAAGAACGTCGACTGCGTGGCCGAGGTGATCCTGATGACAAAGTCGCGGCCCGTTTGCGCAAAGCCGAAGAAGAAGAACCCGTCGGACGCCGAATCGCCGATCACGTCCTGGTGAACGATTCCCTCGAGGACACGGTCAGCGAACTGCTCTCCGTGATCGAGCATCATCGCTCATCAGGGGGGATCGAGGTCTCGGGTCCGGTATCATCGGGCGGTCCCCAGAGCCGTGCCGAGCGATCGTGAGGATCCATCGATGCAGAGTCCCCGCAACAACTACGAATCGATGATCTCGCCCCCCATCGAAGGTCTCCTGGACCGGGTGGACTCGAAGTTCCGTCTCGTCACCCTGGGAGCGCGTCGTTCCCGGCAGTTGACCTCGTACTTCAACCAGTTGGGCGACGGCCTGGGCAACAAGATCCCGCCGCAGGTCTCCACCGTGGCGCGCAAGCCCTTGTCGATGGCCTTCGAAGAGATTGCGGCCGACAAGATCGTGGCCGCTCCGGTTCCCGAACCCATCGAGGACGACCTCGAGGATGCATCGGGTGTCGAGACTCTCGACGGCTCCGTCGTCGACTGATCTCACCTCGGACCTCGACATGTCCGTGCTCGCCGGTCGCCGCATCGTGCTCGGCGTCTCGGGAGGAATTGCGGCCTACAAAGCCGTCGAGGTGTGTCGTCGACTCGTCGATGCCGGCGCCCATGTGCAGCCGGTGATGACAGCAGCCGCTCAGCGATTCCTCGGCGCCCCCACGCTGAGCGCGCTCGCATCCGAACCGGTTCGCAGCGATCTCTGGGACGGTCCCGAGCCCATTGCCCACACTCGATTGGGTCAAGGGGCTGATGCGATCCTGGTCGCCCCCGCGACGGCGCGAGTGCTGGGCGCCTATGCCCACGGACTATCGACTGATCTGCTCACCAACATCTTGATCGCGACGCGTGCACCGGTGGTGGTGTGTCCGGCGATGCACACCGAGATGTGGGAACACCCTGCCGTCGTCGACAACATCGCGACTCTCAAACGTCGCGGCGTGCACGTGGTCGAACCCGGGGTGGGACGACTCGCCGGCGGTGACGTCGGAGCGGGACGTCTCGCTGATCCCGTCACCATCGTCGCGGGTCTCGAGGCCGTGTTTCGAACCCGGGACCTGACCCGGCGTCGGGTGCTCGTCACCGCCGGAGGAACCCGCGAGCCCATCGACGCCGTCCGGGTGATCGCGAATCGTTCGAGTGGTCGTCAAGGGTATGCAATTGCCGAAGAAGCCGCCGCCCGAGGGGCCGAGGTCACCATGATCACGACCGTGGAGCGTCCCGTCTCGGCGGGGATCGAGGTCGTGGCCGTCGAGACGGCGGCTCAACTCGAGGCTGCGGTCAATGATCGGGCGCCGGCGAGCGATGTGATCGTCATGAGTGCTGCCGTGGCCGATTTCCGCCCGGTGAACCCCGCCGGTCACAAGTTGAAGAAGCATGACGGGGCTCCGACGATCGAACTCGAAGCGACCCCCGACATCCTGGCTGGTCTCGGTGCGGCCAAACGGCCCGATCAGATCCTGGTCGGTTTCGCTGCTGAGACCTCCGATCTGATCGCCAACGCCCGCGGCAAACTCGAACGCAAAGGGGCAGATCTCATCGTGGCGAACGATGTGAGTGCTCCCGGAGTCGGCTTCGGCCACACCACGAATGCGGTGAGCATCGTGGCTGGCGACGGTTCCGTCACCGAGGTGGAACTCACCGACAAACGCACCGTCGCCCGGGTTCTACTGGATACGGTGGTGGCATTGCTCGAGAGCGAATGACGGCTCGAGTCCGCCACAACGACAGCGTCCGGGCCTCCGGACCCCACATCGACCCCATACAGGAGCATCGTGAGCCGCTGGACCTTCACCTCTGAGAGCGTGACCGAAGGTCACCCCGACAAGATGGCCGATCAGATCAGCGACGCCGTTCTGGACGCCATCCTCGAGGAGGACCCCAACGGCCGAGTGGCCTGTGAGACCTTACTCACCACCGGGTTGTGCGTGATCGCTGGGGAGATCACGACCTCTGCGTATGTCGAGATTCCTCGGATCGCCCGCCAGGTCATCAAAGAGATCGGCTACGACAACGCTCTGTACGGCTTCGACGGCAACACCTGCGGTGTGATCGTGTCGATCGACGAACAAAGCCCCAATATCGCCCAAGGCGTCGACATCTCCGAAGAGGTGCGTAGCGGGCGCAGCGGCGAAGACATCATCAACGCCCAAGGTGCCGGTGACCAGGGCATGATGTTCGGCTACGCGTGTGATGAGACTCCCGACTTGTTGCCGCTGCCGATCTGGACCGCACACCGTCTCGCCGAACGTCTGGCTGAAGTCCGCAAGTCCGGAGTTCTTCCCTATCTGCGTCCCGATGGCAAGACTCAGGTCACCTTCGATTATGAGGACGGCCGACCGGTGCGCTTACGGGCGGTGCTCGTGTCCACCCAGCATCAACAGGGCGTGGACCGCGACACGGTGATCCGCCCCGATCTCATCGAACACGTCATCAGGCCGATCATCCCCGAGGCCTATGCCTCCGATGACTACGCGGTGTATGTGAATCCGACGGGAACCTTCGTTCTCGGTGGCCCTCACGCCGATGCCGGATTGACCGGGCGCAAGATCATCGTGGACACCTACGGAGGTATGGGTCGTCACGGCGGGGGCGCATTCTCGGGGAAGGATCCCTCCAAAGTGGACCGGTCCGCGGCCTACGCGGCGCGTTGGGTCGCCAAGCATGTCGTGGCCGCCGGCGCGGCCTCACGCTGTGAGGTCCAAGTCGCCTACGCGATCGGCATGGCGCAGCCGATCTCGATTCTCGTGGAGACCTTCGGCACCGCCACGGTGGATCCGGCGGCGATCGAACAGGCCGTACGCGACGTGTTCGACCTGCGACCGGCCGCGATCGTGTCGACTCTGCAACTCAAGCGACCCGTGTATCGAGCCACCGCGGCCTATGGCCATTTCGGGCGACCGCTGCCCGAGTTCACCTGGGAGCAGACGTCGAAACTCGACGACTTCCGGGCGGCTCTGGGTCTCTGAGCCCGGTACGCGTCGCCGGCGTCCTGTGTGACGTCTCGGGTCTGGACCGCGTCTTCGATTATCGAGTTCCCGAGGAGTTCGCCTCCACCATCGCGATCGGGGACCGGGTGCGGGTCGTGTTGGCCCGTCGACGCGTCACCGGATGGGTCGTATCACTCGATCAGCCCACGACGGATCGGGATCCGCCGTCGCTCAGTCCCCTGATCGCGGTGACAGGTCCGGCGGTGGCACCCGATGTGGTGGAGTTGTCCCAGTGGGCGGCACACCGCTTCGCCGGTCCTCGGCGAGCGATTCTCGCTGCGGCGGCCGCGCCCCGGGTTCAGCGTCATCGGCTCGCACCCCGACGGTTCGCTCCGGTTCAGGCGTGGCGTGACCTCGCTGATGATCGGGCGGTGAAGATGCTGCGCGCCGGTGGGGGACTGTTGTGGTGGCCGCCGAGTTGGGATGTGATGGCGGTCATCGCCGCTGCGGCGTTGCGGGGCCCGACATTGGTGGTGGTGCCATCTCGGGATCAAGCCGATGTGCTCACTCGACGCGCGCGCCGCGCCGGAGCCTCGGTGGCATGTCTGCCCGAGGACTGGGCGGCCGCGGCCGGAGGGGTCGATCTCGTCATCGGGTCGCGCGCCGCGGTGTGGGGTCCATGCGCAGACCTCGCTGCGATCGTCGTGGTGGACGAGCACGACGAATCGCTCATCGAGGAACGCTCGCCGACCTGGAACGCGGTCGCTGTGGCCGAGGAGCGGGCTCGCCGATCCCGAGTGCCTCTCATCGTGACCTCGCCGTGTCCGAGCGTGACGAGCGTGGTCCGCTTCAAGGCCTCGACAGAGGATCCCGAGGCGTCCGCGCGGGCGGCCTGGCCCGCGTTCGAGATCGTCGACGTCGACGATCGGGCGCCGTGGGATCGCTTCAGCGTCACCGACGAGTTGCGCCGCCATCTCGCTGATCCGTCTCGCCGCGTCGTCTGTGTCACCAACATCACCGGCCGAGCTCGCATCCTGGCCTGTCGAGGATGTGCATCGGTGGTGCGGTGTGAACACTGCGGGGCCGCAGTAGCTCAGGACCGGGACGGAACTCTGGTGTGTCGCCGCTGTTCGACCACCCGGCCGCCGATCTGCACCGTGTGTCTGGGAACCACCCTGGCGGTGGTCCGCGCCGGTATCGCCCGACTCGAACAGGATCTCGCCGCAGCGGCGCGTGGACCGGTGGCGTCGATCACGGCGTCTGAAACCCGGCTGGTGAGTTCACCGCTGTATCCCTCGGGTCCCACCGACGCTGCTGACGCTCGGGTGTTCGTGGGGACCGAAGCCGTGCTGCATCGCGTCCGTCGGGCCGAGACCGTGGCGTTCGTGGATCTGGACTCGGAACTTCTCGCCCCTCGTTACCGCGCCGGGGAACACGCTCTCGCGCTCGTGGCTCGGGCGGCTCGCATCGTGGGACCTCGAACGAGCGGTGGGCGCATCCTCGTTCAGACCGCGATGCCTGATCACGAGATGTTCACCGCCCTCGCTCTCGGAGCGCCACAGCGCCTCGTGGGCTCTGAACTCGAACGGCGGCGGGTGCTGGGATTTCCGCCCTTTGGAGCTCTGGCCACCCTCGAAGGCCCCGGTCTCGGTGACGAGACCTCCCGGGAACTCCTCGAGCGTTGGCACGAGGTCGTCGCGGCCTCCGATGCGACGTTGCGGGGTCCCGTTGTGGATCGCTGGATGCTGCAGGCCCCCGATTCCGAGACTCTTGCTGGGGTACTCGCACACCTCGAGCGGCCCCCCAAGTCCCGAATCAAGGTCGTGGTCGATCCGCCCCGGGTGTGACCTCGAGGAGCCGGTATCCCTTCGACGACCCGATCCGGCGAGTACTCCAGCCCTGAGAGTCGAGCCATACGGCGAGGGAATCGGCTCCCAGATGGCGCTGGACGACGAGCACGGCGCGACCATCCTCGGCGAGACGGCTCAGCCACCGCTTCAACAACTCGTGCAGCGGGTCCTTGCCGATACGAATCGGAGGGTTGGACCAGATCTCGGCAAACGTGACCGCTGGGGGCATGGCGTCGGGATCCACGACTCGGACCTGGGGGAGTCCTAACCGCCGCGCGTTGTTCGCGCAGAGATCACGGGCCCGTTCGTTGACATCGACAGCCCAGACCGTCGCGTCGGGATGGCGACGCGCCAGAGTCATCGCGATCGCCCCCGAACCACAGCCGAGATCGAGAAGATCGCGTCCCGCCATCGGCGTGTCGGCTCGGGGAGCTCGGTTCAACAACAACGCCGTTCCTGTGTCGAGAGCGCCATGGCTGAACACGCCGGTATCGGTGGTCAACTCGAAGGAGTCGTCGCTCACATGCACGGTCACGGTGAGTGGAGACGAAGCCGACCGAGGTGTGGCCGCGAAGTACTGGCCCGAGTCGGGCTCGGACTCGCTTGGGGGTCGGCTCTCGAAGGAGGGGTCTGATGACGACGGTGGCGGGCTCATCGACTCGGTAGCCTCGCAGACATGGCCTACGACATCCGTACCTTTGGTGACCCGGTTCTGAACTCGCCGGCTGCCGAGGTCACCGACATCGACGCCAAAGTAGTGCGCCTCGTGGAGGACATGTTCGACACCCTCTACGACTGTGGCAACGGGATCGGGCTCGCGGCGCCCCAGATCGGGGTACGCAAACAGGTCTTCGTCTACGACCTCGGTGACGACCCGGTGGCATTGATCAACCCCCGTATCGCGGACAGTAGCGGTGAATGGGCCTACGAAGAGGGCTGTTTGTCGATTCCGGGTCTCTACGTCGAGATCCTGCGGCCCGCGGAAGTGTTGCTCACCGGATGGACTCTCGACGGTGATGAAATCGAGATCGAGGCCGATGATCTGCTCGGTCGGTTGTTCCAACACGAACTCGACCATCTCCATGGTGTGTTGATGTTCGAACGGATGCAACCCGAACAGCGGCGTGAGGCTTTGGATCAGTGGCGTCGTCTCCGCGAGGATCCCGCCGGGGCGGATGCGGCGCCGCGACGGCTCAAACTGCAGTGAGCGAACTCGCGTCCTTGCCCGAAGGACCCGTGGATCGGGTCGTGTTCCTCGGGACCCCGCAGGTGGCAGCCGACGTGTTGAGCGCGTTGATCTCAGCAGGAATCGAGATTCCTCTCGTGGTCACCCGTGCCGATGCGCGTCGTTCCCGAGGCTCGGCGACCACCCCCAGTCCGGTCAAAGCGGTGGCTCTGGACCACGGACTCGCGATCAGTCATGACCCGCGCGACGTCGTGAACGTCGATGCGCCCCTCGGGGTGGTCGTGGCATACGGGCGCATCATTCGCAGCGAGATCCTGGCGGTGATGCCCATGGTCAATCTGCATCTGTCCTCGCTGCCGAAATGGCGGGGTGCAGCCCCCGTGGAGCGGGCCGTGCTCGCAGGCGACGAGAGCACCGGGGTGTGCGTGATGCAACTCGACGAGGGTCTCGACACCGGCCCGATTCTCGCCCGGGCCACCACTGCGATCGCCGACACCGACACCGCCACCGATCTCCTCGGTCGTCTGGGTGGTCTCGGTACGGAGTTGTTGATCGAACAACTCCGCCACGGATTCGACGAGCCGCATCCTCAAACGGGTGAAGCGAGCTATGCGGCGAAACTCGAACCCCACGATTTCGTCATCGACTGGTCCGAATCCACGGCCATGGCGAGACGCCGGATCCGGCTCGGACGGGCCGTGACCACCGTGGAGGGGTCCCGGCTGAGAGTTCTCGACGCCGTGACAGGATCTCAACCTGCGGGCGCCGACCTTGACAGCGCCCCAGGAACGCTCATTGGTGTCGACGTGGCCACTGCCGATGGCTGGTTGCGCCTCATCGAGGTCCAACCCGAGGGTCGACGAGCGATGAAGGCCACCGACTGGCGCCGGGGCAGTCGGCTTCCCGAACGCGTCCGGCTCGGAGCGACCTCGACAGGATGAGACCGGTACGGTCGGAATCGTGACGACTTCCGATTCCTCATCTCGTACCGGTGACGCAACTCCTGGTGGGCTCGGCCGGGCCAAAGTGCTGACCGTGAGCGATGGAGTGATCGCCGGAACCCGCGAGGACCGCTCCGGGGTGGCGTTGGTGGAACTGCTCACAGCACGCGGGTTCGATGTCATCGACCATCAGGTCGTCTCGGATGGCCGCGTCGAGGTGGCCAACGCGCTGCGCAGCCTGTGTGAGGGCTTCACCGGTCTGGTCGTCACCACCGGAGGCACTGGTTTCGGGCCTCGGGATCTGACACCTGAAGCCACTCGTGACGTCATGGATCGCGAAGCTCCCGGCCTCGCCGAAGCCATGCGCCTCGTCAACCCTTTGGGTCGGCTGTCACGAGGGGTCGCGGGATGTCTCGATCGGGCTCTGATCTGTAACACCCCGGGGAGTCCAAAGGGCTGTGTCGAACAGCTCGAGGCGATCCTCGACGTGATTCCTCATGCGGTGGCATTGATGGCCGCTGAACCGTCACCCCATGAAACCGTGACCGGACCCCGGTGACGGGGGGCTCGGGTCGCTAGCCTCGATCACCGTGCTGCGACTGGTTCTGCCCAAGGGTTCGCTCGAGCGGGCCACCATGGAGGTTTTCGAAGCCGCCGACCTGACCGTTCGACGGTCCTCGTCGGTGGACTACAAAGCCACGATCGACGACCCTCGGGTGGTGGACGTTCGGATACTTCGACCCCAAGAAATCCCCGTGTACGTGGCCGAGGGACTGTTCGATCTCGGCATCACCGGACGGGACTGGGTGGAAGAGACCTCGAGTGAGGTCGTCAGCCTGGGTGAACTGCGCTACTCGAAAGCGACGAGTAATCCGGTTCGTGTCGTGGTGGCCGTGGCTGGGGATTCCCCGATCGAACGGATCGAGGACCTCGCCCAAGGTGTGCGGGTGTCCACGGAGTATCCCGAGATGACCCGGCGGTTCTTCGCCGCTCGGGGAATCAACGCCGATGTCAGGCTCTCCTACGGTGCGAGCGAAGCCAAGATCCCCGATATCGCGGACTGCATCGTCGACATCACCGAAACCGGACGGGCTCTGCGCGCGGCCGGTTTGCGCATCGTGGACACCATGTTGACCAGTTACACCGAGATGGTGGCCAACCCGATCGCCTACGAAGATCCCGTCAAGCGTCATGCCATGGGCCAGTTGATGACCCTGTTGACCGGGACCATCGAAGCGCGGGGTCAGGTGCTGGTGAAGATGAACGTCCCTCGAGCCAACCTCGACGATGTCGTGGGTCTGTTGCCCTCCCTCGATGCTCCCACCGTGTCGGAACTCGCGGGGTCGGGTGGCTATGCCGTGGAGACCGTGGTGCCCAAATCCCAGATCAACGTGTTGATTCCGGCGCTCAAAGATGCCGGGGCAACCGGCATCTTGGAAATCCCGATCTCCAAGATCGTCGCCTGAGGGTCGCCTCGTGGACCTGCGCTCGTCGTCAGAGATGCCAGGGGAGCGCCAATGAGTGTCGGTCGTCGAGTCACCGGAGTCGTCGTCGCGTTCGACGATGGCATCGGACGCGGTCTGCTACGAGGTGAGGACGGAATCGAGTACGGCTTCCACTGTCTCGACATCGCCGATGGCAGCCGAACCATCGGCATCGACACACCCGTTCGTGCTCGTCTGGCTCCGCGTCTGGGGCGTTGGGAAGTCACCGAGGTCGCGGCGATCACCTCGAGATGAGAACGGTCGGCCTCTGGCGGATGGAGAACCCGCTACGAGGCCCGAACGGCGCCCGATGCGCCGGCTATCAGGACGAGGTGTGGGTTACGTACACCATGCGGATCGTCGTCAGCGCCTGGGTGAGGGTGGCTTCGTCCTCACCGAGTCGGCCTGAACACGACTCGAGGACCGCACCAAAGGCGTCGATCGCCAAAGCGGCCGCAGCCAGATCCGGTTCGGGACTCGACAGGTGGATCGCGGCGAGTTCGTACAAACCGACCGCATGATTGGCCACGACGACCGATGCCGGTACCGAGGCGAGGCGCAAACGAGCCTCGTCGAGTGCCGCCATGGTCGCTTCGGCGTTCTCGTCGAGGGCCGCGGCCTCATCGCCGCCGGTGGGGTCAGGTGTCCATCCGGTGTCGGGATCGCTCACGTCTGGTACCCTACCGGCGACAACCCAGGCGAAGAGGGGTGCGGTCGAAGACCTCATCCCCACCCGGCCACCTCGATCATGTCCGACTCTGTCGGTGTGAGCGTGAGAGTGCGTCCGGGTCGGCGAGATGGATGGACTCCGCATGGCGGTGTCCCTCATCGTGGTCGGCTTCGCGTGAACCGACCGTGAAGATGAGGGAGGAACGCCCCGTTGCACAGGAGTGACCAGCCATAGCACCGCCCACCAACGAGCCCCGGTACAACGAAAAAATCCGGGCCCGCGAAGTCCGCTTGATCTCTCCCGACGGGAGCCAGCTCGGAATCAAGACGTTGCCCGAGGCCCTCGGCCTCGCCCGACAGATGGATCTCGACCTGGTCGAAGTGGCCCCGATGGCCAATCCGCCGGTGTGTCGGATCATGGACTACGGCAAGTTCCGATATGAGGAATCCCAAAAGGCCAAGGAGTCCCGCCGCAAGGCGAGTCATGTGTCGATCAAAGAGGTCAAGTTTCGACCCAAGATCGGCAAAGGTGACTTCGACACCAAAGTGCGCCATCTCCAGGACTTCCTCGAAGACGGACACAAGGTGAAGGTGACGCTGCAGTTCCGAGGCCGTGAAATGGCCCACCCCGAACTCGGCTCCCGGATCCTCGATGCCGTGATCGAACAGGTGGGCGAACTCGGACGGGTGGAAAGCCAAGCCCGTCTCGAAGGACGCAACATGACCATGGTGCTGGCACCCGAACGCCGACCCGCCACGAAGAAGAGCTCCGAGAACTCCTCGGCATCCGCACCGTCTCCGGCGGCCGCGGACTCCGCTGCCGAGGCCGAGTCGGTACCCACCGAGTCGCCGGCCGATCCGTCGGCCTAGACTCACTCGCTCGCCGACACCCCCCACCGACCTGACAGGACGTGTGTCATGCCCAAGATGAAGACCTCCAAGACCGCGGCCAAGCGGTTCAAGAAGACCGGTAGCGGCAAACTTCGTCGCCAACAGGCGATGCGCCAGCACCTCTTCGAAAAGAAGCCCAGCACCCGGACCCGTCGGCTCGCCGGCGATGTCGACGTGCACAGCGGCGACGTCAAGCGGATCAAGCGTCTGCTCGCCGAGCGCTGATCTCCCCCCGGGACCCCTACGGGTCCGATCTCACTGAACGACATCACGAAAGGAGGACCCGATGGCCAGGGTGAAGCGTGCCGTTGGATCCAAGAAGCATCGCAAGCAGGTGCTCGAACGGGCCAAGGGCTACTACGGCAACAAGAGCCGGTCGTATCGGGCCGCCAACGAGCAGGTCATGCGCTCGGGGCAGTACGCATTCCGCGACCGCCGGGCTCGCAAGGGCGAGTTCCGACGCCTGTGGATCCAGCGCATCAACGCGGCATGCCGCGAACACGACATGAGCTACAGCCGGTTCATCGCCGGGCTGTCGGCTGCGGGTATCGAAGTGGATCGCAAGATCCTCGCCGAGATCGCGGTGAGCGATCCGGCGGCCTTCGCTCGTCTCGTCGATACCGCCAAGGGAGCCTTGGCCTGATTCAGCCCCTCGCTTTTCAGCATGGGAACGTCCAGCGGCTGCGGCGCCTTGCACGGCGCCGCAGTGCGCGTGTGGACGAACAACGCGTCGTGGTCGAAGGCGCCGTGCTGATCGCGGAGGCGGCCCGCGCCGGATGGGTGGTCGAATCGCAGTTCTGCGCCCCGGGAGCCGCACCGGTTCCCGGGGTGGGCGGCGAGGTCCACCATCTTGCCGCGGGAGTGATCGAACGGGTCGCCACCACCGAAACCCCCCAACCGGTCATCGCGATCGTCGAATGGGTCGAACCCGATCCGGAACTCCTCGACACCGCGGACTTCGTGGTCGTGGCGGACGGCGTGGCTGATCCCGGCAACCTCGGCACGATGCTGCGTTCAGCCGAAGCCGCGGGAGCTCAGGTCGTCGTGTTGACTCCGGGCACCGTCGACGTCCGCAATCCCAAGGTCGTACGGTCCTCGGCGGGATCGGTGTTTCGCATACCGGTGGTCTGCGATCTCGGACTCGCCGAGGTGAAATCCCCACGGCGACGCGTCTGGGGGACCTCGTCTCATCATGGGACGGCATACGCCGAGGTGGACTGGAGTGAACCCGTCGCGATCGTGATGGGAAACGAGGCTCGTGGACTTCGACACGATGCTCCGGTGGACGAGTGGGTGACGATTCGTCACGAGGGATCAGCCGAGAGCCTGAACGTGGCGATGGCGACCACCGTGATCTGTTTCGAAGTGAATCGTCAGCGCCGCCAAGCGACAGGTACGGTTCGATGCCGATGATCGACGAGATCCAGACTGCCCGCGCCCAGGCCCTCGCTCGTATCGAGGCGGCCACCACTGTCGAGGAACTTCGGGCTCTCGAGGGTGAACTCCTCGGCAAGAGGGGGCTGCTCGGATCTTTCAAAGCGCGCCTGGGTGCTCTCGAGACGGTGGAGGACAAGAAGCGCGTCGGTCAAGCGCTGAACGAGACCAGTGGCGATATCGCCCGGGTCCTCGAGCAACGACTCGTCGCGGCTGTGAACGCTCGACGCGACGCGCAGCTCGAACTCGAGCGCCTCGATCTGACCGAATTCGTCGTCCCGGCGCGGCGCGGGCATGCCCATATCGTCACCCAGGCCTGGGAACGTCTCGAGGACGTTTTCATCGGTCTCGGATTCCAGATCGCCGAGGGTCCTGAGATCGAGACGGACTGGTACAACTTCGAGGCGTTGAACATGCCGCCCTCGCATCCGGCACGCAGTATGTGGGACACGTTGTTTCTCGACTACGGCGAACCCGGAACCACGGTGTTGCGCACCCACACGTCTCCGGTGCAGATCCGGGTCATGCAGACCCAGCCACCTCCCATCTACGTCGTGATGCCCGGACGGGTCTTTCGCAACGAAACCCCTGACGCCACCCATATGCCGGTGTTCCATCAGATCGAAGGCCTCGTGATCGATCGCGACATCACCATGGCGCATCTCGCCGGCACGATCGAGGCGTTCACGAAGGCCTTCTTCGGTGGCGGTTTCTCCTCGCGTCTGCGACCTTCGTATTTCCCCTTCACCGAACCCTCCGCCGAGTTCGACATCCGGACCCCTGATGGTTCCTGGCTCGAGTTGGGCGGATGTGGGATGGTGCATCCCAACGTGCTGCGGGCCGGAGGTCTCGATCCCGAGGAGTGGAGCGGATTCGCGTTCGGTTTCGGTATCGACCGTATGGCCAAGGAACGTCATCAGGTGGCGGACCTTCGCGAGATGTACACCAACGACCTGCGCTTCCTGGAGCAGTTCTGAGATGCGGATTTCTCTGGCCTGGCTCAACGAACTCGCCCCGATCGGCACCGATGTCGACACGGTGGCCGGGGCTCTGGACGCGCTCGGACTCGCGGTCGAGGAGATCCATCACATCGGTGGGGGTGTGCCCGGCGTCGTCACGGCGCGGGTGCTGCGAACCGAACGTCACCCCGATGCCGCCAAGGTCCATCGCGTGTACGTCGATGCCGGTGACGGGACCGAACGCCATGTGTGGTGCGGGGCGTTCAACATGCAACCCGGAGATGTCGTGCCCTTGGCCACGCTGGGAACCGAGATGCCCGATGGACGTCGCATCGAACGCCGCGGAATTCTCGGGATCGACTCCGAAGGCATGTTGTGTTCGGCCGCCGAACTCGGTGACGGGAACGACCACGACGGCATCTGGATCCTGCCGGGGGACACCCCGCTCGGCCAGCCCTACAGCGAGGCGTTGGGGTTGCGATCCGATGTCGTCTTCGAGTTGGACCTGACCCGGAATCGTCCCGATTGTTGGGGTCATCTCGGCGTCGCTCGGGACCTGGCTGCTCATCTCGGGGTTCGGTTCGATCCACCCCGACCTGTGCTCGAACCGACCGGAGCGCTGCGTTCGGCTCCTGTCGAGATCGTCGACGGTGATCGATGTGGGCGTTTCACCACCACGGTGATCTCACATGTGGTCGTGGGGCCATCACCCGTCGATATCGCCCAGCGGTTGCTGGCAGGCGGAATGCGACCCATCAACAACGTCGTGGACGCGTCCAACCTGGTGATGTTGGAGCTCAACGCTCCCAACCACGCATATGACCTCGACACGCTCGGAGGGGGAGGGTTCCGTATTCGTCGCGCCCGCGACGGCGAGACGATCGTGACTCTCGACGAGGTCGAACGCACCCTGGCGGCACGCGATCTCGTCATCTGCGACGCTCTCGACGTCCCGGTGGGAATCGGGGGAATCATGGGCGGTCGGGATTCTGAGATCTCCGACGCGACCACGGTCATCGCCTTGGAAGTCGCCTGGTTCGAACCCACCGGTATCGGACAGTCCGCGGCCCATCTCGGTCTCCGGTCCGAAGCCTCGGCCCGATTCGAACGCGGAGTCGACCCTCAAGGGTGTCTGGCCGCGGCGGCTCGGTTCGTCGAGATTCTGCGCCTCACCTGTCCCGATCTCGTCGTCCATGAGGGTGTCGTCGATGTCGTCGCCGAGTCCTGCCCTCCCGGTCGCCGCTCGACCATGGTGCGTCTCGACCGGGTCCGCCGAGTGCTCGGATTGGAGTTCTCTGTCGATGCCATTGCGTCGCTGATCGAACCGATCGGGTTCGAGGTGAGCTCGGTATCAGAGGCCGCCGACGTCATCGAGGTCTCGTTGCCGTCATGGCGTCCCGACTGTGACATCGATGTCGACGTGATCGAAGAGATCGCTCGTCATCACGGCTACGACCGGATCGGTCGCATCGTGCCGACCTCCACGGTGCATGGCGCCTTGTCCCCGCGCCAACGTCGCCGTCGCCAACTTCGCCAGGTGCTGCTCGGAGCCGGTATCACCGAGGCGATGCCCAGCCCGTTCCTGGCTCCAGGAGATCTCGAACGAGCCGGGCTGGATCAGCCGGCGATTCCGATCGCCAACCCGCTCGTGGCCGAGGCCAGTCTCATGCGTCCCAGTCTCCGCCCGGGATTGCTGCAGGCGGTCGCGTACAACGCGTCGCATCGACGCGATGACGCGGCGTTGTTCGAAATCGGTCACGTCTATCCCCCCGGTGGACTGCCGCTGCCCGATGAACGCGAAATGCTCGCCGTGGTGCTCGCCGGTCGGGACGCGTCGGCGGCAGTCGCGTTGTGGCGAGAGATCGCCGCAGCGCTCGGAGTGGGAGCGAGACTCGAACAGTCCCGGGTTCCTGAAGGTCTGCATCCCACACGGTCCGCGAGCCTCACCAACGGTCCCAAGGTTCTGGGCGTGCTGGGCGAAATCCATCCTCGGGTGCTCGAAGACTTCGATCTGAGCATGCGGGTGGCGGTACTCGAGTTGGATCTCACCGAGATCCTCGGTCGACCCGAGCCGGTTCCGGTGGCTCGGGCGGTCAGTCGCTTTCCGTCGAGCGATCTCGATCTCGCGTTCGTGGTCGCCGAGGAGGTTCCCGCCGAGAAGGTCGACAAGGCGCTGCGTCAGGGAGCGGGGGCGTTGCTCGCCGAGCTCGGATTGTTCGACGTGTACCGGGGGAGCGGAATCGACGCCGGGCATCGCAGCCTGGCGTATCGGCTTCGGCTCCAGGCCGCCGATCGCACCCTCACCGATGCCGAGATCGCAAAGGTTCGAGATGCTTGTGTGGCCGCGGTGGCGGGAGTCGGAGGACGACTCCGGTCCTGATCACTTCGGGGTGGGCCCGACGAAACGGGGGGTCGCAGTCACCCGCTCGGACCATATCGGTGTGACCCTGTCACGTTCGGATGCCGTTCAGTTCAAGCTGGGATCCTCAGGGAAGGTCCCCAGCCAGGCGAGACGGCCACGCTGACGGCGAAGCACCCGATGCCATAACGAGTCGGGATCATCGTCGAAGGGATCGCTTGCCCGAGCGGGAACCACGATCCAACCCCCGCGAGCCAGTTCATGGTCGAGTTGCCCCGGCCCCCAGCCCGAATAGCCGCGAAACACGCGCAGCTCGACCACATCAAAGCCACCACCAGAGATGATGAAGTCGTCGGCGCTGCGCGCCAGATCCACCGTCACCAGAGTGCGGTCCCCGAGAGGCACGAAGGCCGACGCGAACTCCTCAGCGACCAGATGGTGGGCGTTCGCTGACGGTACCGAGGCCAAGCCGATCAGGCCGTCGGTCTGAACCGGCCCGCCAGCAAACACCGATCGTGGCGACGCGCTGCGTTCGACCCAGGGGGCCAGAACATCAGAGGGAATCTCGGCATCGATGCGACTGAGCACCAGACCGAGCGCCCCACTGGGGTCATGGGACAGCATCATCACGACACTGCGTCGAAAGTTGGGGTCGTCGAGCAGGGGAGCAGCGACCAGGAGTCGACCCGCGGTCGAGGTCCGAGGGGGGCGGGACGCCTCGTCGGCCATGGCTCCATCGTGGCACGCCCTTTCGGCGCGCGCCCCTCATGGGGGCGTGACCTGCTGTGACGACCGGACACGTCTCATTCCGTCACCGAGAGAACCGGGTTGTATGGACATTCGCAAGACTGTATGTTCATACGCCTATGTTCTCGATCGGTATCATCGGCGCCTCGGGATATACCGGGGTCGAGTTGCTCCGGCTGTGTGCGGCTCATCCCCAGTTCGACGTGGTCGTGGCCACGGGCGACTCCCAGGCCGGCAGCGCGCTCGCAGGGCTCTATCCGAGTTTGGCGCTGGCCTATGGCGATGCCACCTTCGACGAGGTGGATCTCGATGCCGTGGACGGCCTCGATGCCGTGTTCCTCGGATTGCCCCATGAAGCCTCGATGGAGCTCGCTCCTCAACTCATAGGACGCGTGGGGTGTGTGATCGACCTCTCCGCGGCGTTCCGATTCAAGGATCCCAGCGTCTACCCCGGGTGGTACGGCTTCGAGCACACCCATCCCGAGCTGTTGGCGCGCGCGGTGTACGGGTTGCCTGAGCGGCATCGCGAGGCCTTGGCCTCAGCGGATCTGATCGCGACCCCAGGGTGTTATGTGACGGCTGCGACGCTGGCTTTGGCACCACTCCTCGATGCCGGCCAGGTCGAGTCCACCGGCATCGTGGTGGACGCCGCGAGTGGCCTCTCAGGAGCGGGAAGAACCCTCAAACACCCGAGTCTGTTCTGCTCCGCCGATGGCGATGTGAGCGCCTATGGGTTGCTCGATCATCGCCACACCCCCGAAATCGAAGCGAACCTCGGCGCCCAAGTGCTCTTCACCCCCCATCTGGTGCCCATGAGCCGAGGAATTCTCGCCACCTGTTACGCACGGGTCGCGCCCGGAAGTTCGATCAGTACCGAGGATGCGCTCGCGACCTTGTCCCAGGCGTATGCCGACGAACCCTTCGCGCACGTGTCGGCGACCCCACCATCGACGAAGGCGACACTGGGTTCCAACGCTGTCCATGTGACGGCTCGCGTCGATGAGCGAACCGGATGGGTGGTGGCCATCGCAGCGTTGGACAATCTCGCCAAGGGCGCCTCGGGCGGTGCGGTTCAGGCCGCGAACGTGGCGCTGGGATGTGACGAGTCCGCCGGACTCAGTGCCGTGGGGGTGTATCCGTGAGCAGTCTCGATGCCGCAGCCAAAGCCGACGTCTTAGTCGAAGCCCTGCCCTATATCCGGCGGTTCTCGGGTGCCACGGTGGTGATCAAATACGGAGGCAACGCTCTGGCGGGCTCCAGTGAGGCCGATGCGCTCGCCTTGTTCGCCCAAGACATCGCCTTGTTGCGCTCGGTGGGTCTGCGGCCCGTCGTCGTCCATGGCGGTGGACCCCAGATCAGCGACCTGATGACCCGTCTGGGCAAGACCAGTGAGTTTCGCGATGGGCTTCGCGTCACCGACTCCGAAACCGTCGACATCGCTCGGATGGTGCTGATCGGCCAGGTCAACCCCCAGATCGTGTCCGCGATCAACGTCCATGGCCCCTTGGCGGTAGGCGTGTCGGGCGAGGACGCGAGTCTGATTCGGGCCGTGGCTCGGGATCCCGAACTCGGTTTCGTCGGTGACGTCGAGTCGATCAACGCTGCCATTCTCGAGGGTCTGCTCGCCGAGGGATTCGTGCCGGTGGTCGCCACGATCGGCACCGACGCATCAGGGCAGGCCTACAACATCAACGCCGACACGGTGGCCGGGGCCATCGCCCAGGCGCTCGGCGCTTCCAAGCTCATCTATCTGACCGATATCGAAGGTCTGCGGCGGCGAGTGGACGACCCCGCAAGTCTGATCCGGGTGGCCACCGTGGACGAACTCGAGGCGCTCATGGTCGACGGCAGGATCGCGGGAGGCATGATCCCCAAAGTGCGCAGTTGTGTCGACGCAGTACGGGACCGAGTCGACGAGGCTCACATCCTCGATGGACGCATTCCCCATGTGCTCCTTCTCGAGGTGTTCACCGATGACGGCATCGGAACGATGGTCGTGAACACGACCCCGAAAGGATCCTCATGACATCCAGCCATCGTTTCGGCACCGATGGTGCCGATGCATGTCCGTTCATGCCGGTCTTTGGTCCCCCACAGGTGATGTTCGCCTCGGGATCAGGAACCGAACTCTTCGACACCCAGGGCCGTCGCTATCTGGACTTCCTGTGTGGGATCGCAGTCACCTCACTCGGACACTGTCATCCCGCTGTCGCAGACGCCGTCGCGTCCCAGGCCCGCACCTTGTGGCATGTCTCGAATTTGTTCGCCAATCCGGTCGCGACCCGGGCCGCAGTACTCGTGGACGAACTTCTCGGCGGCGGAGGTCAGATCTTCTTTTGTAACTCGGGGGCCGAGGCCAACGAGGCGGCGATCAAACTCGCTCGTCGACACGGAAGTCCCGATCGTCATGTGGTGGTGTCGGCTCTGGGCAGCTTTCACGGCCGGACGCTCGCCGCTCTGGCAGCGACGGGCCAGCCGGCCAAACACGTGCCATTCGAGCCGATGCCCGCCGGGTTCCGTCACGTGCCGTATGGAGATCTCGAAGCGCTCGAAGCCGCGATCGACCCGAGTGTGGCTGCAGTGTTGCTCGAGCCGATCCAAGGTGAAGGTGGCGTCGTAGCCCCGCCTGCGGGCTATCTCGAAGGCGTACGTGATCTCTGTGATCGCCATGGGATCCTGTTCATGGTCGATGAGATCCAAACCGGCTTCGCTCGCACCGGTGAATGGTTCGGTTTCGAACACGACGGAATTCGTCCCGATGTCGTCACGATGGCCAAGGCCATGGGTAACGGCATGCCGATCGGAGCGATCTGGGCCCCTCGCCATATCGCGGCGGCGTTTCGGCCTGGGGACCACGGATCGACGTACTCGGGAACCGCATTGGCCACTGCGGCGGTCTGCGCGGTGATCGAAGAGATGCGCCGTATCGACGCTCCCGGCACGGCCCAGCGCCAAGGGGCTCGCCTGGCCGCAGCGGTCCAGGCCCTCGACACGGTACGCGAAGTCCGAGGTCGGGGACTGTTGCTCGGTGTCGAGCTCGATCTGGATGCGATCGGTGTCAGCGCGGCCTCCGAGGTCACCTCTCGCCTGCTCGAGGCGGGACTCGTCACCAATGCCGTCACCTCGACCGCATTACGTCTCGCGCCCCCCATCACGGTCTCTGACGCCGAGATCGACGAGGCCGTGGCGATTCTCGCGGGAGTGATCTCATGAGTGTCCGCTCATTTCTCACCGTCGCCGATCTGTCACCGGCCGAACTTCATGGGGTGCTCGAACTCGCTGCGAAGCCCCCTGAGACCCTCGGTCGTCCCCTGGCTGGACAGGGTGTGGCACTGATCTTCGAAAAGCCCTCGAACCGAACCCGACATTCCTCAGAGATCGCCGTGGTCCAACTCGGGGGTCATCCCGTCTACACCCGGGGTGAAGAGATCGGCTTCGACGTGCGCGAACCCGTCGAAGATGTCGCGCGCATCCTGGCGGGTTATCACGGCGTGATCGCGGCGCGGGTCTTTGAGCATTCGGTGCTCGAGCGCATGCGGGCGGTCAGTGCCGTTGCGATCGTGAACCTGTTGTCGGACCTTCATCATCCCCTCCAGGCGATCGCCGACGTTCTCGCCATGCGCGCCGATCTCGCCGATCTCGCCGATCTCGCCGGCCGGCGGGTCGCGTGGATCGGCGACTACAACAATGTGGCGCGATCCCTCGGTGAAGCTCTCGTGGCGCTCGGAGCCCATCTCGTCGTGGCCACACCGGTCGGTTTCGGACCATCGCCCGATGAACTCGGTCGCCTCAACGCTCTCGGAGCTGGGGAAGTGAGTTGGGTTGAGGATCCCGTCGACGCGGTCACGCAGGCCGATGCCGTGCATACCGACACCTGGGTGTCGATGGGACAAGAGGCAGACAAAGCCGAGCGGATCAGGCGTTTCGACGGATATCGGGTCACCACGGCCTTGATGGATCAGGCCCTCGAGCATGCGTGCTTCTACCACTGTCTTCCGGCCTATCGCGGCGTCGAAGTCGATGCGGCGGTGATCGATGGACCCCGGTCTCGGGTGATTCCTCAAGGCCATCGTCGTCTTGACGCCGCCCGGGCCGTGTTGGCCTTCGTCGTGGCGAACTCCGCGCGTGAGGTGCCCCGGTGACCACCAAGGTCCATCGCCAACAACTCATCGCGCGGCTCATCGCGCGTCATGCCGTCACGAGTCAGCCCCAGTTGCTCGACATCCTGCGTGCCGAGGGCATCGAGGCCACCCAGGCGACCATCTCTCGGGATCTGGTGGATCTCGGAGCGGTCAAGGTGCGTATGCCCAGCGGCGAGACGGTGTACGCGATCCCCGAACTCGAACGGGACCGGATCGCCCCCGAGGACCAATTGCGTCGGGTGATGGGGGAGTGGGTGGCCGAGGTCGAGGCCTCTGGACCTCTCGTGGTCGTGCGGACCCCACCAGGGTGCGCACATGTCGTGGCCTCCGCGTTGGACCGTTCGGTGCTCAACGGACTCTTGGGCACCGTGGCGGGCGACGACACGATCCTGTGTGTCGCTGACGAATCGCTGGGCGGTGCTGCATTGGCTCGCCGACTCCGAGAACTCGCTGGACTCGAAAGGGGACGAGGATGACCCAGGCCGATGAGCCGACAGGATCGACGCTCTGGCATGGCCGCTTCGCAGGCGGGCCAGCAGATGAGTTGATGGCGTACACCGTGAGTCTGCCCTTCGATCAACGACTGTGGCCTGATGATCTCGAGGGGTCGCGGGCTCATGTACGGGGTCTCGAACGAGTGGGGCTCCTCGACGCCGATGAGGTGGCCAGCGTTCTCGAAGCCCTCGACACCGTGGAGGCCGAGTTCTCCCAAGGCCGCTTCGTCTTCGTGGCGAGCGATGAAGACATCCATACCGCTGTGGAACGGCGGGTGACCGAACTCGCCGGGTCGCCAGGCGCCAAGTTGCACACCGGACGCAGCCGTAACGATCAGGTGGCGACCGATCTGCGGTTGTGGTGTAAACGGGAACTCATGGCGTTGGCTCGACGCGTCATGGGGTTGCAGCAGGTGCTGCGCGATCGGGCTGTCGCGGCCGGCGTCGGCCCCGAGGGCATCTATCTCCCCGGTTACACCCATCTCCAACGGGCTCAGCCGGTGTTGCTCGCGCATCATCTGCTCGCGCATGCCTGGGCCTTGGGGCGCGATGTGGATCGCCTCGTCGCCACGGTGGAACGCCTCGATGTGTCACCGTTGGGCGCAGGAGCCTTGGCTGGATCCTCGCTACCCCTCGATCCGGAGGCCACCGCCGCCGATCTCGGGTTTGCATCGGTGTTCGCCAACTCTCTCGATGCCGTCAGCGACCGTGATTTCGTGGCCGAAGCCCTCTTCGACGTGTGCTTGATCGCGCTCCATCTCGGGCGTCTCGGAGAGGAATGGGTGCTGTGGACCAGTGACGAATTCGGATTCGCCCGCCTCGATGACGGATACGCCACGGGTTCGTCGATGCTGCCTCAGAAGAAGAACCCCGACATCGCCGAGTTGGCCCGGGGTAAGGCCGGTCGCATCATCGGAAATCTGACCGGCCTGCTCGCCACGCTCAAAGGGCTGCCCCTCGCCTACAACCGGGATCTCCAAGAGGACAAAGAACCGCTGTTCGATGCCGTGGATCAGGTGTCATTGGCCTTGTCGGCGATCAGTGGCATGATCGCCACGGCGACTTTTGATCGGAACCGGATGCAAGCGGCCGCCGATTCGGATGCTCTTGCGGCCACGGATCTGGCCGAATGGTTGGTTGCGCGAGGGACGCCGTTTCGCGAAGCCCACGCGATCGTGGGATCGCTGGTGCGGCGCAGTGTGGCGGGGGAGGGATCCTTGGGTGATCTCGTCGCCCGCGACGAATCCCTGGGGCCCGATGCTGCCGCACTCGTGGCGCCCGGTGTCGGGGTGTTGCGTCGCACGACACCAGGAGGAGCCGGTCCTGAGCCCGTTGCGCGTCAACTCCTACGTTTCGACACCGAGTTCGCCCGGATGGCGCAGCGTGTTGGCGAGGGCCGACGCTGAGACCCCTCACGCGATCCGACCTCGAAGCTGATGCCCTCGAGGTCGCGCCGCGGCTACTGAATCGCCTGCTGGTCACCGCCGACGTCATCGGTCGGATCACCGAGGTGGAGGCCTACCGCGAGGACGACCCGGCGAGTCATTCACACCGGGGGCCGACTCCGAGGTGCGCGTCGATGTTCGGGGCAGCAGGAACCTTGTACGTCTATCTGAGCTACGGGATCCATCACTGTCTCAACGTGGTGACCGGTCCGGTGGGGTCCGGCCAAGCTGTGTTGATCCGGTCCCTCGACATTGTCGACGGCATCGACATCGTCCGGGCGCGCCGAGGAGGGGTGGAGGATCGCCGTTTGGCTCGCGGTCCGGGAAACGTCGCCGCGGCCTTGGGAGTCGACCGACGCCATGACGCCACCTCCGTACTCGGAGGTGGACCCGTGACCGTGATGGCCGATTCCTGCGATCCTCCGGTGGCGCCGACGGTGACACCACGAATCGGTATCTCCAAAGCTGCCGATCGTCTGTGGAGGTTCGTGGCATGACCTCCCGGGCGGACTCGCTGTCGGCTGGGCTGGTCCTGTGAACCCGTTGGCTCAGCGATCGGGGTCGAACCAGAACCCGTGAGGATGAGCGGTGCCCAGCCGGATCGAACGTCGCTCGCCACCTCGCCAGGTGACCATACCGAGGGCGGTCACCTCGCGCTCGTCGGGATGACGAGCGATCTCGGCCTCGGGCACATGCGACGGGTCCTCGAACACCACGACGCTGAGGTTGCGGCCGGACCCGAACTCGTCCAGAGCCGACCAGAGATCATGTCGAGCCGAATCCTCGAGATAGGTCATCGCCCAACTCGACAACACCACCGGATGGGCTCGAGTTCGCTCGAGCAGGGGCGGAACCAGGGACTCGGCGAGACCGGTGAGCACCGGAACCGGCTCGCTGATCGCAACGGTCACCGCGGCGTCGAGGGTGGTGAGGCGGTCGAGTTGGTCCGGCCAGATGCACGCGTTCAGCCAACGGCGCGACTCGGGATCACTCACATCCACGGGGAACGGGTCGATGCCGACTCGTTCGACCGGGCTCGGTATCCGCCGCGGTGGTCGGGCTCGGGAACGCAGGCGGCATCGCAGTTGCGGTGCGTACTCGGGTGAGTTCGGGCCCTCGAGCAGTGTCTCACCCCCGTCATCGTCGACATAGCGATACCGGTACCGGTCGAGCCGCAGGAGAAATCCGGCGCTCGAACCGATCTCGATCAGCGATATCGGACCGACTTCGGAGCTCAGCTGATCGAGCGCCAGGACCAGCGGTGCGGCGCGAGATGCTTCATTGGTCTGGGTGTGACGCTGCTGGCATCGCTCGAGAATCTCGTCATGACGTCGATGGGTCAGCTCCACGAGCAACGGCCACGGATCGATATCGGGGGCAGTCGTGGGATCGGGCCAGCGAGAACGCAACAGAGCGCCCAGGGGCTCGGTCTCGTCGGCCAGCAACAGGTCGTGGACCGCTGCGAAGAACAGCACCGGACGGCGCTGACGCGGCGGGGCGTTCATGACGAGATCGATCACGACCTCACCCGGCGTGGCCTCGACGATGCCGGCACTCAGTCGGCTCCACAATGGACAGGCCCGAGCCGTGGTCGACACGAACTCGGCAAAGCTCTGACGCAGCTCGAGTCGACTCACCACCGCGGCGAGCGTACCCATCGTGATCCGGTACCAGGTGGGCACAGCCGTGGCGGTGCCCTTCTGGCAACATGACACCTGTGAGTTCATCCCCCTCGGAGTTGTTGGCAGATCTCGATGCTCGTGGCCTGATCCACGACACCACCGAACGCACGGCGCTGACCGAATGCCTGGCTCGAGGGCCGATCGGGGTGTACGTGGGGTTCGATCCGACTGCGGACTCCCTTCACGTGGGGCATCTTCTCGGCCAGTTGGGCCTGCGAAGGTTTCAGACGGCCGGCCACCGGCCAGTGGCGCTCGCCGGGGGAGCAACCGGCATGGTGGGTGATCCCGGCGGCCGCAGCGAAGAACGCAATCTGCTCGACGCCGAAACCCTGGCTCACAATCTGGAGCGGATCAGCACCCAACTCGCCCGCCTGTTGGATTTCGAACCCGGTCCGTATCAGGCCCGCCTGGTGAACAACGCCGACTGGACAGCACCGATGAGCGCACTCGACTTTCTTCGCGACATCGGAAAGCACGTCACGGTCAACTCGATGCTCGCCAAGGAGTCGATCCGATCTCGCCTGGAAGGTGAGCATGGGATCTCGTACACCGAGTTCAGTTACATGCTGTTGCAGGCCAATGATTTCCGGCATCTCTATGAACATCATGGGGTCGAGATCCAAATGGGGGGCTCGGACCAATGGGGCAACATCATTGCGGGCATCGACCTCATCAGGCGTCGCCTCGGCCACGTGGCTCATGGTCTGACGTGGCCGTTGTTGCTCAAGAGCGATGGGACGAAGTTCGGAAAGACCGCGAGCGGAGCGGTGTGGCTCGATCCGGAGCGAACGAGCCCATTCCAGTTCCGCCAGTTCTGGATCCAGACCGATGACGACTCGATTGCCTCGTTGATGCGACGCTGTTCGCTCCGTCCCTTGAGCGAGGTGGAGGCCACACTTGCTCAGCATTCCGAAGCGCCCGAACGTCGTCGGGCGCAGCGGGAACTCGCTGACGAGTTGACGGCTCTGGTCCATGGTGCGCCTGCTGCTCGTGCAGCGGCTGAGGCCGCTGACGTGCTCTTTGGCGGTGATCCTCTCCAGGCCTCGTTGGATGCGCTCGAGGCCGTAGCCCGGGAAGTTCCGACCATGTCTGTGCCGGCATCGGCGCTCGCCGATGTCCCCTCGTTGCTCGCCGAGATCGGAATTGTGTCGTCCAAGGGTGAAGCTCGGCGGTTGTGCGATCAGGGGGGCATCAAGGTCAATGGAGCGGCAATCAGTGCATCGTCCCTGCTCACAGACGTGAGTCGGCTGCATGGTCGGTGGCTGCTGATTCGTCGTGGGCGGACGTCACATCATCTCGTCGAGATTTCTGGCGTGTGAAGTTGACGCTCGCGCCAGATGTCGATAGTTTCTCCTCTCGCCCCAAGAAGCCGGTAACACGGTGTCTGAAAGGCGAAGAGGGCACCAACGCCTCGGCGAGTGCCCGAGCTACGGCTCCTTGAAAACGGAAGAGAAGACTGAACGCCAGTGCGGG
>CAYYHU010000014.1:0-48936 GCA_964471865.1 uncultured Ilumatobacteraceae bacterium | reverse complement strand
CTCGACTCGCGAGATGGCCTGAGGTGCCACGGCCATGGTGCCCACAGCCTCTTCATGACCTTCGTGGCCGACATAGATGATGCGGTAGCCCTTACCGGCTCGGACCTTGACTTCGTGGTGGACTTTGGTCACGAGCGGGCACACGCTGTCAACGACATAACGTCCGAAGTCGCGAGCTTGAGCAACCACCTCGGGAGCCGACCCGTGGGCTGACAACATGATCGGACGGCCTTCGGGCACGTCAGCAAGATCGTCGACGAAGATCACGCCGAGGCGTTCGAAGCGTTCCACCACGATCTTGTTGTGAACGATCTCGTGGTAGCAGTACACGGGCGGCTCGAAACTTCGCACCAGCCAGCCAAGCGCCTTGATGGCCATCTCCACACCGGCGCAAAAGCCCCGTGGAGACGCCAGCAGTACCTGATCAACCGAACTGCTCGGGGCTGGGGCGGCCTCCACGCCTTCAGGCTACCCAGGAGTCGCGCCGCTAGCCTGACGGATCGTGACTGCGGCTCCGACCTCTGTGATCGCTGTCGCCACAGGATCGCCAGCGGAGCGAGCGGGACTCCTGCCGGGGGATGAAGTGCTGCGTCTCAACGGTGACATTCCCCGCGATGTGATCGAATGGCGTCTCGCCGTCGATGAGGCCGAAGTGGAGATCGATATTCGCCGCGGCGGTCTCGAGATGTCGCTCGAGGTGACCAAACTCGCCGGAGAACCCCTCGGTGCCGAAGTCGCGAGCGCGCTGTTCGATCAGGTTCGCACCTGCGACAACCACTGCGAATTCTGCTTCATCTATCAATTACCACCGGGTCTACGCCGCAGCCTGTATCTCAAAGACGACGATTATCGGTTGTCCTTTCTCTACGGGAACTTCACCACGCTGACTCGCTTCACCGAGGCTGATCTCGAACGGGTTATCACCGAAGGGTTGTCACCGCTGCATGTCAGCATTCACGCCACCGATCCCGAGGTGCGCACGCGCATGCTGCGCAACCGTCGGGGCGCGATGAGTCTGAGGTGGTTGCGGGCCTTGCTCGATCATGGAATCACGGTGCGCGGTCAGATCGTGGTGTGTCCGGGAATCAACGACGGTGCAGTCCTCGATGACACTTTGGCGGGGGTGCTCGATGAATACCCCGAACTCGATCAGGTGGCGGTGGTCCCATTGGGCGTCTCGCGCTACAACCCCGAGGCCGCTATGCGGCCCCACACCCTCGAGGAAGCCGCCGCGGTCGTCGACATCGTGGAGTCTTGGCAGGAGGTGATGCTGGGAACTCTGGGCCGACGCCTCGTTCACGCCGCGGACGAGTACTACCTGCTCGCCCATCGACCGATCCCGGCCGCCGAACGCTACGAGGGCTTTCCCATGCACGAGGATGGCGTGGGGATGGTGCGCACCTTCGAACTCGAGTTCAGCGGGGATCGGGATCGGCCCGTTGGCGTCCAGAGTGGGTTCTTTTCCTGGGTCGACGGTGCTCCCGCCGAGGGATATCGCGCTCCTCGAAACCCGGCGGGCGATACGGGTTTACGCGATCTGACGGTGGACACGCCCGCTCGCGCGGTACCCGTGACACTGGGTCCCTCGAAACGTGCACCGGTGGGAGTGCTCACCGGGGAGTACGGTGCCAGGGTGCTCGAACCCTTGATTGCTTCGCTGAAGCGTCGTGATGTCCGGATCATCCCGGTGCGAAACGAGTTCTTCGGAGGCAACACCGCGGTCACCGGTCTCATGGTGGGAGCCGATATCGCGCGTACTCTCGAGACTGAACCCGTTGGTCATCGCTATCTGCTACCCGATGTGTGTCTGAGTGAGGGTCGTTTCCTCGACGGCTTGACGGTTGCGGACCTGCCGCGGCCCGTGGATGTGGTGGCGACGGACGGAATCGCATTACGGGAAGCGCTGGGGGAGTGATGGCAGTAGCGGATGTCTCCTCGTCGATCGGTGATCCCGATCGGGTACCCAGCGTGGTGATCGTCGGTCGACCCAATGTCGGCAAGAGCACATTGTTCAACCGGATCATCGGAGAGCAAACGGCGATCGTTCAAGATCAGCCAGGCGTCACCCGTGATCGTCAGGTCCGACGTGCCGAGTGGCTGGGCACCTCCTTTGACCTCGTCGACACCGGCGGTTGGCTCCCCAGTGGCTCTGAGCTCGATGCCAAGGTGTCACGTCAGGTCGAACAAGCGGTTCGCTCAGCCGACCTCGTTCTGTTCTGTGTGGACGCGTCGGTGGGGCTCGTCGATGACGACGCGGCCGTGGCCTCCTGGTTGCGCCGCAGCGGCGTGACCGTTCTCGTGGTCGCCAACAAGGCCGATAACGATCGGCGGGAGCTCGAACGGTGGGAATTCGTCTCTCTCGGTCTGGGCGACCCGGTGCCGGTCAGCGCATTGCATGGTCGTCGAGCCGGGGATCTCCTCGATGAGGTGGTCGAACGAGTGGCTCACATCGCTCAAGGAGCTCACACCGAGGATGCCGACGTTCAGGTCGCCGAGGGCGATGTCGTGGTCGATGGGCAGCGCCCGCCTCGTATCGCCCTGGTCGGGAGGCCCAACGTCGGCAAGAGCACATTGTTCAATCGACTCGTCGGAGACGATCGCAGCGTGGTGCACGACATGCCGGGAACGACGCGTGACGCGATCGACACGCTCGTGGAAACCCCTGAGGGCCCCATCGTGTTCATCGACACCGCCGGCATGCGCCGGCGGAGCCGGATCGACGAGTCGACGGAGTACTACTCGATGGTGAGGGCGCTTCGTGCTCTCGACGATGCCGATGTGGCGCTCCTGGTCGTGGATGCGACCGAAGGCGTCACGAGCCAGGATCAACGGCTCGCCGAACGTATCGACGCTGCGGGTTGTCCCATCGTGGTTCTGCTCAACAAATGGGAGACCATCGACGATCCCGAACGACGTCTCGAGATCTCGACCGAGGTCGGACGTCGTCTGGCCTTCGTCGGGGACGCCCCGGTACTGAAGATCTCGGCGTTGACCGGCAAGGGTGTTCACAAGTTGTTGCCGGTGCTTGCTGCAGCGATCGAGCAGTACCACCGGAGAGTTCCCACTCGCGATGTCAACCGCGTGATCGCAGCGGCTCAACAACGCCAGCCAGCTCCCGCTGGTGCTCGAGTTCTCTACGCCCTTCAAGGGGCCAACGATCCCCCCACATTCACCTTGTTCGTGAACCGAGAGCTACCGCCCACGTATCTCCGGTATCTCGAACGATCGATCCGTGAAGCTTTCGGGTTCGGATCGGTTCCGATCAAGTTGCGGGTGCGTCGTCGCACCGAGTGAGGTCTGACAATGCCGTATTGCGAGGAATGCGCCAAGTACTGGGCGCCATCGGCCATGAGACCCGATGGGACATGCCCGCGCTGTAACGCTTCACTCGAGGATCAACGCGCCGTCCGAGTCACGTCCCGCTCGATCGATCTCAAGAGCCTGGCCGGATCGACCCGCACCGAGGTCGAGACCGACGAGGACAAGGCACCTTGGCATTTCAAGTTGTTGATGGTGGCCTTGGTTCTCTATCTCGGCTGGCGTCTCGTCGACGTTTTCGTGTGACCCCTGGCGTCTCGAGGTGCCGTCTGGGTGGAGACCGGTCGGTGAGCGCTAGAGTTCAGGGCCGCATCAAGGAACGGGCTGTGGCGCAGCTTGGTTAGCGCGCTTGACTGGGGGTCAAGAGGTCGTGGGTTCGAATCCCGCCAGCCCGACCATGATGCCGTCGGTAGAGGTCCGCATGAGGACCCCGACGGTGTCGCGTCGATCGGCCCTCGACGGAATGATCGATCATGGCGCAACCTCGCATACGTTCTTCCACTGACAGCATTTCGTCATGACGGAAATAGCTCGGCGGCGAGAAGTGCAGCCAGGGGAGAGGTGCTGCTACGAGCTCGGGGTGTTTCCCGGGCGCTGCCAGGCGGCGAGATGCCACAATGACGTCATGTCCGAGTCCCCACACCCCCCGGTGCCCGAGCAACCCCGTGACCCCGAATCATCGCCGCGATGGTCCGACACGTTGTGGTCGCTGTGGTCCTGGCTGGTGCTCGGCATCTGTGTGGCGATCTGGTTGCCGCTGGTGGCAGTGATTCGGGTGGTGACGTCACCATTCGACCGGGGGCGGTATTGGGCCGGCTTCACGTTTCGACGGCTGGCTGTGGTTCATCAGCTGCTGAACCCACTGTGGAAGTTCACCGTCGTAGGCGAGGCGCCATCAGATCCCCGACGGCCCTATGTGGTGGTGTCCAACCACGAATCATTCGTGGACATCTTGTTGATCAGCCATCTGCCCTGGGAGATGAAATGGTTGTCCAAGGTCGAAATGTTCAAGATTCCCGCGGTGGGATGGCTGATGCGTCTCGCCCATGACATTCCGCTGCGGCGTGGCGAGCGCGACAGCGTGGTCGCCGCCATGGCGGCATGTCGAGACCGTTTGGATCGTCGCGTGTCGGTGATGGTGTTTCCCGAAGGGACCCGATCCGCGTCCGGGGAACTGGCCGAGTTCAAGTCGGGAGCCTTCCGCCTGGCCATCGAAGCCGGGGTTCCCGTGCTGCCCTTGGCGGTCCATGGAACCCGCTCGGCGCTTCGTAAACACGACTGGCGTCTGGGGCGCTCGACTGCCGAGGTGCGGATTCTCGAACCGGTGGACACCTCGGACCTCGGTCTCGAGGATGTCGCAGCGCTTCGAGACCGGGTTCGCGACCGGATCGCGACCGAACTCGAAGCGATGCGGGCGGCGCCGGCCGCCTGAGTGAGTCGAACCGGATCGGCTGGCGCCATCTCCGAGGGATCGGGTCCCGAAGCGGGACCTCAGTGGCGCGTACCCATGGCGGCTATGAACTCGTCGATGTCTTGGCGCAGACCTGCCAAGACGACGAGATCGTCGGCGCCGAGAACGGTGTCGCTCGTGGCGTAGGTGAATGGCTGGTCATAGGGCTTGACGCACACGACCGTGACTCGGAACTTCGCTCGGATATCGCTGTGGCCCAAAGTGACCCCGACGAGACTCTGGGGTACCGACAACTCGACAAGGACGAACTCGTCGTCGAGAGCGATGTATTCCATGAGTTGCCCCGTCAACAAGTGAGCGACGCGACGCCCCATATCGGCTTCAGGAAAGACCACGTGATGGGCGCCGACTCGTCTCAGGATGTTGCCATGAGCTTCGGTGATCGCTTTGGCCCAGATGTTGGTCACCCCGATGTCCACCAGGGCGGCGGTGGCAAGAACACTCGACTCGATGTTGTTGCCGATACACACCACCGCGGTCGACATGTCCGCGGCGCCAATCCGGCGTAACGACGACTCCGACGTACAGTCGGCCTGCAGGGTGCGGGTCAGCGCCTCGGCATGATCTTGGACCCTCACCGCTGATTCGTCGACTCCGAGGACATCATGACCCTCCTCGATGAGAGCCGTGGCCAATGCGCTACCGAAGCGGCCCAACCCGATGACGAGTACCTCAGGTCGCTCGAGACCCCGGGGAGTTCGGTGCCCTCGGAACGATCGCTTCAGTGGTTGTGACATGGGGTCTCCAAGCCGATGCCGGATCAGCCGATGATCGGCCGGTCCTCGGGATAGCGGAATGTCTGCAGCCGTTGACGATAGGCCAAGGCGGTGACGAGCGTGGTGGGCCCGACTCGACCTGCGACCATCAACAGCACCAGCGATGCTTTGGCCAGGAACGGAAGTTCGGGGGTGAGTCCCGTCGACAGTCCCACCGTGGCGAAGGCGGATGTGGATTCGAAGAGTGCCGGGGTGAGGGTGACGTCGGTGGTTGCCAGGATGATGAGAGTGACGGTGACGATGGAACCGATGGCCAGGATCACCACGGTCACTGCCTGACGCACCACTGTGGGAGCGAGGCGACGGTGGAACACGTTGATATCGGTATCGCCACGCACCTCACTCCACAGCACGAAGCCGAGTAGGGCAAAGGTCGTGACCTTGATGCCTCCCGCCGTGGAGGCCGGTCCGCCACCGATGAACATCAACGCGCTGACCCCGAGCAGGGTGGGTTCGTTCATCTCGGCGATGTTCACCGTGGCGAAGCCCGCAGTTCGCGGCGACACCCCTTGGAACCAGGATGCGAGCAGCTTGCCTCCCAGGTCGAGAGGTCCGAGAGTGTCGGGATTGGTCCATTCGAAAAGGGCGATCATCAACGGACCAGCGACGATGAGCAGCGCCACACCACTGAGCGTGATACGGGTGTGAAGGCTCCAGTTGCGGGGACGGGTTCGACGAAGGAATTGCACCAAGATCGGGAAGCCGAGACCGCCCACGATGAAGGCCCCCGAGATCGCCAGGGTGATGATCGGATCGCCCACGAAAGGTGTCAATCCTTCAGACCACAAAGAAATCCCGGCGTTGTTGAATGCCGAGATCGAATGGAAGACCCCCTGATAGAGCGCCGGGATCATGCCGACGTCATGAGCGATCCACAAGCGAGTCGCCAAGATGATCGCAACGGTGACTTCGATGGCGGCGGTGATCCCCGCAATGCCATAGACCAGGTGTCGCATCTCGCCTTGGTCCACGGCTCCGAGTTCGGCTTGGGCGAGGATGCGTTGACGCAAACCCATTCGACGGGACGCGAACAACGCCAGGAGCGAACCGATCGTCATGATCCCGAATCCGCCCACCTGGATCAACACGAGAACCACGAGTTCACCGAACAAGGACATCTGACCGATGTCGAAGGTGCCCAGTCCGGTGACGGTGACCGCCGAGGTGGCAGAAAAGACGGCGTCCATGAACGCCACACGGCGATAACCGTCATACGCGAGGGGAAGCTGCAACAAAAGGGTCCCGATGGCAATCGCCGCGAGGAACGCCGCCACCACCATTTGCGCGGGATTCCGTACGGCGGCGAGGACACGGCGCACGGGCACGCCGACACGGTAGCCAGATCACTGCGCGGAACGGCGGACAACGAGGAGCAGTAGCGTCGCGGGACGTGTGTGGACGCTTTGTCGCAACCCGACCCCCATCGGTGTTGGTCGCTCGGTACGGCGCGGTGCTCGGCGCGATCGAGGACTTCGGACCTCGCTACAACATCGCTCCGACCATGCCCGTGATCGCGGCTCTGGGTCGACGCGACGGGGTGACCCTCGAGACGTGTTCATGGGGGCTGGTGCCCGCCTGGGCCCGAGATCGATCCGGGGCGGCGAAACTGATCAACGCCCGAGTCGAGACTCTCACCGAGCGTCCGACGTTTCGACCCCTGGTCGCCCACCACCGCTGCATCATCGCCATGGACGGCTTCTACGAATGGGGTCCGGATCGACGACCGCGTTTCATCGTCTCGGGATCATCCGACGTTCTCGATGTCGCCGGTCTGTGGACGACATGGAAGGACCCGGATCACGATGGCGCACCAATTGTGACCTGCACGATCGTGACCACCGAGGCCGTCGGCGAACTCGCAGCCGTACATCATCGAATGCCGTTGGCGCTGACTCCCGAGGATCGTCAGAGTTGGTTGGCGCCCGAGGCCCTCGAACCCGGAGAGCTCGAAGCTATGGTCGCAACCACTCGGGAATGGTGCGAAGCGGACTTGCAGATGTACGAGGTGTCCCGGGACGTGAACCGGGTGGGCCGCCAGGATCCGGCCCTGATCGAACCGGTGGCTCCGCCTCCGGATCAGGGTCAGCTCTTCGCCACCTGAGGGCGGTCGCCCAGAGCCGAGCGGAGACGCTCAGCAGCCGCCTCGAGGTCCTCGCGTTCCACCGATGCAGCAGCGTTGGCGAAGGAGAGTTGCGACAAATCGGTGGTCGGAATCACATGGATATGGGTGTGTGGGACCTCGTATCCAGCGATGATCACACCCACCCGCTCGCATTCGAAGGCTCGCGTTTGGGCGTCGCCGATGAGCCGTGCCACCCGGAACAGATGGTCACACAGGTCCTCGGGACAGTCGAGCCAATGATCGATTTCAGCCCGCGGCACCACGAGCACATGCCCGGTCGACATCGGGTTGATCGACAAGAACGCGACGCACGACTCATCGCGCCAGACGAATGTTCCGGGGATCTCTCCGTCGATGATTCGAGTGAAGACTGTGGGCATCTAGACGACTCCTCCTGAGACGGTGAAGATCTCACCACTGCAATAACTGGCATCGGGGGACGCCAAGAATGCTGCGAGCCCGGCGATCTCGTCGGCCTGGGCCATGCGTCCCTGGGGGATCTGCGCCACGATGCCGGCTCGAACGATGTCATCAGCGGGCGCAAGAAGCGGGGTATCGGCCCAACCGGGGCAGATGGCGTTGACACGGACGCCAAAGGGCGCCATTTCCTGGCCCACCGATCTGGTGAGCGCCACGATCGCGGCTTTCGCGGCGCTGTAGTGGAACGGTCCGGCCTGGGGCCGAAGGGCGAGGATGCTGCCCAGATTGACGATCGATCCTGAACGCCTCGGGGTCATATGGCGCAGGGCTGCTCGCACCCCGTGGAAGGTGCCGTACAGATGCACCGAGATCATCCGGTCGAAGTCGGTATCGGAGGTGTCGACGACGAAATTCGGGGGAATGAGATCGTCGATTCGGCCTTCGGCGCGAGCGATATGGTTCTCGATCACGATCCGGGTCCGGTCCTCATCGGGGATGCCGGCGATACCGGCATTGTTGACGAGGACATCGAGATGTCCGAATTCCTCGACGATGGACTCCACCGCAGTCTCGAAGGCCACGGAATCGGTGACGTCGAAAGGAAATGATCGACCCTCGAGTTCCGAGGCCACCCCGTGAGCGGCTCGGGGATCGATGTCGTTGATCGCCACGGTGAAGCCGTCACGATGCAACCGGCGAGCGATGGCGGCTCCGAGCCCCGATCCGGCACCCGTCACCAAAGCGACACGAGGGTGCTGATCAGAGGCGGCTCGCACAGAGTGAAGGGGAGCGGCGTCATCTGACATGAACAGATCGTAGGCGGTCCTCGAGCATGGGTACTGTGGGAGCGTGTCTGGAGAACCCGTCGCGGCCTCGGTGCCCAAGGGGCTCTTCGATCCACCGGTCCTGACTCTGCCCAACCTGATCACCCTGGTTCGCCTGGCCTGCATCCCGATATTTCTGTGGCTGTTGTTCGGTCGCGAGGATCGGGCGGCGGCAGCCTGGCTTCTCGGAGCTCTGGGAGCCACCGATTGGGTCGATGGGTGGATCGCTCGCCGTTTCGATCAGGTGAGTGAGTTGGGCAAGGTCCTCGATCCCACGGTCGATCGACTCTTGTTCATAGTGGGTATCGGGGGCATCATCATCGACGGTGCCGTGCCGTTGTGGTTCTGCTGGGCGGTCGTGGCGCGCGAGGTCCTGCTCGGAGGCGCAATGGTGGTGTTCACGATTCTGGGGATGGATCGTTTCGCCGTGACCTGGTGGGGAAAGACGGGAACCTTCTTGCTGATGTTCGCCGTACCCGGGCTGCTTCTGGGTGCCTCTGATTTCCGCTTCGCCGACGTCGTCACCACGGCGAGCTGGATCCTGGGAATCCCCGGGTTGTTCATCAGTTGGTATGCCGCGTTCACCTACGTGCCGATGATGCGTGAAAGCCTGAGTGTCGGCCGGCAGAGGAGGACGTGATGAAAGCGGTGATCATGGCCGGGGGAGAAGGGACCCGCTTGCGGCCCCTCACCTCCCAGACCCCCAAGCCACTGTTGCCGATCGCCAATCGACCGATGATGGAGCATGTGATCGGTCTTCTGGCTCGTCATGGGATCACCGACATCGTCGTGACCGTGGCCTTCATGGCCAATTCGATCAAGACCTACTTCGGTGATGGCAGCGATTTCGGAGTTTCAATCGAGTATGCGGATGAACCGATTCCGCTCGGAACTGCGGGCAGCGTCGCCAACGCCAAGCACCTTCTCGACGAACCGTTCATCGTCATCTCCGGAGACGTGATCACCGATATCGATCTGAGTACCGTGATCGCAGACCATCGTCGCACCGGCGCGCTGGCCACCATCGCATTGACGGCGGTGGACAACCCCTTGGATTTCGGCATCGTGATCACCCGGCCGGACGGGGCGATCGAGCGCTTTCTCGAAAAACCCACCTGGGGTCAGGTGTTCTCCGACACGATCAATACCGGTATCTATGTGCTCGAACCCGAGATCTTCGATGTGATACCGGCAGGGCGATCTGTCGATTTCTCCAGTGAAGTGTTCCCTGGACTCCTCGCTGCGGGCCGCCCGGTCTTTGGAACCGTCTGTGAGGGTTATTGGGAAGACGTCGGAACTCTCGACGCGTACCTTCGGGCCCATAAAGATGTTCTGGATCAACGCGTCACTCTCGATATCCCCGGTTTCCGAGCCTCGGCCGGGGTGTGGATCGGTGAAGGCGCAGAGATCTCTCCAGAAGCCGAGATCACCGGGCCCGCGGTCGTAGGGGCTGGATCGGTGGTGGGTCCTGGTTGCCGCCTCGGCGAATACGTCGTGCTCGGGTCTAATGTTCGCCTTCTCGATCACGTGGATCTCGAACGAACGGTCCTCCACGACAGCGTCTACGCCGGATCGGGGAGCCGTTTGCGCGGAGTGGTCGCAGCCCGCTCGTGCAGCCTGCGGTCCAATGCGCGTCTCGGCGAGGGAGTTGTCCTTGGCGATGAGGTGTTCGTCGGCTCCGACGCGGTGGTCTCAGATGGAGTGAAGGTGTTCCCCTTCAAGACCATCGAAGAAGGTGCGGTCGTCAACGACTCGATCGTGTGGGAGAGCCGAGGCGCTCGCAGTCTTTTCGGACGCGAAGGTGTCAGCGGGCTCGCAAACGTGGATGTCACCCCCGAGATGGCCGTGAAGTTGGCGATGGCGTACGGGACGTCGCTGGCCAAAGGCTCCACCGTGGTGACCTCACGGGATTCGAGCCGATCAGCGCGAATGTTGAAGCGGGCGATGATGGCGGGTCTGAACGCCACGGGAATCGATGTGATGGATCTCGAAGTGGCATCGGTGCCGGTGACTCGCTTCTTGGCTCGGTCCCCTCGCACCCTGGGGGGATTGACGATCCGTTTGCATCCCGATGATCCCGGCCAGGTGCTGATTCGATTCATCGATTCCGCGGGGATCGATGTGTCCGAGGACGGCCAACGCAAAATCGAGAGGCTGTATCAGCGGGAAGACCACCGGCGCGCTCTTCCCGGTGAGATCGGCGATATCGGCTTTCCGGCGCGGACTCTCGAGGAGTACACCGTGGCTCTCGAAGCCACGATCGAACCGCTGGCGATTCGCGAGCGTCGCTTCAAGTTGGTGATCGACTACTCCTTCGGTGCGGTGGCGTCGGTGATGCCTGCGGCACTGGCCAAACTGGGCGCTGATGTCTTGGCGGTGAATCCGTACGTCTCGACGGGAGGTCGCCTCGGCTTCGACGAGGGCGATGCGCTCGAGCGAGTCGCAGGACTGGTGAGAGCGTCAGGCGCCCATCTCGGTGCGGTTCTCGATCCCGATGGCGACCGACTGAGCCTGATCGACGACACCGGACGAATTCTCACCGACACCGAGGCACTGTTGTGCTTTGTCGAGCTGGTCTGTGGCCATCTCGTGGGCGATGTGATCGCACTGCCGGTCAACACCACGATGCATGCCGCTGAGATCGCCCGGCGACACGGGGTGCGGGTCGAGTTGACCAAACTCTCGGCTCCGGCGCTGATGGCCGTGGCGGAGCGTCCCGGCGTAGGTTTCGCCGCGGATGGTGAAGGTGGCTACATCCTCCCCGGTTTCTTGCCGGCGTTCGACGCTGCGGCGAGCTTGCTCAAGATGCTCGACCTGTTGTCTCGTTCCGATCGTTCGTTGTCCACCGTGGTGGATTCTCTCCCTCGGGTTCATCGGGTTCATGACACCGTGGTGACGCCATGGGAGGTCAAAGGAATGGTCATGCGGTCACTCGTGGAGATGTCGGGCCGTGACGCGCTTCTCGTCGATGGTGTTCGGGTGACATACCCCGATGGATGGGTGCTCGCCGTGCCGGATCCGGAAGAACCGATGACGCATGTCTGGGCCGAGTCCACCAGTGATGCCGAAGCCCGCCGTCTCGCTCAGGAGTACGCTCGGCGGATTCGTCAACTCGTGCGCTGAGGCTCTGACGAGGGCCTGAGGAGCGCTACCGTGGGGCGTATGCAGGTGCCCGAGGATCTCGCTTACACCGCCGATCACGAATGGGTCAGCCGTCGCGACCTGGTGGCTCGAGTCGGGATCACCGAGTATGCCCAAGATGCACTCGGTGATGTCGTCTTCGTGCAGCTCCCGACTCTTGGTGCCGAGGTGTCCTCGGGAGGAGCACTCGGTGAGGTCGAAAGCACCAAATCGGTCTCGGATGTGTTTGCTCCCGTGACCGGAACGGTCTCGGCGGTCAACGAGGTTCTCCTCGAGCGCCCTGAGCTTTTGAACCAAGACCCCTACGGCGACGGATGGATCTGTGAGATCACGGTTGCCTCCGAGGAGGCCTTCTCCGATTTGATGGACCCGGCTGGCTATCGCTCGCTGGTGGAGGGTTGATCTGTGGCCTACGTGTTCTGCAATCGATGCGGGCATCGGAACCCTCCGGAATCGGCATTCTGCTCGGCATGTGGCTCGACTCTCGACATCCCCGCTGATCACACGATCACCTTGAGCAAAGTGGACCCGGGTCTGGATGCTCCGGGTCCCGAGGACGATGTGGTGGTGGCGTTGGGGGGAGACGATGACGACATCGGCGTTCTCGTGGTCCGGACCGGGGCCCAAGCCGGTGAACGGTTTCCGTTGTCCTCGGGCGTGACCCGTCTGGGTCGGCATCCTGACAGCGAGATCAGTCTCGACGACATCACCGTGTCTCGACGTCATGCTGAGGTCGAGCGGCTCGCTGGCGGACGGTACGTGGTTCGTGATGCGGGTTCCCTCAACGGGACCTATGTGAATCAAGAGCGGATCGAGACGGCGGAACTACATCAAGGCGATGAACTGCAAGTCGGCAAGTTCCGCCTCGTGTTCTTCGCGAGTGCTCGGTAGCGCTGGTGAGCGAGCGGCCGTATCTCTCGATCGGTGAGGTCCTCGGGCTGTTGCTCGAGGAATTTCCCGATGTGACGATCTCCAAGATCCGGTTTCTGGAGAGTCAAGGCCTCATCGAGCCCGAACGCACCCCATCGGGATATCGCAAGTTCTTCGATGACGACGTCGAACGACTTCGGTTCATTCTCAGAGAGCAAAAAGACAACTATCTGCCACTCAAGGTGATCAAAGGTCGTCTCGACGATTCGGACCCCTCGGGGGAGATGGCCGCAGTGACCACGGGAGGCACCCCCGAACCGCTGCATTCCGCAGTCGTCGAAACCAGCAGTCATCCCAGTGCACGCGCTACCGGGTCGCCTCCGGTGTCGAATGCGGCACCGATGAGCGATCTCGGTCGCGATGTCACCGATGCCTTGGAACGCCCCGAACTGCTCGGTCGCGAGGATGTCATTGCGATGACGGGGATCGACGATGCCACCCTGGCCGATCTCGAGACCTTCGGCCTCATCACACCCAAGAGTCGCTCAGCGGGAGCCCGCTACGACGCCGCTGCCTGCGAGATCGCCGAGATCGCCGCTCGCTTCGTGCGCTTGGGTATCGAGGTCCGCCACCTGCGGGCCTGGCAAGTGGCAGCGGATCGTCAGGTTGGACTCTTCGAACAGCGAGTCATGCCGTTGATGCGTCAACGCAATCCTCGGAGTCGCACCGAGGTCGGCGAACTCATCGAGGATCTCGTGGGACTCGGAGATCGACTCCACGCCGCGTTGGTGAACCAGGCGGTTCGCTCGATGGTCGATCCCCGCTAGGAGCCCTCCCGGGAGGGCGCCGACTTTCGTCGGCGTGACCACGAGGCAACCGACCGGTGCACACAGCGCCTCCTGGCGAGTCTGCGTCTCGGACTCACGGCGATACAGTCGCGGGTATGGTCCCCGTCGAGTTGGTCGGAGTGCGGGTCGAGATGCCGGCGAACGTGCCCGTCATGATGTTGCGCGAGATGTCTGATCCTGGGCGCATCCTTCCGATCTATATCGGAGCCCCCGAAGCCAGTGCGATCCACCTCGCGCTCGAAGGGATCGAACCACCGCGGCCTCTGACGCATGACCTCATCGTCTTGTTGGTGGATGCGTTGGCGGTCGAGGTCCGCGAGGTCGTGATCTCGGAGATGCGCGAGCACACCTTCTATGCCGAACTCGTTCTCATGCATGACGGCAGCGAATTGCGAGTGTCGTGTCGCCCCTCTGATGCCGTGGCGATCGCCGTTCGCGCCAGTGTTCCCATTTTCGCGGCGCGCGAGGTGCTCGACGAGGCCGGACACGTTCCAGAATCCGAGTCCTCCGATCTCGACGAGATCGAGGATGGGGTCGATCCGGACGAGATCCTCGACGAATTTCGCTCCTTCATCGACCAGGTGAACCCCGAGGACTTCGGTTCGAGTTAGGTCCGACAGTCGCGCGGCGGTGAGGGTTCGTCTCCGGCGCTGCCTTCATCCCGACACCGCTAAGCCGAAGCACGGCTGCCACCCAGGCGAAATCGTCGGTACGGATGGTCATGAATTCGCTTGAAGGCTCGGCGGTGCTTGACGCTCAGATGGACCCTCCGTAGCCTGACCCGTCACGGACGGTATGTGACAAGTACGGTCCCTGGCAGAGGCCGAAGACCGTCGTTTCGACCGCTGATGACATGGCATTCGACGGAGGTGGAGACCGGCGTGCAGGATCGATCGAGCAAGGCAGACCATGCAGGGTTCAGTGGAACCCGGGCGGCGGAGATCGTGGGGATCTCGTACCGCCAGCTCGACTATTGGGCGCGCACGGACCTGATTCGCCCCTCGCTCAGTGAGGCTGCGGGTAGTGGAAGTCGACGCCAGTACTCGTATCGGGATCTCCTCGAACTCCGTGTGATCAAGAGCCTGCTCGACGCCGGTATTCGCCTCGAGAACGTTCGCGAGGTGTTCCAATATCTTCGGCATCGAGTAGATGGAGATATTGCATCCGCCCATCTCGTGATCAACGGATCCAGCGTCGTGCTGTGCGATGGAGATGAACTCGTCGATGTGGTCCGCAGCGGCCAGGGAGTCCTCAATGTTCTGCCCCTGTCGCATGTGATCGACGACGTCGATGCCGAGATCGTGCGTATCGGCGGGGTTCCGACGGTTCTGGGCGACACGGCAACCGCCGCCAGCGGCTGAGAGCGCCTGGCCGATGCCTACCAGCCCGCTTCATGAATCTCATGTTGCGGCTGGTGACCGTCTCGTGGACTTCGCCGGATGGATGATGCCCATCTCGACGGGGCTGGGGACTGTGGCCGAACATGTGGCCTGTCGTCAGGATGTCGCCCGTTTCGACGTCTCCCATCTTGCGACCCTCGAGTTCACGGGGGCTGAGATCGACCGTGTCGCCCAACTCGTCACCAACGATCTGGGGCGGATCTCCCCGGGTAAGACGCAGTACTCGTTGGTGTTGAACGACGCCGGCGGCATCGTCGATGACCTGATTCTGTGGTGGATCGACGAGGCCACGCTTCACGTCTTGCCGAATGCGGCCAATGTCGATGAGGTTCAGATGCTTCTCGGTGGGCGCAATATCACGAGCGAGCGCGCCCTGATCGCCGTCCAAGGGCCTCACGCCCGCGAGCGGCTCGCCGAGATATCTGCTGATGCGTCCCGTGTGGCTCGCAACACCGTGACCCGATGTGTCGTTGCCGGTGCCGAATGCCTGGTCGCCGGTACGGGGTATACGGGAGAGGACGGTGTGGAGATCGCTGTTCCCGCTGCTGAGGGCCTGAAGGTGTGGTCCGCGCTCGAATCTCTGGGAATCGCTGCGGCAGGCCTCGGCGCACGCGACACGTTGCGGCTCGAAGCTGGTTACCCACTTCATGGGGCGGAATTGACCCCGGAGTTCACCCCGCAGGAATCGGGTGTGGCGTGGGCGGTGAAACCGGGACGGGGCTTCCCCGGTGAAGCGGCCCTGATCGACCATCACCCCCGAGTACGTCGGATCGGGCTCGTCACCGAGGGTCGGCGCCCCCCACGTGCTGGTTCCCGGGTCCTTGTCGACGGTCGTGATATCGGCGAAGTAACGAGCGGCAATCTGTCGCCAGTACTCGGCCACGGCATCGCCTTGGCGCGCGTCGAGGCCTCAGTCGAGATCGACGGCAGCGTCACGGTCGATGTTCGAGGCCATCACCTCGAGGGGCGCCAGGTCACGCCGCCTTTTGTGTCACTTGGGGTCTGAGGAATCCTTCGTCTCGGGTGATCCCGACGAGGTCTGGGGAAACAAATTGCGGAGTGCGCTGAGCGCATTGAGAGGGCCAGCGGCTTGGATCAGCGGCGCCATCTGACGCATGGCGTCACTGGTGATCCGCAGAGGAGTCTCGACATCGTCGAGAAGACGGTTCATGCGCTCAGCGGTGGCATTGAGTTGTACCAATGTCTGTTGCAGGGTCTCGAGAGTCGACACCAGAGCTTCGGCACCCCGTCGCATCTGGTCCATGGTGGTGACCACCGGTGTGATCGGGTTGAGGACTCCGATGAGCTTCAGGAGTTCGCCGATCTGGGGGAGACCGAAATCGGCTTTGGGTTCCTCGGTCCCGTTGTGCTGGTCGTCGGTCATGAGGTCACCTCGGAGAGAGCATCGAGTGGTTCACACGAACACATCAGGTTGCGATCTCCATAGGCGGCATCGATCCGCGAGACCGGAGGGAAGTACTTGTCGCTTCGAGCCTGGCCATCCGGGAACGCTCCGATGAGTCGCGGGTAGGGGCGGTCCCAGTCACCGAGTAGATCGGCTGCCGTATGGGGAGCGTGGCGCAGGGGACTGTCGTCGAGATTCCAGCGCCCCTTGGTCACAGAGTCGATCTCGCCACGGATGGCGGCCATGGCATCGACGAACCGTTCGAGTTCGGACCAGGATTCGCTTTCGGTGGGCTCGACCATCAGAGTTCCAGTGACAGGGAAATTGACGGTAGGGGCGTGGAACCCGTGATCGATCAGGCGTTTGGCGACGTCATCCACTGTGACACCGGTCGACTTGGTGATCTCACGAAGATCGAGGATCAGCTCATGCGCCACAAAACCTCCGGGTCCGCGGTAGAGCACGGGGAAGAATGGTTCGAGCCGATGGGCCAGATAGTTGGCAGAGAGAAGAGCGTCATGCGTGGCACGACGCAAACCCTCGGCACCCATGAGGCGCAGATACGCCCAGGAGATGACGAGAATTCCCGCTGAGCCCAGGGGAGCGGCCGACACCGGGCCGACCACTCCCGATGTCGCATCAAGGGGATCGCCGGGAAGAAAGGCTGCCAGATGGGAGCGCACGGCCACGGGACCTACTCCCGGTCCGCCTCCGCCATGAGGAATGCAGAACGTCTTGTGGAGATTGAGGTGGCTGACGTCGGCACCGAATTTTCCAGGCCTCGCGATTCCTACGAGCGCGTTGAGATTCGCGCCGTCCACGTAGACCTGGCCACCGGCATCGTGCACGGCTGCGCAGACCTCTGCGATGCGAGGTTCGAACACCCCATGCGTCGAGGGATAGGTCACCATGATCGCTGCCACGGTGTCGCCCGCCTCGGCGATGCGGCGTCGGAGATCGTCGAGATCGACATCACCCCGATCGTTGGTGGCAACGGGAACCACGTTCATCCCCGCCATCACGGCGCTGGCGGCATTCGTTCCATGGGCGCTGGTTGGGATCAGACAGGTCCGGCGTTGGTCATCTCCACGCGACTGGTGGTACGCCCGTATCGCCAGCAGGCCTGCGAACTCGCCTTGGCTCCCAGCGTTGGGTTGGAGACTGACGGCGTCGTATCCGGTGATGGCGAGGAGATCACGGCACAACTCGTCGACGATCCGACGCAGTCCCACGGACTCATCGGCGGGAGCGAAAGGATGAAGCTGCGCGAACTCGGGCCAGGTGACCGGCATCATCTCGACAGTCGCGTTCAGCTTCATCGTGCAGGATCCCAACGGAATCATCGTGCGATCCAAAGCCAGATCGCGATCGCTCAATCGTCGAAGTTCGCGCAGCATTTCGTGTTCGCTGTGGAACCGGTGAAACACCCGTTGGGGGAGCGGCCGATCGCGGCGTCGAGCCCACTGGGGGATTCCGGACGGTGGCGAAACCTCGCCGCCGGGCCCGAGGCCGAAGACCTCGAGAACGCTTGTGAACACCTGTTCGGTTGTGGTTTCGTCGAAACTCACACCGACGCTCGTGGGGGACACCTCGCGCAGATCGAGCCCACGCTCGCGGGCTCGCCGATGGAGGGACGCCGCATCGTCGACGTCGATGGTCACGGTGTCGAACCAACTCTCATCGTGGACCCGGTATCCACTGGAACCGAGAGCCTCGACGAGGCGGTCGGTGAAACCCGCGACCCGCTCGGCGATCGCTCGCAATCCGTCAGGTCCGTGCCACATGGCGTATGCAGCCGCCGTCACGGCGAGGAGGGCCTGAGCCGTGCAGACGTTCGATGTGGCCCGCTCTCGGCGAATGTGTTGTTCACGGGTCTGCAATGCCAAGCGAAGTGCCGGGCGTCCCTGGGTGTCGGTACTGACTCCGACGAGACGTCCCGGAAGCGAGCGGGCCAGTTCCTCTCGACATGCGATGAATGCGGCATGCGGTCCGCCGGCGAACATCGGCACACCGAAACGCTGTGCCGATCCGATCGCGATGTCGGCTCCGAGATGTCCAGGCGCCACGAGCACCATGAGCGCCAACAAGTCTGAGGCCACGATGACTTTGGCTCCGGCTTCATGGCCGCGAGAGATCACCGGTTCGAGTTCCCGGATCGCGCCACTCGACCCGGGATACGACACGAGAAGTCCGAAGACGCCGTCGAGGTTGGCAGTAACGAGGTCTTCGGCTGTGCGGATCTCGATGCCGATCGGCTCGGCGCGGGTTCGAAGAACCGCGAGGGTCTGAGGATGGGTGTCGGCATCCACCATGAACACCACCCGATCGGCGCCGGCGCCTCGACGACACATCACCATCGCCTCGGCAGCGGCGGTGGCTTCATCGAGCAAGGACGCGTTCGCCAGATCCAGTCCGGTCAACTCCGAGACCAGAGTCTGGAAGTTGAGCAGCATCTCGAGACGACCTTGGCTGATCTCAGGCTGATACGGGGTGTACGCGGTGTACCAACTCGGGTTCTCCAGGATCGATCGTTGGATCACCGCCGGGGTATGGGTGCCGTAGTAACCCATGCCGATCAGTGAGGTCCGGGGTCGTGACAACGACGCCAGCTTTCGAGCCCTCTGAAGAACGTCGGCCTCGCTCAGGCCTCCCGCTATATCGAGTCGCTCATCGAAACGAATATCCGCGGGCAGAGCCTCGACGACGAGTTGGTCGGTGTCGCAGACTCCAACGACCTCGCACAGAGCTGCTCGATCCGCGTCGGTGAGACCGAGGTGGCGACGATGGAACTCTGGTTCCGGTCCGATGGTCGAAGCCTGGGACACGGCTACCTCCTAGCGAAGCTGGTGCCTTCACCGTAGTGGCCCTCGACTTGATCATCAGGGCATTCGTCGTCACGAAGAGCTGCGCATGTCGACCGATGCTCAGTGCGTCCACCCACAGAGCGCCAGGGGATCGCGGCCGAAGCTCATACAGCGTTCGAGCCCGATCGTCTCCGACAAAAGTGACAGAACGTGTCTTATGGGCGTTCTAGATCCCGGCCGGTCAGATAGCGCCCATAAGACACGTTCTGTCAGATTGATCCCGCTGACCTGGTTTCGGGTGGGCGCACTTCCCGGTCCCTCAGCGGCTGTGCGGCCTCGAGTAACCAGTCGAGAGCTTCTTGGAGCTGTTGGCGGGTCGGGTTGGCCGATCCCCCGAGATCCCGCTCGACGTCATCGACGGCGCATGCGAGGACGTAGAGGTCGTCGCGCAGCGCATCGAGTTCGCGCCGAGTGACGACCAACTCCCCTTCGGCGAGATGGAGTTCGCGGGCTCGTTGTCGAGCCACCCAGTCCCATTGTCGACATGCCTGGGAGCAGAACTCGCGAGGTCGGCCACGACCGGTTTTCTCGGGCAGCACCCTTCGGCACCACCGGCATCGGGGGCCCGATCTCGGCAATTCCGTCATGACGGAATTATGGCATGGGGTAATGGTGCGGCGCGTTGATGCTTTCGCGACCCCCGAAGGGTCCGCGCGTATCGGTCCACGTATTGGTCGGGGTGTCGTGTCGGGTCGCGGCGTGATCGAGAGCGTCGCGCGCGGCCATCGATCTCGAGGCCATGGGCTGGGGGGCGGCCTGGCACACTGGCGCCGTGATCGCTCGCAACGATGGGACAACAGAATCGCTCCCCCCTCCCCCTGATCGTGACTTCGCCAGCGACAATGCCGCAGGTATCCACGAAGCGGTTCTCGCGGCTCTGGTCGAAGCCAACGTCGGTCGAGCGCTCGCATACGGAGACGATCCGTGGACGCGAGGCTGTGAGGCAGCGATGAGTGAAGTGTTCGACACCGACGTCGTCACTCAACTCGTCTGGGGCGGTACGGGAGCCAATGTCATGGCCTTGGCCACGTTGCTCGGACCCGGTGAGGCGGTGGTGTGTAGTCGATGGGCTCATATCCACCTCGATGAAGCGGCGGCGCCGGAGCGAGTCCTCGGTGCGAAGCTGATGGCACTGGACAGCACCGACGGAAAGTTGACCGCTGAGCAGATCCATGAGGTCGCCGACAACATCGGCGTCGTCCACCACGCGCAACCGGCAGTGGTGTCGCTCACGCAGCCCACCGAGATGGGAGCGGTCTACTCCTTCGCGGAACTTCGCGAAGTCGTCGACGCGGCCAAGCAGTACGGGATGAAGGTCCATCTCGATGGCGCTCGGATCGCCAATGCCACCGCGTCCTTGGGCGGAACCCGCGAGGCCCTGAGGGCCATGACGGTGAACGCTGGGATCGACGTGGTGAGTTTCGGCATCACCAAATGTGGGGCGGCCTACGGCGAGGCCGTGGTGTACCTGAACCCCGCCCTGGCTCGCCGGGCCCCTTATGTCCGTAAGCAGGTCACCCAACTGCCATCGAAAATGCGTTTCGTCGCCGCTCAGGTCACAGCGTTACTCAACGACGACCTATGGATCGCCTTGGGCCATCACGCCAACGACATGGCTCAGCGCCTGTATCGCAGCGTTGTCGATCTCGAAGGCATCGCTCTCGAGGGTCCACCGGCTGTCAACAGCGTCTATCCCTGCCTCGATCCGGGCGTCATCGAACGCCTACGAGCATGGTCGCCGTTCTGGCCTTGGGATCCGCAGCGACATCAGGTGCGGTGGATGGCGGCCTGGGATACGACCGTTGTCGATGTCGAACGTTTCGCCGCCGGGGTGTCGCAGGCGCTTGGCGATGGAGGCACTGCAGGGACCTATCGATCGGTGTAGATCATGAATGAATTGATCGGCTGATTAGTTTGCGCTACGTTGCGTCTCTGGTGGCTCCTGTGACGGATGTCCTACCAGTTCAGCGTCCGTACTGATCACTTCGGGGGAACAGATGGCTGCATTCGATCTCTTCGTCACGCGTGAAGCGACCGACGACGACTGGATGCTCGAGGGTGCATGCCAAGGCATGACCCACCTCTTCTTCGCGCCGGCGGCCGAAAGGCCCCAGACGCGTCGCCGTCGAGAAGCGGCAGCCAAAGAGGTATGTCTCGGATGTGTGGTACTGGACAAGTGCCGCTCCTATGCCCGCGAGAACCACGAATACGGGTTCTGGGGCGGGGAGTCCGAAGAAGAGCGCCATGCCGCCGGATTCCGCCTGATCGCCCCCATCGGTGTTCGGAGTCGCGCCGCGGGGTGATCCCTTTCTAGCGGACATCCCGACTGTCCGCCCCTACATGTCACAATGCTGGGGTGGAGCCCATGGGTGTCGGAGACGCCATCGAAGCCGTCCATCTGGCATGGGCGGGTTATGGCGATGAGCGTCAAGTCCATTCGGTCACCGAGACCTCCTCGAACGTTTCCACGAATCGGGTCTTCAGGGTTGGCCTCGACGATGGCCGCAATGTGATTGCGAAGATCACCTCCTACGGCTCGTACTTCTTGTTCGCCGAGGATCACGACCGGCTCTATCGATGCTGTGAGTTGTTGCAGGAGAGCCGCTTCTCAGGGCTGTTGGCCTCGGTGCTCGGACGAGAGGGACGCGCGTACACCTGGTATGACGGTCGGCGGTGGGCGGCGTTTTACGAGGAGGCCGAACGCGGAGAGAGCCTTCCTCGGATCCTCTCCCCCGCCCAGGTGGACCGGTTCGCCTATGAGATCGCCGAGTTCCACCGGGCATGTCAGAAGATCGCTGGGAGTCTTCCGCCGCTCTCGTACACCATGAAGTCGAATGCGATCGAGCTCCTCGATCTCCTCGAAAGCCCGTTCGCTCCGAGGAACTTCGATCTCGACCCTGAAAACATCGGGATTCTGTGGCGCCACACCCATGATCTGTTGTTGCATCTCGAACGCGTCCATTACGACGAGTGGCCCAAGATGCCGATTCTCGTGGACTGGAACCTCGGGAACTTCTCTATCCGTTCGACCGGTCCTGAGCCCGACGACTTCGAGTTGTACACGCGGTGGGACTACGACTGGTTCCGTATCGAGAGTCGGCTCCTCGACTTCTACTTTCTGTCGAGAGTGTCGAGCCGAACCGGTGACCGGACCCTCTTCACGTATCAGCCGCATACCTTGACCGAGGAGCGCTTCGTTCGTTTCGTCGCGGCCTACCACCGGGTCTTCCCCCTGAGCGAGGAAGAGATCCGGTTCCTTCCGTATGCGTACCGCTTCTTCTTGTTGAACTACGTCGTACGAGCCGGATCACGCTTCTTTCGTCCCGAGCTGTGTGAACGCTTTCGTCGAGACACCGCCCGTCGGTACCTCCCCGAACTGGAGCGTCTCGACCTCACCCCGCTTCTCGAGGTGGTGCGATGACGAGCGCTGCCCGGGTCTGTGTGGTGGGGTCCATCAATCTCGATCTCGTCGCTCGCCTCGAGCGACTACCGGGTCCGGGCGAAACGGTGCTCGCCACGGGGTACGAAGAGATTCCCGGCGGCAAAGGATCCAACCAGGCCATCGGTCTCGCTCGCGCGGGTGTATCGGTCTCGATGATCGGCGCCGTCGGTGAGGATGCCGCAGGAACGGTGATGCTCGACGCTCTTCGCCATGAGGGAATCGATGTATCGGGTGTGCGTCGCCGGCCCGTTCCCACAGGTCGAGCGTTGATCGGTGTCGATGATGCCGCAGAGAACTCGATCATCGTGGTTCCAGGAGCGAACGCTTCGTTGACTCCTGACGATCTCGAGGACGTATCGGGATCGATCTCTCAGGCTGAGGGTCTCTTGGTGCAGTTGGAGATTCCGCTCGACACCGTTGCTCGGGCGCTCGAACTCGCCGGACCCGATACCTGGACGGTGCTCAATCCGGCTCCGGGGCGCAGCCTGCCTGCCGAGATTCTGCGCCGCTGTCGCGTCGTGGTGCCCAATGAGCACGAGGTGCGATTGCTCGGAGGGGTCGCGGTGCTGCTCGAGGCCGGGGTGTCGTGGGTGATCGTGACCGAAGGGGCGCGCGGGGCTCGACTCATCGGGCGAGATGGGAGCGAACGTCGCATTGAACCCTTCGAGGTTCAACCGATCGACACCACGGCCGCGGGAGATGCGTTCTGCGCCATGGTGACGGCCCGACTGGCTTCGGGAGACGACATCGAACGCGCGGCTCGAGCCGCGGCTGCAGCCGGGGCATTGGCAACGCTGACACCGGGCGCGGGACCCTCGCTACCCACCTGGTCGGCAGTCAGGTCTCTTCTCGACGCCTGAGGATCCGAGGCCGACGGTGACGTCCTCGGGCGGCGTCGCGATCTCAGATATTCCGCGTGGTCATGGCAATGGATGTCGCAGGGTGATGGCTGCCCATCCCTCGAGACTGGAGATGTCGACCACCTCGAGGGGGGTGAGAGCCTCGAGGACATGGTCGTATCGATCGTCGAAGATTCCCGATATGACGAGTCGACCCGATGGGGCGAGGATCCGACGCAGCCGCGACGCGAGTTCGATCAGGATCGGGGCCAAGAGGTTGGCGAGGATCAGATCGAAGTGTCCCTCGACCGCGGACAGCGGGTCCCCGGTGATGTTGATCCGTTCACCGACCCCATTGCGCCGGGAGTTGGCACGAGTAGCGATTAGAGCCGATTCGGAGATGTCGAGAGCGAGTACCTCTCGAGCCCCTGCCAGGGCCGCGCAGATGCCCAGCACGCCGCTGCCGCATCCCACATCGAGGACTCGCTCATCACCTCTCAGCTCGCGCAACATGACCTGAGCTGTCGCCCGGGTCGTGGGATGGTCTCCCATCCCGAAGGCATCACCGGGATCGATCGAGACCACCTGATCGCCGGGGTGTCCGGGAGGGCTCAGGTCGTCACGCCAGGAGGGAACCACGATCCACCCCGGGGCGAGAAGGATCGGATCGACATGATCGCGCCATGAATCGAGAACTGAGCGTTCGACGATCTCGAGGCGCCATGTCCACGTCGGATCGAGGTGGCGCGCCGAGTCGTCGATGCGGTCTGGATCAGAGCCGACCGAAGTCCACAACTCGACATGGTCCGGTGCCGCCGCGGGTCGTTCCTCGACCGCTGCCACTCCCAGAGACCACAGGCGATCGGACGCGATTTCGGCCTCGGCTACCCCAACAGTGACGACGAAGGCTGTGACCGCATCACGATCGTCAGGAGTCGAGACGGCGAAGTTGTTCACGAAAGCGTCGTCCCTTCGCGACGTAGGCGGCGACGCCGTATTGGATATCGGCGCTACGAGCCCGGTCCGGTTTGATCGACGCCGGAGTACCCACGGCCAAAGCACCCGAGGGAACCTCGGTGCCGTTGAGCACGACGGCATTCGCAGCAACGATCGCCCCGCGGCGCACGATCACCTGGTGAAGCACGACCGAACCACTCGACACCTGGCAACCGGATTCGATCGTGCACCCTTCGAGATGCACGAGATGGCCGATGACGCAGTCGTCGCCGACCACGGTGGGATAGCGAGGCGTCGTATGGAGGACGCATCCGTCCTGAATCGAGGTGCGTTCCCCGATGACGATGACCCCATCGTCACCTCGTAGGACGGCACCAGGCCAGATACTCGACTCCGCACCGATCGTCACCGATCCGATGATCACGGCGTCAGGATGCACATAGGCATCGGGGTGGATCGAAGGAGTCTGGTCACCGAGCGCATACACGGGCACGAGTGGTCACGGTAACCGATCCGGTGGAGGATCAGGGTGGTGACCCGATACGGTTGGCCTCTATGCCCCGCAGGATGGAGATCGAGCTCACCAGTGAGCGTTCGGATGGTTCGTGGACTTGGCGTGCCGCTGGCGCCCGTCAACCCAAAGGTGTCGTGGATGCCTCGGTGCTGCCCTCGCAGCGGCGGGTGGGTGACGTCCTGCGAGTCGAGGCCGAGATGGAGATCGATGGGATCACCATCGTGTCGGTTCTCCCCGAGCGCGGCAAGGAAGAGCGCAGCGACCTGCTGGCTTTGATCCCCACGGAACGGCCGTTCGAGGCTGTGACTCAGCAGTTGGCTCCCAAAGGTCGCGGTGATCGCCCGCGGCGCCCGCGAGGTGATGGAGAGCGCCGTGATCGTCGCGACGATCGCCGGGGTGATCGTCGCGAGGGGGGACCGGGAGGCAAGGACTCCGATCGGCGAGGTCCGGGCGGACCGCGTCGTGAGGGCTCGAGCGATGGCGACCGTCGGCGTCGGCCTCGTGGCGATGGTGATGGACCGCGTCGTGATCGTCGACCGGGTTTCACACCTCCTCCTGAGCTTCCCACCCGTCCCAAGCCGCGCCGGCTCAAGCCAGGCCGCACCCATCGCAATGAGGTTCTCGCTGGTCTCCCCGAGGCCCATAGGCCGGTGGCCGAGCGAGTGCTTCAGGGCGGGATTCCGGCAGTCCGCCAAGCGGTGAAGGAGCAGAACGAACGGCTCCGGGCGCAAGGAGCCGAAGAGATTCCCGCCGCCAACTTGTTGTCGATGGCGGAGAACTTGTTGCCCAAGCTTCGGGTTGCTGAATGGCTCGATCGGGCGACAGCAGCCAAAAAGGACCTCGAACTCGTCGATCTGCGGGACCTTCGGTCCGTGGTCGTGGCCTCGGATGATCCTGTCGTCACCCGTGACGACTCGACTCGGGAACTTGCCGCTGAACTTCGTGCTGCGCTGGTGAGTCGTCAGGAGCGTGAACACCAGCAGTGGCTCGACGACATCCTGGCGGCTTTGGCCGTAGGCCGGGTCGTACGCGCTCTGCGTCTCTCCTCACAGCCTCCCAAGGCCGGCGTTCCGTTCCCCGCTGAGGTCGCTCAACCGTTGGTGGCGGCTGCCTCGGCCGCACTGACTCCTCTCGAGCCCGCTGATCGCTGGATCGCCCTGCTCGAGGCAGCAGCCTTCTCCCCTGTCCATCAGGCAATCACGGTCACCTCGGCTCCAGCGACCCTCACCGATGATCTGACCAAGACCGTCACCCGGCTCGCGGTGCTACTCCCCCAGGTGGCCACCGCTTTGGGAATCGAACTCCCCCCGCCTGGTACCCCGGCACCCAAGCCTCTGCGTCCGACCCGACCCAATGATCCTCGCCGCCCCGCCAAGGCCAACGGATCCGGGCGTTCGGAACAGGACCGCTCGTCAGGCCCCAAGAAGGACGTTTCATCGAAGGACTCATCCAAGGGTGACTCGTCGAAGGACGTCTCATCCCAGGATGCTCCCGAACCCGGCACCTCAGCCACCGAGGGCGAGGCTTCAAGTGCTTCGAACGAGGCAACCGCCGATGTGGTCGAGTCACCGGTGGGCTCTGAGGAGTCGGTGACCACGCCAGAAGAGGCCCCGACAGAGGCTGCTCCTGTGGAGGCAACAGCTCCCGAAGCCACCGCCGATGCGATGTCGTCACCCGAGGACTCCTCGGATGCTTCAGAGGGCGCCGAGACCACCTCGGATGCCGAACCGGACGACACCGCCACTGCCTGATCGGCAGGTGACGGGTTCGCCCTCGGGCACCTGGCACTCTTAGCATCAGGGCTCATGTCCGACATCGTGCAGTACGAGGTGCGCGGCCGCGTGGCCGTCATCACCCTGAATCGTCCCGAAGCTCGCAATGCCGTCAATGGTGCGGTGGCCGAGGGTCTCGAATCCGCCATCGATCGACTCGAGGCTGATCCCGAGGTATGGGTGGGCGTGCTGACGGCGAATACCGCCGGCCAGGAGCGTCCCGTGTTCTGCGCGGGCGCGGATCTCAAAGAGATCAACTCAGGTAATGCTGCGGGACTCAACACCTCCCGGGGTGGCTTTGGTGGTTTCGCGTATCGCGAGCGGACCAAGCCTGTGATCGTGGCGGTCGATGGACTTGCTACCGCCGGAGGCTGTGAGATCGTGCTCGCAGCTGACATGGTCGTGGCCACGACCCGATCCGCTTTCGGTCTCGCTGAGGTCAAGCGAAACCTGATCGCGGGCGCCGGCGGGTTGTTCCGCCTGCCGAGGGCGATCGGTCAGGCGGTGGCCATGGAGGCCATCCTGACCGGAGAACCCTTGGCAGCGGCTAGGGCGTATGAACTGGGGCTCGTCAACAGACTCGTGGAACCTGGTACGGCGCTCGAGGCTGCGCTGACGCTCGCCGACGCGGTCTGCCAGAACGCTCCCTTGGCGGTGTGGGCCAGTCGGCGAGTGGTGCTCGCCACACCATCCAACGACGACGAGGCTCTCAAAGCGATGACCAACCGAGAGTTCGCGTCGGTTTTGGCATCGGAGGACACCAGCGAGGGGCTCACCGCTTTCATCGAAAAGCGGGCGCCCAACTGGAAAGGGCGCTGACGCTGCAGCGATGACACCGGTGCGTCACCGCTGGGATGCGCCGGGATGTCGGCTACTCAGCGATGTCGTTGGGGTCAGGAGTCGAGGCGACGCGACACCACGATGAGTCGAGCGGTCAGCCCGCCGCGCTCAAAGAGGTTCTTCGTATCGCGATCCCCCGGAAGGGCCCAGGACTCGAGTCTCTTCGCGCCTGTGATGCGGGCTTGGGTCATCGCGGCATCGAGCAGGTCGTCGCCGAGTCCGAGGTCGCGCGCTCCGGGGTGGACGTACACATCGGAAATGCGCGCGATCCCGGCGTCATCGGGATCCTCCAACCACAGCCATCCAAAGACCACTGAGTCGACCTCGGCGACGAAGAGCACTCCGCCGACTCCAGCGGCCCGCTCGTTCCATGCCGCCCCGATCTCGGGACGTTCGCCGAGGCGCTCGGGGCCACCTCGGACCTCGCGCAGCCCCGAGCGGGCTTCACTCTCGAGGGTGATCAGAGCGCCGATGTCGTCGGCTGTCGCCACTCGGACCCGGGTATCGACGGCCATCGCCTCAGCCCGTCGCGTCCTGAAGCTGGCCGATGCGATGGAGAACCGTGCGCCGACGCCGATGGGCACGCTCATAGCGATCGATCGCGTCGAGTTCATCGGGATCGAGATGATCCAGAAGGCTCACCACCTGTGCCGCCGTCAGTTCGTCGTAGCCCTCGAGGGCCAGCTCTCCGACCTCAGGAACCGGCGCCGTAGTCGACCCCACGGTGGTCGAATCCGTCTCGTTCGTACGTGGAGCAAGCGAGCCCGTCGACGTGATGGGGACGACTGTCCCCTCGGTTGTCGGCGCGGGCTGTGAGGACGGCATCGGTTCAGCCGGGGTCGTAAATCGTTTCCGGATCTCGACGCTGGCTTGTTGGACTGCCAACTTGCCGATGAAGCGAGCCACCGTGATGCGTTGATCGATATGGGTTCGCCGTTGTTCGACCGCTTTGGGGAGCCAACGAGCGAGTTCGACCGCCGCTCCCACCGTGGCATACGCGCCCAGGGCCGCGACCCGACACACCGTGGGTGTTGAGGTCGCAGCCGAGGTCATCACCCGTTGATCACCGGACAATCGTCATCCCCGACCGGACACACTGGGGCTCCGGCGCGAACGAGGAGGAAGCATGAGGGACACAACTGCTCGTCAGCCCGCTTGGGCTGAAGACGGTCGCTTTGATCGGGGCGATCCTCGGGCTCGGCATCCTCTTCGTCGTCTTCGGCCTCGTCATCCGCGGCAACGAGACGGTCTTTCAGGATCGTGTCGAGATCAGCTTCGACATCGTCAGGGGTCGTGAGGTCCTCGTCCTCGTCCTCGTCTTCAGAGGCGGCCTTGCGACTGCGGACCTCGGTTTCGTCCTCGTCCTCGTCCTCGTCCTCATCGTCGGTGTCATCGTCGTAACTCTCGTCATCGTCGTCACCGAACTCGTCTTCTTCGAAGTCCTCGTCCTCGTCGAGGTCCTCGGGTTCAGTCTCGAGATCCTCGGACTCTTCCTCGAGTTCGAGTTCCTCGTCGCTGTCGATGTCCTCACGATCCTCTGCCATCGAAGGTCCCTTCTGGAGCCGGGGGGTGGACTCGCGGGGCGGATCCTACGGGGATTTGGCCCGTCCTCAACCCCCGGATCGACGAGCTTCTGCGCGTCGTTCGGACTCGAGCCGTTCGAGTTCGGGAGCCTCACGAGTCAGATGGGTCATGGCCTCGGCTACGGCATGATGTCCAGCCTGCTCAGCGATCAATCGGTGCATCTCGAGGGCGACGCGACGATAGGACGGATGCCCCTGAGGCGAGGATCGAAGCTCGAGAAGGTGGATCGCTTCGCGGGCATTGAACTGCATGGTGTAACGAATGCGGTACGCCATGGCGACCGCGTAGGCGGCTTGTTCGGGGTGATCCTCACGCATCGAGTCGTACAGCCGCGCCGAACGCGACATGGCCTCGTCGAACATGGCCGCTCCCCCGGCATCGTCGACGAGATCCGGACGCAGATATCCGTGATACGGGGTGAGTGGCTGCCAATCGATCGTGAGCAGTCGGTGCCGTTGGAGATCCCGAAAGGCTCCGTAATCCGACAGGACGTCGAATCGGTAGTCGATTCTCTCGAAGGAGCGGCCCGGTTTGTGCCGGCGGTTGCGTCGATCCCCCACGGCGGCCCGTACCAAGGCGAGACGCTCGTCGGTGCCCAGACGTCGCACTCGTTCGAGCAATTGATGCTCGGGAAGATGCGAGTACGGATAACAGATGGCGGCGAGGAGTTTCTCTTCGGCCTCGGGATCGAAATCGACGAGCGTGACACTCGGAGCTGGTTCGATCGGGACGTCGCCAAGAAGATCAGCGACGAGATCGGCCGTGTCGGCTCGGGTCTCTTCGAGATACGTGACCCAGTCACCGCCGCGATCGGGCTGATCGAGACGGCGAAGGAAACTGGGAATGACCTTGCGGAGCTCAGCCAGCATCAACTCCGCATAGGCGCGGGCCTCAGGAAGTGGATGGGCCCGCATGCGCAGGATGAGAGCCTCATAGGCCTGGCCCGATCCGTAGATTCCGACATTGGACAACGCGGATGCCGGTAGGACTCCTCGAACGGCGTCGAGAGCCTTGGCGCGCGTCGCTTGGCGGTAGACGAAATCACTGTCATCAGCGGACTTGGGCACGGTGGCGCGTACATGGTCGGTCACCCGGGCCATCAAGGCGCTGTAGGTATCGAAGATGCGATCCATATCGCCCACGTATCGGGTTCCGAAGCGCCCCGTGAGCACCGCAGGGTCGCGGTGATACCGGTACCGTCCTCCGAGGCGGGCGTCATAGGCGATGTAGCGGGTGCTTTGTTCGAGGTAGCTCATCAGCCGACCTCGCTCGAGAACCTTGGTCAGGAGGTTGGACGCCTGCTCACAGGCCAGATGCACCCCTCCGAGCTGGGCCACCGAGTCATCTCCGTACTCGACGAAGACTTTCTGGTAGAGCTGCTCGGCTCGTTCGAGACCCACGGTGGCGTCGATGCCGACATCACCTCGGATATCGAGATCGCCGACGAACTCGTCCAGGAAGAGTCGACGAAGGCTCTTGGGCGACCGCGAGTAGCGAGCGAACAAGGCCCCTTTGACGACCTCGGGCAGATTGACGAGCGCAAAGACCGGGCCGTCGAGATTGGTGACGTAGCGCCTGAGGATCTCGGCTTCGTCGTCGGTGAACTCTTCAGGGACGTAGGCCGACACATCTCGCATCGTAGGTGTCCGGGAACCCGCGAGGGCGGACCCAGATCCCCTCTGAACAGGTGTTGTCAGAGTCCCCGGTCACAGACACAAGATCACGGCATCGGGAATCACTCGGGCCTGAACCCGGTGCACCCGACCTTCGTAGACCCCGTCCACATAGCAGCGAATCGCCGGGGTGAACTCGCGCTCCCACTCATGTCGCCGGGCCACGCGAATTCGAGGGTGGGGTATGTGAGTGCCCGTCACGAGTCGCCGCCGGGCCTCGAGACGCTCTCGCATGGACATATCCGGCGTCACGTCCACGATGTCGATGAGCCCGTCGTTGGGATGCGCCCGCGGTGCTACGTCCCAGTCGCGCAGGTGGTCGACGTTCATGAGAGCCACGACCCCGCCTCGCCAGAACCGCTGCCGGAACATCACATGGGACAGGGCCCGTACGTGGCGCCCGTCGAGCTCGAGAGCTATCAGATCCCATGGCAGCAGCGCCACATCGTCATCGGGGCGCCGGCGATGCTCGACTCCGGCCGTGCGAGGGGCATCACCCGATGCCACAGCGATGATGGTCGGCGTCGTGTCGGGTTCGAGCGACTCGAGGAGACGGCTCGCTTCCCGGTCGGTGGCCGCCTCGAGTACCCCATCGGGACGGGTGCCCGTCACCCCCCAGGATTCACCAGGTCGAATGGTCATGGTCCTCCCACATCGGTGGACGCCACGACACCGCGACGCAACAGGTCCACTGCAGTCGCACAGGCTCGACGCGTCTCGGGTTCGGGAGCGATCCCCGAGAGTTGATGAACGAGATCCACCACCTGACGCATCGTGCGAACGAAATCGCCACCGATGAGGTCCTCATCTGCGACGATCTGGGCGAAACTCTCCCCCGAAGCCCATCCATAGGTGATCGCCACAAAGGTCGGATCCGGGGCTCGATGGACCGTGAGCCCGCGTCGTTCTTCCTCGTGGGCGAGGCGCACGCTGATCGCTTCGATCTGTTCGAAGCGACGCCGCAGCAGCCGACTCGGATACCACGGGTCCGGAGCCGGATCCGGACTGCGGTGCTCGTAGACGAACACCGAGATGAGCGCGGCGGTCTGAGCAGGATCGAGGCCATCGAGCAGACCCTGGGAGACCGCTTCGGCCACGAGTAGGTCGCCCTCGTGAAAGACCCGCGAGAGAAGCTGACCTCGTTCGGTGAGTTGCCAGTCCGAGATGAACCCTCGGTCACTGAGTAGAGAGACCACGTCGTCGAAGCGACGGGCCACGGTTCGTTCCTGGGCGGCAGAACGACGTCGAAGATCCCGAAGCTCGCGCTCGAGTCGATCGGCGCGCCGAGCCGCGTCGAGTCGCTGCTGCAGATCGGGATCAGCCGTGACGGGATGTCCCTCGCTCTCGAGGCGTCGTTTGCGGCGGTCGCCGTTGGACACGCGGGCTCGGTTCAATCGGCGCAGAGCTTCGGCTTGGAATTGCGGGCGTCCCGGGGCGAAGGGTCGCGGGAGCTCGATATGGCCAATGGTCCAGAGCGGACTCTGGAGGTCGGCTGCGGTGACCGTGAGGATCTGGCGTTTGGTCGTGAGCACCGACACACGAATTCCGTCATGACGATTAGCCGTGCTCACCACGAGTGCTCGTCCCCCTTGACGAGGATGAACCAGATCGACGACATCCCCGGGGCGGAGTTGTTCGAGGGACTGTTCGATCTGGAGATCTCCGCCGCGCCGGGATCCACCGCGTCCGGTCAAACCGGCGCGTCGTCGATAGTCCTCGATATCGCCGTACGGGCTTTGGGATTGGTCGCGAAGATCACGAAGCCGCTGATCGCTGCGTTCGAGTCGCGTTTGGACTTCGACCACGTCGCGGTCGGCCTGGAACTGCGCGAATGACACGTCCAGCAATCGATGCGCTTCGGCCCGGGTGCAGGTGCGGACCAGGTTGGCGGCCATGTTGTAGGTGGGACGAAAGGCGCTCGTGAGGCGAAAGGAGCGACTGGCGATCAGTTCGGCGGTCTGTTCGAAACTGATGAACGGGCTCCACAACAACACTGCAGTACCCACCTCGTCGAGTCCCCGACGGCCCGCTCGGCCGGTCAACTGGGTGATCTCTCCCGGGGTCAGTACCGCATGATGGTCACCGGTGTACTTCGAGAGTTTCTCGATGACCACGGAGCGTGCTGGCATGTTGATGCCCACGGCCAGGGTTTCCGTGGCGAAGACGACCCTGACGAGTCCAGCGGTAAAACAGCGCTCCACGGCCTCTTTGAACGCAGGGATCATTCCGGCGTGATGAACCCCGATTCCGGCCTCCAACAGCGACAGGAACTGGGTCTCACCCAGCACGGCGAGATCGGCGGGATCGATGCCTCGAAGCCGTTCCTCGACGATCTCGGAGATCTGTTCGCGTTGCGCGAGATCGGTGAAACGGAAGCCTGCTGCAAGGATGCTGCGAGCCGCCTCATCGCATTGATTCCGGCTGAAGATGAAATAGATCGCTGGAAGCAGGCCACTGGCATCGAGATGATCCACGACATCGACTCGTGAGGGGGTCGCGAGTCGTCGACCCGGTCGGCCCCGTCCGTTGCGACCGTGACGAGCCGAACGGCCGTCGCGAGCCCCGAGCGCGTCCAGTCGCAGGCCGGTCGGATTGGCGCCCCCGTCGATTAAGAGCGGCAGATGCTGGAGTTGATCGGTGGCTCGATCCTCGACGAGAAACGTGGGGTCGAGGGCTACGGGTCGACGGGTTTCGATGACCGCCACGGTGGGTACCGGGTCTCGAACGGTGGTGATCCAGTCTGCGACCTCGTCGGCGTTGGACACGGTCGCCGACAGGCACACGAGGCGAACATGGTCAGGAAGGTGGATGATCACTTCCTCCCATACCGGTCCTCGGTACGTGTCTTGGAGAAAGTGCACTTCGTCGAGAACGACGAAACGCAGAGCCTCGAGAGCCTGGGATCCGCTGTAGATCATGTTGCGGAGCACTTCGGTGGTCATCACCACCACGGCGGCATCAGGGTTGATGCTGTTGTCTCCCGTCAACAGACCCACCTGGGCTTCGCCATGACGCCGGACGAGGTCGAGATATTTCTGGTTCGACAGCGCTTTGATCGGAGCGGTGTAGAAGGCGCGCCCGCCGTCGGCGAGGGCCGCTGCGATGGCGTATTCAGCCACCACGGTCTTGCCCGAACCCGTCGGGGCGGCGACGAGAACCGAACCACCGCTGTCGAGAACCTCGAGGGCTCGAATCTGGAAATCGTCGAGGGTGAACCCGTACTCGGCGATGAGCTCGCCACGATCCGGCCGGCTCACAACCATCACCCGACAGCTGGGCGCCGGCGTCGAGTTGCGAGGTGACCAATCCCCACTGCGATGAAGAACAGAATGATCATCGGGACCGACAGCATCATCAGCGACACCGGGTCACCGCTGGGTGTGATCACTGCCGCGAGTACGAAGACCACCATGATCGCGATACGCCATTGTTTGAGCAGTTGGCGCGGGGTGAGAACACCGACGAGTTGGAGAAAAACCAACAGCACCGGTATCTCGAAGCCGATCCCGAACGCCACCACCATCAACACCACGAGCGACACGTACCGCGACACCTGAAAGGCCTGCTCGACCTGCGAACCGGACCAGGCGATCAGGAATTCGAGAGCCTTGTCGAGGGTCCAAAAAGCCAGCACTCCCCCAAGGATGAACATCGCTACGGTGGAGAAAATGAAGGGGATCGCGTACTTCTTCTCTCGGTGATGCAACGCCGGCACGATGAATCGCCAGACCTGCCAGAGAATGACCGGAAGGGACAACACCGCACCACCCCATAAGGAGATGCGGACGCGGGCCGAGAAGCCTTCGAGAGGCCCGAGTGCGACCAGACCGGCTTCACAGAAGTCGGCGCCTTTACGGGCGCACAGGTTCTCGTAGGGCTGCAGCATCAGATCGAGAACCGTCTCGTAAAAGGCCAACATCACCACCGTGGCGAGCACGACGGCGAGAAGGGCGCGGATGATGCGCACCCTCAACTCGGCGAGGTGTTCGGTGATCGTCATCGCCTCGGCGCTTGGATCCCCTTTGGGAGTGGCGAGCCAGGACGGCCATTTCACGGTGCCCTCTCCCCTGGGTCGTCAGAGGCGGTATCTGTGGTCGTGGGCGTGTTGGAGGGAGCGGGAACCTCGGGTTCAGGCGCTGGGACGCCGCCAGGAGGGGCCGCGGACTCACTCGATGGTTTGAATCGGCGAAGTGGGCTGGTGGTCGGCGACGTGATGTCCGAGGCTTCAGCACCGCCTGAATCGGTGGTGTCCGAGGCCGCAGCGCTGCCAGAACCGCTGGTCTCCGCGGCTGCAGCACCGCCTGAAACCGGGCTATCGGGGGTCTCTCCCGGCGGTGATGCTGGTGAGGTTGGTGGCGGATTCGGTGACGACGACTGCGGTGGAGTCGGGGTTGGATCATCGCCACTCATGGTTCGCCGGGCGAGTTCGGCAGTGTCGCGCACCTCGCGGATCGGCTCATCGAGCACCGAACGCATCTCCGCCTGGAATCCTTCGCCCATGCGGCGAATCTGGCCGTAGACCCGGCCGAAGGACCGAACGGCTTCGGGGAGGCGCTCGGGGCCCAGGATGATGAGGGCCACCAGGAGCAGCACGATCAGCTCGCTCCCGGACAGGTTGAACACGGACGCGAGTCTACGGGCTGTCTACAGTCACAACCTGGTGCAGCAACGTCTCCCCTCGCTCATCGACCCGCCTGTGGCCTTCGCCCATCGCGGGGCGCGCGCCCATGCGCCGGAGAACACGATGGAGGCGTTCTCTCTGGCACTGCGACTCGGCGCCACAGGTCTCGAAAGCGATGTCTGGCGAACCGCTGACGGTGCACTCGTTCTCGATCACGACGGCCAACTGCGCCGCCGCTTGCGTCGGATCCCCTATGGCGAGCTCCGACGCGATGAACTTCCGGACCATGTTCCCGATCTCGGGGATCTCCTGGAGATGTGCCAGGCCCAGACGGGACCGGCGATCCATCTGAGCCTCGATCTCAAAGGACCGGGGGCCGGGGATGGTGTCGTTACGCTGTTGACCCAACAGCATCGCGACATCATCGATCGGGTCTGGTTGTGTTCGCCCGATATCGATGAACTGACCGCATTGAGACAGCGCAGCGATTCGGTGCGCCTCATTCATTCGACCCGCGTCGAGCGACTTGCTGGGCGGATCGAGGCCTGGGCGGCGCATCTGGCTCACCACGGAATCGATGGCATCAACTTCCATCACACCGACTGGAACGGGGGCTTGGTCGCGTTGTTCCACCGCTTCGACCTCGTGACCTTCGGCTGGGATGCCCAGTTCGAACGGACCTTACGAGCTCTGCTGCGCATGGGAATCGACGGGGTGTATTCCGACTGGGTCGATCGGATGGTCGATGCCTACCGAGCCGAAATCGGTGCCGTGGCACCACCGAGTCCGCCCGAGACCTAGAGCCAGCGCCATCCGCCCAAGGGCCAGATGACTACGAACGCCCGGCCGACGATCAGGTTCTCGTCGATGGGACCGAACTGGCGACTGTCGAAGGATTCGGACCGATTGTCGCCCATCACGAAGACCTGACCGGGAGGCACGATCTGGGGTGCCATGGTGGCAACGCTGCAGCGCCGGGAGGGTTCGGGCTCAGCGAGGTGGGCGGGATCGAGGTACGGCTCGACGAGTTGTTGGCCATCCACGTAGACGGTGCACTCTCGGATCTCGATGCGCTCCCCCGCCAAGGCGATGACCCGTTTGATCAGATCATCGTGTTGGACGACCCCGCCCGTCGTCGTCACTCGGTCGAACACGACCACGTCTCCGCGGTTCACGTCATGCAGGCGGTACGACAGCTTGTTCACCAGAACACGTTCGTCGGATACGAGTGTGGTCTGCATCGACGGACCCGAGATGTAGAACTGCTGGAGCACGAAGACTCGGATCAACAATGCCGCGAGCACTGCAACGGCGATGACCGCAAGCCATTCGACCCCTACTTTCCACGCCCGCTGAGGGCGGGGTGGCGGGGCCTCCACGGGATCACGCTCCGACATCACGAGAGGGTCCAGGGGTGCGGTCACAGCGACGCGATCAATCGTTCGACGCGCTCGTCGCGGCTTGCGAAGGGGTCCTTGCACAACACGGTTCGTTGCGCTTGATCATTCAGCTTGAGGTGCACCCAGTCGACGGTGTAGTCCCGACGGCGTTCCTTGGCGCGTCGGATGAACTCCCCGCGAAGTCGGGCGCGAGTGGTCTGGGGTGGCTGGTCGATCGCGGTCGTGATGTCGTCATCGTGACACATCCGCTCGACGAGGCCGGAGCGACTCAGCTTCGAAAACAGGCCCCGACCTTCGGCGATGTCGTGGTATTGGAGATCGATCAGTTGGACCCTGGCATCACCCAAGGACAGACCGTGTCGCTCCCGAAAGCGTTCCACGAGACGATGTTTGATGACCCAGTCCACCTCGCGATCCAGACTCAGCGGGTCGCGTTCGAGCGCCTCCACACAGTGCTGCCACATCTCGAGAGCCCGCTGCTCCTGGGGTGGGAAGCCGCGTGTGTCGCGGTATCGCAGGGCTCGGTCGAGATATTCACGTTGGATGTCGAGCGCGGAAAGTTCTCGTCCGTTCGCCAGCGGAACTCGCTGAGTACAGGTGAGGTCATGGCTGATATCACGAATGGCCCGAATCGGATTGTCCAGGGTCAGGTCTCGTAACACCACGACCGGATCCTCGAGCATGCGCAGCATGCAGGCGGTGGCCCCCACTTTGAGAAACGTGGTGTATTCGCTCATGTTCGAGTCGCCCACGATCACGTGAAGCCGCCGAAAACGATCGGCATCGGCATGGGGTTCGTCACGGGTGTTGATGATGGGACGACTCCGGGTGGTGGCCGAGGACACCCCTTCCCAGATGTGTTCGGCACGCTGGGCGATGGAAAACATCGGACCCCGTGCCGTCTGGATGATGCGGCCGGCTCCGGTGTAGATCTGGCGCGATACCAAGAACGGAATCAGGACCTCGGTGATCCGAACCAGATCGTCATCGCGTGACGTCAGGTAGTTCTCATGGCATCCGTAGCTGTTCCCAGCCGAGTCGGTGTTGTTCTTGAACAGGTAGACCGTGCCGCGAATGCCCTCTTCGGCGAGACGTTCCTCGGCGTGATGCTGGAGTTGCTCGAGGATGCGCTCACCGGCACGGTCGTGAACCACGACATCGTGCAGCGAATCGCATTCCGGGGTCGCATATTCGGGATGGGAGCCCACGTCCAAATAGAGCCGGGCTCCGTTGTGCAAGAACACGTTCGAACTGCGGCCCCAGGAGACGACCTTGCGAAAGAGATATCGAGCGACCTCGTCGGGGCTCAAACGGCGCTGTCCGCGCAAGGTGCACGTGACGCCGTACTCGGTCTCCAGTCCGAAGATCCGTCGTTCGAGGGGGCCGGTGGTGGTCAGATCGCAGACCTCGTGTCAGGTGTCCAATAGATGGGTGACGGCGTCGTCGTCGAGACGACGAAAACACCGGCGACCGTTACCCCGCTCGAGCACTGCGATTTCGAGGTCCGCCGCCGACAGTGAGCGGTCCGGACCCGACAGAGCCGCTCGAGCGGCCGCGACCGCGGGTTGGAGTTCCATATCGGGCTGCCAGGCCTCATCGAGACGCCCACCGATCGCCTCGGCATCACCGCCAAGGACGCTGAAACGCCTCTCGTCCATCACAGTGCCGTCATAGAGGATGTGAAAGACCTGGTCCTCGGTGGCGGTGGTACCGACCTCGGCGACGAGGATCTCGACCTCGAGCGGTTTCATCTCATGGGTGAAGATCTGTCCGAGGATCTGCGCGTACTGATTGGCGAGACCTCGCGCTTCGACATCGTCGCGGCTGTACTGATATCCCCGGAGATCAGCCGCACGCACCCCCGCAACTCGTAACTGGTCGAATTCGTTGTACTTACCGACACCGGCGAAGGCGATGCGGTCGTAGATCTCGCTGATCTTGCGTAGAGTCTGAGACGTGTTCTCCGCCACGATCGCGATGCCGTCACGGTACTGAAGAGCAACGAGGGCTCGACCCCTGGCAATTCCCTTTCGCGCATAGTCGGCGCGATCCTTCATCACCTGCTCGGGGGCTACGTAGAACGGCATCGTCATCGCTGGGCCACCTCCGCAGCGATCGCCTCGTAACGGCGGGCGAGATCGTCATCTCCGACGCGTTCCCACCCTCGCGAGGTGATCGAGGCCACCACCGGATAGATGCCCCGCAGCGCATCGGGACCACCGGTGGCCGAATCGGCATCCGCTGCCTCCCAGAGCGCTCGACACGCCAGATCCACGGCTGCAGACTCGTCGAGATCGGCACGAAACCCGACCTTGACCACGGTGCCGGCATGCAAGCTTCCCGAACCCGTAGCCACATAGTCACGCTCTTCGTAGCGTCCGCCGGTGACGTCGTAATCCCAGAGTCGCCCGATATTGCGGCGTTCGTCGAAGCCCGCAAAGATCGGAACCACGACCATGCCCTGCATGGCAGCGGGGAGATTCGAGCGCACCAACATCGAGAGTTGGTTGGCCTTACCTTCGAGACTGATGCCTTGGCCTTCGACTTTTTCGTAGTGCTCGAGCTGCAATTGGAACAGCTTGATCATCTCCATCGCCGGCCCGGCCGCACCCGCGATCGCGACTCCGCTGAACCGATCGGCTTGGACGACTTTCTCCATGCCCCGGTGGCTGATCAAGTTTCCCGAGGTCGCCCGTCGATCTCCAGCCATCACGACGCCCCCGGCACATCGCAACGCCACACAGGTGGTCGCATGAGGAACCGACAAGGTCGTGGAACCCAAGGCTGCCTGAACCGCGCCGAATGGATCCCGTCCGACCCGGCGTAGCAGCTCGGGGAAATTGGGCCCGGGATCATCGCCAGGTCCGAAAAACGGCATCGACAACGAAGCGCTCACTGGCCACCCTTTTGCACATAACTCTTCACGAAGTCCTCGGCATTGGACTCGAGGACCTCGTCGATCTCGTCTAAGAGATCGTCGAGTTCAGCGATCAACTTGTCTCCGGTGCCCGCAACGGTCTCGGTGTCATCGACGGTTTCGTCGTCGTGACGTCGCTCCGGTGACGTACGTGGTTTCTGGGTGCGTTCAGCCATGGTCCTCGTGGTCCGTTCCCTCGGTCCTGTCTCGTGCGCTCCGCTCAACTCCCCAGGCGGGACACGAGTTCGGCCGCCGTGGAACTCTCATCGATCAACCTAGCGACATGGGCAGCGGTACCGCGCAGCGGCTCCATCATCGGGACGCGCCGAAGTGGTTCACGTCCCACGTCGAACACCATCGAGTCCCAGTTGGCGGCCACGACCTCATCGGGCCACCGCTGCAGGCATCGCCCCCGGAAATAGGCTCGGGTCGTCGTCGGGGGATCCGACATGGCTCGCCGAGCATCTTCGGGATCGACGATGGTTTCGAGCCCCACCCGCGACGCCAAAGAGCGTTCGGTGCGCAGATCGTGGTACTGCAGATCCAGCGCCTTGAGCCGGGGATCGTCACCTGCGAGACCATGACGATCTCGGTAACCCTCGACGAGACGCCGTTTGGCAATCCAATCCACGGTCGTGGCCAGCCCGGGATCATTCCTCTCGAGTCCTCCGAGAACCTGTTCCCAGCGGTCCAGAACCTCGAATCCGATGGTCTCTCCCACAGCTTCGAGCCCACGGTCCTGGGCATAGGCCCGGGCCTTGGCGTAGAGATGCCATTGAATCTCGAGGGCCGTCATGCGCTGACCCGATCGCAGCATCACGGTGCGGGTGAGGTCGGGATCATGGCTGATGGCCCGGATGGCTCGGACCGGATCGGCCAACAGCACGTCGGTGCCGAGCCGATCATCTTCGATCATGGCGAGGACGATCGCCGTCGTTCCGACCTTCAGCAGAGTCGCGACCTCACTCATGTTGGCATCGCCCACGATCACATGAAGGCGCCGGTAGCGCTGAGGATCGCAGTGAGGTTCATCACGGGTGTTGACGATCGGACGCTTCAAGGTCGTTTCGAGACCGACCTCTTCTTCGAAAAAGTCCGCTCGTTGGCTGATCTGGAAGGGCACGGCACCGGGTTCGAGTCCCGGAAGTTCACATCCGACCTTTCCCGCCCCACAAAAGATCTGCCTGGTGACGAAATGAGGGGTGATCTGGCTGACGATCCGTCCGAAGGGAATCTCACGATCCATGAGGTAGTTCTCGTGGCAGCCGTAACTGTTGCCCTTGCCATCGGAGTTGTTCTTGTAGAGAACGACCTCGCCCTCAGGGGGCAAAAGGGCGTTGGCTGCACGCATGGCATCCCGGGCGATCTCCTCGGCTGCTCGGTCGTAGACGAGGGCTTCGAGGGGGTCGCGGCATTCCGGTGTGGAGATCTCGGGATGAGCGTGATCTACATAAAAACGCGCCCCGTTGGTCAACACCGCGTTTACGAGGTGGGTCTCCACCTCGGGGGCCATCACGTCGATGAGGTTGAAACCTCGGGCATCGTTGCCGGGCTGCTCGGCATCGAAGTCCCAGGCTATGCGAGGTGCGGAACCGTTCACGTAGGCGTTGACCACGAGAGACGAGGCCAGGACCGGATTCGACTCGGCGCCACGGACCACGATGCCCAACTCGGTCTCGATGCCACAGACCTTGGGCAATGCCATGGGCGCACCCTACCGGGACGGACTCAGAGGTACTGCCCGGTGGCAGTGCGCTCGATCGCCCGACCGCCGGTGAGGCCGGTGTCGGGACGGTCCGAGCCCACCAGGGTCCGGATGAACACGATTCGATCGCCCTTCTTCCCGGAGATCTTCGCCCAATCGTCGGGGTTGGTCGTGTTGGGAAGATCCTCGTGTTCTTTGAATTCCTGACGCACTGCGGCGACGAGATCCTCGGTGCGCAGTCCGCTCGGACCACCGGCGATCGATCGCTTGATGGCCAGCTTTTTGGCCCGGCGCACCACGTTCTCGATCATCGCTCCCGATGCGAAATCCTGATAGTCGAGGACTTCTTTGTCTCCATTGGCGTAGGTGACCTCGAGGAACTGGTTGTCGACGTCATCTCGATACATCTCGGTCACGGCCGCATCGACCATCGCCGCAGTGGCGGCGCTGGGGTCGCCACCTCCGAGGCGTTCGACCTCGTCCGCATCCAGGGGTAGCTCGGCATGCAGATAGCGGGCGAAGATCGCTCGGGCTGCTTGGGCATCGGGCCGTTCGATCTTGATCTTCACGTCGAGACGTCCGGGCCGCAGGATGGCCGGATCGATGAGATCCTCACGATTCGTCGCCCCGATCACGATCACGTTGCGCAAACCCTCGACACCGTCGATCTCTGCGAGCAACTGGGGAACGATCGTGGATTCCATATCCGAGGAGATGCCTGAGCCCCGGGTTCGAAACATCGAATCCATTTCATCGAAGAAGACGATCACGGGCCAACCCTCTTCACTTTTCTCTCGAGCTCGTTGAAACACCAGGCGGATCTGACGTTCGGTCTCGCCCACGTACTTGTTCAACAACTCGGGACCCTTGATGTTGATGAAGTAACTCCGAGCCTTGTCGCCTCCCGTTCGTGCAGCGACCTTCTTCGCCAGGCTGTTGGCCACCGCCTTGGCGATCAAGGTCTTGCCGCATCCAGGCGGCCCGTACAACAAGATGCCTTTGGGGGCCGGCAACTGGTGCTCGGCGAACAAGTCGGCATGGAGGAAGGGCAACTCGACCGCGTCTGCGATCTGCTCGATCTGGTCGTCGAGTCCCCCGATATCGGCGTAGGTCAGATCGGGAACCTCTTCGAGCAACAGATCCTCGACCTCGGGCCGGGGAAGCTTCTCGAGGAGCAGATTGGTGCGGGTATCGAGGCGCAGGGTGTCACCACTGCGCAGATACGAGCCGCGCAGAGCATCGGCGAGTTCACAGACCCGTTCCTCATCGGCTCGACCCACGACGAGTGCGCGCACACCGTCCTCGAGCACTTCTTTCAGGCTGACGACCTCTCCAACGATTTCGGGTCGGCGGGCCATGACCACGTTGAACGATTCGTTCAGCACCACCTCGGCGCCGCGTTCCAACGTGAGCGGATCGATATCGGGATGCAGATTCACTCGCATCTTGCGACCACTGGTCATGATGTCGACGGTGGCATCGTCGTTCTTGCCGACCACGACCCCATACGCCGATGGAGGTCGGGTGAGTTTGTCGACCTCATCGCGCAGGGTGGAGATGTGCTCGCGGGCCTCTCGCAAGGTGTAGGAGAGTTTCTCGTTCTGAGCCACCGCTTGAGCGAGTTGACCTTTGGTCTCGAGGAGACGTTCTTCGAGCGCCCGCAAGCGCCTGGGTACGTCGTCGAGACGGCGTCGAAGTTCGAGGTTCTCGTTGGCGAGATCCGCGGTTTCTGGGTTGTCGGGGCGCTCGATGGGTTCGGTCACTGATGCACCTCCTGGGCTGGAACCTACACGGCGAGATCCTTGGACTCGGCGCGGAGGATCCTGTTTCCACCGTCAATCCCATGTAAACTTTCCGTTGCGCCATCCGGACGCAGACAACGCATCGAAGGGACAAGGAGCTGTCATGAAGGTCTGGATCGATCAGGATCTCTGCACCGGGGACGGGCTGTGCGAGGAAATCGCCCCCGACGTCTTCACTCTTCTCGACGACGGCCTCGCCTACGTCAAGGAAGGCGACAAGATTTTCGCTACGGCCAAGGGCAACCCTCAGGGTGCTGATGGCCTGGCCAACATTCCCGACGGCCAACTCGACGCCGTGATCGAGTCCGCCGAGGAATGCCCCGGCGAGTGCATTTTCATCGAGCCCTGATCGCACCGTCGGTTCTGTGAACCTGGGCCCTCGGGTCCGGGCAGCGGCGTGAGTTCAGGCATCGTCGATCGTCGAGCCCTATATCGGCCTCAGGCTGATGTAGGGCTCGTTTGCATTGTTCGGCCAGAGTGCTGGTCTCGGTGGCAGCAACGTTCAGTCGTGGTATTCGTCGACCTCAGATGGAGCAGATGATTCCGGTGAGGACACTGCGGGCGTCTCGGTGTGGGTCTCTGATGACGCACCGAGATAGCGCGCAGTGGTGAGAAATCCGGTATGCGCCACCATTCGATGATCTGGACGCACCGAGGCCCCGGCGATATGCCAGGTGCGATGCAACACCTCTAGCGTTCGCGCTCCCATCCACCCGTGGCCGTTGTCGAAGGCGGCCCGGACCTGGGCGGCCTGGGTGATACTCGGGGTGTAGGCCACGAGAATTCCCCCACGTCGCAGGGCCCGCTCGCCATGAGGCACGACCTGCCACGGTTCGGGGAGATCCAGAACGATCCGGTCGAGACCCGTTTCGTCGATTCCTTCGTAACAGTTGCGGATCTGCACCTCGTAGCGCTGCGCAGCCGATGCCCCGAGAAAGCTCGTCACATTGGCCTGAGCGCGAGCTGCGAAGTCCTCACGGAGTTCGTAGCCCACGATCGTGGCGCCCCAGCGCAGCATGGTCATCGAGAGCGCCCCAGATCCCACTCCGGACTCGAGAACGCGTAGGCCTGGTCCGATATCGCCCAGCATGCAGATGGGGGCCAGATCCTTGGGGTAGATGACCTGGGCGCCACGTGGCATCTCGATAACGAAATCCTCGAGGGTGGGACGCACCACGACGTATCCCGCGCCCCGGGTGGATCGAACCCGAACCCCTTCCTCCCGGCCGATGATCTCGGTATGAGCGACGTAGCCGGCATGACTGTGGAACTCTCCATCCTCAGCGAGAGTCACGAGGTATCGCCGCTGTTTCGAGTCCACCAGCAACGCTCGTTCGCCGGCCTGGAAAGTCGAAGTCATCGCCGTCTCTTTCGTCGAGGTCGTCGCACCAGCTCTACGGGAACGGGGTCATGGGCCGAGGCCGTGGACACGAGGCGACAGAATGCGCAGACCTCACCGGTCGTGGGAGCCCCACAGGATGAACACGACCCCAGATGCTCTTGGGCCTCAGAGTGCCGGTCGGCGAGTTCGGGAGCCATGCGTTCGAGAAAACCGAGGTAGAACGAGGCTTTCGTTCCCGGTGAGGTTGCCTCGACCTCGTTGAGGGCGTTCTTGTAGCCCAGATGTCGGTTGCCTTGGGCCATGGGGCATTCTTCGACGAGGTAGTCGATTCCACGCACGATGCACCAGGCTGCGGTCTCGCGTTCGGTCAGGCGGATCAGAGGTTTGATGCGTCGGGGGAATCCCGGTCGGGCCGGTAGCACCGGAACCTGACGGGCGAGGTAATCGAGATCCCATCGCAGGGTGTTGCCGAACAGCACCGCCGCCTCGTCATCGAGATTGTGACCCGTGGCGACGATGTCGAAACCTCGTGCCATCGCTTCGGTGTTGAAGAGGTGGCGTTTGGACAATCCGCACGACGAACACGGCACCCGCCGCGTCGCCGCTGCGGCGGTCGGAACGTCGTAGCCGTAGGTGTCTCGCAACGACACCTCATGAAGGGTCAGAGATCGATCGGTGGCGAATCGGCGGGTGTGCTCAGCCGAGGCATCGCTGTACTCGCCGATCCCGAGGCCGATGTACAAACCTTCGGCCTGGTATCCCAACTCGATGAGAATGTCCCACAGGGCCAAGGAGTCCTTGCCGCCTGAGACCGCGACCAGAACGCGCTCCTGAGGGGTGATCATCGAGAAATCCTCGATGGCCTTGGTCACCTGACGCCGACAGAGTTGTTCGAGATGCGCTGCGCAGAATGCGGCGTGATGACGCGGTAGGTCGACCACGGCGGTGTCTTTGCAGACCCGGCATTTCATCAGGACCCTCCCGAGATCACCGGGCGAATCTCGACGGTGGCATCGGCATCGATGACGACATCACCCGTGATGAGCGTTCCATTGCAGATGACGAGATGAGCTTCCCGATTGAGCCCGAGTTCGTCGAGCAGCGCGTTCACCCGGCGAGTTCCTTCGAGGACGAGTTCGCGGCGGGGGTTACGCAGCTGGACGATCATACGGCGTTGCGGGAAGGACTCGAGGTCCCCCCGTGGCGCTCGAGGGCGGTGATCTGGATGGTCTCACCAGGCTTGAGCCGCTCGCTACTGACGAGTTCGGGAGTGCGGCCCGCGGCTTTGCGAAGCCGCCCCAGTCCCCACAGGGTCACGGCCAGGACGAGCCAACCCCGCTGACCGTCGAGAAGGCCCCGACGCCATGCCAACGACCGCACCGACGACACCGGTGCCCGCATGAAGCGGAAGGCGGTACTGACAGACGAACCCGTGTTGGCCATCAGAGCCGGCGGATCTCCACGAGCGTCGAACGCTTGCGGCCACTGCGTCGACCGAGGAGGAAGAACACCACGAGCAACACCGCTCCCCCCACGGCGAGCACGGACAACACCTGCTGCTTACGCTCCTCGACCTCACCGGTCACGGATTGCTGAACGCCTCGCAGTGATCGTTCGAGGTCGTCTCGGGAGATACGACGATTGGTCACGACGGCTCCTTGCCCAACGTGGATTTCGAGATGCGGCTCACGGCCACTGCCGTGGCGATCCCGACGAGGACCAGGACGATCAGGTACGGCACGAAGGACCAGGCACCGTCGAAGACGTCATCGCCGACACTTTGGATCAGTCGCAGAAGTCCGAGTGCGACCAGGGCGAGACCCATTCCGATGCACAGCGCCGCCGCGGCGCCAAACGCCAGCCACCGTCCCGCACCACGCAAGGGACCGAGGGTTTCCTGTCGGGCATAGTCCTTGACCAGATCGACCATGTCGCCAATCGACGTGGCCTCGGTGTCCGGGCTCGGGCCCTGGCCGTCTCGATCCTGTGAGGACATCTGTTCTTGTCTAGCAGATCGAGTACCTCGACGTCACTCAGGTGCGGGGTCACTCGGGTGGGGCACCGAGGCGGAACTGCAGTAACGCCTCGACATCGTCGAGGATCTCGTCGAGGACATCGAGACGCTCCACGGCGCCAGGGACACTCAAGAGCCGCTGGCGATCCCAGGGACCAAGAGGTGCGAGATGGGCGAGTTGATAGGTGGCGAGAATCGGATCCTCTGCCAGGTCCGAGGCCGGATCAGCCACCTGGTCCCCGAGTTCGAGAGCCAACGCCGTGCATCGGCGGACGCGAGCCGAAGTGGCGGCGACATGCAGTTCGAGTCGATCCGTCGAGCGCAAGACCGCATCGGTATCGGGCCATGGTTCCACGAGTGCTCGCGGATAGGGGTCGTCCTCGAGCCACGAAGTGATCCGTATCCGCTCGGTTCCCACGGTGACGAGGGCGTAGCGACCGTCGGGAAGCGCCGCGACCTGCACCATTCGAGCCATCGTGGCGACCCGGCTGCGTTCGTCACCACCACCTACTTCGGTTCCCCGTTCGATGAGCGCGACGCCGAATTCGGCGGGTTCGCGTCCGAGACACTCCTGGACCAATGCTCGATATCGAGGTTCGAACACATGAAGTGGGAGGACCGTTCCGGGAAGCAACACCAGACCCAGAGGGAACATCGGTGTGACCTCGGGACGCTCCCGGGACTGCTCGGATTCCGTCATGGGGCCTCCTCGTCGACGAGTGGGCCCAATCGGGAGGGATCGGGAATACGGCCGGGATAGGTGATGAGTCCCCGGGCGAGGTCGTCAAGCAGCGCACACTCGGTACTGGAACAGTCCCGAGCGGATGCATCGTTGACGATCATCGAGAACACCAGGTCCACCCCGGCGGTGTCAGGAAGGACTCCACTGAAGGCCTTCACCCCGGTCAGGCTGCCCGTCTTCGCAACCAGGCGGCCGTCCAAGGGTGTGCCCTCGAGCAGATCGGCCATGGTGCCGGTCTGACCGGCTACGGCCATCAAGGGAACGAGACGATCGATCATCCCGGGCAGGTTCAGGATCTGCATCACGAGAGCGCAGTTGAGTCGGTTACCGCGATCCAACCCGCTTCCGTCCACGATCCAGACGCCTTCGGTGTCGACTCCCCAGCGTTGTAGTTGGCCCAGAACCACCGATGCACCGTTCTCCCGGGTGGGATCGAGGTCGGCGGCATAGGCGAGTTCTTTGATGATCATCTCCGCGGTGGTGTTGTCCGAGGTCGTCAACATCTCCCCGATGACCTCCCGCAGCGGGGCTGACACCACTCGGGCGATCACATCGTTCGCCACGATGTCGCTGGGAAGTGCTCGCCGGACGGTTCCGGTGACGACGATTCCGGCCTCGAGCAGACCGCGACGCAGTTCTTCGCCCGCCGCGAGCGCCGGATCTGGTCCCTTGATCGGATTTCCGGTGACGAAACCGTCGTTGACGAGGAGTGCTCCTACGGGCCCGGCCTCGGTTCCGCGGATGCCGTCACCCCAGGTCGGTACATAACGTTCGGCGTCGTAACGGTCGTCGTGGACCACGATGTCCCCATCGACTGAGATCAGTCCGGATTCGACGACTCCGGTGATCAGGTCTTCGAAGGGGGTGCGCGGCAGAGGTGGGCGCCGTTGGGTATCGGGGTACCACGACGAGGCCAAGAGAGGATCTCCCCCGCCGATGAGATGAACGGGACCCGCAGAAATCCCTCCGACGAGATCTCCCCGAATCTCGGTCGAGAATCGGAATTGGGGATCGAGGACCTCGAGCGCCACGGCACCAAGGACCAGTTTCATGGTGCTCGCCGGGATGTATTCGCCCCCTGCGTCGATCGCCACGACCTCACGATCGTGAACCCCCACAGCGAGACATCCCTTCCCGGCTACCTCGTTCGCAATCGAGCCCAACTGGAATCGCAACGAACCCAAAGCGGCGCCCACGGCCACTGGAGTCGGAGCGCGCCGCAAGGACACCACGGGGGTGCCCGACACCGCAGCAGCCACCGATGTCGATGTCTCCGTCGAAGCCTCGGGTATCCCTTGGTCCGCTCGTCGCTC